>NZ_VYTZ01000049.1:0-1475 GCF_008728085.1 Microbispora cellulosiformans | reverse complement strand
AGGTCGAACCGGTTGACGGTGACCGAGCCGCCCAGGGACTGGGTGGCGTAGTTGAAGATGCCGAAGCGGTAGCCCATGAAGAACTGCCAGGCGTTGCCCATCGTGAAGGCGGGGCCGAAGGAGGTGAAGTTCACCCCGTCGGTGCTGTAGGAGAACTTGGCCTGGCGGCCGCTGCCGGGCCGGATGTCGGCGTTGACCCGCAGCCAGATCCGGCCGCCGGACACCGAGGTGGAGGCCACCTCGCTGCCGGTGGAGGTGGTCTGCCAGCTGCTGTTCATGGTCAGGTTGTTGGTCGCGACGAGCCGGGTCTGGCCGTTGTCGCGCCGGACGCCGATCCAGGCCGAGGAGTCGCGCAGCATCGCCAGCCCCGCCCGGTCGCCGTCGCGCATCTGGGAGTAGTCCAGCTGGATCGTCGCCGTGGAGGACGGCCCGAGGATGCGGTGGGTGAGGGTGTTGCGGGCCGAGTACAGGTCGTTGGTCACGGTGGCGGTCTGCAGCTTCAGCCCGCTGCCGACGCTGAACTTGGTGGTGTCGGGGTTGTGGTTCCACTCCCACTCCGGCCCGAGCTGCGAGCCGGTGAAGGTGTCGGTCCCACCGGGGGACTTCACCTGACGCGGCGGACGCGGCACGTTCGGGTAGGGGTAGGAGGCGCCCCAGCCGCCGTTGACGGTCGTGATGGTGGGCCAGCCGTCAGAGGTCCAGGTGACGGGGGCCAGGACGGGGATCCGGCCGCCGGGGTAGGCGTCCTGGAAGGCCATGTAGTACCACGCGCCGTTCTGGGTCTGCACGAGTCCGCCCTGGTGCGGCACGCCGCCGCCGGAGACCGGGCCGGACATGTTCAGCAGGACCTGGCGCATCTCGTACGGGCCGAAGGGGCCGTTGGTGGACTTCAGGATGTACTGCCCGTTGGCGGGCTTGGTGACGAAGATGTAGTAGTTCCCGTTGCGCTTGTACATCCGCGAGCCTTCCAGCGTGCCGACGCTGGAGGGGGTGGAGAACACCTGCTGGCTGCGGACCTCGCTCTTGCCGTCGGCCGACAGCTGGGCGACGCTGATCTGCGTGTTGCCGTAGGCGACGTACATCGTGTCGTTGTCGTCGACGAGCAGGCCGGCGTCGTAGTAGCACTTGTTGATCGTGGTGTGCCGGTTCCACGGGCCTTCGACGGAGGTGGCGGTGTAGATGTAGGTCTTGCTGAAGTCGATGCAGCCGCCCCAGTAGAAGGTCTTGTTGCTGGGCCGGTAGTTCAGGAACGACGCCCAGATGCCGTTGACGTAGCCGCGGCCGCCGTTGAGGTCGTACTTGTTGCCGAAGTCGAGCTTGGGCACCGAGTGGCCGGCGTACTCCCAGTGCACCAGGTCATAGGAGCGCAGGACCGGCGCGCCGGGCGAGTAGTGCATCGTGGAGGCGGAGTAGTAGTAGGTGTCGCCGACCCGGATGATGTCGATGTCGGCGAGGTCGTCCCACAGCACCGGGTT
>NZ_VYTZ01000048.1:0-1481 GCF_008728085.1 Microbispora cellulosiformans | reverse complement strand
CCGCGCTGTCCTCGGTCGTGTCGACCGCGAAGTTGTTGTCCTGACCGAGCTTCTGCACCGCCGCGATCCCCTCGGGGATCGAGTCGTGCCGGAACCCGGTCGTCTTCGAGAAGACGAGCACCTTGAAATCAGGGGCTGCGGCACTCGCGGCGCCGGTCTGGGGCACCGACGCCATGGCGGGCGACGCGAACGCCAAGGGAACGGGGAGGGTCACTGCGAGGGACATCGCCGCGGCCAGATGGCTCAGGGCGCGATGTCTGTGAACTGTCAAGACAGCTCCTTTGAGGGGTGAACGGGGCTGCCGACCGGGGGGCTTTGTCACACCAGTCCCCAGAAGAGCAGGCGTCGCGACCGTAATCCCGTTTCGTCCGGTTGTGAAGACCTTTTAATCGAATCGACATGCCTTTCTCTACTTCGTTCTGGAAGTTACGTCTAGTGCTGACTGCCTTTCGCAAGTCCGCTGACCAGGGCCGGAGAGGGTTCGGCTTCCCCTAAACTGCTAGACATCCGATGTCTGGCGGCCTCGTCCGCCTGCGTACAGGGGGTGGCTTCGTGGCGGTCACGGACGCGGCGATCGACCGGATCAAGCAGATGATCATTTCGGGTGAGCTGCGCCCCGGGGACCGGCTGCCGAAGGAGGCCGACCTGGCCGAACGGCTCGGCCTGTCCCGCAACTCGCTGCGGGAGGCCGTGCGCGCGCTCGCCCTGATCAACGTGCTCGACGTACGGCAGGGTGACGGCACCTACGTCACGAGCCTCCAGCCCAACCTGCTGCTCGACGCGATGTCGTTCGTCGTGGACTTCCACCGCGACGACACCGTGCTGCAGTTCCTGGAGGTGCGGCGCATCCTGGAGCCGGCCGCCACCGCCATGGCCGCGCTGCACATGTCGGACGAGGACGTCGAGGCACTCCGCGAGATCCTGAGCGGGGTGCCGGACGAGCCGAGCGTGGAGGAGCTTGTCGCCAACGACCTGCGCTTCCACCAGCACATCGCGGCGGGGTCGGGCAACGCGGTGCTGTGCTCGCTCATCGAGAGCCTGTCCGGGCCGACGACCCGGGCGCGTATCTGGCGCGGCCTCACCCAGGAGGGCGCCAACGAGAAGACGCGGGAGCAGCACGCCGCCATCTGCGACGCGATCGCCGCCCGGCAGCCGGAGGTCGCGAGGGCGTGGGCCACGGTCCACGTGGCCGGAGTGGAGGAGTGGCTCCGCAGCGCCCTGTGACACCCGCCCCTTGACGATGGTGAGACGGAACCGGCCCCGGCGCTCCTGTCGGGGAGCGCCGGGGCCGGCCGGTGTCACTCGATCAGCTCGATCAGTTCGATCGGCTGGGTGGGGGCGTCAGGGTTGCGTCAGGTCGAACCGGTTGACGGTGACCGAGCCGCCCAGGGACTGGGTGGCGTAGTTGAAGATGCCGAAGCGGTAGCCCATGAAGAACTGCCAGGCGTTGCCCATCGTGAAGGCGGGGCCGAAGGAGGTGA
>NZ_VYTZ01000047.1:0-1495 GCF_008728085.1 Microbispora cellulosiformans | reverse complement strand
GCAGCACGTCGTTGGTGCCGATGTGCAGCAGCACGGTGCGCGGGGTGTAGGAGCGCAGCCAGCCGGTGATGTTGGCGTCGATCTGGTCGATCCGCCAGCCGGGGTGGCCCTCGTGGTCGTGGTCGCCAAGGTTGCCCGGCCCGTTGTACTGCGAGCCGACGAAGTCGACGGTGTAGCGGCCGGCGGCCAGGCGCTGCCACAGTCCGATGCGGTATCCGCCGGGCACCTGGGTGCCCTCGGTGATCGAGTCACCCAGCGGCATCACCCGCACCCCGCCGTTGGACTCCGCGCTCGCGGCGCCCGCCCCCAGCGCCGTACCCAGGACCGGGAGGGCGAGAGCCAGGAGGATCGCGACGAACCGGACGCGAGGGATCTTCATCAGTACTCCCGAAGAATGTGATCTAGGAGGAGAAATCTTCTGTTAGCGCTCACACTGGGGGTCGTGGCCGCGGGTGGTGACTGGGGCTTGCGGGAGCCGGGCACGCGTACGGGACGGGCGGCGCGACGGCGCGCCGACCGGACCTTGGCCGCCCTCGGCGGCGGGGGATCGCCCCGCCTCCGTGCTCGAAGGCGAGTCACGGCTTGTTAACGTTCACACGTGCTCTGCCGGGCCCGCCCTTCTCGGTAGGCGTTGATGTTCGGTGGTGGTGCGGCGGAGCAAATACGACGGGCTGAGGTCCCGTCAAGCGCGCCGGATTCACCTGTCTGGACGCCGTACCGCCGGGTGGGCCTCAACTGCTCCGATGGACGCGCCGCGCACAAGCCGAGGTGGGCGGGGTGCTGAAACATTCATCCAGCCGACACCGTCCCGTGACGGGTGACGAGGCGGCCGGAAAGCGCGGTGGCGGTGCGTGCCGTCCACCCGGCACGGGTGGCTGTAGCGGGGAGACCGCTCGCGCCTCTCCGGCGCAGTCTTGACACGTTTCGTGGGGATTTCCAGACTGACTTTTCGAAGCGGCCTCTTTCTGCCGGACCTGGTGGTGGACGGCGGAGGCCGCGGTTTCGTGACGCCGGTCGTCGTTGACACGTCGTGCGTCCCGTCGAGGGGCGTGGCGTCTTTCCGCGGGGGCGCGTCCTCGCGTTCCCCTTCAGTGACGCAGCAGTGGAGGCTCAGGCATGAGCGATTTCCCCTTATCCGCCGGTGGCGCCAGGCGGCCGCTCAGCGGCCCGCGCCGGGCGCTGGCCGCCGGGGCTCTCGGCGTGCTCGGGGTGGTGACGGCCCTGGCGACGACCCTCCCCGCCAACGCCGCAGCGAGCACCCTCGGGGCGGCCGCCGCGCAGAGCGGCCGTTACTTCGGCACCGCGATCGCGGCCGGTCACCTGAACGACTCGACCTACGTGGCCACGTGGGACCGGGAGTTCAACTCCGTCACCGCCGAGAACGAGATGAAGTGGGGGCCGATCGAGCCGTCCCGCAACTCGTTCAACTGGGGCTCGGCCGACCAGATCGTCAACCACGCGGTCAGCAAGGGCATGAAGGTCCGCGGGCACACGC
>NZ_VYTZ01000046.1:0-1568 GCF_008728085.1 Microbispora cellulosiformans | reverse complement strand
TCCACTGCCTCCACCGGAGGTCGGAGTCGACGACGGCGTCACGGTGGGCGTCACAGTCGGGGTGACGGTCGGAGTGGCCGACGGGGAGGTGCTCGGCGCGTCGAGGCCGAGGAAGGAGATGGCGTAGGCGAGCTGGCCGCTCATGGGGAGCTGGTGGCCGACGCCGGAGATGCTGATGCCCTCGACGGTGGCCTGGGTGCCGGTGTTGCCGTAGCGGGTGCGGGTCCAGCTGGACTGCGGGTGGTCGGTGAAGGCGGGGGTCTGGCTCAGCCCGTTGAGGTTGGTCCACTGCTTGATCTCTTCACCGAAGTTGTTGTAGTGCAGGGTGGTGTCGGTGGTGCCGTGCCACAGCTGCATGCGGGGGTAGCGGCCGGTGTAGCCGGGGTACATGGCGCGGGCCTGGTCGCCCCACTGCTGGGCGGTCTTGATGATCTGGCCGCCGGAGCACTGGCTGTTCCACAGGGAGCCGTTGGTGGTGGCGAAGCAGCCGGCGGGGACGCCGGAGAAGGCGGAGGCGGCGGAGAACACGTCGGGGTATTCGGCGGCCAGGACGTTGGTCATCATGGCGCCGGAGGAGAAGCCGCTGACGACGATGCGGCCGGGGTCGACGTTGTAGCGCTGGCGGGTGTAGTTGACCATGGCCATGATGCCGGTGGAGTCGCTGCCGCCGTCGCGGCGGAGCGCGGCGGGGGTGGACACGTCGAAGCAGGATCCGCTGCGGGTGGCTTCGGGGACCACGATGATGTAGCCGTAGCGGTCGGCGGCGGTGACGTAGTCGTGGCCGTTGCCGTTGAAGATGCCGCTGGCCGAGCCGCTGCAGTAGTGGACCAGGACCAGCAGGGCGGGGCGGGCGGCGACCCGGTCGGGCACGTAGAGGTACATGTTCAGGTTGGTCGGGTTGGTGCCGAACCCGGTGATCCGGGTGAGTGAGGCGGCCGCGGCGGGCCGGGCGGCCAGCAGCATGCCGACCAGCACCAGGGGCAACGACACGGCGGCCAGCAGGGATCTGAGCCTTCGTTTCACAGGAGGTCCTTTCGTACGCGGAGCGTCAGGTCAGCCGCAGACAGGCTCAGGTCGCCGTGCAGGTCACGGAGGGCACGCTGTTGGCGCCGTTCGAGCTGCCGAGGAAGCCGAACTGCGTGCTCGCGCCGGCGCCGAGCGAACCGTTGTAGCTCACGTTCTGGGCGGTGACCTGCGATCCGCTCGAAGTGATCGTGGCGTTCCACGACTGGGTGACCGTCTGGCCGTCGCTGAACCGCCAGGCGACGGTCCAGGAGGAGATGGGCGATCCGCCCGCGGTGACGGTGACGTCGGCCTGGAAACCGCCCTGCCACTGCCCGGTCAGCGTGTACTTGGCCAAGCACGACCTGGTGCCCGGCGTCGGGCTCGTCGAGGGGCTCGTCGACGGGCTGGCACTGGGGCTCGCACTGGGGCTCGCACTGGGGCTCGCGCTCGGGCTGGAGCTGGGGCTGACACTGGGGCTCGGGCTGGATCCCTGGCCCAGGCTGCCCGGCACCGACTGGAGGGCGGCGTACCAGGCGGCGGCCATCTTGTCGTAGCCGCCGGCG
>NZ_VYTZ01000045.1:0-1570 GCF_008728085.1 Microbispora cellulosiformans | reverse complement strand
CTGGGCGAGGCCGAGCGGCGGGTGGTGGTGGAGGAGTGGAACGACACGGCGCGTGTGGTGGGTGCGGGTTCGCTGGTGGAGCTGTTCGGGGCGCAGGCAGGGCGGACTCCGGACGCGGTGGCCGTGTCGGAGGCGGTGTCGGATGCGCTGCCTAACGGTGGGGTGGTGTGGACCTACGCGGAGTTGGCTCGGGTTTCGGATCGGGTGGCGTGTGGGTTGCTGGCTCGGGGGGTGGGCCGGGGTGTTCGGGTCGGGGTGGTGATGGAGCGGTCGGCTGCGGTGATCGCGGTGCTTTTGGGCATCGTGAAGGCGGGGGCGGCGTATGTGCCGGTGGATGTGTCCTGGCCTGTCGCCCGGCAGCGGGCGGTGCTCCGCCACACCACGCTTGTGGTGACCGACCACGACACCACCACCCGCGACATCACCACCGACTACGGCGAATCCGGTCACGACAGCGCGACCTGGCGAACCGCCGACCAGCCCGCCGAGTACGGAGGCGGGACCGGCCACTTCATGGGCTCGGTCGTTGAGGTGGCGGCTCAGGTGCTGTTGGAGGGGCCGGACGGGGTTCCGGGGGTCGAGGTCTTGTCGGGTGATGTGGTGTATGTGATGTACACCTCGGGGTCGACGGGTGTGCCGAAGGGGGTGGAGGTCACCCATGGGTCGGTGGCGGGGCTGGTCGCCGATTCGTGTTGGGGTGGGGCGGTGCGGCGGGGGATCGTGTGGCATGCGCCGCATGCGTTCGATGCGTCGGTGCTGGAGATCTGGGTGCCGTTGGCGGCCGGTGGCCGGGTGGTGGTCGCGCCGGGGGTGGTGACCGCTTCGGTCCTGGCCGGCCTGACTGGGCGGTCGGGGCCGGATGGGTCGGGCGAGGTGGCCGGGGTGGGTGCGGTGCATCTGACGGCGGGGGCGTTCGGGGTGCTGGCGGAGGAGGATCCGGGGGCGCTGGCGGGGCTGGATGAGGTGCTGACCGGTGGGGATGTGGTCCCGGCCGGGGCGGTGGCGGCGGTGCGCGGCGCCAATGAGCATGTGGTGATCCGGCATTTGTACGGGCCGACGGAGGCGACGTTGTGCGCCACGACGTTCACGGTGGGCCGGGGGGAGGCGGCTCCGGGGGTGTTGCCGATCGGGCGGCCGCGGGACAACACGCGGGTGTTCGTGCTGGATGAGTTCCTTCAGCCGGTCCCGGCCGGGGTGGCGGGGGAGGTGTACATCGCGGGTTCGGGGTTGGCGCGGGGGTATCTGGGCCGTCCGGACCTGACCGCCGAGCGGTTCGTGGCCTGCCCGTTCACCCCTGGGGAGCGGATGTACCGCACGGGGGATCTGGCCCGTTGGCGGGGTGACGGGCAGCTGGTCTTCGCGGGCCGGGCCGATGAGCAGGTGAAGATCCGCGGGTTCCGCATCGAACCCGGCGAGATCGAAGCCGTCCTGGCGAGCCATGAGTCGGTGGCGCAAGCGGTGGTGGTCGCCCGCGAGGACCGCCCGGGCGACAAGCGCCTGATCGCCTACATCGTCCCCACCACCGAAAACACCATCGAAAGCGGCGACACCAGCGACGGCAGCGGCACCG
>NZ_VYTZ01000044.1:0-1598 GCF_008728085.1 Microbispora cellulosiformans | reverse complement strand
TCATAGGAGCGCAGGACCGGCGCGCCGGGCGAGTAGTGCATCGTGGAGGCGGAGTAGTAGTAGGTGTCGCCGACCCGGATGATGTCGATGTCGGCGAGGTCGTCCCACAGCACCGGGTTGGAGTACGTCGACGAGGGCGGCCACGGCCCGCTCGGCGTCGCCGAGGGGCTGGGTGACGGGCTCGGCGACGGGCTGGGCGAGGCGCTCGGCGACGGGCTCGGGGAAGGACTGGGCGAGGGGCTCTGGGACGGGCTCTGCGAGGGGCTCTGTGACGGGCTGGCGCTGGGGCTGCTGGTCACGGTGCCGGTGCAGGCGGTGCCGTTGACGGCGAAGTTCGTCGGCACCGGGTTGGTCGACCCGCTGAGGGAGCCGTTGAAGCCGAAGTTCGTGCTGCCGCCGGTCGGAATGGACGCGTTGTAGCCCGCGTCGCTCACCGTGACCTGCGCACCCGACTGGGTGTAGGTGCCGCTCCACAGCTGGGTGATGGTCTGCCCGGCCGTGAACGACCAGGTCAGCTTCCAGCCGTTGATCGGGTCGCCCAGGTTGGTCACCTTGACGTCGGTGCCGAAGCCGCCCGGCCACTGGTTGGTCACCGTGTAGGTGACCTGGCAACCGGCGGCGGCCTGGGCCGTGCCTGCGGTCGCGACTCCGAGAGCGCCGAGCGCGGCGGCCATCGCGGCCGCGAGCCAGCGCCGGTGTCGAATGGGGGGCACTGCTGTCCTCCAGGTTAGGGATCGGGTCGTGCCGTCAGGACACGGTGCTTGTCAGGACACGGTGCAGGTGGCGCCGTTCAGCGTGAACGAGGTGGGCTTGCCGGCGTTCCCGGTGTGGTTGGCCTGGAAGCCGATCTGGACGGAGCCGCCGGCCGGGATCGAGCCGTTGTAGCTGACGTTGGTCGCCGTGACCTGGCCGCTGCTCGGCGAGTAGGTGGCGTTCCAGCCGCCGGTGATGGTCTGCCCGCTGGGGAGGGTGAACGCGAGCGACCAGCCGTTGACGGCGGAGGAACCGGTGTTGGTGATGGTGATGTCCTCGGTCAGGCCGCTGTTCCACGCGTTGACGGTGGCGCTGACGCGGCAGGCGCCCGTCCCGCCGGTCGGTGAGGACGACGGGGAGCTACTCGGCGACGCCGACGGCGAGACCGAGGGCGACGGTGAGGGCGAGGGCGAGGGCGACCGCGTGGGGGACGTGGACGGAGAAGGGGACGGCGACATGGAGGTGCCCGGCGCGTCGAGGCCGAGGAAGGAGATGGCGTAGGCGAGCTGGCCGCTCATGGGGAGCTGGTGGCCGACGCCGGAGATGCTGATGCCCTCGACGGTGGCGTGGGTGCCGGTGTTGCCGTAGCGGGTGCGGGTCCAGCTGGACTGCGGGTGGTCGGTGAAGGCGGGGGTCTGGCTCAGCCCGTTGAGGTTGGTCCACTGCTTGATCTCTTCACCGAAGTTGTTGTAGTGCAGGGTGGTGTCGGTGGTGCCGTGCCACAGCTGCATGCGGGGGTAGCGGCCGGTGTAGCCGGGGTACATGGCGCGGGCCTGGTCGCCCCACTGCTGGGCGGTCTTGATGATCTGGCCGCCGGAGCACTGGCTGTTCCACAGGGAGCCGTT
>NZ_VYTZ01000042.1:0-2007 GCF_008728085.1 Microbispora cellulosiformans | reverse complement strand
CTTGACGGATTTGATGAGGAGTTGGGCGACGTCGACGACCTCGATGGAGTCCTTGGCCTGGCCGGCGTTCTTCTTCTCGTTGATCGCGTCGCCGAGCATGACGAGGCAGAACGGGCATGCGGTGGAGACGGTGTCGGGGTCGGTGGTCAGCGCCTCGTCGACCCGTTCGGTGTTGATGCGCTTGCCGATGCGTTCTTCCATCCACATGCGGGCGCCGCCGGCGCCGCAGCAGAAACCACGTTCCTTGCAGCGGTGCATCTCCTGGGTCGTGACGCCGGGCACCTTGGCCATGATGTCCCGCGGCTGGGCGTAGACCTTGTTGTGCCGGCCGAGGAAACACGGGTCGTGGTAGGTGATCTTCTCCTCGATCGGCGTGACCGGGGTGAGCCTGCCCTCCTCGACCAGACGCGCCAGCAACTGCGTGTGATGCACCACCTCATACGTGCCGCCGAGCTGGGGGTATTCGTTGGCCAGGGTGTTGAAGCAGTGCGGGCAGGTCGCGACGATCTTGGTGACGCCGGCCTCGTTCAGGGTCTCCACGTTCTGCTGGGCCAGCATGCTGAACAGGAACTCCATGCCCAGACGCCGGGCGGGATCGCCCGAGCACGCCTCGGCCGGGCCGAGGACACCGAACTTCACCCCCGCGATGTGCAGCAACTCCGCCACCGCCTTGGTCGTCTTCTTCGCCCGGTCCTCCAGCGCCCCGGCGCAGCCCACCCAGAACAGGTACTCGGTGTCCTCGGGCATCCTCTCGTCCACGAGAGTGACCTCGAAGTCCAACTCTTCGATCCAGTCGGCGCGCTTCATCTCCGGCATGCCCCACGGGTTGCCCTTGTTCTCCAGGTTCTTCAGCATCACCCCCGCCTCGGACGGGAACGACGACTCGATCATCACCTGGTAGCGGCGCATGTCCAGGATGTGGTCGATGTGCTCGATGTCCACCGGGCACTGCTCCACGCAGGCGCCGCAGTTCGTGCAGGACCACAACACGTCCGGGTGGATGACCCCGTCCTCACCCACCAGCGGCTTGTCCAGCAGAGCCAGCACATCCTCGGAGAAGCTCTCCTTCTCCTTGTCCCCCGCCAGCAGGTACGGCGCGACCGCGAAAGCGTGGTCACGCTGGTCCAGGACGAGCATCTTGGGCGACAGCGGCTTGCCGGTGTTCCACGCCGGGCACTGCGACTGACACCGCCCGCACTCGGTGCAGGTGTAGAAGTCCAGGAACCCCTTCCACGACGTGTCGGCGATCGTGCCGCGGCCGAACACGTCCGTCTCGGGGTCGGCCTCCTCGAAGTCCAGCACCTTGCCGTCGCTGCGCATCGGCTGGGCCGCCCCCAGGCCGTCCGGGCGGCGGGAGAACAGCACGTTCAACGGCGCGGTGAAGATGTGCAGGTGCTTGGAGTTCACCACGATGACGAGGAACACCAGCATGACGCCGATGTGCGCCAGCAGGCCCGTGGCCTCCAGCCCCTCACCGGCGGGCAGGACCGTCGCGACCGCCTGGGAGGCGAAGGCCCCCGAGGAGTAGGGGAAGTTGCCGGTGTTGACCGCCGCCCCCCGGAACAGGAACATCGTCCAGATCACATTGAAGATCATGAAGAGGATGAGCCAGGCGCCGCCCAGATGCGATCCGGAGAACCGGGAGCCGCGGCCCAGCTTCTTCGGCGAGTTCTTCACGCGGATGACCGCGAAGGCGATCAGCCCGGCCAGCGCGGCGACCGCGATGACGTCCTGCAGGAAACCCAGCACCGGCCACGTCCCGATCAACGGGATGTGGAAGTCCGGCCTGCCGGTCACCGCACCCTGCACCAGCGCCCCGTAGGCCTCCAGATAGACCGAGGCCAGGATGAAGAACGCCCACATCACGAAGAAGTGCGCGGTGCCCGACGGCGTCCACTTCAACAGCTTCCGCTGCCCGAACACCTCCACAAGCTGCGCCCTGACCTCCGCGCCGGCGTTCTCCCTGGCGTACTCGACACGCTCCGGGGCCGGCTGACCACTGGTCGC
>NZ_VYTZ01000041.1:0-2164 GCF_008728085.1 Microbispora cellulosiformans | reverse complement strand
GGCATCGCCACGATCTATCAGGAGCTTGACCTGGTGGACGGGTTGAGTGTGGCCGAGAACATTTATCTGGGTCATGAGCGGGCGCGGTTGGGGTTTTCGCGTCGGGGTGAGGCCGAGCGGGCGGCGGCGGAGTTGTTGGGGCGGTTGGGTCATGGGGAGATCCGGCCGCGTATGGAGGTGGGCCGGTTGTCGCCGGCGCACAAGCAGATCGTGAGTATGGCGCGGGCGTTGTCGCATTCGGCGCGGTTGATCATTATGGATGAGCCGTCGGCGGCGTTGGCGCATGACGAGGTGGACAACCTGTTTCGGGTGATCCGGGATCTGACCGGGCAGGGTGTGGCGGTGATCTATATCTCGCATCGGCTGGAGGAGATCCGGCAGATCGGGGATCGGGTCACGGTGTTGAAGGACGGGGCGACGGTCGCGGTGGGGTTGCCGGCCAAGGACACGCCGACGCAGCAGATCGTGGCGTTGATGACGGGCCGGAATGTGGAGTATGTGTTCCCGCCGCGCCCGGCGGTGGGGGCGCATGAGGGCGGCGATGAGGTGTTGCGGGTGGAGCACCTGACACTTCCGGGGCGGTTTTCGGATGTGTCGTTCAGTATCCGGGCGGGGGAGATCGTCGGGCTGGCGGGTCTGGTGGGGTCGGGCCGTAGTGAGATCGTTGAGGCGATCTACGGGGCGCGGCGGGCCAGCGGCCGGGTGGTGCTTGATGGTCAGGTGGTGCGTCCGGGCAGTACGACGCGTGCGGTGCGGATGGGGATGGGGCTTGCGCCGGAGGAGCGTAAGGCGCAGGCGTTGCTGCTGGATCATCCGGTGGCGCAGAACATCACTTTGGCGTCGTTGAGCCGGTATACGCGGCCGCGGTGGCTGGGGTGGCTGGATCGTAAGAGCGAGTTCGCCGAGGCCAAGCGGTTGTCGGAGGCGTTGGACATCCGTCCGCCGGACCCCAGGCGGCCGATCCGGACGTTGTCGGGTGGTAACCAGCAGAAGGCGGTGCTGGGGCGGTGGCTTGCGGAGGACCGCAAGTTGTTGTTGCTGGATGAGCCGACGCGCGGGGTGGATGTCGGGGCGCGGGCGGAGTTGTATGCGCTGGTGCGCAAGCTGGCCGATGACGGGATCGGTGTGCTGCTGGTGTCCAGCGAGGTGCCCGAGGTTCTGGGGTTGGCGGATCGGGTGCTGGTGGTCCGGGAGGGCCGGATCGTGCACGAGGCGCCGGCGCAGGAGCTGGATGAGCATCGGGTGCTGGATCTGGTGATGGTCTCCGCTGGGGAGACGGCTGGGTCCGAGGTAGCAGATTCTCCTGAAGGAGCGTTCCATGACTGAGGTCGATCAGGCGGCGCCGGCGAACGCGCCGGCCAAGCCGGCGGGTGCGGGCGGGCCGTTGGGCCGGCTGGGGCTGGGCCGGGTGGGTGAGGCCCGGCATGTCGGGCTGGTCGCGGCGTTGGTGCTGCTGGCGATCGTGGGGGTGGTGACCCGTCCGGAGAACTTCGCCACGTCGTCGAACCTGGTGAGTATTCTGGCGCTGGCCTCGACCATCGGGGTGATCACGGTCGGGATGACCTTTGTGATCATCGGTGGGGGGATCGACCTGTCGGTCGGTGCGGTGATGGCGCTGGCGTCGGTGTGGGCGACGACGTTGGCGACGCAGGCGTACGGGCCGGTCGTGATGATCGTGTGCGCGGTTCTGGTGGGGACCGGGGCGGGTCTGCTGAGCGGGTTCCTGATCGCCTATGGGCGGATGGTGGCGTTCATCGCGACGCTGGCGATGCTGGTGGCGGCGCGGGGTCTGGCGCAGCGGATGTCGAATCAGCGGACGCAGCTGGTGCAGCCGGACAATTCGATGATCGTGGATCTGTCGACGACGCGGGTGCTGGGGCTGCCGCTGCTGGTGTATGTGTTCGCGCTGGTGGTGCTGGTCGGGTGGCTGGTGCTGAACCGGACGACGTTCGGGCGGCGGACGTACGCGGTCGGGGGGAACCCGGAGGCGGCGCGGCTGGCCGGGATCAACGTGAAGAAGCACACGTTGATGTTGTATGCGCTGTCGGGGTTGTGCTGCGGGATCGCGGCGGTGCTGATCATGGCGCGGACCACGACGGGGTCCTCGACGCATGGTGATCTGTATGAGCTGGACGCGATCGCTGCGGTGATCATCGGTGGGACG
>NZ_VYTZ01000040.1:0-2176 GCF_008728085.1 Microbispora cellulosiformans | reverse complement strand
GCGTGTGCCCGCGGACCTTCATGCCCTTGCTGACCGCGTGGTTGACGATCTGGTCGGCCGAGCCCCAGTTGAACGAGTTGCGGGACGGCTCGATCGGCCCCCACTTCATCTCGTTCTCGGCGGTGACCCCGTTGAACTCCCGGTCCCAGGTCGCCACGTAGGTCGAGTCGTTCAGGTGGCCGGCCGCGATCGCGGTGCCGAAGTAACGGCCGCTCTGCGCGGCGGCCGCCCCGAGGGTGCTCTCCGCGGCGCCGACGGGGGTGGACGCCGCCAGGGCCGTCACCACCCCGAGTATGCCGAGAGCCCCGGCGGCCAGCACCCGGCGGGAACCGCCGAGTCGTCGCCGGGCTCGTCTCACAGGTATGGCGGTGTCGTCCATGCCTGAGCCTCCAGTGCTAGATGAACAAGGGTGCTTGTCGAACGTGGTGTGAAAGAACGGTGGTGCCGAAAGAACGGTGGTGCCGAAGGAACGGTGGTGCGGAAAGAACGAGTGCTGAGACGAACGCGGATGAACGCGGGAAGACGCCCGCGACGTCGCACACGGCCCGTCACGGACCGCGGCACCGGCATGCGGCCTCTGCCGTTCACCACCGACCGGGCAGAAGGAGGCCGCCGGGGATCAGTCTGGAAACGTCGGCGTAACGTGTCAAGGCGTTGTGTCGATCTCTCGGCGGCGGGCCGTCAGGGCCCTATCCCTGCGGGAGCCGGACGTTCACCCGGAGAGGCTCCTGTCCGGCGGATATCCGCGGCGGCCCGGGCCCCGGCGTGCCGTGACAACGGCTGTGAAAGTTTCACCGGGGCCGGGCCGGCGAGCGGACCGGCCGCTTCACGGTCGTCCCAGTTCGGGCGCTCCTCCCGGCCACGGGCGACCACCCGGGAACGGCCCACGTGTTGACACACCCCGCGTCGTCGTATTGGCTCCGCCGCACCACCACCGACATGGGCCAGATGTGAGAAGGGAGTTCACATCGCCGAAATGTTAACGCTCACAGGATCAGCGTTCACAGGACCAGCGCTCGCGGGACCACGCGGGCCGGTCCGCCGGTTCTCCGGCCCGGCCCGGCCACGGGCGGCGTGGACCTCCGCTGTCCCCGTGACCGGTGGTCGCGGCTCGCGCCCCGCGCGGCCGCGGGGCGTCGTCCGGAGCTGAACCGTCGCCGGCCCGTACGGCGCCGTTTCCGCGGCCCGCGATGTTAGCGATAACTCGCCCTTGGCGGCCGCATCCGGTCGTCCGGCGCTCCCCGGCAGTGAACGCTCCCACCCGATCCGCCGAATCCGGCCCCCGGCCCACGCCTTCCACAGCCGGGGGTCACGGGGACGGGTCCGCCGTCCCTCCGCCAGTGAGGGACGGCGGACCCGTCCCCACCGCCTCCACCCCCAGAGGAGAAGACAATGCATCCAGCGCCGCCCCGTGTGACCGGGCGCCGGAGACGATCGCCCGCGGCCCTCCTGACGTGCCTGCTCGCGGCGCTCGCGACCCTGCTCGCCGGCGCGCTCGTGGCCATGACGCCGGCCACGGCCGCGACCGTCGACACCAACGCCTGGTACGTACTGGTCAACCGCAACAGCGGCAAGGCCCTGGACGTGTACAACCTCTCCACCGCCGACGGCGGGTCGCTCGTGCAGTGGGCCCGGAACAACGGCAACAACCAGCAGTGGCGGTTCGTCGACTCGGGCGGTGGCTACTACCGCGTGCAGTCGCGGCACTCCGGCAAGGTGATGGACGTCGCGAACCTCTCCACCGCCGACGGCGCCGCCGTCGTGCAGTGGAGCGACGGCAACGGCGTCAACCAGCAGTTCCGGCTGGCGGACTCCGCGGACGGCTACGTACGGCTGATCAACCGCAACAGCGGCAAGGCCGTGGAGGTGCAGAACGCCTCCACCGCCGACGGCGGCAAGATCGTGCAGTACTCCGACTGGGGCGGCGCCAACCAGCAGTGGCAGCTCGTCCGCGTCGACGGCGGCACCAGCTCCCCGTCGGCGTCCCCGTCCATGTCTCCGTCCGTGTCACCGTCGGCGTCCCCGAGCGCGCCCTCGGGGACGTTCACAAACCCGGTGCTGTGGGACGACCTCGCCGACATCGACATCATCCGGGTCGGCGACACCTACTACTACTCCGCCTCCACGATGCACTACTCGCCCGGCGCGCCGGTCCTGCGCTCCTATGACCTGGTGC
>NZ_VYTZ01000004.1:0-659004 GCF_008728085.1 Microbispora cellulosiformans | reverse complement strand
GTGGCTGATGTCGTTGGTCCACGTGGCGCCGCTGTTGGCCTTGCCCGCGAACGGGTTGCTCTCGGTCGCGGCGTTCGGCGTCCACGAGCCGCTCAGGCTGTCGGCCGTGAACGAGCGGAAGTAGCGGCCCCGCGAGCCGATCGCCTCGACGAGCATGAGGTACTTGTTCTGGTTCTGGAGCTTGTAGACCTCGACCGCCTCGAACAGGTTGTTGGTCGAGTCGCTCATGATCTGGGTGTAGTTGGAACCGAAGCTGCCCGGGAAGTTCCCGATCGGCATGCTCTGCCGGTAGATCTTGCCGTTGTCGCCGGCGAAGAACAGGTACATGTTCTGGCCGTCACCGATCAGCGTCTGGTCGATCGGGCCGGTGCCGGAGCCGGAGATGCTCGCGGTGGACAGGGTCTGCGGCGAGGACCAGCCGTTGGGGTTGGTGGGGTCGCTGGAGGTCCGGTAGGTGAAGGCGGTCCCGCCCCACTGGTAGGCCAGCACCCAGATGTTCTTCGGCGCGAAGTAGAACAGCGTGGGCGCCACGGTGCCCGAGTTCATCTTGGTCTGGGTGGCCGAGGCCATGTCCGACCAGTTGGTGAACGTGCTGAAGCCCATCGAGCCCCAGCTCGACCCGTTGTCGTGCGTGGTGGCGTAGACCAGGTGCTTGCCGTTGATGACGACGTTGGTGAAGTCCTTGAGCGAGACCCACCCGGACTTCGGCTGCGCCAGCGCGCCCGTCGACGTCCAGCGGTACGACGTCGGCAGGTTGCACGTACCGGTCGGCGTCACGGACGGAGACGGCGACGCGGACGGGGACTGGGACGGGGATTGCGACGGCGTCGAGCTGGGCGACTGCGACGGGGTGGAGCTGGGAGTGGCGCTGGGCGAGCCCGGGCTGCCGGTGCAGGCCACGCCGTTCAGGGAGAACGAGGTGGGCACCGGGTTGCTGCCGTTCCACGAGCCGTTGAACCCGAAGTTGACGCTGCCGCCGGAGGGGATGGAGGCGTTGTAGGAGACGTTGGTGGCCGTCACCGTCGAGCCGGACTGGGTGTTGGTGGCGTTCCAGATCTGGCTGATCTGCTGACCGGCGCCGAAGGACCAGGTCAGCTGCCAGCCGTTGACCGCGTCACCGAGGTTGTTGATGGTGACGCTGGCGCCGAACCCACCCCCCCACTGCGAGGAGATGGCGTAGTCGACCCGGCAGGCCACGGCGGCCTGGGCGGGCTGGGTGGCCACCAGGCCGGCTCCGCCGCCCAGCAGGGCCGTGACGGCGCCGATCGCGAGGCCGCGACGCGAGCTACGCCGGGCCGGAGCCGCGGTCGTGCCGGCGGACAGGCGCGGTGACCGCGCTCGCCAGGGCAGATGCATCTGAATTCTCCTTGTCGTCATTTTCAGCCGCACGTCAGGGGCTGGTGCAGGTGGCGGTGGGGGTGGCCGCGTTGCCGTTGGCGGTGAAGCCGAAGGTCGTGGAGCCGCCCGCCGCGATCGAGCCGTTGTAGGTCTCGTTGGTGACGGTCACCGAGGAACCGGACGTGCTCTGCCGGCCGTTCCACAGGCTGCTGACGCTCTGGCCACTCGGCCAGGTCCACTTGACGGTCCAGCCGTTGACCGCCGAGCTGCCCGCCTGCACCGTCACCTCGGACTGGAACCCGCCACCCCAGCTGTTGATCGTCTTGATCGTCGCCGAGCATCCGCCGGGAAGCGGGGACCTCGTCGGCGAAGCCGACGGGCTCGAACTCGGGCTCGCACTGGGGCTGACCGGCGGGCTGGGGGAGACGGGGGGAGCGGAGTTCAGGGCATTGAGGACCGCGTCGTAGGCGGGCTTCTTGTTGTTGCCGCTGAACAGCAGCGGGGTGTCACCGGACCGCCAGGAGTCCTGGTCGCGCACGCCCCACACGGTGATGCCGTTGCAGCGCGGCACCGCGAGGCAGTCGTTGGTCACGGCGGCGTAGGTCGTGGCCGAGGCGCCCTGGATGTCCAACTCGGTGATCTGCACGTCGACGCCGAGGGCGGCGAAGTTCTGCAGGGTCGTGCGGAAGTTGCTGTTGTACGCGCTGCCGCTGTTGAAGTGCGACTGGAAGCCGACGCAGTCGATCGGAACGCCGCGCGACTTGAAGTCCTTGACCATGTTGTAGACGCCCTGCGTCTTGGCCCAGGTCCAGTTCTCGATGTTGTAGTCGTTGTAGCAGAGCTTGACGGACGGGTCGGCGGCCCGCGCGGTGCGGAACGCCACCTCGATCCAGTCGTTGCCCGTGCGCTGCAGGTTGGAGTCACGCCGGCCACCGCTGCTGCCGTCGGCGAACGCCTCGTTGACCACGTCCCAGGCGTAGAGCTTGCCCTTGTAGTGGGCCATCACGCCGTTGATGTGGTCGATCATCGCCTGCCGCAGCGAGCTGCCCGACAGGGACTGCATCCAGGGCGGCTGCTGGCCGTGCCAGGCCAGCGTGTGTCCACGGACCCGCTTGCCGTTCTGCACCGCCCAGTTGTAGACCCGGTCGCCGGCCGAGAAGTTGAACTGACCGCGGTTGGGCTCGGTCGCGTCGGGCTTCATCTCGTTCTCGGGCGTCACCATGTTGAACTCGCGGTTCGCGATGGTCGTGTAGTTCGAGTCGCCGAGCCGGCCGGCGGCGATGGCGGTGCCGAAGTAGCGCCCGCTCTGCGCGGCGGCCGCGCCGAGCGTGCTCGCCGCCGCGTCGGCCGGCGTCGTCGACACCGTCACCGCGGCGACCATGCCGAGTACGCCGACGGCGGCGGCGATCAGCACCCGCGGACTCCTGAAAGGCCGCGACGGAAGTAAGGCTTTGGTGCCCATGAGGGAGTGCTCCAGACTGAATCACGGGAAAAGCGGACACGCGAGGTCTCCCACGCGATCGACGCCGCGTCCCGTGACCGGGAAACGCACACCACTAGGGCGTCGCGAGCTGCGGTCCTCACCGCGCACCACCACATGGCAGGAGGAAGCCGCCTAGGGACACAGTTTGGAAACCATGCCGAAACGTGTCAAGCCCCCAGAGAAAGTTTCAGACCAATCCTCACGCCGTCACAGGCCGCGCCCGCCGATAACGCCTGATGAGCCACACACACGCCCGCCACCCCTCAGCAGGCGCGAGGAGCCGTCCTTGACGTCTCCTCTTCGCCTCGTATTGGCTCCGATCTGCCCACCACCACCCGCCTGACAGAGAAGGAACCGCGACAGGGAAGAGATGTGAGCGCTAACAGCCGAGCCGGGGCCTGACCCGGCGGCCGTGGCGCGGGGCGGTCCGGGGACAGACACCACGTCCCCGCAGCCGCCCTCCCGGACAGTCACCGATGAGGAGGTTCACGGCCGCAAAGACGAACGTCCCGCACGGTCGCCTTCGTCGCGTCGTGTCAGCACCGGCCCGGCTCCGGGCCGTCCGATCCCCCGTACGCGGGACACCCGCGTCACGAGACATCAAGATCAGCAGCGACTCGCGTCAGGGATCGCTAGGGTGAGCGCCCGCCCCCTTGATCGGTCTCCTGGATGTGACGCGTGCGCCGTTGTCGGTCGATCCTTCCCGCCGTCCTCGTGACCGGCGGCTATGCGGCGGCGCTCGTCGTCGCCGCCGGGCTCGCGCCGGCCTCTGACGACGTCGGCCTCCTGTGGCGGCTGTCGCTCTTCACCTGCGCGGACGAGGACGCCACGGCCACCTGGCCGATCGTGACCGTGCTCGTCCTGGCGGGCGGTCTGTGGGCCTGGGCGCTGTGGCAGAGCCTCGGTGGCCTGCCGTTCCCCAAGCCCTTCTCCGACGACCGCGAGACCCGCTCGCTGCAGTGGGCGCTGTACGCGGCAGTGGCGTTCTGGGCGTTCTACGCGGTCATGCCGATCTGGCCGTGGTGGGCGGTGGTGCTCGACGCGCTCCTGATGTCGGCGGTCATGGTGCTCTTCCACCCTGTGCTGCGCCGCGTCCTGCGTCACGCCGATCTCGCTCTGGGCGCCGGCCTGCTGGCCCAGTTGTGCGTGGCGGTGACCGAGGTGGCCGACGCGCTCGACTGGCCCCAGGGCTGGCGGACGGCCCTGGACGACAATCTCACCGGCCTCGGAACGCTGGTGTGGTGCGGGCTGGCGCTCGTGGCGCAGCGGCGGGACGGCCGCTGGGGCCGGACGACGGTGTGGTACGGCGTCGCCTCCCAGCTCGCCCCGTTCGTGCTCCTCATCCTGGGACAACCGCTGATGGGGGCCGGTGACCTCTACGACGTCTACGACGAGGCCACCTCGGCCGCTGACGCCCTGTTCGTGATCTGGCTGGCCCGGTCCGCCCACGAGCTCGCCGGAACGCACGGCTGTCCCGCGCCGTACGCGCTGCCGGCCGGCGGGAGGGCCGCGGTCACCTCGGCGGCCCGCCTCACCGCGTGCGTGGTTCTGCTCCTCCCGCCGCTGGCCAACTACCACGCGGCGTGGATCGGGTCCCATGTGTCGCTCTACCGGTCGTCCCACGACCTGAGTGGCGCGGTGACCGGCGTCTCCCCGGCGCTGTGGCAGGGCCTCGACCTGTTCGTGGGCCTCGGCGGGCTGGCCGTGCCGGTGCTCGTCGCCCTGCACCGGCGGGGTGCGTTCTGGCCGGCCATGGGCGCGCTGCTCCTCACCGCGTTCGCCGGGCCCGCCATCATGGCCCTGACCGGCGGGCACGATCTCGGCCTCCCCGGCGGCTGGGTTCTCACCCGGCCGGATGACCTGTACGGGATGATCACGACCTTCTCGAGACCGACCGTCTCCCCCTTGTGGGTCACCGCCGCCTGTCTGGTGTCGGCCGCCCTGCTCTGGTGGTCGCGCGCGTCCGGACGCCTCCCCGGCAAGGGGTGAGCCGGGAGGCTCACCCCGCCGGTCACGGCACGCGTCTCGCCTCGGCCAGCACGGCGGCACCGGCCAGCGCCAGGGTCGCCTCGGGAGTGAGGGGGTGGAACGAGCCGCCGCGGACGTCCCGATATGCCCGTTCCAACGGTGAGGTACGGAAGAACGCGGCGCCCCCCACGGCGTCGAGGGCGAGATCGACGACGGCCTTCGCCTCGCACACGGCGTGCCGCTTGGCCGTCATCAACGTGACCAGGGCCGGCTCGTCCGCCGGCGGGTCGTCGCCGACCTCCTCGACGGCGGCGAGCAGCGCCCACCGGGCCACCCGCAGGCGGGCGGCCATCTCCCCCAACTGGCGCACCACCGCGGGAGCCGGGTCTCCGGCACGCGCGGCGATGACGCGGAGCGCCTCGTCGTACGCCCCCTGCGCGATGCCCAGGTAGACCGCGCCCGCGACGGGCGCGAAGTGGATCGCGGCGACCAGCAGCGGCCCCGCGAGCCTGCCGTACGGCCGCCGCCCGAGGATCTTGTCGGCGGGGACGAACACGTCCTCGAACACCAGGTCGTGGCTGGCGGTGCCACGCATGCCGAGGGTGTCCCAGGTCTCCACGAGGGAGACGCCGGGGCTCGACAGCGGCACGCCCGCGTGCAGCACCTCGGCGCCGGGCCGCTGGTCGCCATGATCAGCCCGTCGGCGGCGATCCGGCGCAGCGCGCCCTCGGCGTCCGGCGCGCCCCGGCGGTGCCGCCAGCACTGGACCAGGGTCAGGTAGAGATGCATGGCGGCGGCGAGCGCGGCCGACCCGGCATGGCGGGCGAGCTCGCCCTCGGCCAGCACCACCTGACGCAGCCCGGCGCCCAGGCCGCCGAACCCGGCGGGTACGGCCAGCCGCAGGTAGCCGTGGTCCCGCATCGCCTGGTAGCCCTCGGCTACGAAGGTGGCGTCCAGGTCGTGCCGCGCCTCGGTCAGGGCGCATTCCCGTCCCACTTCGGCGGCCAGCGCGACGACGCCGGCGTCGTGCAGGGGCTCGTTCATCGTCAGAGTCATGGCTCGACGCTAGAAAGGCCGGGAGTCCGTCTCTAGTACGAGATGTGTACCACCTGGTGGTTTCGTCCCGGGGTTACGCTGAGCGGCGTGGGTTCCTCGTACGGACAATTCTGTCCCGTCGCGAAGGCGATGGAGCTGCTCGACGAACGTTGGACACTGCTCATCATCCGGGAGCTGGTCACCGGAAGCCGTTACTTCAACGAGCTGCGCCGCGGGGTGCCGAGGATGTCCCCCTCGCTGCTGTCCAGGCGGCTCAACCGGCTGGAGCGGGCCGGCGTCCTGGAGCGCCGTCCCGACGGCAACCGCGTACGGTACCTGCTCACCCCGGCAGGACAGGAGCTGCGGCCGGTGGTCGAGGCGCTGGGCGCCTGGGGCATCCGCTGGATCCCGGAGCTGGGCGACGAGGACCTCGATCCGCAGCTGCTGCTGTGGGACATGCACCGCAACGTCGACCACGACGTCGTCCCCGGGCAGCGCACCGTGGTGCGGTTCAGCTTCACGGACGTCCCCGCGCATACCCGTCACTGGTGGCTGGTCATCACGCCCGGCGACGTGGACGTGTGCGACGACGACCCCGGCTATCCGCCGACGGTGAGCGTGATCGCCGGCCTGCGGCGGATGACCGAGATCTGGCGTGGCGACCTCACCTGGTCCGGCGCGCTGCGCTCCGGCGCCGTCGAGGTGCAGGGCCCGGAGGCGGCCCGCCGCGCCCTGCCCCGGTGGTTCAGGCTGTCGACGTTCGCCCAGGTCCCCCGCCCCACCGGCTGACCTGCGCGTCAGAGGGGCAGCGCGATCCGGTCGACGCACCAGTAGAGGCTCACCGCCACGATGGGGACCGACATCGCGGCTGTCATCCAGTGGGCGGCGGAGGTACGACGCAGCAGCGCCAGCAGCGGGAAGAGCACGGCGATGATCAGGAGCTGGGTCGCCTCGATGCCGGCGTTGAAGCTGAGCAGCGACAGGAGCAGCTCCCACGACCCCTTCTCCTCGATGTCCAGCGCGCTCGCGAAGCCCAGCCCGTGCACCAGGCCGAAGGCGAAGACGATCGGCAGCCGCCATCCGCCCAGTCTGTCCTCGTCGCGGCCGAGGAGGTTGGCGACGGCCACGACGATGATCGACACCGCGATGACCGGCTCGACGATCCCCGCGGGCACGTGCACGATCCCGAGTGCCGCCAGGAGGAACGTGATGCTGTGGGCGGCCGTGAAGGCGGAGGCCGTGACGACGACGTCGCGCGCGCGGCGGGCGCCGATGAGCAGGGCGAGCAGGAAGAAGACGTGGTCGAGGCCGGACAGCAGGTGCTCGGCGCCGAGCAGGAAGAACTCCCCCACCTGGTGGGAGGCCCGGTGCTCGCCGACCCGCAGCGTCGGGTTCGCGGCGGTCAGCACCGCGGAGCCCGTCGTGCCGTCGAGCGTGTATCCGACGATCGTCTGCGTGCTGTGCACGAAGCTCTCGGCGTCGGGGAAGATCGCGCTGGAGACGGTGTGCCCACCGTCTCCGTCGCCCGCGCAGCGGTAGGCGAGGGTCACCACCGCGAAGGCCACCCCGTCGCGGGTGCGCACGTCCGCGTCGCCCACGGGTGTGGGCGTGCACGGCGAGTCGCCGTACGCGACGGCGAACCGGCGGGTGATGTAGTCGACGACCGCGGCGTGGTTCTTCTTCAGCTGGCGGAGCTGCTCGGCCCGCTCCTTCGCGTCGTACGCCTCGGCGTACAGCCAGGCCGACTTCATGAGGAGGTCGTACTCCAGGTCGAGCACGACTCTGACGTCCGCGCCCGTTCCGGTCACCGTGGCGTGCGCCTTCGTGGTCGCGTCGTGGGCCGACGCCGGGGCGGCGGCCAGCACACCGAGGGCACAGGCGACGGCACAGGCGAGAGCGAGGACGGCCGCGGACAGCCGGCGCCTACGGGACATGTCTGTTTCTCCAGGATTCGAGTGATTCGAGGGGGAAAGCCGCCCCGGGCGCTCCGCCGTGACAGCGGGGCCCGGGGCGGCGGTCACGGACTGCTCAGCCCTTCTTGTGCTGGAACCAGCGGTAGAGAGGCGAGTCCGGTCCCCACTTGCCGGGACGGCCGTGCTCGTCCCTGGTGACGAACACGCTCGGTTCGGAGGCGGTCACGCCGCCGCCGGTGGAGCGTGCGGTGACGAACCAGGCGTACGCCGTGTCGCCCTTGAGGCGGTTCCAGGTCACCGAGGCGACCTGACCCGATTCGACCGTGCTCGTGCCGATGACCCGGGTGGGCTTGTAGATGGCCAGCGAGTCGGTGGCGAAGCTCGTCGTACGGGTGGTGAGATCGACCGGGAGCACCATGTTGTCCTCGCGCCCGTCGTACCGGCGCAGCGGGTCGAACTCGCCCGCGCCGAAGTCGTTCAGCAGGGGCGAGTAGGTGTCCACGGTCAGCTCCGCCCGCTTGACGTTGAACTGCAGCAGGCGGAAGAAGCTCGCGCCGAACTGGAGCTGGTCGTCCGGGTTGTACCCGCCGACCTGGGTGAGCCCGAGGCGGTCGGCCGAGACCGTGTAGAACTGGTAGTCGGCCAGCAGTTCGACGACGCCGTTGCCGACCTGGCCCACCTTCGGCTTCACGTTCGTCCCCACGCCGTGCTCGTGCCCGGCGAGGATGAGGAAGACGTTCGGGTTCTTCTCGACCACCGTCTTGTAGAGCATCGAGCCGTCGGGCGCCGAGAATCCCGCGCCCCGTCCGTCGGGGTTGGTGCTCGGCACGAGGTAGTCGTGCGAGAGCAGGATGCCGTTGCGGCCGGGGAACCGCTTGAAGACGGAGTCGGCCCACTCGGCCTCCTCCCGCGTGACGCCGTACGACAGGCCGACCACGACGAAGTCCAGTCCGCCCGCGGAGAACAGGTCGTAGTGGTTCTGGTTGTCGCCCTCCTTCCACGGCCCGCCGTACTCCGCGTGCTGCCAGCCCTGCGCCGCCGTCTGGTAGCGGCCGGGGCCGTAGTACTTGTTGTAGATCGCCTCCGGCCCGTCCTCGGTGCCCGACTGGTTGTCGTGGTTGCCGGCGATCACGCCGTTGGGGATGCCCGCGTCGTCCAGCACCTTCTGCTGCTTGGACGACACCTCCAGCTCGCCGGTGACCTCCCGCTGGGTGGCCTCGTCGGCGGGCTTCCTGATGTTGTTCTCGATGATGTCGCCGGTGTGCGCGACGTACGAGATCTTCCGCTGGTCCCTGTTGCCCTTGATCCAGTTGACGATCCCGGCGTACGCGGACTCCCACACCGCGCGCTCCTCGGCGGTCTCCTGCTCCACCGCGCCCTCCGACAGATACTGCGTGTCGGTGAAGTGGACGATCGAGAAGTCGTACGTGGAGGGGTCGGCGAAGCCGTTCGGGTCACCGGGGTCGATGTCGTCGGCGAACGGGTCCTCACCCGTCACCATCACGTGGACCTGCTGCCCGTCGACGTACCGGTCGCCGACCACGGCGGTGAGGGCGGTCTGGCCCTCGGCGGAGCCGCGGGCGCTCGTCAGCAGGTCCCACGCCCGGGCCTTGGTGTTCCAGGCCCGCAGCGACACCAGGCGCTCGGGGTCGATGACGCCCTCCCAGCGCAGGACCGGGGCGTCCACATGGCCCTTCACCTGGATGTCGTACCGCTGGTAGGTGACGTCCCGGCCGGCGGGCGCGTCGAGCGTGGCGCCGTCGGCGGGCTCCAGCCCGGTGGCCTTGAGCTTCTTCTCGCCCGGCACCTGGAGGGTCGTGGGGACAGCGTCGACGACGCCCTGGTACGCCTGGTTCGGGGTCAGAATGTCGGCTTCGGAGAAGGTCGCCTTGACCTTTCCTCCGCCGGGCTCGGCGACCTTCGCCGAGAGCGTGACGGTGCCCGGCACGTCGGCGGTCCCGGACGCCGGGGTGAGCTCGGCGGGGACGTCCGGGATGCCGGCGGACTCGAACGCGATCTCACGGGTGGCGGTGTTGCCGAGCGAGTCGGCGCCGGTCACGGCGAGGGTGTGCCTGCCGGGCGACAGGCCGGGGCCCACCTGGGCGCCCAGCGCGATCGCCTGCCCGTCGAGCGTGACGTCCGGCCCGGACACGACGCCGGAGGCGTCCTCCAGCGTGACGTCCAGCACGACGGAGGCGGTGATCTTCTCGCCCGCGGCGGGGACGCTCGCGGCGACCTTGGGCGCCGTGTTGTCGGTGACCAGCGTGCGGGTGGCCTTCTCCCCCGTGGTCGAGGTCGCGGCGAGAGTGTGCCTGCCGTCCTTGATCGCGGTGGTGTCGAGGTCCGCACGCAGGCCGGCCGCGGGCGCGTCCACGAGGAACTCGAGGTCGATCTCGGTCAGCAGGTTCACGTTGTCGCCGCAGTTGCCGTCGCCCATGCTGTAGGAGCCCTTGAGCATCTGGCCGCTCGCCGTGCCCCGCACCGGCGTGAGCGCGATGTTCGAGATCGCGAAGTCGTCGCGGTTGTTGCCACACGACGTCGGATAGGTGCCGGTCACGAAGTCGATCGTGTTCCAGCCGGGCACGAGATACTCGTTCGGGAAGGTGAAGTCGACGCGCCGGCTCACGAAGTCGCCGTCGAGCACGACCTTCCGCCCGTTGACGAGCAGGTGGTTCTGGTAGCGCGCCTCGATCGAGTTGCTGCCCACGGTGAAGCTGAGCGTCGCGTCGCCCGAGCCGAGCGTCCGGACGACGCGGACGCCCGGGGCGTCGATCGTGTAGCGCAGTTCGACCTCGCGGAGGGTCGTCTGGCCGCTGCCGCAGGTGCCGTCGCCCATGTCGTACGACGGCTTGACGTCACGGCCGGTCACGGTGGCGCCGTCGAGGGCGAGGCCGAGGTTCGCGATGGTGAAGTCGTCGCGATCGACGCCGCAGGACGCCTTCCAGTCGCCGGTCATGACCTTGATCACGTTGTCGCCGGGCACCAGGAGCCGGGCCGGGACCGCGACGGTGACGCGCTGGTTGACCCAGGATCCGCCCAGGTCGACGCGCTTGCCGTTGACGAGCAGGAAGTCGTCGTACTTGTCCTCGATCGCGTCCGCGCCCACGTCGAAGCTGAACTTCGCCGCGCCGTCGCCCAGTGTGGCCTTGCCGGCGGGTTCGGCGCCGTCGACGGTGAGGGCCGAGACGCCGCCCGCGCCCACGGCGGGCACGGTCGCGGACACCGGCGTGGTGCCCGCCACCAGCGTGCCGTCCGTGGGCGTCAGCCGGGGCGCCCCGGCCGGGGCGTTGTTCACGGTCACGGCGTTCTTGACGGTGGCCCCGGACGCGGTCGTGGCGGTGATGGCGTGCTCGCCGTTCGCCAGCGTCGTGGTGTCCAGGTCCGCCGCGAGACCGGTCGTCCCCTGCGGGTCGCCCTTGACGAAGAACTTCAGCGCGGCCTGCTTGAGCAGCGCGGTGTTCGAGCCGCAGTTGCCGTCGCCGAAGGAGAGGGTGTACGGGTTGTCCTCCCCGTCCGCGACCTCGCCGAGCAGTTCGAGGCCCACGTCGGACAGGACGAAGTCGTCGTAGTTGGTGCCGCACGAGCTCTGGACCGTCCCGGCGAAGATCTCGATCGTGTTCTCGCCCTTGACGAGGTGTTCGTTCGGGATCTCGATGGTCGCCCGCTCGTTCACGAGGTCGCCGATGTCGGTCCGGTACGCGCCGTTGACGAGCACGTAGTTGTGGTACCGCGCCTCCGTCGAGTTCGAGCCGACGTCGAAACGGAGCCTGGACACGCCCACCGTACGGGTGGCGTTCAGCGCGCCGCCGTCGACGGCCAGTTTCGTCACACTGTCGCCGGCCGCGGCGGGGACCGCCGCGACCTTCACCATGCCTTCGAGGTACGAACCACCGGCGGGGCTGAGCGTCGGCGGGGTGGGGGAACCGGTCGGCGCCGGGCTGGGACGTCCTTGGCCCGCTTTCGCGGGGCCGGGGTCGGCGTGCGCCGCGGTCACGACGGCGCCGGCGAGCAGCGTCGCGACCATGGCGATCACGACGGCCGCGGCGAGACGCCCTCGTCTCCTCACGCCTCCCAGCAGCTTTCTCGCTGCCACTGGCTGCATCTGGTGCAGTCCCTTCCATCAGGTTCGATAAGACGCCGATAAAACGGCGTGGTCTTCGAGCGGCCACAGTGGATTTCAGGAGTGAACGACGTGCGTGAAGAGGCTGAAGCAAAGGCGAACTATCGCCTCATTCTGGGCATATGTCACAAATAGCCAACAAATAGGCCACAGCACACGCAACCGGCAGAAGGCGATAGCTCTGGGCGAACTTTCATCCCGTTTGGGCGATTTGTCGGCAGCGGGGCTCCGGGCCGTGCGTGCCGCCGCCCATCAGGCGTTCACCCTTCATACATAGAAAAGATGGTCTGTGCTGATTAAGGCGGCTTTACTCTCAGGCCATGCGCGCAACACCTCGGGCACTCGCGATCCTCGTCACCGCCGGCCTCGCCGCCGGCTCGATCGCCGCCCTCTCGCCCGCTCCCGCCGCCGCGGCGCCGGGAACAGTAGTGATCAGCCAGGTCTACGGGGGAGGCGGAAACTCCGGCGCCCCCCTCACCAACGACTACGTCGAACTCTTCAACCGCACCGGCGCCTCCGTCTCGCTGAGCGGCTGGTCGGTGCAGTACACCAGTGCGACCGGAACCGGGAACTTCTCCGCCAACAAGACCGACCTCAGTGGCACCCTCGCCCCGGGGCAGTACCACCTGGTCCAGCTCGCGGCGGGCACCACGCCCAGCGGCTCCCTGCCGACGCCCGACGACGTCGGCGGCGTCAACATGAGCGGCACGGCGGGCAAGCTCGCGCTGGTACGCTCCACCACCGGCCTGGCCTGCAACGGCTCCACCGTTCCCTGCACCGATGAGCAGCTCGCGCTCGTCGCGGACCTGGTCGGCTACGGCACCGCGAACTTCTTCGAGGGCACCCCCGCGCCCGGGCTCACCAACGGCACCGCCGCGATCCGCAGGGGCGGCGGCTGCACCGACACCGACGACAACGGCGCCGACTTCGAGGCCGCGGCGCCCGCGCCGCGCAACAGCGCCAGCACGGCGGCCCCCTGCGCCGGCCCGGATCCGTCCCCGTCTCCCTCGGCCACTCCGAGCGAGAGCCCGAGCCCGTCCGCCTCTCCCTCCGCCTCCCCGAGCGAGAGCCCGAGCCCGTCGCCGTCCGCCTCCCCCTCCCCGAGCGCGAGCCCGTCTCCCTCCGCCACCCCGAGCCCGTCGCCCACGTGCGACACGCCGGTCACCCACCGGATCGCGCAGGTGCAGGGCGACGGCGACGTCAGCCCCGTCGCCGGCCAGGACGTCCGGGTCGAGGGCGTCGTCACCGGCTCCTTCCAGGGCGCCGGCCAGCTCGGCGGCTTCTACGTCCAGGACCCCAAGCCGGACAAGGACCCGGCGACCTCCGAGGGCGTGTTCGTGTTCTCCTCCTCGCCGGTCAAGGCCGGCGACCGCGTCCTCGTCTCCGGCAAGGCGGTCGAGTACAACGGCCTCACGGAGATCTCGCCGGCCACGGCGGTGAACGTGTGCGGCACCGGCACGATCAAGCCGGTTGAGGTGAATCTGCCGCTCAAGGAGGGCGCCACCTTCGAGCGGTACGAGAACATGCTCGTCACCTTCAAGGACGACATGGCCGCCTCCGAGATCTACAACCTCGGCCGGTACGGCGAGATCACCCTCGCCGAGGGCGGCCGCCTGTGGCAGCCGACCGACCGCAAGGGCGTGGACACCGGGAAGGACGCGCGGCGTTCGATCCTGCTCGACGACGGCTCCAACGCGCAGAACCCGCCGACCCTGCCGTACCACACCGAGGGATCCAACACAGTCCGGATCGGCGACGAGGTGAAGAACCTGACCGGGGTGCTCACCTACGGCTTCGGCGTCTACCGCGTCGAGCCGACCCAGCCGGTCGTCTTCCGGCCGGAGAACCCGCGGCCCGCGGAGCCGAAGAGGGTCGGCGGCAACGTCCGGGTGGCCAGCCTCAACACGCTCAACTGGTTCACCACCCTGAAGTCCCGGGGCGCGACCACCGCCGCCGAGCGGGACCGCCAGCTCGCGAAGCTGGTCGCCAACATCCTCGCTCTCGACCCCGACGTGGCCGGCCTGATGGAGATCGAGCGCAACAACAACGTCGCGCTGAACGCCCTGGTCGACGCGTTGAACGCCGCGGCGGGCGCGGGCACGTACAAGGCGATCACCCACCCGAACCCGGGCACCGACCTCATCCAGACCGCACTGATCTACAAGCCGGCCAAGGTCACCCCGATCGGCGGGCCGCAGTCCTCCGCCGATCCGATCTTCAGCCGTCCGCCGCTGGTGCAGACCTTCGGCAGGGCGAACGGCAAGGGCGAGATCTTCACGATCCTGGTCAACCACTTCAAGTCCAAGGGCTGCACCGACGGGCCCGACTCGATTCCCGCCACCGGCGCCGACGCCGACCAGGGGGACGGCCAGAGCTGCTTCAACGCCAAGCGGGTCAAGCAGGCCCAGGCCGTACTCGCCCTGATCGACAGCCTCAAGCTGCGGAACACGCTCGTCGTCGGCGACATCAACGCCTACGGCGAGGAGGACCCCATCCACACCTTCGAGGACGCCGGGCTGGTCAGCCTGAGCAAGAAGCACGTCAAGAAGGAGGACCGCTACAGCTACCTCTTCGAGGGCCTGTCGGGCGAGCTCGACCACGCCCTGGCCGACAAGAAGCTGAACAGGCTGGTGACCGGCGCCACCATCTGGCACGTCAACGCCGATGAGGGCAGGTTCATGGACTACAACACCGAGTTCAACCCGCCCTACCTGTACGCGCCGGACGCCTACCGCTCCTCCGACCACGATCCGCTGCTGATCGGGCTCGGCCTCTGACGGAGCACGTCCCCCCACAGGGGGCCGGGGCCATGGCGGAGCGTCCCGCCATGGCCCCACCGCCGCGACGGCACACGTCGCCGGACAACCGGCAACGCGTGCTCGATCACGAGAAAGGAACAGTGCCGCCTCCTGGACCCGCGGGCCGCTGACAGACGCGGCCGGGCACTCTAAGATCGCCGCCCAGACCCGGGCGTCGCGCAATCGGCGCCGTCCGGGCGACCGGAAAGGCGGGCGATTCCTTGACCCCCGACATATGGCCGGCACCGGCCGCGGAAGATCTGTCGTCGATGCCCCTGGAATCCCTGCTGACGAGGGAGTACCAAGCGGATCCCGCACGCGTGCACGAACGCCTCCGCGCCGCGTACGGCCCGGTGGCCCCGATCGAGCTGCACGGTGTGCCGGTGTGGTTCGCCTTCGGGTACGACGAGGTGCGCTACATCATGCAGAACCCGGACGATTTCTGGAGCAAGCACGTCGGCCACTGGAGGGCGTTCGCCGAGGGCCGGATCCCCGCCGACTGGCCGCTGATCCCCCTCCTGTCCGCCGACAACTCGGGCTTCCACGACGGGGACCGGCACCGCGGTCTCCGGGGCGCGTGGATCGCCGGCCTGCGGGAGTTCCAGGAGCCCGGTGGGGAGCACACCCAGAAGTTGGAACGCGCCATTCTGAAGTACTGCGACGACCTCATCGGCGTCATGACGGAAGGCACGCCCACCGGATGGGCGGACCTGGCCGCGCAGTACGGGCGGCCGCTGCCCCTCATGGTCGCCAACCACCTCCTCGGCGTCACCCTCGACCGCGGCGAAGAAATGATCATGGATCAGTGGCGCCTGCTGGACGGTCCCGACGCCGCCGGGGCCTACCAGCGCCTGAACACCGCCCTCCTGGAACTGGCGACGACCAAGCGCCACCGGCCCGGTCACGACCTGCCCTCCGCCATGTTCGCGGCCGCCCCCGCCCTCACCCCCGAGGAGGTGGCGCGCGAGCTGTTCATGCTGTCCGGCTTCCTCGACTTCACCGGCAGCCTGATCTGCAACGTCATCGTCGAGGCCGTCGGCAACCCGGACCTGCGGACGTCGGTGACGTCGGGGCAGATCGAGGAGCTGGTCAACCGCGTCGCCCTGCTCAACCCCGCGCTGGCCAACCTGACCTTCCGCTACGCCAGGACGGCCGTGAAGCTCGGGCGCTTCACGATCGCCGCCGGAGACCCGGTCATGCTGTCCATCTCGGGTGCGCACGCCGATCCCCTGTTCGCCTCCGCCCTGAACCGCGACACCGTACGCAGCACCCGGGCCCATCTCGCCTGGGGCGCCGGCCCGCACAGGTGCCCCAGCCAGCGGCTGGCCACCCAGATGTGCACGATCGCCGTACGCCGGCTGCTCGACCGGATCTCGGCGCTCACCCTGGCGACCCCGCCCGAGCAGTTGCCCTGGCGGCCCTCCCCGTTCGTCCGCGCGCTGCGCTCCCTGCCCGTGCGGTTCGAGGTCAACCCCAACGCCGTGCCCGTGTCCCGCCCGGGTCCGGCGACCGCCGGCCAGGAGCCGCCGCCGGAGGAGACGGACGCCGACGGCTGGCGGCCGCCCGCCCGGTCCGGCTTCTGGACGTTCCTGCGGAAGCTGCGCCGCGCCCCCTGAGCCGGCCCAGTGAGCCGGCCCCGTAAGCCCGCCGATGCGACTTGGGCATCGTCCTTGACAGACCTGGACACTTCCAGAAAGATCCACCTGTCGATGATGGTCATGCTCGCGATGCCGAGAGGTCGCCGTGCGGTTGCCCCGTGTGAAAGCCCAGCACCGTCCGCACAGATACGGGACGGACCGGATCCGGATAGGCGCACCGACCTACGGCGCGACGGCGGAGATCAGCGATCCCGGCGGCCACGCCTGGGCGGCGCTGAACGCGATGGACGGCACGCGGACCCCCGAGGAGATCGCCACCCGTCTGGTCCGCGCCTTCCCCGGACTGTCCGAGACCGAGGCGGCCGGCGTCGTCCGTCTCCTGCTCGACTCGGGGTACGTCGAGGACGCCGCGGGCCCGCGGCCCGAGGAGTTCGGCCTGCCCGAGCTCGAACGGTACTCACGCAACGCGGCGTACTTCCGCGGCGCCGACCTCGTGCCCCGCGACATCCCCCGCGACGGCCCCCGTGATCACGGCTGGGAGGCGCAGGTGCGCCTCAAGCGCTCGCGTGTCCTCGTCCTCGGGCTGGGCGGGACGGGCAGCCACACCGCCTGGGCGCTCGCCGCGTGCGGCGTCGGCGAGATCCACTGCGTCGACCGCGACGTGGTCGAACTGTCCGACCTCACCCGGCAGGCCCTCTACCGCGAGGCCGACGTCGGCAGCCCCAAGGTGGACGTGGCCGCCGCCCGGCTCGCCGAGGTCAACTCCTCCGTACGGGTGACCGGGGAGACCCGCGCGGCCGAGTGCGAGGAGGACATGCTCGACCTCGTCCGCGGCTTCGACGCCGTGGCGATGTGCGCCGACGAGCCCGCCGGCCGGGGCGGCATCCGCGTCTGGGCCAACCGCGCCTGCCTGGCGGAGCGGATCCCCTGGGCGCTCGGCGGCTACAACGGCCCGCTGGTCAGCGTGGCCGCGTTCGTCCCCGGCGGCCCCTGCTACGAGTGCCTGACCGCGAGCGTCGACGCCTCACTGGCCCCCGGAATCCCGGTCGGCCTCGGCGGGCCGGGCGTGATCGCACCCTCGGCCGGGGTGTCGGGGCACCTGACCGCCCAGGCCGTCATCGCGTTCCTGACCGGGATCCCCGCGGTCCTGGGCAGCCACGTCACCGGGATCAACCTCGTCTCCCCCGACCAGCACGTCTACTCCCGCCCTCCGGCGGCGCCGGACTGCCCGGCCTGCGCCCCGCACACGCTGCCCGCCGAACCCCTCCGCAGCGTCGCGGGCTGAGGTCACCGGCCCGCCGGCCCGTCCCGGGCGGGCAGGGAGGGCCCGCTCCGCGCCTGTTGCGGCAGCAGGAGCCGGGGCTCGCTCGGCACCGGTTCCGCCGCCGTACGGGGCAGGCTGATGGTGAAGACGGCCCCGGCCCCCGGCCGCCCGTCGACGTGCACCGTGCCGCCGTGGGCGTCCACCACCTCGCTCACGAGAGCCAGGCCGATGCCGAGACCTCCGCTGTGGGGCGCCCCGGCGTGCCGGGCGAACAACCGCTCGCCCTCGCGCGGGTCCAGCCCCACCCCGTCGTCCCGCACGCTGAGCTGGACCACGTCGGGCCCCGAACAGATCGTCACCCAGATGTGGCCGCCCGCGGAGGTGTGCCGGAGCGCGTTGTCGAGGAGCGCGGAGATCACCCGGCGGAGCGCGGACTGCGCTCCCCGCACGAGGTGGTCGCCCGGCCCCCACCGCACGTCGATCGTCACCCCGCGCTGGCCGGCGCGGGCCGCCTCGGCTCCGGCCGACTCCTCGGCGAGGGCGGCCAGGTCGACCGGCCCGGACGGCCGGTGCTGCCTGAGCTGGCTCGACAGCAGCAGGTCCTCGATCACCTCGCCGAGCTGCCCGATGCCCGTGACCAGCCGGTCGAGGTCGCCGGCGACGACGACGGGATCCGGTTCCCGGCCCAGGCGCCGGGCGGCGAGCTGGGCGCGGACGTGCAGGCGGGCCAGCGGGCTGCGCAGCTCGTGACTGACGTCGGCGGTGAACCGGCGCTGCCGGTCGAGTGCCTCGCCCAGCGGCGCGATCGCCCGGCGGGCGAGGACCTGGCCGATCAGCAGCGCCGCCAGGAGAGCCGCGATCTCGGCGGCACCGAGGACCCGCAGCAGCCGCTGCCGCTCGGCGGTCTGGTAGCGCAGGTCCTGCACCGCCTGCACCGGCACGTCGCCGCGAAGCTGGGTGTGGACCAGCAGGTCGCGCCCGGCGAGGTGGACGAGGCCGGTCCGCGTCCTCCCGTCGGCGGCGACCGCGTCCAGCGTCGCGCGGATCGGCAGGATCGACGGCGCCCCGGGCGAGCTCCGCATGGTGCCGCCGTGCAGTTCGAAGAGCCAGACGCAGGGCGGGGGCTGGGAGATCGGGGCCACCTGCGCCGCGACGGCGAGGTCCCGCCGGGCACCGACGTCCTGCCCGTGCGCCACCGCCCAGAAGACGACCGCGCCCATCACCGCCGTCACCAGGCAGAAGACGCCCGCGACCTGCAGGGTGATCCGGCGGCGGGCGCGGATCAGCAGGCGGCGCTCCGGATCGAAGGGCCGTCGGGGCGTCACAGCTCGCCCAGGCGGTATCCGACGCCGCGCACGGTGCGTACGACGCCCGGGCCCAGCTTGTTGCGCAGATAGTAGACGTAGGTGTCCACGATCGACTCGGTGCTGGCCCCGTCGAAGACCCGCTGCCGCAGCGAGGAGCGCGTGTGCACCTGCCGGGGGCGGGCCGCCAGCGCGTGAAGCAGCCAGTATTCCCGGCCCGACAGCGTCACCTGCTCTCCGGACGGCAGCCGTACGGTGAAGGACGCGGAGTCGAGCCAGCCGGCGCCGAGCGGCAGCAGCGCGGCCTGGTCCAGGTTCCTGCGGTGCAGGGCGCGGATCCTGGCCAGCAGTTCGTCGATCTCGAACGGCTTGACCAGATAGTCCTCGGCGCCGGCGTCGAGCCCGGTGACCCGGTCGGCGACGGCGCCGAAGCCGGTGAGCATCAGCACCGGCACGGTGACCGCCTGGCGGCGCAGGCGTCTCAGCAGGTCGAGCCCGTCGACCACGGGAAGCCCGCGGTCGATGATCATGACGTCGTAGCCGCGGCTCAGTCCCAAATGCAGGCCCCGCTGCCCCTCCAGTGCCAGGTCGACCGTGTATCCCTGGTCGGTGAGCACATCGGCCAGCATGTCTCCCAGCTCGCGGTCGTCCTCCACGAGCAGCAGGCGACGAGAGCGCGGTTCGGATGTCCCCGATATCCGTGCCACTGCAATACCGTGGCACCAATATCGGGAAATATCCAGACTTTTGGATCGCGCTTCCGGCTCCCGTCGCCTGCGTTCTGCGGTTTCAGCAGGTTTCCCCCGGCCGCCTCGCGACCGAAACGTGAAAGTAGCTGAAACCGGTCTCAGGCGGCCGCCCGCTCGCGCCCGGCCACGCTCTCCGCCTCCGCCGCGCGCACCCGCTCCAGGCGCTCCGGAAGCGCCAGTTTGTAGAGCGGCATGGCGCCCGCGGTGGTGATCACGGCCACGAGGACGAGCATCGCGAAGACCTCCTGCGTGATCATGCCCTGGGCCAGGCCGATGTTGATGAAGATGAGGATCATCAGCCCGCGGGCGTTCATCATCGCGCCCACCGCCCAGGACTCGCGCCAGCCGAAGCCCATCGCCCTCGTCGCGAGGGAGCAGCCGAAGTACTTCCCGCAGAAGGCCGCCGCCAGGATCACCGCGAAGGCCAGGAGCGCGGGACCTCCTGCGATGCCCGCGAGATGGGTGTTCAGCCCGGAGAACGCGAAGAAGACGGGGAGCAGCAGGGTCGAGACGACGTCCATCATCCGGCTGTGCAGGGCGGCGCGGAACGCCGGCTCGCGCGGCATGGCGAGCCCGGCGATGAAGCCGCCGAACACCGAGTAGACGCCGATCGCGTCGGTGATGAACCCGGCGGTGAGCGGCACCAGGACGACCACGTAGACGGCGCCCGCGCCGAACTGCCCGGTGCGGGCGACCTGGCGGCCCAGCGGACGCAGCAGCCGGGCCACCACCAGGAGCATCACGGCCGCGAACCCCGCCGTCAGGGCGATGGTGCGCAGCGTGTCGGCCGGGCCGCCGCCCAGATGCACCGCCGACAGCGCCGCGAGCAGGCACCACGCCACGGCGTCGTCGATGGAGGCGGCCAGCAGGGTGAGCCGGCCGACCCGCGTGTTCTGCAGCCCGCGCTCGTACAGGATCCGCGCGAGCATGGGGAACGCGGTGAGCGACAGCGCTCCCCCGAGGAACAGGGCGAACTCCAGCCGGCCGACGTCGGGGCGGGAGAGCTGGCCCCACATGAGGAGCCCGGCGCCGACGCCGAGGATCATCGGGGAGCCGATCCCCGACGCCGCCAGCACGCTCGCCTTGCGCAGCTCGCCCGGGGCGCGGGCGTCGTGGTCGATCCCGGCTCCGACGAGGAACATGTACAACGTCAGGCCGATGGTGCTGAGCACGTACAGGACGGGTCGGACGTCGGCGGGGAACAACGCCGCCTGGGCGTCGGGGAACAGCGCGCCGAGCAGCGTCGGCCCGAGCAGGACACCGGCGACCATCTCGCCGACGACGCGCGGCTGCATGACCATGGTGGCCAGGCGGCCGCACACCGCCGCGGCCAGCAGGATGACGGCCAGGGCCGGCAGCACCTTGAGGACCAGTTGGAGGTTGTGGTCGGTGGCGGGGGCGGCCGCCAGGGAAAGGGCCGGAACGAACATGCACATGCTCCTCAGCAGCTCATGATCGGATGGCGTCGCCGGGAAGATCGGCGAAGTGGCGCTCGCACAGTCGCAGCCTCCGCGCGTCCCAGACCATGTAGGTGCCGAGGACGAGCTGCACAAGACTGCGCCAGAGGTTCTCCCAGTCGTCCCGGAACCGCATGAACAGCAACGTCAGGCGGTGTCCGGGCCCGCGCGGGGCCCCCAGGGGGGTGAGAAGGCAGGGTCCCCGGTTGGGCAGGGACCGGGTGTGGGCGGCGGTGGAGTCGAGCCGGTACGCCCGGAGGGTCTCCCGCACCGCGACCCGCATCATCAGGGGGGCGAGCCGCCAGGCCGGGCAGGGGCGGTTCGCCGGCATGCCGAACGGGATGTGGTTGAGCTCCCGGACCGGGGCGTGGCCGGGGGCGAAGCGCTCCGGATCGAAGCGCTCCGGATCGGGGAAACCGGCGCGGTGGAAGGAGGGGTAGTCGAAGCACAGCACCGAGCCGGCCGGGATCGCGGACCCCTCCCCGAGGGGGATGTCGCCGGTGGTGACGCGGTGCGCGATGCCGAAGAGCGGATAGACCCGCAGCGTCTCCGAGATCACCTGGTCGAGGTAGCGGTCGTCGCCGCCCCGCGCCCTGTCCTGGACCTCCGGATGCTGCGCGAGGGCCATCAGCACGTGCGCCGTGGCCTCCGACATCTGCACCACGGCGGTGTTGAAGAAGGCGCCCTGGAGATACAGCGCCTGCTCCCGGTCCGTCAGGCCGGGCGGGAGTTCCTGCCGCACCCGTGGCAGCGACTCGACGAGATACGCGGTCAGCCGGTCGCGCCGGTCCATGTGCCGCAGGCCGCAGCACTTCAGGGCGGTGACGACGTCGTCCGCGTTGCCGACGATCAGGTCGCGGGCGTACGGCGGGCACTCCTCGCCGAAGACGAGCTCGTAGGAGAACTCGGCCCACGCCGGCATCATCAGGTCACGCAGCCGGACCACGCCGCGCCTCTCCCGCCCCTGCCCATCCCGCAGCGTACGGGTGACGCAGCGGCGGGTGAGCTCCTCCGCCCGCGCCCGCGGCACGGACAGGATCCGGCGGGTGGCCAGGGCGACGGCGTCGTAGCGCTCTCCCTCCTCCAGATGTTCCTGGTGCATCTCGGGCCCCGGCGACAGCCAGTACCAGAACAGGTCCGACAGGGCGGCGCCCCTGCTGCGGCCGGAGGCCGCCGGGTGGGAGTAGACCTCCCTGAACCGATCGACGCCGACGAGGTCTCCCGGGACCGGGATGCTCTCGTCGCCGTTGATCCGGGTGAAGACCCACCCGCGCACCGCGACGACCCGCCCGGGGAGCCACCGGGGCAGGCTGATCACGACGAGGGCCGCGGCCGCCGCCCACAGCGCGGTCAGCACGGCCGCACCAGGTCGGGTCCGAGGTCCCGTACGGAGGCGACGCCGCACAGGGCGAGCGCGTGCTCGATCTCGTCGCGGAGCAGCCCGAGCACGCGCGCCGCGCCGCGCTCGCCGTCCGCCGCGAGGCCCCAGATCACCGGACGGCCCACCGCGACGGCGGACGCGCCGAGTGCCAGCGCCTTCACCACGTCGGTGCCGCGCCGGATCCCCCCGTCCACCAGCACGGGTACGGCGCCGCCGACGGCGGCGGCGATCGCCGGCAGCAGGTCGACGGCGGCCGGGACGGTGTCGAGCTGCCGTCCGCCGTGGTTCGACACGTACAGCGCCGACACGCCGTGGTCGAGGGCGAGGCAGGCGTCGGCGGGGTGGGTGACGCCCTTGAGCACGATCGGCAGCCGGGTCATCCGCCGCAGCAGGTCGACGTGCTCCCAGCCGATCTCCGGCGACATGACGATGGACCGCACCCGGTCGCCGTCGCGCAGGTTCTCGCAGCACATGCCGTCGGGCAGGTCGTCGAAGCCGTTGCGGGCGTCCCGGTCCCGCCGCCCCCGGGCTGGGGAGTCGACCGTGACGACCAGCGCCGCGCAGCCGGCCGCCTCCGCCCGCCGGACGATCGCCTCGGTGAAGTCCATGTCCGGCTGGAGGTAGAGCTGGAACCACAGGGTGACGCCCGACGCGGCGGACGCGACGTCCTCGACGGCCATGGTCGAGGCCATGCTCACGATCATGACGGTGCCCGCGGTGGCCGCCGCACGGGCCGTGGCCCGCTCGCCCTCGGGATCGGCCAGCCGGTGGAACGCGGTCGGCGCCACCAGCACGGGCATGGCCAGGGAGCTGCCGAGCAGGGTGACCCCGGTCCGGGGGCTCCCCGCGCCGCGCAGCACGCGCGGCAGCAGCGCGAGCCGGGCGAACGCCGTCTCGTTGGCCCGCAGGGTGATCTCCTCGCCGGCCCCGCCGGCGAAGTAGTCGTAGTGGGCGGGGGCGAGGCGGTCGCGGGCCGCCGCCTCGTACTCCCCGATGGTCGTGAGCACGGTCGTCACACCGAGACCGGGATGCTGTGGTGCTGGAAGAAGTCCCGCAGCGGGTTGAGATGCACCTGCTCGGACGTCCAGTCGTTCTCCAGGTTCTCGGTGACGTGGTGGACCGCCTCCACCACGCCGTTCCGGAAGCGGCGCACCACGGGGTGGAGGTAGTGGCCCTCGTGCGCGCGCTCCGCGTCGCTCTGGGTGATCCGCCCCACCGAGATGTCGAAGGGGTCCACCTGGTCGTGGCCGGGGCCGTACTCCAGCGTGACGGCGAAGTGACCCTGGTCGCCGACCGGTGGCCCCTGCAGGTCGAGCGGCACCTCCTCCAGGTAGCGCGCGCCGCCGCGGCCGTCGGGCACGATGACGTCGGCCAGCACCCCGAACTGCTGCCACAGCGCCGAACTGCGGTTGACCCGTTCGAGCACGGCCGCCGCGAGCGCGCCGGGCTCGGCGGGCAGGTCGCGACCCGGCCACTCCACGCCGTGGTACCGCGCCTCCAGGGCCCGGTGCAGGGCGCGCACGCCGTACCGGAACCCGTGGATGAACCCGCTGGTCCCCCGCTTGAAGTCGCGCGACTGGGTGATCGTCCCGGCGAAGTGGAGATCCGGCACGTTGACCGACTCGAACGCCGGGGTCAGCGCCGGGAACCTGTCGTTGATCGCCAGCTCCGGCCGGCATTCGGGAGCGAAGATCGAGGGGTCGAACCGGAATCCGGTGCAGACGATCACCCGGTCGTACGGGATGTCCTTGGTGACCTCGTCGGCCCGGACGAACGCCACGGTCACCAGGTAGGAGCCGTCGGCCCGGCGCTCGATGCGCCGGACGTCGCCGTCCAGCACGGCGTTCTGCAGCTTGAGCTGGTAGGTGTCGAGGAAGTTGTTGTTGTACGCGCGCAGGTGCCCGACGAAGTGCGTCCGCCAGGCCAGCTTGACCGAGTGCGGCCCGGCCACGTGGATGACCGCGGCCGTCTCGATGAGGTTGTCGGCGGTCTCGAAGGCCGAGTTGGCCTTGCCGATGATCAGCACCCGCTTGTTCGTGTAGTCGGCGGGATCGACGGAGACGTCGCCGTACTGTTCGGCGGTCTCGACGCCGGGGATCGGCGGGACGTTGGGCAGGGTGACCCCCGTCGCGACGATCACCCGCCGGGCCTGGTACGTCCGGCCGCGCTCGTCGGTCACCGTGAACGGGCCGCCGGGCTCCGGGCGCGCGACCTCGGCGACCCGCGCGTCGTACGTGATGTGCGACTCCAGGGTGGCGGCGAAGTCCTCCAGGTAGCGAACCATGTCGTCGGCGTCGGGGAAGTAGCGGTCGCTGTATTGGGTGAACAGGAGCCGGGGGTCGTCGGACAGCAGCGAGTTCCAGTCCATCCGGAGGTTGAGCTCCGGGTCGTCCCAGCCGGTGTACTTCTTGTTGATGGAGATCAGCTTCCGGTGGCGGGGGAAGGTCCGGAAGAACGCGCCCGGCGCGGGCGTCGCCTCCAGGATCCGGTAGCTCCGCCCCGCCCGGTGCAGGAAATGGCCCATCTGCAGGCCCGCCGGTCCGGCGCCGATCACCAGGTAGTCAAGGGTCTCTTCCGGCACTGCCGCCTCCCTCGCTGGGTGGTTGAAGTTTCACCAGTGTTGGCGGGGGATTCTCAGAAATCTCTCAGAGCGCTACCGGCGGGTGCCGCTCCAGCAGGGCGCGCTTGTCCGGTTTGCCGCTCGCCGCGACCGGTACGCCGGGCACCATCGTGATCGTCCGGGGCACGCTGTCCGCGCCGAGTTCGGCGCGGACCAGGGCGGTGAGGACGGCGGGGTCCGGCGCGCGGCCGGGCACGGGGACGACGAAGGCGTGGACGGCCTCCCCGGTCCGCTCGTCCGGCGCGCCGGTCACGTACGCCTCGGCCACGTCCGGGTGCCCGGCCAGCACCCGCTCGATGGGCCCCGCGTAGACGACGATCGCGTTGACGATGACGACGTCCCTGGTCCGGCCGGCCAGATAGAGCAGGCCCGCGTCGTCGAGGCGGCCGAGGTCGCGGGTGCGCAGCCAGCCGTCCCGCAGCACGTCGCGGGTCTCCTCCGGCTGTCCCCGGTAGCCCGTCATCAGGAAGGGGCTGCGCACGTGGACCTCACCGGTGCGTCCCGTCTCGACCGGGCGGCCCTCCTCGTCGCGCACGCTGATCTCGACGCTGGGGTGGGCACGGCCGACGGAGTCCGGCGCGCGGCCGAGGTCGCCGGGGTTGAGGATCGCGATCATCCCGGCCTCGGTCGCGCCGTACCCCTGGTAGACGACGGGGCCGAGCCGGTCCGCCGCCTCCCGCATCCGGTGCGGGCTGACGGGCGATCCGGCGACCATCAGCATGCGCAGGCTGCCGACGTCGGCCCGCTCCTCGCGGAGCAGGTCGAGCATCTGGCACAGCCGGGGCGGGGTCACGATGGCGCTGGTGATGCGGTGACGCTCGACCGCGTACGGGAACAGCGGCCGGCCGTCGTCCTCCGGGATGACCGCGGTGCCCCCGCCGAGCAGGCACGGCGCGAGGAAGTCCAGCACCACCTGGCTGGCCAGGGTGCCGAACAGCATGTGCCGCCCGAACCTGTCGGCGAAGCCGGGCTCGACCGACGACCAGACGCGTGGCCAGGACCAGTGCGCGCCGAGGCCGCGATAGCTGAGCACGCAGCCCTTCGGCTCGCCGGTGCTGCCGCTGGTGAAGGTCAGCAGGGCCACGTCGTCCGGACGCGCCGTGACGGCGGGGATCGGGCTGCCGCCTCCTCCTGGTGCGGCGAGGATGTCGACGGCGGCGGGCACACCGGCGACGGGACCGAGCGACAGCACCGTGGCCGGCCCGGCCGCGCCCAGCACGTCCGGGGTCGCGGACGCCGGGTCGACGACCACCGCGTCGACTCCCGTTTCGCCTCCCGCGTCGGCTCCCGCCCCGACTCCCGGCCCGAGGACGTGCGCGAGCTGGCGGGGCGTGTATCCGGGCTTCACCGCCACGACGCGGCAGCCCAGCACGTGCGCGGCGATCTGGGCGGCGAACGCCTCCGGCGTCACCCCGGTCCGTACGGCGACGCCCCGGCCGGGGCCGAGGCCCGCCTCCCGCATCGCCACGGCCATGCGCCCGATGAGGTCCAGCAGCTCACCCCGGGAGACGGTCCTGTCCCCCTGTTCGAAGGCCGGGCTGCCGGGCGCGCTCCGCAGCGCGTCCAGGAGGACCTGCGGAAACACCCCGCCCTCTGCCTCGGTCTCGGTCTCGGTCTCGGCGGGCTCGGCGGTGTCGGCGGGCAAGGGGGGTGCGACGGGATCGTGCACGTCCGGCTCCTTCGTCTCGCGGGCGCCCTGCCGCGGCGACGCCGTCGGCCGCGGCGCGGGTGCCGGTGTGCCACCGGCCTCACGCCCGCCGACGGTAGGAGGCGCACATCAGAGCCGCATCAGAGCCGAATCAGAGCGCCTCGTTCCGGGTCCGCGGCGGTCGCGATCACTCCGAGGCCCGTGGAAGGCCGTTCGTGGAAATCGGGGTGCGGCGAGGCGCACGGTCTTGTCAGGATCGGCGCATGCGACACTGGCCGCTCTTCGCGCTCAGGGTGACGACTCCCCGGCTGGAACTCCGGCTGCCGACCCTGGACGACCTCGACGCGCTCGCCGACCGCGCGGCGGAAGGCGTCCACGAGCCCGGGGGGATGCCGTTCGGCGTGCCGTGGACGGACGCCCCGCCGGACGAGCGCGCCCGCTCGACCGTCCAGATTCACTTCCGGCAGTGGGGCGCCTGGTCGCCCGACGACTGGAGTTGCAGCTTCGTCGTCGCCTGGGAGGGCCGGATCGTCGGCACGCAGGAGATGGCGGGCCGCGACTTCGCGTACACCCGGGAGATCTCCACCGGTTCCTGGCTGGGCCTGCGCTTCCAGGACAAGGGCATCGGCACCGAGATGCGCGCCGCCGTCCTGCACCTCGCGTTCGCCGGGCTCGGGGCGCGCCACGCGACGTCGTCGGCCTTCGTCGACAACCCCCGATCGCTCGCCGTGTCGCGCAAGCTCGGCTACCGCGACGACGGCATTGAAGTGCACCGGCGCCGGGACGGGGCGGCTCAGCAGCAACGGGTGCGGCTGGCCCGCGAGGACTGGACGGCCCGGGCAGGGTTCGAGATCCACGGCCTCGACCCCTGCCTGCCCCTGTTCGGGCTCCCCCCGCGCGCTTAGGCGTGCAGGGCGAGCCCCTTGAGCGTCTTGTCGACGGCGTTCCTGGGGCCGTACACGGCCAGGCCGACGAGTGACATCTCCCCGGGCGTCACGGCCCGTACGGCGGCGCGGTTGTCCGCGTCGTTGCCGGTCTTGAACATCTCCTCGATGTAGACGGCGACGTCGAGCCCCCGTTCGACGGCGCGCTCGCGCACCCGGGCCAGCTCCGCCGCGTCCGCCGCGTAGACGAGGACGGGCTGGCGGAACATGGGCAGGTAGGAGGTGCCCGAGCCGTCCTCGTACGGCTCGCCGATCACCTCGGGGACTCCCCCGGCGACCGCGCTCGCCAGGAACGCCGTCACGTTGAGCTTCTGCCAGTCGGCCAGGTCCCCGCACACGACGATGCCGATCTTGGTGGTGAAACGCATGGGTCCAGGCTGGCCGGGACCGCGACACCGGGTCTTGTACGCTCGTGCGCCGCGGGCGAGGCCACAATGAACGGTGTGGCACAGGACTGGTCCCGCTACCGGCGCTCCCCCGGCCTGCCGCTGGAGACGATGCACGCGCACTTCACCCGGCACGTGTACCACCGGCACAGCCACGAGTCCTACTCCTTCGGCATGACCGAGGATGGCGCGCAGTCCTTCACCTGCCGGGGCGCCGCGCACACGAGCGTCTCGGGCATGCTCATGGCGTTCAACCCCGACGACCCGCACGACGGCCACGCCGCCGACCTGCTCGGCTTCACCTACCGGATCGTCCACGTCGGGCCGGAACTGGTCGCCTCCGTGCTGGACGACGCGACCGGAAGGGAGACCGGCCTGCCGCTGTTCGCCCGGCCTGTCGTCCGCGACGCGGCGCTCGCGACCCGGCTGCGCGCCCTGAGCGGAGCCCTGCTCGGCGACGTGGACGACCTCCGGCGTTACGACCTGCTGAGCACCGCGATCATGTCGGTGGTCCGGCGCGCCGCCGTCCGTCCCGTACGGCCGCAGGACGTGACGCGGGCGGACGCACGGGACATCGCCGAGCGGGTGCGGCGGCATCTCCACGACACGCACTCGCCCGGCTCCGGGGCGGCCGAGGCCACCGCCGAGGTCACCGCGGACGATCTCGCGGCGCTGACCGGGCGGAGCCGGTTCGCCGTCTATCGGGCCTTCAGATCCGTGTACGGCATGCCGCCCAGCGACTACCAGCGCCTGCTCCGGCTGCGTACGGCCCGGCGGCTGATCGCGGAGGGCCGCCCGCTCGGCGAGGTGGCGGCGGTCGCCGGGTTCGCCGACCAGAGCCATCTCACCCGCTGGTTCGTCCGCTGCTACGGCATCAGCCCTGGGGAATACCGCGCGGCGGGGCCGGTCAGGCCAGGCGCGGCGGGAAGCCGCCGGTGGCCACCGGACCCCAGGAGATCGGGGTGATCCGCAGCAGCGACTTGCCCTGCCGGACCATCGCCGCGCGATACTCCTCCCAGTCGGGGTGCTCGCCCGAGATCGAGCGGTAGTACTCGACCAGCGGCTCAAGGGCGTCGGGCAGGTCGAGCACCTCGGCGGCGCCGTCCACCTGCACCCACGGCCCGTCGAAGTCGTCCGACAGCACGACCACGCTGACGCGGGGGTCGCGGCGGGCGTTGCGGGTCTTGGCCCGCTCGGGATACGTCGAGACGACGATGCGCCCCTCGGGGTCGACGCCGCAGGACACCGGGGACGCCTGCGGCCCGCCGCCGCTTCTCGTCGTGATCAGGATGGCCTTGTGGCGGTCACGGACGAAGTCGAGCAGTTGTTCACGGGAGACGGTCTCGGCGGTCGCGATCCTGGGACTCATGACGCAACTCTAGTAACCGTCCCCCGCCTCGACATGACCTGCCCAGCCGGGCTCGCCACGCCGAGGCGGGGGTGCGAGTCACGGCCTCGACGGGACTCGCCCGAGCGGGGCTGCCACGTCGAGGCGGGAGGACGCGGGCCGCCTCGACATGACCTGCCCAAGGGCCGCCACGTCGAGGCGGGGGGTGCGGGTTATCGCCTGCCGGGGCGGGATCGGCGACGGCGCGCCGCGGCCAGGAGCCCGGCGGCCAGCGCCAGCAGACCGGCCCCCACGGCGGCCAGGGCCGCCATCGGCGCGCCCGTGAACGGCAGGCCGCCCCCACCCTGAGCCCCGCTCTTAGCCCCGGCCGGCGCTTCCGGAGCGTCAGCGGCCTCCGGGGCGTCCCCGTCCTCTGCGTCCCCGTCCTCGGTGTCCCCCTCCTCCGAGGCGCAGTCCTCGCCAGAACAGCCGTGATCCTCGTGACCCGGCGCGCCGTGTTCACCCGCCGGCGCCCCGGCCTGCTCCCCGCCGGCCTCCACGGGCCGCCCAGCGATCGGAGGCTCCTGCTCACCTCTGTCGCCGGTGCCGGGATTCACAGAAAATCCGTCCGGGAGATCGGAGAAGTTGTTCGCCGAATGAGCCGCGGGATTGTTCGCGAAAGCACCTTGGGGCCAACCGATGAAGTCGGTGCCGAAGGGCGCGTTTCCGCACTGCCCCCCGGTGCAGTCCCCATTGTCGTCGTCCGCGCGCGGCTTGCCGGAGCCACTCAGGGGAATCAGGACGGGCCGCACTTCGGTGCCCTGCTCGTCACATCCGTCCCCACATGCCTTCGATATCGCGGCCAATGCGGCGCGCTCGATGATGCGGGCCAGTTTCGCCGCGCCCCTGGCGGTTTCGACAGCGTGAGTGGCCACCCGGGCCGCCCTGGAAGCCGTCCTCGCCGTGGGCGGAGAGATGCCGGCGAACGTGCGGGCGAGATCCCGGGCCTCCGCAGCGACCTTGGCGGCCTTGGCCGCGATCGCGTCCGCCTCGGCGGCGAGCCTCGCCGCCTCTGCCGCGATCTCCCTGGCCTCCGCGCTGCTCACCCGGGGAGACGAAGCCGCTCGGGAGGTCCCCGTGGCGCCGGTGGTCCGGAAGGGGATGGTGGCGCCGAAGTTCACGATGCAGGCCTCGACGCCGAAGAGCCGGAAGCAGAGCCGGTCGACCCGGCGTCTGACGTCCGTCGCCGCGGCGTCGAGCTCGATCGCCAATCGGAGAAGCGCTTCGGCCCGCCCGAACTCCGGTGGCAGCGGCGGCGGGGTGGGCGGATAATCCTGGGTGGTCGAGGCGCTTACCGCTGCCGGAACGCCGAGTGTCGGCCCGCATATCATCGTCACTGCCGCGACAGCGAGCAGCACGCCGTTCTTGAGCATTTCCCATCCCGATAAGGTGAGCTAAGGGCAGTTCGGCCGCGAATTCCGTGAAAGGCGGTGTTGTCCGGAACGGTATGTCGCGAACCGGGGGAACACCCGCGCGGCAGGCGAGCCTTGCTGATTCCTTGTCGGCACATCTCCGGGTGTTGGCGGTCGCGACGAACCGGCCGCACGGGATTCGCACCCCTCCGAACCCGTCCTCAGACGGCCGTCCTCCCGTTGACCCAGGCAGCGACCTGCACCCGTGAACTGAACCCCAGCTTGTCGAGGATGTGCTCGATGTGGCCCTCGGCGGTGCGCTGCGAGATGACCAGCCTGCCCGCGATGTCCTTGTTGCTCAGGCCTTCCGCCACAAGCCGCGCGATCTCGGTCTCCCTGCGGGTCAGCGGCCCGATCTTCCCGGGCGCCTGGGCGGCGGGCGGCCTGTTCGTCAGGGCGTACGCGACCGCCTCGCCCGGCGGCATGGCCGCACCCCAGGCGAGCGCGCCCCGGAAGGCGGTCTCGCCGAGCCCCGTACGGGTGGCCGCCACGCACGCGTCGCGGAAGCGGCTCAGGTAGCCGAACTCCCCCATGCGCGACCCGGCAGCCACCCAGACGGCATCGGCCGCGCCCAGCAGCCGGGCCGCCCGCTCGTGGTCGCGGGCCCCCGCCGCGAACCAGGCGTGGGCCTCCAGGTTCACGCCCAGGCCGAGCCGGTCGTCCAGCAGGGCGCTGTGCCGCAGGCTCTCGTCGCCGTGCTCCACGGCCGCCCGCATGTCGCCCCGGCGCCAGGCGGAGATCGACAGCGCGAGCAGCGCGTACGCCCGGTGCCGGCCCTCGCCGTACAGGTCGCACAGGGCCACGCACTCCTCGGCGAGGTCGCGGGCCGCGGCGCGGCCGAGGGACGCGTTCGCCAGGGCGAGCCGGCTGAGGGCGAGCGCGAGGCCGACGGGGTCGCCGACGGCGCGGTGGGCCCGTACGGCCTCCTCGTACCACCGCATGCCGGCGCGCAGGTCACCCCCGCGGACGGCGGTCATGCCGGTGAGGAACGCGACGTGGCCGCGGATCCCGCGCAGCCCGAGCCGTCCGGCGATCGCCCCGGCCTCCTCCAGCCGCGCGGCCGCGGTGGTGCGGTCCCCGGCGAGCAGGGCGATCCAGGCTCCCGCCCACAGGCCGTGGGCGCGCGCCTCACCCGGATCCGTCTGGGCGGCCAGGCCCCGGTCGAACCAGCCCGCCCCCTCCGGCAGGTGGTGACCGCTCCAGTGGTACAGCAGCTCCGCGATCATCGTCAGGGCCGTCTCGGCCCCTCCCGGCTCGCGCAGCGACCAGTCCAGCGCCGTACGCAGGTCGGCGTGCTCGCGCCGGAGACGCTCCGTCCAGGACCGCTGCGCGGCGCCGGACGGCTCCGCCCAGGCCCGCGAGGTGATCCGGCGGTAGTAGTCGCGGTGCCGCCGGCGCAACGCCGCCTCCTCCCCGGACGCCGCCAGCAGCGCACGGCCGAACGCCCGGACCGTGTCCTGGAGGTGGTAGCGGACCACGCCGTCGTGCTCACGCCCGTCGTGTTCACGGGGGCGCAGGACCGACGCGCCGGCCAGACCGGCGACCAGCGCGGGCACATCCTCCCGGGCGATGCCGTCCCCGGCGCACACGTGCCCGGCCGCCTCGAGGTCCACGCCGCCGCTGAAGACGGAGACCCGCCGCCACAGCAGCCGTTCCCCGGGTGTGCACAGATCGTGGCTCCACTCGAACAGCGCCTGCGGCACGCGCCCGTGCCGGAGCCGGTCGTCCAGCCCCCGCAGCACCTGCCGCGCCGGCAGGTCGCGCAGCCGTACGGCGGTCATCTCGATCGCCAGGGGCAGCCCGCCGAGGCGGCGGCAGATCTCGGCCGTCTCAGCCCCGGCCGTCTCGAACCCCGGCGCGACGGCGGCGGCGCGATCCGCGAACAGCCGCACCGCGTCCGGCTCCGGGAGCGGGGCGAGTTCGACGACCCGCTCGCCCGGAAGGCCGAGCGGCCGCCTGCCGGTGGCCAGGACCCGCAGCTCGGGAAGCGCGCGGACCAGCGTGTCCACGAACGGCGCGCACCCGGGGAGAAGGCGCTCGCAGTTGTCGAGCACGACCAGGGCCGGCCCGCCGCGCAGCCCGTCGATCACCGCCTGCAGCGGCGGCCTGGCCGAGTGGCCCGCGACCGGCAGGGCATCGCCCACGGCGTACGCCAGCAGCGCGGGATCCTCCAGGGCGGCGAGCTCGGCCACCCGGACGCCGCCGGGGAAGCTCCCGCCGGCCTCCTCGGCCGCCCGCAGGGCGAGGCGGGTCTTGCCGACGCCGCCCACGCCCACCACGTTGACCACGCGGGCGGTCGCCAGCAGGCGGCCGATCTCGGCCAGCTCGGGCCCGCGCCCGACGAAGCTCGCGCCTCCCGGTCCCCCAGCGGTCATGACGCCCATGCCGCCCCCGTCGTCCGTACGCCAGTGGCCTCTACCAGCGTACTTTCCCCGTCAGGCCGGGGAGGTGGGCGCGGCCGTCACTCAGGCGGAGCCCATCCGCCGCAGGATCTGCTCGCGCCTGACCTGCAGGTCGTCGATCAGCGCCTCCTGCTGTTCGACGTTGGTCAGCAGGGTGGCCCGCTCCGCCATGTCGGTCGGCGCGTCCCAGCTCTGCCCGATCTCCTCGCGCATCTGCGCGCTCTCCTTGCGCATGCGCTCGATCTGCGCGTCCAGCTCCTCAAGCTCCTTCTTGAGCTCCGGATCACCCATGCCACACCGTCCCGCTTCCGTCACTCGCGCTCGTCGTTCCGTTCGCCCACCCCATTTCCACGCGGAGGAGAACTATTCGAGGACGGAGCCGCAGAGGTACTCGGTCGTGCCGTGCTCCCGCGCCCGCTCCGCGGCGGTCAGCCGGGCCAGCAGGTACGCCGGGAGGAGCGGGGCGGCCTGCTCGGCGGTGAAGAATCCGTAGTCCTCCAGTTCCTCCTCCTGGAGCACCATGCCGGCGCCGTCCTCCACGACCCCACAGTCGAACAGGAAGTGGACCAGCGGAACCGGCCGGTCGTCGAGCGGCGGCACCCAGTGGACGACGAGCAGGCGGCCCACCGGCCGGACCAGGCTCAGCTCCTCGGCCAGCTCCCGGCGGCAGGCCTCCTCGGGCGACTCGCCCTCGTCGACGTGCCCGCCCGGCCAGCCCCAGTGGTCGCGGTAGCCCGGCTTGACGAGCAGGACCCGGCCCGAGGGATCGGTGACGAACCCGGCCGCCGCGGCGGCCACCTTGAACAGGCCCGCGTAGAAGGCCTCCGCCGGTATCACCGCAGTTCCGATCGCATGTCCCTGAGCCTAGTCGGGGACGTCCCCTAGATCGTGGGGAGGAGGAACGTACGCCCCGGGCAGTACGCGCGATCTGGTCTGCGCGCCCGATGTACCCCCCTTGATCGACTTCTACCGTCGAGACAGACGTGAAGAGGTCCGTGAAAAGGGGAGGTCATGAGAGGCCGCAGGAACATCGCCGCCGCCATCGGTGGCTGGAGCGCGCGCCACCGCTGGGCGGCGCTGCTCATCTGGATCGCGTTCGTCGCCCTGGCGACGGTCGCGGGCAACGCCGCCGGCACGGTGGAGATGCGCGGCTACGAATCCGCGAACGGCGACTCCCGCCAGGCGGAGCAGATCCTCGACGGCGCGGGGTTCAAGAACGTGGCCGGCGAGATCGTGCTGGTCCAGTCGCGTACGGGGACGCTGACCATCGCCGACCCGGCCTTCCGCCGGGCGGTCGAGGACGTCAGGAAGGCCGTCGAGGCCACCGGCCAGGTCGAGCACGTGCGCACGCCGTACGACAAGGAGCCCTCGCCGGTGACGCAGGACCGGCGGACGACGCTGGTGCAGTTCGACATGAAGGGCGACGGCGGCACGGCGGAGGAGCGGATCCAGCCGGTGCTCGACGCGGTGGCCCGGGTGCAGGGGGCGCATCCGGACCTGCGCGTGGAGGAGGCCGGATCGGCCAGCGCGGACAAGCTGATCGGTGAGGCGATCGACAAGGACTTCGTCCGTGCCGAGCAGCTTTCGCTGCCCATCACGATCGGGATCCTGCTCGCCGCGTTCGGCGCGCTGCTGGCGGCGATCGTGCCGGTCGCGCTCGCGATGACCGCGATCTTCGCCGCGACGGGCCTGCTGGCCTTCACCAGCCACCTCCTGCACGTCGACTCCGCCACGAGCAACGTCATGCTGCTCATCGGCCTCGCCGTCGGGGTCGATTACAGCCTCTTCTACATAATGAGAGAAAGGGAAGAAAGGGCGCGGGGCCGGAGCAAGAAGCGGGCCATCGAGATCGCGGCGGCCACCTCGGGACGCGCCGTGCTGATCTCCGGCATCACCGTCATCGTCGCCATGGCGGGCATGTTCCTCACCGGCAACGGCGTCTTCATGGGCTTCGCCGAGGGCACGATCCTCGTGGTGCTCACGGCCGTCGTCGGCTCGCTGACGGTCCTGCCCGCCCTGCTCTCGCTGATCGGCGACAGGATCGACGCCCGGCTGGTCCACGGCGTCGTACGGGTCGTCACCGGCGGCCGGGTGACCTGGCGCCGGATCCTCGGCGTGCGCGGCGGCGAGAGCCGGGTCTGGGGGGCGGTCATGCGGCCGGTGCTGCGCCACCCGCTCGTCTCGGTGCTCCTCGCCGGCGGCCTGCTCGTGGGCCTCGCGATCCCCGCCTTCCAGCTGAAGACCGGGACGCAGACCATCGACGACCTGCAGGGCGACTACCAGATCGCCGAGACGTTCAAGCGGATCGACAAGGCGTTCCCCGGCGGCAACGAGCCCGCGGTCGTCGTGGTCGAGGCCGCCGACGTGACGACGCCCGCGTTCACCGCGAAGATCGAGGACTTCAAGCGGCGGGCCCTCGCCACCGGCGAGGCCAACGAGCCGTTCGCCGTCGCGGTCAACCCCGCGAAGACCGTGGCGAAGATCAGTATCGGCATCAAGGGCACCGGCGCGGACGAGGTGTCCGAGCACGCGATCCGCACGCTGCGCGACGAGGTCGTGCCGGCCGCCCTCCCCGGCGCGCACGTCACCGGCAACACCGCGGGCTCGATGGACTTCAACGAGCAACTCGGCCGCAGGATCCCGCTGGTGTTCGCGTTCGTGCTGCTGCTGGCCTTCGTGCTGCTGCTGGTGTCGTTCCGCTCGCTGGTCGTGGCGGTCAAGGCCATCGCGCTCAACCTGCTGTCCGTCGCCGCGGCGTACGGCGTGCTCGTGCTGGTCTTCCAGAAGGGGTACGGCGAGAGCCTGCTGGGCTTCCACTCGACCGGGGCGATCACCAACTGGCTGCCGCTGTTCCTGTTCGTGATCCTCTTCGGGCTGTCGATGGACTACCACGTGTTCATCCTCAGCCGGATCAGGGAGGCGTACGACAAGGGCATGAGCACCGAGGACGCCGTGGCGTTCGGGATCAGGAGCACGGCGGCCGTCGTGACGAGCGCCGCGCTCATCATGGTGGCGGTGTTCTCGACGTTCGCCACGCTGTCGCTGCTGACGTTCATGCAGATGGGCATCGGCCTCGCGGTGGCGGTACTGATCGACGCGACGATCGTCCGGGCGGTGCTGCTGCCGGCCACGATGAAGCTGCTCGGCGACTGGAACTGGTATCTGCCGCGCTGGCTCGGCTGGCTCCCGCGACTCTCGCACGGGGACGACGCGGCCGAGGAGGCCCCGGAAACTCCCGAGGAGCGGGTCCCCGCCCTCGTCTGACCCACGCGACGCCCGCGCCGGGACGGTCCCAGCCGTCCCGGCGTCGGCGTGTCCGGGGTCACACCCGGCCACACAAGGGGCAAGAAGGCCACAACGGTAAAATTCGTCTACGTGGTGCATACGGGCGAGAACAGTCGAACACCACTGATCTATTGGGCCGCCGGTGTGCTCGCGTACATGATCGCGGTCTTCCACCGCCAGTCGCTCGGCGTGACCGGCATCGACGCGGCGGCGAGGTTCGGGGTCGGGTCGGCGGCGCTGTCCACCCTCGCGATGCTGCAACTGCTCGTCTACGCGGCCATGCAGATCCCCGTCGGAGTGCTGGTCGACCGCCTGGGCTCCCGGCGGATGCTGCTCGCCGGCGCCGCGGTGATGGCCCTCGGCCAGCTTCTGTTCGCCGTCTCGGCCGATCTCACCACGGCCGCCGCCGGGCGGGTGCTGGTCGGCTGCGGCGACGCCATGACGTTCATCAGCGTGATCCGGGTGGTCAACGTCTGGTTCCCGCCCCGCCGCAACCCGCTGATCGTGCAGCTCACCGGCATCCTCGGCCAGTTCGGCGCGGTCGTGTCGGCCGTACCGCTGATCACCTCGCTGCACGCGTACGGCTGGACGCCGACCTTCCTGTGGGCGGCGGGCCTTGGCGGGGTGGCCCTGGTCGCCGTCGCGGCCGGGCTGCGCGACCGGCGGCCCGAACGCGCTCCGGCGGCGTCGGGAGTGCGCGCCGCCTGGGCCGAGCCGGGCACCCGCCTCGGCATGTGGACCCACGCCGCCACCTCGTCGTCGGCTGCGGCGTTCACCCTCCTGTGGGGATATCCGTACCTGGTGCAGGGCCAGGGCCTGTCCCCCCGGACGGCCGGGACGCTGCTGACCGCGCTGACCCTGCTCGCCATGGCCTGCGGGCCGCTGCTCGGCCACCTCGCCGGCCGCTTCCCGCTGCGCCGCTCGTGGATGGTGCTGACGATCATCGGTGCCACGGCCGGCGCGTGGACGCTCGTCCTGCTGTGGCCCGGCCGCGCCCCCGTCTGGACCCTCGGGCTCCTCATGATGGCCCTCGCCACGAACGGGCCCGGCTCGGTCATCGGCTTCGACTACGCCAGGACCTTCAACCCCGCCGAACGCATCGGCGTCGCCACCGGGATCGTCAACGGCGGCGGCTTCGCGGCCTCGATGTCTCTGATCGCGCTCATCGGCGTCACGATGGACCTCCAGGGCGGCTACCGCTGGGCCTTCGCCGTGCAGTACCCCATCTGGCTGCTCGGCGCCGTCCAGGTCATGCGCTACCGCACCCGCGCCCGCCGCCGCGCCTCCACTCCCCTCACCCCCACCCCAGCCCCCGCCTAACCGCCCGGGAACGCCCGCCGCAGGTCCTTCATGAGCAGCAGGAGGTGCAGCGGATCGCTCGGGCTCCGCTCGAACGCGGCGAGCCGCAGGTAGAAGGCCCGGGCCGTCTCGCTCTCGCAGTGGATGAGCATGGCTCGGACACCGATCTGGTCGGCCACCCGCGCCACCCTGCGGAAGGCGTCCACCACCAGCGCTCGTCCCAGTCCGACCCCCTGTGCGGCCCTGTCCACACCCAACCGCGCCAGGATGACGACGGGCTGATCGCGACGACCTGCCCCCTTGAGCAGCCGTGCGGGGGCCGCCGCCGAACCGACGCTCCCGGCCGCGAGCGCGTAGTAACCCATCACTCTGTGGGACCCGGCGTCGCGAACGACGTACACACGGCACCCTCCACTCGCGTGCGCCTGCGGCGCATGCCGTGTCAGCCACTCGCTCTGAGCGGGAGAGCCGCAGTCGAAGCCGTCGAGGTCGTCGTCGCGTGCGATGGACGACACCTGCGACAGCTTCACGGGTTCTCGTCCAGCAGCGTCGGGGTTCGCATGAGCTCGGCCAGCCCCGGCACGTCACGGGGCTCCCGGGACAGAGCCGTGTCGAAGGCCCGCCACTGCTCCTCGTCGAGGCGGAAACCCGTGCGGTCCGCCAGCAGTTCGCGAGCGGCCGTGGTCGCGGCGCCGAGCACGAAAGAGGAAACGGTGTCCCCCGCGACCTCGCTCGCGCTCTCCAGCAGCCGCTTGGTCTCCCCGTCCACGCGCAGGTTGATGCGCTCCTCCTTGGCACCCACGACCAGAGCGTACGTACGTTGTGCAGCCATGGCCAAGAGCCTAGTAAGAAGATGGCGCTACGTGGTCAATTAATTACGGAGGGTGATGAAGGGCTGAGGGAAGTGGGCGGGGGCGAGGACGGCGGCGCGGGCGAGGAGGTCCCGGCGCGTCCGTACGGCGAGATCGGGATCCTCGTCGTACACGTAGCGGATCGAGAGATCGGCGAGCTGCGCCGGGTGGTGCAGGAGGTCGCCGCTGATCAGCACGTCTCCGACCGCCACGCACTGGTGGCCGGGCGTGTGCCCGGGAGCGTGCAGCACCCGGACGCCGGGAACGGCCTCGGCGTCGCCGTCGATCACGTCCAGACTCTCCCCCAGCGGCTCGACGATCCGCTCGCGCACCGGGCCGGACGCCCACTCGACCTCCGCCCGCTGGAGCACGTAGCGGGCGTTCGGGTAGGCCGGGGCGCCGTCCACGACGCACCCGCCGGCGTGGTCGCTGTGCAGGTGGGTCACCACCACGACGTCGACGTCCGCCGGGGCGACCCCGGCGGCGGCCAGTTCGGCGCCGAGCCGTCCGGGCAGGGGCGCCCAGGTCGCGGGTGAGTCCGCGCCGCCGATGCCGGTGTCCACCAGGACCGTACGGCCCCCGGCCCGCAGCAGGTAGCAGTGGAAGTGGAGCACCCACTCCTCGTCGGGGCCGAACGACGAGCCGGGGAACATCTCCGGCAGCGGTTTGCGGATGGGGGGACCCATCGGGCCCACGGCGTCGCACAGGGGAGTGATCTCGACACCGGCCACGACTCTCGGCTCGTACGGCATCGGACCACGATACGGCGGGTGCGACGACGCCCGGGCGGCCGGGATGATGGAGGTGTGCTCGCCGACGTCATCGACCTGCTCGTCTGCCCGCTCTGCACCGCGAAGATCCACCTGGAAGGGGGATCGGTGCGGTGCGGGAGCGGCCATTCCTTCGACGTCGCGCGCCAGGGATACGTGAACATGCTCACCCGGCCCGCCGGCACGGCCGACACGCCCGGCATGGTCGCGGCGCGGGCGCGCTTCCTCGACGCGGGCCACTACTCTCCGCTGGCCCGCCGCCTCACCCGGCTGTGCGCGGGCGCGGAGGTGGTCGCCGACGCGGGCGCGGGCACCGGCCACTACCTGGCGGCGGCGCTCGGCGACGGCGCGGTGGGGATCGCGCTCGACGTGTCCAAGCACGCGCTGCGGCGGGCCGCCCGGGCCCATCCCCGTGTCGGCGCGGTCGTCGCGGACGTGTGGCGGCCCCTGCCGGTCGGCGACGCCCGCGTCGACGTGCTGCTGAACGTCTTCGCGCCGCGCAACGCGCCGGAGTTCGCCCGGGTCCTGCGGCCGGGCGGGACGCTGGTCGTCGTGACGCCCGGCCCCGGCCACCTGCGCCCGCTCGTGGAACGGCTCGGCCTGCTGTCGGTGGACGAGGACAAGGAGCGCCGCCTGGAGGAGAGCCTCGGCGGCGTGTTCACCCGGGAGGGCGAGGAGATGGAGGAGTTCACACTCTCTCTCGGCCACGAGGAGGCCGGAGCGGTGGTCGGCATGGGCCCGAGCGCCTGGCACACGCGGCCGGAGGAACTGGCCGCGCGAATCGGCGACCTGCCCGATCCGGTCGAGGTGGCCGCCTCGTTCCGCGTCTCCCGCTGGACGGCCCGCACCTGACCTTTCCTCTGTGGGCGGAATCGTCGCCCGACATCACCCATTTAGCGGTCATTGTCGCGCCTCACAGGACATACTGAACGCGACCCCGTAGGTGCGCAGGGGAGGGCGGCATGAAGGCCGAGGAACGCTGGCAGGCCAGGTTCCGGGCACCGCGCGTGACCCTGCCCACGTGGGCGCGGCAGGCGCCGCATCGTGCCGTCTACCGCGGCAACGCCTCCGGCGCCTGGGAGATCTACGCCTGGGACCGGTCGAGCGGGCGCACCCGCCAGGTCACCGACCGCCCCAACGGCACCCGGCACGGCGCGATCGACCCGACCGGCCGCTGGGTCTGGTGGTTCGGCGACTCCGGCGGCGACGGGCAGGGCGTCTGGTCGCGGCAGCCGTTCGACGGCGGCCCCGACGTGCCCCTGTCCATGCCGCCCGGTCATCCGGGCGGGCTCGCGCTCGCCTCCGACGGCACCGCGGCGGTCGGCCGTTCCTCCCGGGACGGTTTCGAGATCCTGCTGGCCAGGCCGGAAGACGAGCCGGTGCGGCTCTACCACCACGACGAGTACGCCGTGGTCGCGGACATGTCCCTCGACGGGGCGGTCGTCGCCGTCAACCACAGCGAGTACGGCGACCTGCTGCACCCGGCCGTACGGGTGCTGAAGGCGAACGGATCGGTGGCCGCCGAGCTGGACGACGGGCCCGGCAAGGGGGTGATCGGAGTCCGCTTCGCCCCCGTGCCCGGCGACCGGCGGCTGCTGGTCCTGCACGAGCGCCGGGGCCGCCGCGAGCCGCTCGTGTGGGACACGGTGACCGGCGAGCAACGGGAGATCTGGTTGCGTGGGCGCGGGGAGATCTCCGCCGACTGGTACGACGACGGCCGCGCCCTGCTGATCGTCCACAACCACCGGGGCCGCACCGAACTGTTGCGCTACGACCTCGCCGGGGGCGGTCTCACCCCCATCGACAGCCCGCACGGGGTGATCGAGGCGGCGGCGCCGCGGCCCGACGGCACCGTCGAGTACGCCTGGTCGAGCGCGGCCCACCCTCCGGTGATCAGGTCGAGCAACGGCCACGTCGTCTTCAGCCCCGGCCGTACGCCACCGCCGTCCGTGCCGCTGGAGGACATCGACGTGGAGGGCCCGGCCGGCCGCATCCACGCCCTCGTCTCCCGGCCGGAACGGGCCGCCGCGCCGTACCCTGCGGTGTTCCTGTTGCACAGCCAGCCGGCCGCGTTCGACGGCGTCCCGGGCGGGCAGGACGACGACTCCTTCCAGCCGCAGGTGGCGGCGTGGGTGGACAGCGGCTTCGCGGTGATCCGGGTGAACCACCGCGGCTCGGCCGGGTACGGCTCGGCCTGGCGCGACGCGCTGCGCGGAGACGTCGGCCACATCGAGCTCGCCGACGTGGCGGCGGTGCGCGACTGGGCCGTGGAACACGGCATCGCCGACCCCGACCGTCTCGTGCTCGCCGGGGCCTCGTGGGGCGGCTACCTGACCCTGCTCGCGCTCGGCACCCAGCCGAAGGCGTGGGCGGCGGGGATCGCGACCATGCCCATCCCCGACCACGCGGCGATGTACGAGCAGGAGGCCGAGTGCCTGCGCGCGGCGCACCGGGCGCTGCTCGGCGGCTCTCCGGCCGAGGTGCCCGACCGGTACGCCGCCTCCTCCCCGATCACGTACGCCGACATGGTCGAGGCGCCGCTGCTGATCATCGCGGGGGACGACGATCCGCACTGCCCGATGGAGCAGATGGAGCGCTACGTGCGGGCCCTCGCCGACCACGGCCGCGAGGCGACCCTCTACCGGTACGCGGCGGGGCCCGACGGCACGCCGGCGGTCGAGGAGAGGGTCCGGCAGATGGCGGCGTCCATCGACTTCGCCGTCCGCGCCCTGGGCCGGGCCTGACCAGCCTGAGGCAGCCGGTCAGGGAGCGCGCAGGACGAGGATGGCGAGGTCGTCGGCGCTCGGTTCGGGCGCGAAGTCCTGCACGGCGCGGCGGATGCGCTCGGCGACGGCGCGGGCGGACAGGTCGGCGCACTCCGCCAGCAGCCGGGCGAGGCCGCCGTCGTCGTCCAGCAGCCGGTCGCCCGACCTCCGCTCGGTCACCCCGTCGGTCACGCCGAGCAGCACGTCACCGGGCGTGAGCCGCAGCTCGTCCTCCTGGAACCTCGCCTCGGGGAACACCCCGAGCAGCGACTGCGGCGAGGCGACGACCTCGACCTCGCCGTTCGGCCGCAGCCGCATCGCCTCCGGGTGCCCGGCGGAGACGAGCCGGATGTCGAGCCCTTCGGGCACGACGTTGATCTGGCCGTGCAGCAGCGTCAGGAAGCGGGCGCGCTCCCCCTCCTCCAGGATCGCCTGGTTGAGGCGGCCCACGACGGCGGCCACGCCGTACCCCTCGCGGGCGAGCAGCCGGAGCGTGTGCCGGGCCAGCCCGGTCACGGCGGCGGCCTCGGGGCCGGTGCCGCACACGTCGCCGATCGCGAACCGCCAGACGCCCTGGGCGACCGGGAACAGGTCGTAGAAGTCGCCGCCGACCTCGTTGGTCTCCCCGGCCGGCTCGTAGATCACGTGGAAGTCGAGACCGGGCGTGTCCGGCTCGTCGGGCGGCAGCAGGCTGCGCTGGAGCGCCCGGTTGGCCGCGGCCTGCTGCGCGTACAGGCGGGCGTTGTCGAGCGCCAGCGCCGCGCGCCGGCCGAGGTCCTCGGCGATCTGCATCGCCTCGTCGGGGAAGTGGTCGCGCCGGCCCAGGCACATCACGCCGAGCCGCCGCCCGCGCGCGGTCAGCGGGTACGCCAGCGCCTGCCACTCGCCGAGCGGCAGCACGGCGGGCCCGTCGTCCCCCGGCAGCGCGACGTCCTCCAGCTCGTCGCGCATGACGTCGATCTGCGTCTCGTCCGCGTGCCACAGGTACGCGGGGCGCAGGTCGCCCGAGCCGTCCTGCGCGGTGTAGACGGCGCACCAGCTGGCCAGGCGCGGCACCACGATCTGCGCGATGATCGCCGGCACCATCTCGGGGTTGAGCGTGCCCGCCAGCAGGTCGCTCGCGTCGGCCAGAAAGCCGAGCCAGCCCGGGCCGTGCGCGGCCTCCAGCAGCCACTCGTCGCTCTGCACCGGCTCACCGCCGGGCAGGTCGAGCCGGGCCCACCGGGTGCGCAGGGACGAGGTGAACGTCACACCCCAGGTCGCGGCCTCGGCCTGCGGCCCGAAGTCGGGGTCGTCCGACTTCTCCCGCACCTCCACCTGGACGGTCTCCCCGTGGTGCAGCCAGGCCACCTCGAAGGGCCCTCCGGACGCCCCGGCGACGAGTTCGCCCACCAGGCGCTCGGCTTCCGGGCACACGGACAGGGCCGCCCACGCGGTCATCACTTCACGCGTGAACCGCTTCGCGTCGGGTACGGCCGTCTCGCCCGGCGTGAATGACGCGGCGAGAACGGCACGAGGGGAAACAGCCACCGCTTCTTGCTTACCACACTTCGGGCTGACGCCGGGTCAGGCAAGGGGGCCCCGCACCCCACGGAACGTGACAGACTGGCATGGAGTCCACGGCTGGACAAGGCCGTACTGGCCGCTGCCTTGGTCGCGTCAGCCCCGATCGGGGTAAAGGAGGCTAGATGTCGCCCGCCAACGTCGAACTGGCCGGGACCGAACGGACCTACACCGAATCCGATCTCGTTCCCTTTCTGGAAACCCTCATCACCTGGCGGGACGGCGACTTCCGCCGGCGCGTCTCCCACGCCCCCGCGGGGATCCTCAGCGAGATCAGGCTGCTGCTCAACGAGGTGGCGGACCGGCGTGAGCACCTGGCCAACGAGCTGGCCCGGGTGCGCCGCGAGGTCGTCAAGGAGGGCCGGTTCACCGAGCGGCTGAGCCCGGGACCGGGCGTGGGCGCCTGGGCGGAGAGCGTGGGCTCGGTCAACGACCTCATCGACGCGATCGTCACCCCGGTCAGCGGCGCCGCCGACGTCATCGACGCGGTGGCCAAGGGCGACCTGTCCCGCCGGATCGACGTGGACCGCGCGGCCCGGGGCGAGGTGCGGCGGCTCGGCAAGGCCATCAACGGCATGGTCGACCAGCTCTCGCTGTTCACCTCGGAGGTGACCCGGGTCACCCGCGACCTCGGCACCGAGGGCCGGCTGGGCGGCCGGGCCAACCTGCGCGGCATGTCGGGAAGCTGGCGCGACCTCACCGAGGCCGTCAACACGATGTCCGACCGTGTCTCGGCGCAGGTGCGCGACATCGCCGAGGTGACGACCGCGGTGGCCAAGGGCGACCTGAGCCGCAAGGTCACCGTCGACGCCGTCGGCGAGATGCTGGAGCTCAAGCACACCGTCAACACGATGGTCGACCAGCTCTCGGCGTTCGCCGAGGAGGTCACCCGGGTCGCCCGCGAGGTCGGCACCGAGGGCAAGCTGGGCGGTCAGGCGCAGGTGCGCGGCGTATCGGGGACGTGGAAGGACCTCACCGACAACGTCAACTTCATGGCGAACAACCTGACCTCGCAGGTCCGGCAGATCGCCGTGGTGTCCACCGCCGTCGCGAAGGGCGACCTGTCCAGGAAGATCACCGTGGACGCCCAGGGCGAGATCCTGGAGCTCAAGGAGACCCTCAACACGATGGTCGACCAGCTCTCGGCCTTCGCCGACGAGGTCACCCGGGTCGCCCGCGAGGTCGGCACCGAGGGCAAGCTGGGCGGCCGCGCCGAGGTGAAGGGCGTGTCGGGCGTCTGGAAGGACCTCACCGACAACGTCAACTCGATGGCCAGGAACCTCACGTACCAGGTGCGCAACATCGCCCAGGTGACCACGGCCGTCGCCAACGGCGACTTCACCCGGAAGATCGACGTCGACGCCCAGGGCGAGATGCTCGAACTCAAGAGCACCATGAACACCATGGTCGACCAGCTGTCGTCCTTCGCCTCGGAGGTGACCCGCGTCGCCCGCGAGGTCGGCACCGAGGGACGCCTCGGCGGCCAGGCGCAGGTGCGCGGCGTCTCGGGCAACTGGAAGGACCTCACCGACAACGTCAACTTCATGGCGAACAACCTGACGTCCCAGATCCGTCAGATCGCCGTCGTGTCCACCGCCGTCGCCCAGGGCAACCTGTCGAAGAAGATCACCGTGGACGCCCAGGGCGAGATCCTGGAGCTCAAGGACACGATGAACACGATGGTCGACCAGCTCTCTGCGTTCGCCGCGGAGGTGACCCGCGTCGCCCGCGAGGTCGGCACCGAGGGACGCCTCGGCGGCCAGGCCCGGGTGCCGGGCGTCTCGGGCGTCTGGAAGGACCTCACCGACAACGTCAACTCGATGGCCAACAACTTCACCTACCAGGTGCGCAACATCGCCCAGGTGACCACGGCCGTCGCCAACGGCGACCTGACCCGGAAGATCGACGTCGACGCCCAGGGCGAGATCCTCCAGCTCAAGAGCACCATGAACACCATGGTCGACCAGCTGTCGTCCTTCGCCTCGGAGGTGACCCGCGTCGCCCGCGAGGTGGGTTCGGAGGGTCAGCTCGGCGGCCAGGCCCGGGTCGAGGGCGTCGAGGGCACCTGGAAGCGGCTCACCGAGAGCGTGAACGAGCTGGCCGGCAACCTCACCACGCAGGTCCGCGCGATCGCCGAGGTGACCAGCGCCGTCGCCAGGGGCGACCTCACCCGGTCGATCACCGTGGAGGCCCCCGGCGAGCTGGCCCAGCTCAAGGACAACATCAACACGATGGTGTCCACCCTGCGCCAGACCACCAAGACCAACCAGGAGCAGGACTGGCTCAAGTCCAACCTGGCCCGGATCTCCCGCCTCATGCAGGGCCACCGCGACCTCATGGAGGTCGCGCGGCTGATCATGAGCGAGCTCACCCCGCTCGTGTCGGCCGGGCACGGCGCCTGCTACCTCTACGACGACGGCCGGCTCAACCTCATCGCCGGGTACGGCATCCAGCCGGGGTCCTCCCCCAAGCCGCGCTTCGAGCTGGGCGAGGGGATCATCGGCCAGGCCGCCCTGGAGGCCAAGCAGATCATCCTGGAGAACGTCCCGGCCGACTCGATCACGATCGAGACCGGGCTCAGCCGGTCGCACCCGGCGCAGATCGTCGTGCTGCCGATCCTGTTCGAGAACAAGGTGCTCGGCGTCCTGGAGATGGCCTCGTTCACCCAGTTCAGCCAGGTGCACGTGGCGTTCCTCACGCAGCTCGTCGAGACCATCGGCGTCACCATCAACACGATCATGGCGAACTCCCGGACCGAGGCGCTGCTGACCGAGTCGCAGCGGCTCGCCATCGAGCTGCAGGAGCGCTCCGACGAGCTGCAGCGCCAGCAGGAGGAGCTGCGCCGGTCCAACGCCGAGCTGGAGGACAAGGCGGCGCTGCTGGCCAAGCAGAACCGGGCCATCGAGATCCAGAACTTCCAGATCGAGCAGGCCCGGCGGACGCTGGAGGAGCGCGCCGAGCAGCTCGCGGTGTCGTCCCGCTACAAGTCCGAGTTCCTGGCGAACATGTCCCACGAGCTGCGTACCCCGCTGAACAGCCTGCTCGTGCTCGCCAAGCTGCTCACGGAGAACGCCGAGGGCAACCTGACGCCGCAGCAGGTCGAGTTCGCCCGCACCATCCACGACGCGGGCTCGGCGCTGCTCCAGCTCATCAACGACATCCTCGACCTGTCCAAGGTCGAGGCGGGCCGCATGGACATCCACCCGCAGGCCATGTCGGTGGCCGCGCTGGTCGAGTACATGGAGGCGACGTTCGCCCCGCTCGCGCGCGACAAGGGGCTCTCCTTCACCGTCGACGTCGATCCCTCGGTGCCCGGCGACGTCAGCAGCGACGAGCAGCGCCTGCAGCAGGTGCTGCGCAACCTGCTGTCCAACGCGGTGAAGTTCACCCACGAGGGCGAGGTCAGCCTGGAGGTGACCCGCGCGGCCGCCGACGTGCCGTACGTGGACGAGAAGCTGCAGGGCGCGCGGGACATGCTCGCCTTCAAGGTCGTCGACACCGGCATCGGCATCGCGCCGGACAAGCTCGAAGTGATCTTCGAGCAGTTCCGGCAGGCCGACGGCACAACCAGCCGCAAGTACGGCGGCACGGGCCTCGGCCTGTCGATCTGCCGGGAGATCGCCCGCCTCCTCGGCGGCGAGATCCACGTCCAGAGCACGCCCGGAGCGGGCAGCACCTTCACGCTCTATCTGCCGCCGAGCTACTCCGGGCCGCTCGCCGCGTCCGACGGCGGTGCGATCACCTCGCTGGCGTCCGTGGACGGACCCGAGGTGGACGTGCCCGAGCTGCACATAAAGGAGATCCTCCCGGAGATCCCGCTGCCGACCGACCCGCCCATGGCGCAGCTCGCCCCGTTCCCCGACGGCCACGTCCACGACTGGCAGGGCGACGACCCGCTGTCCGGAGCCAAGATCCTCATCGTGGACGACGACATCCGCAACGTCTTCGCGCTGACCAGCGTGCTGGAACGGCACGGCTCGACCGTCGTCTACGCCGAGAACGGCCGTGAGGGCATCGAACAGCTCGAACGCAACGAGGACGTCGCGCTCGTCCTGATGGACATCATGATGCCCGAGATGGACGGCTGGGCGACGACCTCGGCGATCAGGAAGATGCCGCAGTTCGCCGATCTCCCGATCATCGCGCTGACGGCGAAGGTCATGCGGGGCGACCGGGAGAAGAGCATCGCGTCGGGCGCGTCCGACTACGTGCCGAAGCCGGTCGACGTGGACCGGCTGCTCGAACGACTGCGCGGATGGCTCATGCGCGGGCGGAACGTGGGCACAGAAAGGACGAGGGGCGTGCCGGCCCCCGAGCCCCGCGACTCCCAGGAGGCATGATCGATGCCTGACCGCGCCAGGGTCCTGCTGGTCGACGACCGCGAGGAGAACCTGATCGCCCTCGAGGCGATCCTGAGTTCGCTGGACGTCGTGCCCGTACGGGCACGCTCCGGCGAGGAGGCGCTGAAGGCTCTCCTGTCGAGCGACTTCGCCCTCATCCTGCTCGACGTGCGCATGCCCGGCATGGACGGCTTCGAGACGGCCGCGCACATCAAACGCAGAGAGCGCACCAGAAACATCCCGATCATCTTCCTGACCGTGGTCGACAGCGCGCCCGACTACGCCTTCCGCGGGTACGCCGCCGGAGCGGTCGACTACCTCACCAAACCGTTCGACCCCTGGGTGCTGCGCGCGAAGGTCTCCGTGTTCGTGGAGCTCTACGCCATGAACCGGCGGCTCACCGAGCAGGCGGCGCTGCTGCGCGAGCGGCTGGCCGGTGAACTGCCCGGAGGCGGCGGGACCGACCTGACGTCCGTCCTGGCCGAGCTGGCCAAGCGGCTGGCCGCCGTCGAGGACGACCTGCGCCGGGTGCGGGAACTGGCCGGCGAGCCGGACGAGTCACCGCTGAGCGGCGCGATCTCCGACCTGGGCGAGCGGGTCGCCCACCTGCGGGCCGGCTTCGACGCCCTCGGCTGAGGCTCGACGCCCTCGGCTGAGACATCGCCTCATCCCCGCCGGACCGGACCTCCTCCGCCGGCTTGCACCTCCCCCAGGGGGAGACGGAAGGGTGGAGGCATGGACGGCGACACGTTGTGTTCGATCGGCGAACTGGCGGCGCGAACCGGGCTGACGATCAAGGCGATCCGGTTCTACTCCGACCGCGGGATCGTGCCGCCCACCGACCGAAGCCCGGCCGGCCACCGCCGCTACGGCCCTGACGCCGTGGCCCGCCTGGACCTCGTACGCACACTGCGCGACCTGGGAATCGACCTTCCCACGATCAGGAAGGTTCTCGACCGGGACGCCACCCTGGCCGAGGTCGCGGCGGCGCACGCCGAGGCGCTGTCGGTGCAGATCCGCGTGCTGCGGTTGCGGCACGCGGTGGCGCTCGCGGTGGCCAGGCGCGGCTCCACCCCTGAGGAGACGGATCTTATGCACAGACTCGCCCGGCTCACCGAAGACGAACGACGGCGGCTGATCGACGACTTCCTCGACGCCGCCTTCGGCGAACTGGACGCCGACCTGACCGGGATCAGACGCACGATGACCCCCGAACTCCCCGACGACCCCGAACCCGAGCAGGTCGAAGCCTGGGTCGAACTCGCCGAACTGTCCGCCGACCCGGCCTTCCGGGCCGCCCTCAGGCGCATCGCCGAGCAGCACGTAGCCGACCGCGCAGCCGCCACCGCCCCACGCCCGGACACCGCCGTCCCACGCCCGGACATCGCCCCACATCGGGGCACCGCCCCACGTCCAGAGGCCGCCCCACGCCCGGGCACCGTCCCACGTCCAGAGGCCGCCCCACGCCCGGGCACCGTCCCACGCCCAGAGGCCGCCCCACGCCCGGGCACCGTCCCACGTCCGGACGCCGCCCCACGCCCGGGCACCGTCCCACGCCCGGACACCGTCCCACGCCCGGACGCCGTCGCGATCGTCCGCGACCAGGTCGCCCCCGCACTTGCGGCGGGCGTCGATCCTGCCTCGTCCGGCGCCGGACCGTACCTCGCCGCGATCACCGCACGGTATGCCGCGACCCTGCGCCGCCCGGACGACGCGGCCCTGCGCCGTCGGTTGCTCACGCTGCTGGAAACCGCGAACGACCCGCGCCGCCAGACCTACTCCCGGCTGCTCGCCGTGGTCAACGGCTGGCCACCCCCGGACGACCCGACACCCGCCCTCACCTGGTGCGTCCGGGCCCTGCGCACCCGGACTCCGGGTTAGCGGGGACTCCACGAACCTTGGCCGGGCCGGTCACGGCGCCGGAAGGCCCACGGTCCTCCTTTGGCCGGGCCGGTCACTGAACCGGAAGAAACCCCCGGCCTTCCCCTGGCCGAGTCGGTCACTGCGCCGGAAGCAACCTCCGGTCCTCGCGAAGCCCGCTTCGCTGGGCCTTCGCTGCGGTCCTCGGTCCCTTCCGCTCCGCTCCCTCCAGCCCGTTGATCGTTGGCGCTCACGGCGCCGGCTAGCGGCGGGCCCGCTCCAGGGCGTCCCAGAAGCCGCGCCGCAGCGCGTGCCGGACCTCGTCGTGGAGGAGGAAGTCGATCGGGAGCGACGACCCCTGCAGAAGCCTGGCCTCCAGGTCGGACGGCATGCGGGGCTTCCGGGCGAGCACCGCCTCCAGCCAGAGCGCGGGAGCGTCCCTGGCCACGGACTCGCCGAAGTCGTGGCCCTCCTTGTGCGCGGCCTGCACCGCCTCGGCCAGCGTCGTGGTGCCTCCGGGCTGCATCGGCACCGGCGCTGGCTGCGGGCCGGTGTACGGCCCGAGCTGGGAGGGCGAGTAACCGCCGGGGCCGGAGGCGTACTGGGTGTGCAGCGGTGTCGTCGGTGGCGCCTGACCTGCGGGTGGCGACGGCGGAGGGGGCGCCGGCAGCGGCATGGACGGGGGCGGCATCGATGAGGGTGGCGAAGCCGGGCGCTGCTGCGACTGGCCGAGCGACTGCTGGGCTTCCGGCGGATAGCCGTTGTAGACCGGTGGGGACGGCTGCGCCGGAAGCGCCGGGCGGGCGTGCCCGGAAGATCGGCCGCCACCGTGGGCCCCGGAGTGGGCGGCGGAGTGGGTCCCGGAGCCGTACGCGCCCGAACCCTGCGTTCCCGAGCTGTGGGTCTCCGAACCGTGGCCCCCTGAACCGTGGGTCTCAGAGCTGTGCGTCTCTGAGCCTCGCGTGCCCGAACCGTGAACACCCGAACCGTGAACACCCGAACCGTGAACACCCGAACCGTGAGCGCCGGGGCCGAACGCATCCGCGTCCTGCGCACCGGAACCATGCGCACTCGACCCGTGCGCACCCGAACCATGTACACCGGATCCGAGGCTGCCCGACATGGGACCGCCGGACGCATGACCGCCCGACGAGTGACCATCCGACGAGTGGCTGCCCGACGAGTGACCGTCCGACGAGTGGCTGCCCGACATGTGGCCGCCCGACCCCGTGGTGCCCGACGCGTGAGCGCCGGACGTATGGCTGCCGGACGAGTGGGCGCCCGTGCTGTGTGCCCCTCCGCCGAGCGACCCGCCCAGTGACGATCCTCCATGCGACGCCGAACCGAGCGATCCCGGATCATGCGAACCGGCACCATGCGAAGTGGCGCTGTGCGAACCGGTGCCGTGCGAACCGGCACTATGTGAACCGGCGCTGTGGGAGCCGGCGGCGTGCGACCCACCGCTCTGTGCCAGCCCATCGGACGCCGGCGCACCAGATGCCGGAAGACCCGGCGTCGAAGCGTCTGACGACGAGGTGCCCGGCGTCGAGGCGTCTTGTGCGCCCGGATCACGTGAGCCGGAGCCGTGCGCATCCGGACCGCTCAGGGCCGGACCGCTCAGGCCCGAGCCGTACGAGGCGCTGTCGTGCCCGCCGGCGGCGGGAAGGCCTGCGGTGTGCGAGCCGAGGATGTAGCCGGCCTGCGACTGCGATCCTTGGGGCCGCGGCCCGTTCGGCGGCGAACCGTGCAGGTGGGAGCCGTTGACCTGGGTGCCGGCGGGCAGCGAGCCGTTCGTGTGGGCGACGACGCCGTTGCCGTGGTGCTGGCCGTTACCCGCCGTCAGCTGGTGCTGCCCGTTGCCGATGTTCTGGCCCGCGTCCGCCGTGGTCGAGAGCGCGACGTACGGTCGCAGGTGCGCGCCCGCGATCTCCACGAGGTCGTCGCATTCCTGGCGCAGGGTGCGCGCGGCGGACCAGGCGCCGTCCGCGGCCAGTTGCATGACCGTCACGCGGATGCCGAGGTCCTGCGCGTCGCTCACCACCTGGGTGAGATCCTCGTCACCGCTGACCACGACCGCGTCGCAGACGGCGTTGTTGCGGGCCAGGGTCATCAGGTCGCGGTGGACCTGCGCGTCCACGCCCTCGCGGCGGCCCGGGCGGATGCGTCCGAGGCGGAGCTTGAGACCGGGAATGTCGGCCAGCACGTCGTGCTCGGGCGTCCGGCGGCCCTCGACGGTCGCCTCGTACCAGTAGCAGCGCAGCAACGGCAGGCCAGTGCGCTCACGCGACAGGTTCGTCAGGAACCGCAGCAGCCCGGGATAGTCCCAGGAGACGGCCTCGCGATGGCGGGTCCCATGGACGGCCATCGCGCCGTCTGCCAGCAAGTAGCCGGCGTCAACGAACAGCGCGCAGCGATCCACGCGACACCGCCCTTCCTACGTGGCTCTCTCAGGGTAGTCAAGCGTGTGTTCCCGCGAGGGTGATTCCCGGCGATTCAGCCCTCGCCCCCTAATGGGAGATCGGGACATCCGCGGCCCCTGGAATCGGAAGCGTTCAGCCCGACCGTACCAGTTTGTCCAGGTATTACCTGCCACTCATTCGTTATCGGTCACCTTCGGGAAAAGCTCCCCTCGGACAGGCGGAATATGTCAGGACCACGTCCTCGCGCTCACGACCGCGACCCCGAAGAAGGCCGGCTCGCGCCTGGTGGCCAGACGCAGCGTGGGGCGGCGCCCGAGCAGCGTGTGGAGTGAGTCCACCGCGACGCCGCCGGTGGTGTCCGCCGCGAGGACACCCGCGTCCCGCCGGTCCTCGCCGCGACCCCGGCCGCGCTCGGTGGCGATCCCGGCCCTGACCCCCTCGGCGTTCCACACCATTAGATCGATGCGCGCCGGGGCGCCGCCGGGAGCCAGTCCGTCGAGGGGGATTCGCAGAGCCTCCTCCTCGACCCCGACGACGGCCGCGGCGTCCAGCACCACCACCCGCGTGTACGGCTGCCGCTCGTCCACGGCCAGCACCACCAGGCCCCAGGCGGCGTGGCGGACCGTCCCCGTACGCGCCGGGGCCGCCCCGGCGACCCACCAGCGGCCCCCGCCCGCGGCGCGGACCAGGGACGTGACGTCGGCGAACGCCTGGTAGCCGGGTCCCGTCGGCAGATTCCGCCGCGCGATCTCGGCCGCGCGCACGGTGACGTACGCCGGGCTGCCCGGCGCCCGCACCCTGACGTCGCCGGTGGGATGCGCCCGCCTGCCGTCCGCCGACCAGTAGAGCCCGGCCCACAGCACCCGGCCGGCCCTGGGCAGAGCGAGATCGGCGCAACTCGACGTCGGCGTCGAGTCGTCCGCGTCGAGGTCGACGGGCACGCTGGCGCCCGCGCCACGACCGGGAGCGGCGGAGGCGGCGGCGCCGCAGGGGACGGGCGGCGCGGCGGTGCTCAAGAGCGCGTTGCCGACGACCCTCGTCACGAGACGGCCGTCGGCGGCGAACCTGGCCGCCACACCCGACCCGCGTACTCCCGCCGTCGACCGCGCGGCGGCCTCCGTCCGCCCCGAGCGGACCCGGACTGTGAAAGCCCTTCCCGTGGGCGCGTCCGCGGCCACGGCCACCTTCAGGAAGAGCGCGGTCACCTCCCCGGCCGCCAGCGGCCCGCGGGCACACCGCACGACCCGGCCCTCCGCCGTGCAGGCCCACCCGTCCCCCGTGCCGCCGTCCTCCCTATCGCCGTCCCCCGCGCCACCACTCCCCGTGCCGCCGTCCTCCGTACCACCGCGCCCCGTCCCGCCGTCCTCCGTGCCGCCGCTCCCCGCACCACCTCTCCCCGTGCCGCCGCTCCCCCTCCCACCGTCTTTCGTGCGCCCGCCCTGATGAGCGCTGGAAGGCGCCCCGGCCTGCCCGTATCGGCTTCGGGCGACGAACCTGACTCCCGGCGGGAGCGTCACGGTCGCGACGACCTCGTCCTTCCCTGCCGCCTTCTTCCCCTCCTCGTTCTCCCCCTCTGTGGGTGCGCCGCCCGCGTTGCGCAGCCGTACGGCGACGAGGCCCGGCTGCCCGCGCAGCAGTGCGCCGAGCGGGTCGATGGCGACGACCGGCCCGGCCGCGCCGGGGTGCGGGGTACGCGTGGCGTGCCGCTTCCCGCTCTCGCCGCCGGGCCGGGCGCGCCGGACGGCGTGATCCTGGGCAGCGTGATCCCGGACGGCGGCGCGGGTCTGCCCGGGAACCCGCTGACGCACCTCCTGGCGGGTGGGGAACTGCTGGTGCGCCTCCCAGCGGCCCTGTTCGCGGTTCGTCTCGTACGGCGCACGAGGAACCTGCCGGCGCACCCGCTGCCGTTCCGGGGCCGAGGAGCGGCCCTCCTGTGCGGGGGCGTGCCCCGCGTTCACCCGGACGTCGGAGGAGTGCCGGGGAGCCGGAGGCCACCCGGCGTGCCCTCGGCCGTCAGGCGGTGGCGGGACCGGGTCGTCCGGCCCGGCCGGCTCCGGCATCGCGGCCGTCCCGGCCGGTGTCGCGGGACTGACCGGCTCGTCCGGCTCCGCTCCCCGCGCGAGAGCCGGGCCGGGAGTGCCTGTGCCGGTGGCGGGTCCCTGCCGGTCCGGGGCCTCTCCCGGCTCGCCCGTCCGGTTCGGTGATCCCGAGATGCTCACCGGAAGCACGCCCGCCGGTTCGGCGACGAGCAGGAAGGCCACCGTCGCCAGGCCGGCCACGGCGATGCCGCCCAGCACCGCGCGGTACGGCGCCGGCACGCTTCGCACGAGGGCCGGCAACCGCATGAGGGGCGTCCGCACCCGGTCGCCGGTGGCCCCGAGCGTCGCGACCGCGCCCGTCCAGGCGCTTCGCACGGAGACCCCGGCCCTGTCATAGACGGCCCGCAGGCCGGCCAGGGGGCTGCCGCCCATTCGGGCGCCCGCCCTGGCCTCCCCGCCGGGGGCCTGATCGTGCCGCCTGTGCGCGGCGAGGTCCGCGAGGTAGTCGTCCACGGCCGGCCCCGCGACAAGCTGGCCGACGACGTCCCGCAGCCCCTGCGTGAGGTCCACCATCTCCAGGAAGACCGACCGGCAGTCGATGCACTCGGCGACGTGCCCGTCGACCTCGGCGGCCTCCTGCTTCGGCAGGCCGTTCTCCATGTAACGCAGGATCGTGATGAGGATCGGCCGGCACTCCTCGCGCGGACCGCCGTCCAGGCGCAGCCGCACGTACGCCTCCCGCAGCGCGCGGCGGGCCCTCCCCGTGAGCTCGACGGTCGCCCTTCCCGAGAGCCCGAGCAGCGGGCCCGCCTCCGCCGGATCGGCTCCCTCGATCTCCATGTGCCACAGCGCCATGCGCCAGCGCTCCGGCAGCGAGAGATAGGCGCGGGCGAGCGGCGCGCGTTCGAGCCCCTTCAGCTCGGGGTCCACGTAGAGGGAGTCGCCGTCGGCCAGGTCGACCGCCCCGGTGGCGGCGTACCGGCGCAGCGACGCCAGCAGGTAGGGCCGGAAGGCGGAGGCCGGGCCGCCGCCGCGCCGCACCAGCTCCAGCACCCTCGCGAAGATCTCGACGAGGAGGTTCTCGACCGCCTCCTCACTCTGCGTGAGCTGCCGGGCCAGGGACCGGGCGGCGGCGGAGTGACGCCGGTAGAGCGTTCCGTACGCCGCCGTGTCGCCTCCCCGGACGGCTTCGAGCAGCTCCACGTCGGTAAGCCGGACTTGTCTACGCATTGCGACCTCGCGATTACGATGAGTTGCATCGCCAATCATTCCGCAGTCCGCGTCCTGGCTAAACCGCAGCCGGGCCTTTACTCTGCGTAGCCGTCGGCCCCTGCGAACCGTCCCGCCGGGCCGGCCGTACGCTGAGGTTCCATGAGTGACCGCGAGAAGCTGCTGGACGAGATCAAGAACAAGGGCATCGTGCACGGGCGGGTCGTGCTGTCCTCGGGCAAGGAGGCCGACTGGTACGTCGACCTGCGCCGCATCACCCTCGACGGCGTGGCGGCGCCTCTGGTGGGGCGGGTCATGCTGGACCTCACCGAGGATCTCGGCTACGAGGCGGTCGGCGGCCTGACGCTGGGCGCGGACCCCGTGGCGACGGCGATGCTGCACGCGGCGGCGGCCCGGGGGCGCACGCTCGACGCGTTCGTCGTCCGCAAGGCGGGCAAGGCCCACGGCCTGCAGCGCAGGATCGAGGGCCCGGACGTCGCCGGACGCCGGGTGCTCGCCGTGGAGGACACCACCACGACCGGCGGGTCGGTGCTCACCGCCGTGGAGGCGCTGCGCGAGGCGGGCGCGGAGGTCGTGGGCATCGCGACGATCGTGCACCGGGGCGGCGACGAGGCGCTGGCGGCGACCGGGGTGCCGTACCGCTCCGCCTACACGCTCACGGACCTGGGGATCGCGTCACACTGAACGCCTGCCGCTCGCCGGGCGGCCCGGGCGACCTGGCGGTTCCGTTCGCGAAGACCTCGACCGTGCTCGCGTCGTCCAGGACGACGTCGAGCTCGGGGTCGAAGTAGGACGCCTGCTCGCCCCGGGCCAGGTCCCGGTCGACCAGCACGTCGCCGCCCGGCACCCGGACGAACACCGGGCACCGGTCGGCCTGGCACACCACCCGTACGGTGGGCACGCGGGGCGGGGACGTCGCGGTGGAGGGCCGGGCCGCCGGGGACGGGGACGCGGCGGCCGGAGTGCCCCCCGGCTCCCCTGATCCGAACGTGGAGAACAGCGCTCTGCCGCCGATCACGATCACGGCGAGCAGCAGCACGACCGCCAGGCCGACGAGTGCCAGCCTCGCGATTCCGAGGGGATCAGACCTGTGGCGTCCCACAACCCGGAGAGTAGCGGTTGTGCGGGAAATTCATTGCTGAGCTGTCATTTATCGTCGGGCACTCGTCAGACGCCGGGGTGGTTCCGCTGTTCCACGCCGGCGTGGTGGCGGCCCTTCGGCACGACGACGGCGGCCCGGCGGCTCTTGATCACTTCACGCACGATGGGGATGATCGACAGGAGGACGACGACGAAGACGCCGGGAAGGATGTACTTGTCGATGCCGTCGACCTTCTTGCCGAGGAAATAACCGAGCAGCAGCAGCGCCTCGACCCAGACGACGCCGCCGACGACGTTCCAGACGAAGAACCGGCGCGCGTCCATCTCCAGGACGCCGGCCACGGGATTCATGAAGGTGCGGACGATCGGCATGAACCGCGCGACGACCACCGCCTTCGCCGGGCCGAACTTCTCGAAGTAGTGCTCCGCCTTCTCGACGTGCTCTCTCTTGAACAGCCGGGAGTCCGGCTTGTCGAACATCCTCCGGCCGACTTTCGCGCCCAGGAAATGACCCAGCTGCGCCCCCGCGATCGCGGCCAGCGGTGCGCCGATCAGCAGGGTCGGCAGCGACAGCGGCGCGATCCCGAAGCCCTGGGCCGCCGCGGCCGTACTGAAAATTCCAGCGGTCACGAGCAGCGAGTCGCCGGGCAGGAAGAACCCGACGAGCAGCCCCGTCTCCGCGAACACGATGGCGATGACACCGATCGTGGCGAAGGCGCCGAGCATGCCCAGCCACCACTTCGGGTCAAGAAGGTCCAAGAGCACGTCCACGGCCCGAGCCTACCTGTCCGGGATGAGACGAGACTGAGATGCGACAACGGCTGTGGAAAACCCGGGTCGCGGAATGACCGCGGCTTTCGGCGGCCTGCACCCGGCCCGGCTTTCCGGATCGGCCCGGCCTTCGGGATACTGGCCACGCCGCATACCGTCAGAAGGAGATGACTTCGCATGCCTATCGCGACTCCAGAGGTCTACGCCGAGATGTTCGACCGCGCCAAAGCGGGCGGCTTCGCGTACCCGGCGATCAACGTGACCTCGTCGCAGACCCTGCACGCCGCGCTGCGTGGCTTCGCGGAGGCGGAGAGCGACGGGATCATCCAGGTGTCGACCGGAGGGGCTGAGTTCCTGTCCGGCACCACGGTGAAGGACATGGTCACCGGGTCGGTGGCGTTCGCCGAGTTCGCCCGTGTGGTCGCCGAGAAGTACCCGGTGACGGTCGGTCTGCACACCGACCACTGCCCCAAGGACAAGCTGGGCTCTTTCGTCCGCCCGCTGCTGGACATCTCCGCCGAGCGCGTCGCGCGCGGCCAGGACCCGCTGTTCCAGTCGCACATGTGGGACGGCTCCGCCGTGCCGCTGGACGAGAACCTCCAGATCGCCAGCGAGCTGCTGGACAAGACCGCCGCCGCCAAGGTGATCCTCGAGATCGAGATCGGCGTCGTCGGCGGCGAGGAGGACGGCGTCGTCGGCGAGATCAACGAGAAGCTCTACACGACGCCCGAGGACGCGCTGGCCGTCGCCGAGACCCTCGGCCTGGGCGAGCGGGGCCGCTACATCGTGGCCGCCACCTTCGGCAACGTGCACGGCGTCTACAAGCCGGGCCACGTCAAGCTCCGCCCGAGCGTGCTCAAGGAGATCCAGGAGGCCGTCGGCGCGAAGTACGGCAAGGAGAAGCCGTTCGCCCTCGTCTTCCACGGCGGCTCCGGCTCGGCCATGGAGGAGATCCACGAGTCGATCTCGTACGGCGTGGTGAAGATGAACATCGACACCGACACGCAGTACGCCTTCACCCGTCCGATCGTGGACCACATGTTCCGCAACTACGACGGCGTGCTGAAGATCGACGGCGAGGTGGGCAACAAGAAGGCCTACGACCCGCGCGCGTACGGCAAGCTCGCCGAGGGCGGCATGGCGCAGCGCATCGTCGAGGCCTGCCAGCACCTCAAGTCGGCGGGCACCAAGCTCAAGTAGCGGGCGGACCCGGTGGGAACGGAAGATCATTCTCGTATCGATCTTCCGTTCCCACCGGCCGGACCATACCTTTCGGGGTGTTCGGCAGGTAGAACTGTCCCCATGGAAACGCACGAGAACCTCCTCGCCGGCCCGCCGCCCACCCTGCTGCCCGACAACGCCGAGGCGCGGCAGATGCTCGAGTCGGGCGCCAAGGCGGCCGACGTGGCCGCGCGCTTCCCCGCCTACCCGGCGGCCTGGGGCGCGCTCGCCGACGACTACTTCGCCTCGGGCCACGCCGTCACCTCGTACGCGTTCGCCCGCACGGGTTACCACCGGGGTCTCGACCAGCTTCGCCGCGCGGGCTGGAAGGGCCACGGCCCGATTCCGTGGGAGCACGAGCCGAACCAGGGGTTCCTGCGTTGCCTGAACGCCCTGGCCAGGGCCGCCCAGGCGATCGGCGAGAAGGACGAGGCCGAGCGCTGCGCCCAGTTCCTGCGCGACAGCAGCACGTCCGCCGCGGAGGCGCTCGCGACGGCCTCCTGACGAGCTCCCCGCACGACTCGGGCACACAGCGGCATCCGGGGCCGTCTCGCGAGTTAAGACGCCGTTCACCGCCGGCGCGGCCCTCGGGTAGTCTCTGTGTGCAAGAGGCCCCTGCCGCGCTTGCGCCAGGGGCTTTCGTCGTGGTTCGGGAGATTTGACCATGCCGGCTGTCGTTCTCGTTGGTGCCCAGTGGGGCGATGAGGGCAAGGGGAAGGCCACCGACCTGCTCGGTGGTGACGTCGATTACGTCGTCCGTTACCAGGGCGGCAACAACGCGGGTCACACCGTGGTCATCGGCGACCAGAAGTACGCCCTGCACCTGCTGCCGACCGGGGTGCTGTCGCCGGACGTCGTTCCGGTGATCGGCAACGGGGTGGTCGTCGACCCGGGCGTCCTGCTCTCCGAGATCGACGGCCTCGCCGAGCGCGGCATCTCCTGCGAGCGGCTGCTGATCTCCGCCGGCGCGCACCTGATCATGCCCCAGCACAAGGCGATCGACAAGGTCAGCGAGCGTTTCCTCGGCAAGGCCAAGATCGGCACGACCGGCCGCGGCATCGGCCCGGCCTACGGCGACAAGATCTACCGCATGGGCATCCGGGTGCAGGACCTGCTCGACCCGGGCATCCTCGGCAAGAAGATCGAGGCCGCGGTGGGCGAGAAGAACCAGGTCCTCACCAAGATCTACAACCGCAGGGGCCTCGACCCGGCGAAGGTGCTGGAGGAGTACCTCGGCTACGCCGAGCGGCTGCGCCCGCACATCGCCGACACCTCGCTGGTGCTCTCGCGGGCGCTCGACCAGGGCAAGGTCGTGCTGCTCGAAGGCGGGCAGGGCACGCTGCTCGACATCGACCACGGCACCTATCCCTTCGTGACCTCCAGCTCCCCCACCTCGGGTGGCGCCTGCGCCGGCTCCGGCATCCCGCCGACCCGGCTGACCAGGATCATCGGCATCCTCAAGGCGTACACCACGCGGGTGGGCTCCGGGCCGTTCCCGACCGAGCTGCTGGACGAGCAGGGCGAGTGGCTGCGCCAGACGGGCGGCGAGTACGGCGTGACCACCGGCCGCGACCGCCGCTGCGGCTGGTTCGACGCGGTCATCGCGCGCTACGCCACCCGGATCAACGGCGTGACCGACTTCTTCCTGACCAAGCTCGACGTGCTGTCCGGTCTGGAGCGCATCCCGGTCTGCGTGGGGTACGACGTCGACGGCACGCGCCACGACGAGATCCCCATGACGCAGACCGAGTTCCACCACGCCACGCCGGTCTACGAGGAGCTGCCCGGCTGGCAGGAGGACATCACCAGCGCCAAGACGTTCGAGGACCTGCCGCCGAACGCGCAGGCGTACGTCAGGGCGCTGGAGGAGATGAGCGGCGCCCCGATCTCGGCCATCGGCGTGGGCCCCGGCCGCACCCAGACCATCCAGATTCGCCCGCTGATCTGATGGTTCCTGGCGTACGCGCCCGGAACCGGGGGATCACCCGCGCCGCCCCGGCGGGGCGGTAGGGTACGCCGCTGTGCACGGATACGTTGAGCTGCACGGGCACCGTGGAGCGCGGGGGCTGAGGCCCGAGAACACGCTGCCCGGCCTGGCCTTCGCGCTGGAGCTCGGGGTCGACGCCCTCGAGTTCGACGTCGCCATGTCGGCCGACGGGCAGCTCGTGCTCACCCACGATCTGCACGTCTCCCCGGTGACCAGCGCGGACACCGGCATGGCCACGCCGGGGGACGAGATGTTCCCGTACGTCGGCAAGCCGATCATCGCGCTCACGCTGCCGCAACTGCGGACCCTCGACGTCGGCGTACGGCTGCCGCAGCGGCCGGACGACCGCTTCGCGCTCACGCAGGTGCCGCTGCCGGACACCCGGATGCCCACGCTCGGCGCGGTCCTCGGCCTGATCGGCGCCCTCGGCGCGGACGACGTGCGGCTGAACGTGGAGCTCAAGTCGGATCCCACCCGTCCCGGCCTGTGCCCGGACCCGCGGCGGTTCGTGACGCAGGTCGTCGACGAGCTCGACCGGCACGACCGGCTCTCCAGGTCGGCCCTGCTCAGCTTCGACTGGCGGCTCCTGGAGATCGCCCGGCCGCTGGTCGAGCGGCGGTACGCCCTCGTGGAGCGCGACACGATGACGCCGGAGTGGATGAACGGCATCCGCCTCGGCGAGGTGGGCGGCGACCTCGCGGCGGCCGCCGCCGCGGTGGGCGCGACGACACTTTCCCCCGACCGGGTGCTCGTCGACGCGACGCTGATGGCGGGGGCGGCGCGGCACAGCCTGCCCGTCGTGGTGTGGACGGTGAACGAGCCCGACGAGGCGGCCCGGCTCATGGACCTGGGCGTGGCCGGCGTCGTCACCGACTACCCCGACCGCATGCGCCGGTTGTGGAAGGCACGCGGGCTGCCGCTGCCCCGGCCGGTCAGCCCGTTGCGCCCCGTGGGAGCGCCGTGACCCTGTTGTGAGAAGACACTGTTGTGAGAAGACATGGGAAGAGCCCCGCCGGCAGACGGGGCTCCAGGGTCACCCACAAGAATGGCTTACACAGCCACTTATCAGACAACCTCATCGCAGGGTGCGCGTCAAGTAGCTGAGCGTCACAACATCCCGCGTGTCACGCCGGGCCGCTCCCTCACTCCTCGATCGAGTCGAGCGAGAGGGCACCGGACGGGCAGAGCTGGACGGCTCTGCGCACCGCCGCCGCCCGTTCGGCCGACGGCTCGGGGTCGAGAACCTCGACCGTCCCGTCGTCCTCGCTCTGGTCGAAGACCTCGGGCAGCGTGAGCGCGCACATCCCCGCCCCGACGCACCGTCCGGTATCCGCCTTGATCTTCATCGTTTCCTCCCGCGCATCGCCTCACCAGAGCACCGGCAGGCGGCGTACCCCGTAGACCGCCGAGGTGGCCCGCATCGGCACCTCCTCCGGCGGCACGGCCAGGCGCAGACCGGGGAACCGGCGCAGCAGGGCCGGATAGGCGATCCGCATCTCGACGCGGGCGAGCTGCTGGCCCAGGCACTGATGGATGCCGTGGCCGAAGCTCAGGTGGCCCTGGGCCGACCGGGTCACGTCGAGCGTGTCGCCGCCCTCGAACCGCTCGGGGTCGCGGTTGGCCGCGCCCAGGGACAGGGTCACCGTCTCCCCGGCTCTGATCATGGTACCGCCGATCTCCACGTCCTCCAGAGCCGTCCGGGTGGGCCCGATGTGCAGGATGCTGAGGTAGCGCAGCAGCTCCTCCACCGCGTTCTCGACCGCGTCCGGGTCGTCCCGGACGACGGCGAGCTGCCGGGGGTTCGTCAGCAACGCGAAGGTGCCGAGGCCGAGCATGTTGGCCGTCGTCTCGTGGCCCGCGATGAGCAGCAGCAGGCCCATGCCGGCGATCTCGGCGTCCGTCAGCTCCTCGGAGGCGGCCAGGCCGCTCAGCATGTCGTCGCCCGGGTCCTTCCTCTTGGCGGCGACGAGATCGCTCAGGTAGGCGAGCAGGTCGTACATGGCCGTCCGGATCTCGTCGGTCGACGCCTCCAGATCGAGGATCACCGACGAGTCGTGCTGGAACTTCTCCCTGTCCTCGTACGGCACGCCGAGCATCTCGCAGATGACCAGCGACGGGATGGGCAGCGCGAAGGACCGGACGAGGTCGGCGGGGGCGCCCTCGCGCTCCATGGCGTCGAGGCGGCTCTCGGTGATGTCGTGGATGCGCGGTTCAAGCTGCTTCATCCGCCGTACGGTGAACTGCCCTGTCAGCAGCCGCCGGTACCGGGTGTGGTCGGGAGGATCCATCTGCAGGAAGAATCCCGGCGGCAGGGGGTCCCGCCGGAGCTCCACCCGCTGGGGAAGCGCCGAGTGCATCAGTTCGGGCCGGGTGCTGAAGCGGGCGTCGGCGAGGATGGCGCGGGACTCGGCATAACCGGTCGCCAGCCAGCCCTCGTGCCCGTCCCCGTACGTCATCCGCTGGAGCGGCGCCTCGGCGCGGCGGCGCGCCAGCTCGTCCGGCGGGTCGAACGTACGCTCACGCGCGAGGGGAAAAGTGGACAACCGGGGTGTCGCCTCTGTCATGACACGCTCCTGCGGAAGTGGAAACGGTCGATGTGCGCGAGCGGCCCGCTCCCCCTCACTCAACAACATCATCTGACATATCGCAATGACGATTGCGTACAGTTAATTGCGGACCGATCAGTCCTGGACCGATCGGTCCGCTACGGCTACAGTGAGATCGGCGGAAGGAACGCGAATGGCCCGACGGCAGGCGCCCGGCACGAGGGAACGGATTCTGCGGGTCGCGTCCCGTCTCTTCCAGGAGAACGGGGTGCGGGCCGTCGGCATGCAACAGGTCGTCGAGGAGGTCGGCCTGGGCAAGAGCCTGCTCTACCGGGAGTTCGACGGGAAGGACGACCTCGTCGCAGCCTGGCTGCGGGAGAGCGACACGGCGTGGTGGGCCGCGGTGGACGCGGCCCTCGCGCCGCACGACGGCGACCCGGCCGGGCAGCTGCTCGCGCTCGTCGAACTGGTGGCCGCCGCGGCCGCCTCACCCGGCTTCCACGGCTGCGTGTTCTACAACACCTCCAGCGAGTTCCGGGACGACGACCACCCCGCCCGCCAGGAGGCGCTCGCCCATCTGCGCAGGATGCACGGGCGCCTGGAGACGCTGGCGGAGGCGGCCGGAGCCGCTCACCCCGGCGCCCTCGCCGACGAGCTCATGCTGGTCGTCGGCGGGATGTACGCCACGGGTGCGGCCCTCGGCCCGGACGGCCCCGTACGCGCGGGCGTCGCGGCGGCCGGGTCCGCGATCGCCCGGCACTGCGCGACCGGCACTGAGCGACCGGGCACTGCGCGACCGGCACTGCGCGACCGGGCACTGAGCGACCGGGCACTGAGCGACCGGCGACATGAACGCGACACCCCCCAGGAGGATGACCCGAGATGACCGAAATATCCCAGGCGACCGACGAGACGACCATGACGATCATGCGGCGGTTCAACGACGCTTTCCTCACCCACGACCCGGGCCTGCTCGACGGGCTGATCGCCGAGGACTGCGTCCTGGAGAACTCCGGCCCGCCCCCGAACGGCTCCCGGCACGTGGGACGGCGGGAGTGTCTCGCCTTCTGGTCCGGCATCGCGGCCTCACGCGAGTCCACCTTCGAGCCGGAGGAGATCTGGACCGCCGGCGACCGCGCCGTCATCCGGTGGACGCTGCGCTGGGGACCCGGCCCGGCGGACCGGGTGCGCGGCGTCAACGTCATGAGGGTCCGGGACGGCCTGATCGCCGAGGGCCTGGGCTACGTGAAGGGCTGACGGGCGGCCGGGGAGAGGGGAAGGCGGTCAGAGCCAGCCGTTGCGGCGGAAGGCGCGGTGCAGGAGCGTGCAGGCGACGACCATGACTCCCAGCACCAGCGGGTAGCCGTACACCGCCTTCACCTCGGGCATGTGCTCGAAGTTCATGCCGTAGATGCCCGCGATCATCGTGGGCACCGAGATGATCGCGACCCAGGACGAGATCTTGCGCATGTCCTCGTTGGCGAGCGCGTTCGAGCGCGCCAGCGCGGCCTGCAGGATCGAGTCCGACAGCTCGTTGGAGGCCTGCACCTGCTCGCACACCCGGGAGAGGTGGTCGCCGACGTCGCGGAAGTACTCGCGCATCTCCGACGGGATGCTGCGCCGCTGGGGAAGGGCGTTGAAGGGGGTCTGGAGCGGCCCCACGGCCCGCTTGAGCTCCAGCATCTCCCGCTTGAGCTGGTAGATCCGGTTGATGTCCCGGGAGCTGACCTCGGCGAAGACCGCCGCCTCGACCTCTTCGAGCTCCGCCTGCATCAGGTCGGCGACCTGGAGATACTTGTCCACCACGTGGTCGGCGATGGCGTGCAGCACGCCCGCCGGGCCGCGGCTGATCAGCTTCGCCTTCGACTCCAGCTTCTCGCGGACGTCGCCGAGCGGGCAGTAGCGGCCGTGCCGTACGGTCACCACGAAGTCGGGGCCGACGAAGACCATGATCTCGCCGGTGCCGATGATCTCGCCGCTCGCCGTCGGCACCTCGCCGTCGAGGAAGGCGACGGTCTTGAGCACCACGAACAGCGAGTCGCCGTACCGCTCGACCTTGGGGCGCTGGTGGGCCTTGATGGCGTCCTCGACGGCGAGGGGGTGCAGGCCGAACACCTCGGCGAGCCACTCCACCTCGGGCGCGGCGGGCTCGTGCAGGCCGACCCAGACGTACGCGCCGGGCATCTCGTTGGCCTCGTTGTGCTCGCGGACCATCCGGACGGCCTCGGGGATGCCGTTCGCGGCGACCTTCTTGCCGTCGATGTACGCGCCGAACTCGACGAGGGAGCTGGCCGGCGGCACGCAGCGGACGACGGGGTCCGCGCTCACGTTCGAGGCGCCGAGGTGTGTGGGCAGAACCCGGGTGTGCCTGTTGATGCGGGGAAACAGCAGAGTGGAGCGCATGGCGGTCCCTTCCCGCCCGAGCCGGCACGCTCTACGCGCGACGTGATGTCACCCCTTCATGCAGGCGTGAGCTGCCCCTCGGGACTCGTGTCGAAGTGGTCGGGAGTGCGCACGACGTACGTGCGCGAGCACGTACTGACGGGATCACCAGAGTTCATCCCAGACCACCTCCAATCACTACGAGACAGCGCGAAGCCTGTCCAACCTAGCACATCACTGCCGGACGCCTGTTCCAGGGTACCGGCGTCAAGAGCCTTCGATCATGCACTTCTTGCCAAAAAGGGGTCGGACAAACTGGTCACCCCTGTGTATCCAGGAGGCCGGACGGCGGAGGACGCGGAGAAGACTGCGAGAATGAACGGGTGCGCGTTCTTGTCATCGGTTCCGGGGGTCGCGAGCACGCTCTGTGCCGGGCCCTGCGGCTGGACCCCTCCGTCGTCGAAGTCCACTGCGCCCCCGGCAACGCCGGCATCGCCGATGTGGCCACCCTGCACCAGGTCACGCCGACGGACGGCGCGGCGGTCACCGCCCTCGCCGAGCGCCTGGGCGCCGGCCTCGTGGTGATCGGCCCGGAGGCGCCGCTCGTCGCCGGCGTGGCCGACGCGGTCAGGGCCGGGGGCATCCCCTGCTTCGGGCCGTCGGCGCGGGCCGCGGCGGTCGAGGGCTCCAAGGCGTTCGCCAAGGACGTCATGACGGCCGCGGGCGTGCCGACCGCGCGGGCGTACACGTGCGTGACCGAGGAGGAGGCCGCGGCGGCGCTGGACGCCTTCGGCCCTCCGTACGTCGTGAAGGACGACGGCCTGGCCGCGGGCAAGGGCGTGGTCGTGACCGACAGCCGCGAGGAGGCCCTCGAACACGCGCGGTCCTGCGAGCGGGTGGTGATCGAGGAGTTCCTCGACGGCCCGGAGGTGTCGCTGTTCGCCCTGTGCGACGGCACGAGCGCGGTGGCGCTGCAGCCGGCCCAGGACTTCAAGCGGGCCTACGACGGCGACAAGGGTCCCAACACCGGCGGCATGGGGGCCTACACCCCGCTCCCCTGGGCCCCGGAGGGCCTGTCGGAGCGGGTCATGGCCGAGATCGTCCGGCCGACGGTCGCCGAGATGGCCCGGCGCGGCACGCCGTATACGGGTGTGCTGTACGCGGGGCTGGCCCTGACCGCCGACGGTCCCCGCGTGATCGAGTTCAACGCGCGCTTCGGCGACCCGGAGACCCAGGTCGTGCTCGACCGTCTGGAGACCCCGCTGGGAGGGCTGCTGCTCGCGTGCGCGACCGGCGCCCTCGCGGACCATCCGCCGCTGCGGTGGCGCGACGGCGCCGCCGTGACCGTGGTGCTCGCCGCCGAGAACTACCCGGCCGACCCGGTGAAGGGCGACGTCGTCACGGGGCTCCCCGCGACGACCGAGGAGGCGTACGCGCTGCACGCCGGGACGACCCTCGACCCGGAGAACCGGCTGGTGTCGAACGGCGGGCGGGTGCTCAACGTGGTCGGCACCGGCGCCGACCTGGCCGAGGCGAGGACGCGGGCCTACGAGGCGCTGGAGCAGATCACCCTGCGCGGCTCCCACCACCGCTCCGACATCGCCCTGACCGCCGCCACCTCCTGACGCGACACGGGGTGAGGAGCTGGGAGAATGGCGGGGTGAAGCACCTGCACTCCGGCAAGGTACGCGACCTCTACGAGACCCCCGAGGGGTTGCTGCTGATGGTCGCGTCGGACCGTATCTCGGCCTTCGACTACGTGCTCGAACCCGGCATCCCCGACAAAGGGGAGATTCTCACCCGGCTGTCGCTGTGGTGGTTCGAGCAACTCAAGGACGTCGTGCCCAACCACGTCGTCTCGGCCGGCGTGCCCGCGGAGTTCGCCGGGCGCGGGGTGCTGTGCCGGAAGCTGCGGATGGTGCCGGTCGAGTGCGTGGCCCGCGGCTACCTCACGGGCTCCGGGCTGACCGACTACCGCAGGGAGGGCGTCGTCTCCGGCGTGCGGCTCCCGGAGGGGCTCACCGACGGGTCGCGGCTGCCCGAGCCGATCTTCACGCCGTCGACGAAGGCGCCGATGGGCGAGCACGACGAGCCGATGACGTTCGAGCAGGTCGTGGCCGAGGTGGGCGCGGACGTGGCCGGGCGGCTGCGCGACATCACCCTCGGCGTCTACCGCCGGGGGGCGGAGATCGCCCTGGAGCGCGGCATCATCCTGGCCGACACCAAGATCGAGCTGGGCTGGGACTCCGACGGCGTGCTGACCCTGGGCGACGAGGTGCTGACGCCCGACTCGTCGCGCTTCTGGCCGCTGGACCAGTGGGAGCCGGGCCGCTCCCAGCCGTCGTTCGACAAGCAGTTCGTCCGCGACTGGCTGCTGTCGCCCGCGTCGGGCTGGGACAGGGCCTCCGGCGAGGCCCCTCCGCCGCTGCCGGACGAGATCGTCGAGCGCACGCGCGGCCGCTACGTCGAGGCGTACGAGCGCCTCACCGGAGAGCGCTTCCGCGCCTAAGTCACACAGGTCACAGAAGTCATCTGACGTGACCTGTTCCCCCACGCGTTCTGGGGGTAGTTCCTCCCCGAAACGCCCGGGACAGCGGCTACTCTAGGCCGACGCATTCGCCGACGACGTGGCTGCCGGCCGACGCGAGTCCCCCACCTTTCCCCCAAAATAGGAGTCAGATTCATGGTCAGTTACCGCGTGCGCGGTGGCAACGTACTGCGTGGAACCGCCTTCATCCAGGGCGCGAAGAACGCCGTACTGCCCATGATCGGGGCGGCGCTGCTCGCGGCCGAAGGCCGTACGGTGCTCCGCAACGTGCCCGTCATCGAGGACGTGCGCCGGGCGGTGGAGCTCGCCGAGGCCATCGGCGCGAAGGTGGAGTTCCACGAGAGCGAGCGGACGCTCGTCATCGACGCCTCCCGGTTGACCAGCCCGGTCCTGCCCGCCGAGATCGCCCGCCGGTTCCGGGGATCGGTGCTGTTCGTCCCGGCCCTGCTCCACCGCCTCGGTGAGGCGATCATCGAGGGCATCGGCGGCTGCAACCTCGGCAGCCGCAACCTCGACTTCCACTACCTCGGCTACAAGCGCCTCGGCGCGATGGTGGACGAGGGCGAGTCCGTCATCCACATCAAGGCCGGCGGCCTGGTCGGCGCTCCGCTCTATCTCGACACCCCCTCCCACACCGGCACCGAGAACCTGATCATGGCCGCCTCGCTCGCCCGGGGCACCACCGTGATCGAGAACGCGGCGCTCGAACCCGAGGTGCTCGACGTCATCACGATGCTGAGCCGGATGGGGGCGCGCATCCGCGGCGGCGGCACCGGCTTCATCACGGTCGAGGGCGTCGACGAGCTGACCGCGGTCGAGCACACGGTGATGCCGGACCGGCTCGACGCGGGAGTGTTCGCGATGGCCGCGGCGATCACCGGGGGCGAGGTGAGCCTGGTCGGCGCCTCGCTGGAGCACCTCGGCGTGGTCCGGTGGAAGCTGGAGCAGATGGGCGTCGAGTTCGAGGAGCACGGCGCGGTCCTGCAGGTGCGCCGCGACCGGCCGCTGCGCCCGATCAACGTGATCACCGACACCTACCCCGGCTTCGCGACCGACCTGCAGTCGCCCCTGATGACGGTGGCCTGCCTCGCCGAGGGCTCCAGCTACATCCACGAGCGCATCTTCGACGGCCGCTTCGCGCTCGCGGGCGAGCTCAACAAGATGGGCGCGAACGTCGAGGTGGAGGGGAGCCGGGCGGTGGTGCACGGCCCGACGCCGCTGCACGGCGCCGACGTGACGGCCCACGACCTCAGGTCCGGAATCGCGCTCGTGCTCGCCGGTCTCGCCGCCGAGGGAGAGACGTCGATCGGGACGGGTTATCTCATCGACCGCGGCCACGGCGCGCTCGCCCAGCGCATGCAGGCGCTTGGCGCTGATGTGGTGCGTGAAATTTCCACTTCGGACGGCCACTGAGTCCGAAAACCTTTACTAACGCCCTGACCAGGGGGTATCCGGGATATTACGGATGCGGCTCGACCACCCAGAATGGTATTCCGGAAAATCTGGGCGTGACATTACGGCCTTAACCAGCGATCGTTCCAAAGAGAAGCCACAACAACGAGGGCGACGTGGGATGGGACGAACATTGGTCGAGCGCACGGAAGACACTCCGCGCGGGTCACGTCTAGGGACGGTGACACCCGACCTCACCATCGGCGTGGTGGGGTCACATGATTTGGTCGAACGCGTCATGCTCATGGGGCACTCGGCGGCCCCGGTGCCCTGTCGGCTGGTCGCCGCCGCGTACAGGGACGAGCAGGAGGCCGCGGACAAGGTGACCCGGCTCGGGCCGGGTGTGGACGCCTGCCTGTTCGCGAGCCCGGTGCCCTTCGAGCTCGCCCGGCGGGCCGGAGTGCTGACGATGCCCGCGACACACGTGCAGCTCGGCGGAGCGGCACTGGTGGCGGCGATCGCGCGGGCCTCGCTGGACGAGCGGACCGATCCGCGCCGGGTGAGCGTGGACGTGCTCGCGCGGCCGGACATCGACGAGGCGTACGCGGACCTCAACCTCCCCTCCGGGGAGGTGCACAGCCGCGATGAACCGGGGCCGATCGGCACGGTCACGGCCTTCCACGAGCGGTTGTTCCGCCAGGGGGCCACCACGGGCGCGCTCACGTGCGTCCAGGGAGTGGCCGACCGGCTGACCTCCGCCGGGGTGCCGGTCGTGCCGATCCGGCCGACGTCCGCGGCCGTACGGACGGCACTGCACACGGCGGCGCTGCTCGGCGCCCGGCACCGGCTGGAGGAGTCGCAGCTCACGGTCGTGCTGGTGGAGGTGCCGACGCTGCGCGAGCCGGTACGCCGGGCCGCGCCGCGCTACTGGCGGGACGAGCTGCGGCTGTCACTGCACCGCCTGCTCGTGCAGGAGGCCAACCGGATCAACGCGAGCGTGTGGCCGATCGACGATCACAGCTACCTGGTCGTGGCGACCAAGGGCTCGATCGCGGCCGCCACCGACGGGTTCCGGGTGCTGCCCTTCGCCGCCAGGATCCGCGAGGAGCTGGGGCTCGCCGTCGAGGTGGGCGTGGGGATGGGCCGCACGACGCACGAGGCCGAGACGCACGCCAGGGGCGCGCTCGCCCGCACCCAGGGCGGCAAACAGCCCCAGGGCTTCGCGGTGGACCGGGAGGGCCGGGCCCTGGTGCCGCCGCCCCGGATGCCTCCCCAGCCGGGTGGGCCGATCAAGCCCAAGGGCGTCGAGGTGCTGGCGCGCCTGGCGGCCAAGCTGGAAGGCGGAGACACGGTCGTGGACGCGGAGGGGGCCGGGCGCATGCTCGGGGTCACCCCGCGTACGGCTCGCCGGTTGCTGCGCACGCTGGTTGACGAGGGACTCGCGTGGCCGCTTCCGCCGAACCGCACTCCGCAGCCGGGCCGGCCGCGCCAGCTCTACCGGCTGATCGTGGAGAAGCTCACCCGGTGACCAGGTGAACGAAGGGTGTGGACGGCGCTCGGCGCCGGGCCGACGGCGTGGGGCCGGCGTGCCCCGGCAGCGCGGTCGCCGTCCGCACCCCGCTTGGACAACCGCTCATACAACCGCTCAGACGAAGGCCTGGGCGACGGCCAGGAAGACGTCGTTGGCCTCGGGGTCGCCGATGGACACCCTGGCCCCCTCGCCGTCGAACGGGCGCACGGCGACGCCCACTGCCGCGCACTTCGCGGCGAACTCCATCGTGCGCTCGCCGAGGCGCAGCCACACGAAGTTGGCCTCGGTGGGCGGGACCGTCCATCCCTGCGACAGCAGGGCCTCCCGCACGCGCGTGCGCTCCTTGATGACGGTCTCGACCCGCTCCAGCAACTCGTCCTCCGCGTGGAGGGACGCGATGGCGGCGGCCTGCGCGAGGTGGTTGACCGCGAAGGGCAGCAGCGTCTTGCGGACGGCCGCGGCCACCGGTTCGTGCCCGATCAGGTAGCCGACCCGCAGGCCCGCCAGGCCGTACGCCTTGGAGAACGTCCGCAGGACGGCGACGTTCGGGTGCTCCCGGTAGAGCGCGAGGCCGTCCGGCACGTCGGCGTCCCGCACGTACTCCCGGTACGCCTCGTCGAGGACGACCGTGACGTCTCCGGGCACCCGGCCGAGGAACCGCCTGAGCTCCTCGGTCCGGTTCACGGTGCCGGTCGGGTTGTTGGGGTTGCACACGAAGACCAGGCGGGTCTCCGGCGTGAGAGCGTCGGCCATCGCGTCGAGGTCGTGCGTCTCCTCGCGCAGCGGCACCCGGATCGAGCGGGCGCCCGAGAGGTCCGCGAGCAGCGGGTAGGCCTCGAAGGAGCGCCAGGCGTACATGACGTCCGCGCCGGGCTCGCCCACCGCCGCCAGGATCTGCTGCGCCACCGCCACCGACCCGGCGCCGAGCGCGACGTGCCCGGCGGGCACGTCGTACCGCTCGGCGAGCGCCTCGGTGAGCCGGACGGCTCCTGGGTCGGGGTAGCGGTGGACCTCGGTGGCCGCCCGCGCGACCGCCTCGACCACCGACGGCAGCGGCCCGTACGGGCTCTCGTTGGAGGACAGCTTGTACGACCGGCCCTCCGGGGAGACCACGGCCTTGCCGGGCTTGTAGGGCGGCATGCTGTCGAGGATCGAGCGGAATCGCGGCATACCGTCACCTTAGAAGATGACCCCCGGAGGCTCTACTTGTAGTAGGCGTACAGCGTCTTCCAGGTGCCGGCGTACTGGCAGTTGATCGACGGCTTGGCGGCCTTGCCCTCGGAGCAGACCTTGAGCTCGACCTCCCCGACGTTCTTCATCGTGAAGGCGAACTTCTTCTTCACGTTGTACGAGCAGGTGCGGTAGTTGCGGTAGGCCAGGTGCGGCGTGTTGGAGGAGTCGAACCAGCTGACGCGGAAGAGCGCCCAGCCGCAGGCGGACGAGGAGCGGGTCCGGTCGACGACGCTGCCGGAGACCTTGACCCACGGCGCGGGCGCGCTGGGGTCGTCCTTGGCCGCGGCCGTCAGCGAACCGCTCACCTTGGCCTTCGAACCCGCCGCGAAGTACGGGCCGAAGGGCTTGAACGCGGCCTGGGCGGCGGTGCCCTGGGTGGTGGCGGCCTCGGCGGCGGAGGCGGCGGTGGCGGTGGCCAGCGGGGCGAGAGCGAAGATGCCGGCCGCCAGCGTGATGCCGGCCAGGGAGCGGGTGAGCGCCATTGCGGGGTTCCTTTCCTCTGTTGTTGGCCTCACTTTGTCGCAGGCCGGTTTCAATGCGCTTGACGCCCGCTGTACGCCGCTTTCAGTAGGTATGGATTGTCCCCCTTGGAAGGGGCGGCATCCGAACCCCGGTTTTGGTTAGGATCGCGCCTGAACCGGCGATCGGGGAAAAGCATGACGAACGGCGCTGAGGGTGACGGACCGCGATACGGCGAGCCCCGGCGCATCGGGCCGTTCCACATTCTCGGCCGGCTCGGCCAGGGCGGCATGGGCACGGTCTATCTCGGCCGGGACGACGACGGCCGGGAGGCCGCCGTCAAGGTGATCCACCCGCAGTGGGCGGCCGACCCCGCCTTCCGGCGCCGGTTCCAGCGGGAGGTCGCCGCCGCCCAGCGGGTCGCCCGCTTCTGCACCGCCGCCGTCCTCGGCGCCGGTCTGGACGGCGAGGTCGCCTACCTGGCGACCGAGTACGTCCCCGGGCCCACCCTCCAGGAGGTCGTACGGGACCGCGGGCCGCTGTCGGGATCGAGCCTGGAGGCGGTCGCGGTCAACGTGGCCGTGGCCCTGCAGGCGATCCACAGCGCGGGGGTGATCCACCGCGACCTCAAGCCGTCGAACGTGCTGCTCTCGCCGGTCGGCCCCAAGGTCATCGACTTCGGCATCGCCCAGGTCACCGACAACACCGCGGACATGAGCGGCATCGTCGCCGGGACTCCGTCCTTCATGTCGCCCGAGCAGGCGAAGGGCGACCGCCTGACCCCCGCCTCCGACATCTTCGGCTGGGGCGCCCTGGTGGCGTACACCGCCTCCGGGCACGCGCCGTTCAGCGGCGGGTCGATCCCGAGCATCCTCTACCGGGTGCTCCACGAGCCTCCGCAGATCTCGGGGCTCGATCCCCGGCTGCGGTCGATCGTCGACCTGGCGCTGGCGAAGGAGCCGGCCCAGCGCCCCACGGCGCAGCGCCTCGTCGAGATGCTGACCGGCCACGAGCCGGTCGAGTCGGTCGCACCGGTCGCGACGGTCGCGCCTGCCGCGACGGTCACCGGGCTGCCGACGGTCGCGGGAGGCGCGGCGAGCCGACGGTCCCGCCCCGGCCTCCTGCTCGGGGTCGGGGGCGTCGTCGCCGCCCTCCTGGTGACGGCGGGGGTCGTCGTCGCCGTCCAGACCGCGTCGTCCGGCAAGCCGTCGTCCGGAGAGCCGCAGGTGCCCCTGGCGGCGTCCGGGAAGCCCGCCGAGCGCGCCACCCCGGCCCCGACGACCACCACAGCGGGCGGCGCGGGCTCGGGCAACCCGCTGCGCGGGCGGGACGTACGGCTCTACGCCGACCCGGCGGGCGACGAGGCGCGCCAGGCGGAGGCCTGGGCGGCGGCGGGGCGCGGCGACGACGCCGAGACGATGCGGAAGCTCGCCGCGGTGCCGAGGGCCGTGTGGCTGGGCGGGCCGAGCGCCGCCCAGGCGGGCCGTACGGCGAGCGCCGCACTGGAGGCCGCCGCGCGACAGGACGCCGTGCCGGTCTTCGTCACCGACGACATCCCGCTGCACGCGTGCAACGAGGGCGGCGCGGCCGGCTCGGCGCAGTACCTCGCCTGGATCGACGCCGTCGCCTCGGCCGTCGGCGACCGCAGGGCGGTGTTCGTGCTGGAGCCCAACAGCCTCACGGAACTGCCGGGCTCGCCGGAGTGCTCGCTCGGGGACGCCGCCGACCAGCGGGCCAGGCTGCGGATGCTCGCCTCGGCCGTGAAACGGCTCGGCGGGCTGCCGAACACCGCCGTCTACCTCGACGGCAGCCTGGAGGGCTGGCCGTCGCCGGAGGTCATGGCCACGCGGCTGGTCGAGGCGGGGATCGCCCAGGCCGACGGCTTCTATCTCAACGCCGCCGGATATCAGGAGACCGGCTCGCTCGTCGCGTACGGCACCCGCCTCGCCGCCTGTGTGAAAACGAGGGCGTCGGGGAGCGGCACGTGCGCGGATACGAGCACGGACACGGCCGGGCTGCCGCACTTCGTCGTCGACACGGGCCGGAACGGCCGGGGCGCGTGGACTCCGCCGGAGGGCAAGTACAAGGACCCCCAGGAATGGTGCAACCCGCCGGGACGCGGCGCCGGGGCGCGGCCGACCACCGACACCGGCAACGCGCTCGTGGACGCGTACCTGTGGCTGCGCCCGGCCGGGATCTCCGACGCCCGGTGCACCCGTGGCGAGAGCGGCTCCGCCGACCCCGTGTACGGCGTGGTCACGCCGTACGGCGGCCAGTGGTGGGCCGAACTCGCCCTCCAGCGGGCCAGGGACGCCGTTCCGCCGCTCTGAGGAGTGCTTCGAGGATTACCCTCTCCGGCGATATTCACTAAGATCGCGCGACATGTGGCGGAAAGTCAGAATCGCGATGGCCGGTGTCTGCGTGGCCGGGGTCTGCACCATTCCCACCCCGGTCGCATCGGCGCCGGTCGCGGCGGCGAAGACAGTGAAAACGGTGAAGGCGGCGAAGCCGTACTGCGCCCGGTACAAGTGCATCGCGCTCACCTTCGACGACGGGCCGTGGCCCTACACGCCCGCGCTGCTCGACACGCTGAAGAAGCACAAGGCGAAGGCCACGTTCTTCCTGCTCGGCCGGAAGGTGGCCAACCGCCCCGAGCTCACGCAGCGGATCGTGCGGGAGGGCCACGAGATCGGCAACCACACCTGGAACCACCCCGACCTGACCAAGCTGCCCGACGAGGAGGTGCTCAGCGAGCTCACCAGCACCTCGGACGTCATCTACGAGACGATCGGCAGGAAGCCGGAGATCATGCGCCCGCCGAACGGCGCGACGAACGCCCGCATCTCCGGTCTCACGGCGCAACTCGGCCTGCCCCAGATCCTCTGGACGGGATCCACGCTCGACTGGCAGGCCAGGAACACGAAGGTCATCGCCGCGCGGACGCTGAAGCTCGCCAAGCGCGACGGTGTCATCCTGCTGCACGACATCGTCCCGGAGACGGTCAAGGCGATGCCGGGCGTGCTGGCCAAGCTGGAGAAGCAGCACTACAAGTTCGTCACGCTGACGACCCTGCTGCAGGGCCGCACGCTGCACGGAGGCGAGATCTACCCGCCCCGGGGCAAGTAGGCGGCCGGCGCCTCCGCGAGCGGCGCCGGCGCCGGCGTCTGCGTGACGTCCGCTGTGACATCCACGGTGAGCGACCGCTCCAGGGCCGCCCGCAGGCGGGGCTGCAGGGGCCGCTCCACCAGCCGGTGCACGGCGTACGCGACGGCGAGCGCGGCGGCCGTCGCGACGGGCAGGGCGAGCCGGTTGCCGAGCGGCTCGTGCAACGCCTGGATGAGCAGGAACCCCACGTGGTGGTGGAAGAGGTACAGGGGGTAGGTCAGCGCGCCGAGCGCGGTCAGCCACCGCCAGTCGAGCCGGTCGAGCGCGCCGACGGCGACCGCGACCATCGCCAGGAAGATCAGTGAGATCACGCCGACGACGAGCGCGGACCCCAGCGCCGGGCCGAACCGGTCGACCGCCGGGAGCTTCTCCCCCAGCACCGACACGATCGCGAGCGCCCACCCCGCCCCGACGAACAGCCAGGGGAACATCGATCCGCCGAAGCGGTGGATCAGGAACAACGCCATGCCCGCGATGAAGTACGGCGCGCTGAACGGCAGCAGCACGGCCTGGAGGAGATCGGCGTCCACCCGCTCGGCGACGACGAGCAGGAAGACCCAGCCGCCGAGGAACGCCAGGCAGCGGCGGTAGGTGATGCCGATCGCGGCGAAGCACGCGATGAGCACGTAGAAGACGAGCTCCTGCCAGAGCGTCCAGTAGACGATCTCCAGGTCCCGCACCCGCAGGCCGTGCTGGAGCATGGTCATGTTGGCCAGCAGCTCGGCGAACGTCGGCCGGTGGTCGGTGATGAGCCCGCCGACGGCCAGCGCGCCGAGGACGAGCACGCTCGCCCAGTACGCCGGGTAGAGCCGGGCGATCCGCGACGCCGCGAAGTGCCCGGCCGTACGGCCCCACGCGCTCATCAGGATCACGAACCCGCTGATCAGGAAGAACAACCGCACGCCGTACACCCCGAACATGGTCACCGCGCTCAGCGCCGGGAAGGCGTTCGGGGTGCCCCACGCGCGGGTCTCGCCGAAGTGGAACAGGACGACGCCGAGAGCCGCGCAGAACCGCAGGAGGTCGAGGACGCGCAGCCGCGACGGTCCGCGGAGGATGGCCGGCGCGTCGGGGGCGACGCGTGGGGCCGCAGCGAGCATAGGCCGGAATATATCCTGAAAGATCCCTGTGAGGCGGACGATCCGGCTGCGGTAGCTACTGGGGGGCGGCGGCGCCGGCGCGGAGCATCGGGGGATGCAGCAGCACGGCGGGGCCGCGGCGGTGCAGCATGGCGGGCCGGCCGCCGTCCCGGGTCGTCGTGCGTCCGGTGGGCACCAGGAAGCCCTCGGTCTTGGTGACCTTCCGGTGGAAGTTGCGGGGGTCGAGCGGGCGGCCCCAGACGATCTCGTACACGCGGCGAAGCTCCGCGACGGTGAACTCCGGCGGGCAGAAGGCGGCGCCGAGCGAGGTGTACTCCAGCTTGCTCCGCGCCCGCTCCACGCCGTCGAGCATGATCCTGCGGTGGTCGAAGGCCATCTCGGTCAGCTCCGCCACCGGCTGCCAGCTCATGTGCGCCTCGGTCGACGCGGGCAGGTCGGGGGCGAGGCCGAGGTAGGCGACGCTGACGACCCGCTGGCGGGGGTCGCGGTCCGGGTAGCCGTAGGTCTGCAACTGCTCCAGATGCACCGGGGCGCCGGGCAGGCCCGCCCGTTCGGCGAGCACCCGGGCGGCGGCGGCCGGCAGGTCCTCCTCCAGCTTGATGAAGCCGCCGGAAAGCGCCCACCTGCCCTCGTACGGCGGCCGGTCGCGCCGCCAGACGAGGGCGCTCAGCTGCTGGGACCTGACGGTGAGCACGACGAGATCCACGCTGACCGGGATGCGTGGGATCATGAGCGAACGCTATCAGTACGCGGCCGGTCGCCCGGTGTCTCAACGGTGTCTATAGCCGGTGTCTCAGCCGGTGTTGTGGTAGTAGACGGGCTCCGCCGACTTACGGCCGTCGGCGGAGGTGACCTCCACCCGCACCCACACGTCGCCGGGCACCGTCGCCCAGTCCACCGGGATCCAGATCGTCTCGATGCCCGCGGGAAGCCCCGGGATCGGTGTGCCGTCGTGCCAGCCGACCGTCGCCGAGTCGACGACCCGGGGGGTGTCCAGCTCCGGCCAGCTCAGCGTGACCTTCGCGTCGCCGAGGTGGTAGCCGCGGATCTCCAGGCCGTCCTGGATCTGGCGTTCGCGCCGCTGCGCCTCCACCGGGATCGGCCGGTCCCAGTCCTGCGCGATCTCCTCCGACAGCGACGGCGAGCCGCAGGTGAAGAAGTCGCTCCACATGTACGAGATGACCTTCGAGACGTACGGCCCGGCCAGCGTGACCTGGGTGTCGAGCCGGGGCTTGTCGGTCCTGCCCCGGGTGCCCTGCCGGCCGCAGTTCTCGGTCGAGGACGGCTCGAAGGCCTCCACGTTGGCCCAGAGCTCCACCTCCACGCCCTCCTCGGCCAGCTGCGCCCGCGCCTTGGACATCTCGCGGTAGTAGTCGCGGGTGCCGCCGTAGTAGGCCGTGGCGTAGGTGCTCTCGCCGACGACCGGCTTGAGGCGGTCGTCCACCGGCTTGTTCTTCCAGTTGGGCCAGAACAGGCCGACCTTGCCCGTGCCCCGGCCGTCCTGCGGGGCGATGATCTCCACCCCGGTCCGGGCGAGGGCCTTGAAGCCCGCGGCGACCTGCGCCGGCGTGGAGGTGTACTTCAGCCGCCTCCGGCTGTCGATGTACGGGCTGACCAGGATGGGCTTGCCGGGCAGCTCCTGCTCGACGATCCGGTGCTGCTCGGCGTACACCTGCAGTGTCTGGACCTTGGCGGGGTCGGGCCAGTCCCTGAGCTGCAGCTCGAACGGCTGGTAGACGCCGCCCAGCGACTGACGGTCGCCGAAGCGGTTGCCGTAGTCCTGCAGGATCCGCCGGGTCAGGGTGGTGAGCGTGCCGATGTGCCGGGGGTCGGCGCGGGTGGACTCGGCCGGGTCGCGCGGCGCGAGGGGCAGCGCGGGGAAGACCCGGATGCCGAACCGGTCGCCGAGGTCGAGCAGCTCGCTGAGGCTGTCCTGCTGGCCCGCCGAGACGAGGATCAGGTGGTAGGCCCGCCCCTTGGTGGTGAAGTCGCAGGTGGGGTCGTCGGAGCCGTCCTCCGGCGCGATGAGCCGGTAGAAGACCGCGCCGTTCACGACGATCTTGCGTTCCACCTGCGGGCAGCGGAAGATGCCGGGCCCGAACTGCTCGTCGGTGCGGTAGACGTACGTCCAGCTGATGCGGTTGCCGGGGTTGGCGGTCCGGAGGTCCTGCTCCGCCGCCTTCGTGCAGCTGAGCCCGCTCTCCACGCAGACGGCGTACCGCTTGTCGAGCGGCGGGGTCTTCTCCGGCTCCTTGTCGTCCACCGGCTGGAGCACCTGCCCGTCCTCGTCCGTCTGGCGCGGCGACAGGCCGAAGCCGAGGCGCACGACGGTGTCCCCGCCGAGGCGGTGGATGGCCTGGAGCTGACGCCGCCAGGTGCACGGGTCCGAGGTCGGGATGAGCCAGTACCCCATCACGGCGTACGGCGTGGCCGCGGCGGTGTCGAACGTGCCGCAGGGATCGGTGAACTCGCTGTGCGCGGGGGTGGGGCTGGGGCTCTCGGTCGCCGCGGAGAGGGTCTGCCCGGCTCCGGCTGCGCCCGGATCGGAGTTCCCGTCCCGCAGGACGATCACGACGGACGCGACACCCGCGAGAATCGCCACACCCAGGATGAAGGTGAGCCAGCGCACTTTCAGGACACTACCCGCCCGTCGATCGTCGAACTTGTCACGCCGAAGTGTTCACCGGGGCTTCAGCTCTTGACGCCGGCCCACGCTTCCAGCTGGTCGACGAAACGACGCGCCGAGTTGGGCCAGTGGTGGTTCGCCCGCGCGGCGGCGTAGCCGCGCCCGCCGGTGCCGCGCCGTTCGAACGGGTTGTCCCTGAGCTGGAGCACCGCGCGCGCCACCGCCTGCGGGTCCCGCCAGGGGACCACCATGCCGCACTGGTAACGCTCCACGAGCTCGACGGCCCGCGGCGAGGGGGTGGTGATGACCGGGATGCCGTGGGCCATGTACTCCACGATCTTCGTGGGCATGGAGTGGCGGTAGTTGGGCTCGTCGTGCAGCAGCGACAGCCCCGCGAGCGCGCCGTCGAGCCGCTTGAGCGCCTCGTCGTTCGGCATGAAGTCGCGCCACTCCAGCACGCCCTGCGCGACCGCCTCGTTGAGCAGCGGCCTGCTCTGCGGGTCGGCGTACCCGATCAGCTCCACGGCCACCCGGTGCGGCTGCAGCAGGCGGGCCACCTCGACGGCCTCCTGCACGCCCCGGGCCTCCGACAGCCAGCCCAGGTAGACCACCCGGTCGTCGCCGGGCGGGCTGACGCTGTCGGGCACCCAGGTCTCGTTCGGCACCACCAGGTGCCGCTGCCGGAACCGGCCGGCGTACGCCGCCTCGGCCAGCAGCAGGTGCATCCGGCGCTCGGCCGTGCCCTCCAGGAGCCGGGCGAGGTACCGCGTCGGCGGGCGCAGGAACGCCGGCAGCCACGGCTTGAGCGACAGCGTCGCGGGGGTGTCCTCGTGGACGTCCCAGACCACCGGCGGGCTCTTGCGCACCCCGGCGACGGCGAACAGCAGCTCGGGGTCGTGGATGAGCGCCAGGTCGACCTTCCCGCGCATGCTCTTGAAGAGCTTGCGGGCCGCCCGCACCGCCGACAGGCGGCGCCGCTCGGCGGCCCTCGGCAGGTCGACTCCGGTCACCCACGAGCGCGGCACGACTCCCCGCGCGGTGTACGGCGCGGCGTACGTGACCTCATGACCGGCATCGACGAGTGCCCGGATCTGCCGGTGCAGGATCCGGGCGTCCTCGGGGTGATGCACCACCGTCATGACGAGCACGTGCACGGCGCGGACCCTTCCTACAGCCGCTCGACGCGTTCGCTCGTGGCGAGCACGCCACGAGTGTCCAGGACGAGAAGGGCGTGGTCCTCCACCACGTCCAGGTCGAACGCCGCGTGCTGCTGCAACAGGACCACCACGTCCGCGGCGGCCACGGCCGACCGCAGATCCTCCTCGCGGGGGATCGCCCTGCCCTCGACCGACCATTCCTTCACGTACGGGTCGCAGAACGACAGCTCCGCGCCCAGCTCCAGCAGCGCCTCGGCCACCGGTATCGCGGGCGTCTCCCGCTCGTCGGCGATGTCTGGTTTGTACGTCACGCCGAGGAGCAGCACGCGTGAGCCGTTCACCGGCTTGCGGGCCCGGTTGAGCAGCCGCTGCACCCGGGCCACGACGTACGACGGCATCCGCTCGTTGATCTCCTGGGCGAGCTCGACGAAGCGGAAGGGATAGCCGAGCTTGCGCACCGTGTACGACAGGTACGAGGGGTCGACCGGGATGCAGTGCCCGCCGACGCCGGGGCCGGGCAGGAACTTCTGGTAGCCGAAGGGCTTGGTGGAGGCCGCCTCGATGGACTCCCAGAGGTTCACCCCGAGCTCGTCGCAGAAGATCGCCATCTCGTTGACGAGAGCGATGTTGACGTGCCGGTAGGTGTTCTCCAGCAGCTTGGCCATCTCCGCCTCGCGGGTGCCGCTGACCGGCACGACCCGCTCGACGAACTGGGCGTAGAAGGCGACCGCCCGCTCCTTGCAGGCCGCGGTGTAGCCGCCGACGACCTTGGGGGTGTTGCGCAGGCCGAACTTCGGGTTGCCCGGGTCGATCCGCTCCGGCGAGAACGCCAGGTGGAAGTCGCCGCCCGCGGTGAGCCCCGACTCCTCCAGGATCGGCCGTACGAGCTCGTCGGTGGTGCCGGGCCACGTGGTGGACTCCAGCACGACGAGCGTGCCCGCCTGGAGGCGCTCGGCCACGGCCCGGGTGGCGCCCTCGACGGCCGACAGGTCGGGACGGTGGTCCTCGTCCAGCGGCGTCGGGACGCAGATGACGATCGCGCGCGACCGCGACAGCACCGACGCGTCGAGCGTGGCGGTGAAACCCGCCGCGAGCATCGCGTCGAGGTCGGCGTCCGTCAGGTCGTCGATGTAGGAGCGGCCGGCGTTGAGCGCGTCCACCTTGCGGGGATCGACGTCCAGACCAGCCACCCGCAGACCGGCCGCCGTGGCCTCCTTGGCCAGCGGCATGCCCACGTATCCCAGCCCGATGATCGTGAGATCGAAGGCGGTCACGATACGGCCTGAGGGCGGAAACAACACTTCATGGTGGCAAAGGTTATCTCAACTCGGCACCAGGCATGCCTGATGCAACACATCGGACTTCGTGCGTTTTATCGGTTTTCGGTCAGGGACTGGTAGATCCCCCGGTAGGTCCTGGCCAGGCTGCTCCAGGTCCGGTGCGCGGCGACCTCGGCCTTGCCGGCCTCACCCATGACCCGGCGGCGCTCCGGATCGTCGCGCAGCGCGGCCAGCCCCTTGGCGAGCGCGGCCGGGTCGCCGGGCGGCACCAGCAGGCCCGCGCCCTCGCCGCCGACGAGCTCCGACAGCGCGGGCAGGTCGCTGAGCACGACCGGCTTGCCCAGCGCCATCGCCTCGACCGGCTTCAGCGGCGTGACCAGGCGGCACACGCGCAGGTCCTCGCGCGGGCAGACGAAGATGTCGATGGCGGCCTGCGCCTGCAGCGCCTCGTCCGGGCCGACCCGTCCGGGCAGGATCGCGTCCGTCAGGCCCAGTCGCTCGACCTGTTCGAGCAGTGCGGGCCGCTCCGCGCCGTCGCCGACGAGCAGCACCCGCACCGGCGTCCCGGCGTCGCGCAGCAGCGCGGCGGCGTTCAGCAGGGTGGCGAAGCCCTCGTAGCCCACGATGCTCGACACCGAGCCCACGACGATCTCGCCGCGGCCGACGCCGTACGCCTGGCGGAACGCCTCGCCGTCGTAGTCGGCGGTCAGCAGGGAGTCGTCCACCGCGTTGGGCGCGAGGAAGATGCGCTCCCGGGGGACGCCGCGCTCCATGATCTCGGTGGCCATGGTCTCGGCGAGCGTGACGACCGCGTCGGCCTCGCGCATGATGCGCGCCTCACGCTCGCGCTGCAGGACGTGCCGCTCGCTGCCGACCCGCTCCGGGTCCCGGGAGACCCAGGTCTCCTCCAGGAAGCCGCGCACCTCGTACACGAAGGGGGTGTTCGTCCGCTCGCGGACGGCGAGCGCGACCGAGCCGTTGCGGTGGTCGGTGGCCGCGTGCAGGACCTGCGGGCGGAGCGTGCGGACCAGCTCCGACACGTCCGCGGCGCCGCGGATCATCCGGCCCTGCGTCTCGAACGGGACGTCGTCCTTGGGCAGCAGCCGGTAGTAGGGGACCCCGTCGATCTCCTCGTACGGCTCGGCGTCGGTGTGCCCCTGGAGCATCGGCCAGCCCCAGCTCGTCACGACGTGCGGGTCGAGCCCGGCCGCCCGCTGCGCGCTGACGATGCGGTGGGTGCGCACCGTGTATCCCGCCTGCGTGTACGGCAGCGCGTTGGTGACCATGTGCAGCACCCGGCCGGGCACGCGCTCGCCCATGATGACCTTGGGCTTCGGCGGGATCGGGTCCGGGCCCAGCGCGGCGAGCTCGCCCTCGTAGTAGGCGATCCTGCGGCGGACGAACGGCCACCGGGACTGCGCCTGGAGCACTCTGATCGACTCGGACATCCGCCCGGCGTCGAAGTGCGCCTTCGCCTCCTTCAGCGGACCCTTGGCGGCCCGCTGGAGGATCTTGCGCGTACGCACTTTGACGAAGCGGGCGGCGGGCCAGGCGACGCGGCCGACGAACGGGCGCATCCCGGCCGGCATCGCGTCTGCGGCCGCCTGGGCGACCCGCATCGGGTCGGACTTGACCTTGCCGGCGACGATCCGGGAGACGATGACGGGGTTCTTCGCGAACCCCCGGAGGAAGCCGCCGAGACCGGCCTTCGCGGAGGCGGCGGACACGGCCTTTACGGGCTTGTTGGCCTCGGTTTCCACGGCGCGACCGTACCATAGGCAACGTTTGTCCCAGGGTTAGGTGAAAGGCGAGGTAGATGAGAGACCACCCCCTCGTCCTGCACGTTTTGGGCGCCCGGCCCAACTTCGTCAAGGCGGCTCCCGTCGTCAAAGGACTGGCCGCACTCGGCGTCCGGCAGGGCATCATCCACACGGGCCAGCACTACGACGCACTGATGTCGGACGTCTTCTTCGCCGACCTCGGGCTGCCCGAGCCGATCGCGAACCTCGGCGTCGGCAGCGGCACCCACGCGCGGCAGACGGCGGCCCTCCTCACCGGGCTTGAGGACCTCGTCCTGGAGCACCGCCCGGCGCTCGTGGTCGTCTACGGCGACGTGAACTCCACGCTCGCGGCGATCCTGGTCTGCGCCAAGCTGGGCGTGCCGACCGCGCACGTCGAGGCGGGCCTGCGCTCCTTCGACCGGGGGATGCCGGAGGAGGTCAACCGGATCGTCACCGACGCGCTGTCGGACCTGCTGTTCGCCACCTCGCCGGACGCGCTGTCGCACCTCGCCAACGAGGGCGTGGCCCCGGCGAAGGTGCACCTCGTCGGCAACCCGATGATCGACAGCCTGTTCGCCGCGCTGCCCTCGCTCGACCCCGCGCCGGTCCAGGAGCGCCTCGGAATCACCGGGCGGTACGCCGTGGCGACGCTGCACCGCCCGGCGAACGTGGACGACCCCCAGGCGGCCCGCGAACTGGTCGACGCGGTGCTCGGGGTGGCCGAGCAGGTGCCGGTGATCGTGCCGCTGCACCCCCGCGGCCGGCAGCGCCTCGCGGAGGCCGGCCTCGTCGACCGCGACGGGCTGCGGATCGTGGACCCGCTGGGTTACGTGGACTTCCTGTCCCTGGTCCGGGGCGCCGCCCTGGTGGTGACCGACTCCGGCGGCGTGCAGGAGGAGACGACCATGCTGGGCGTCCCGTGCCTGACCGTACGGCCGAACACCGAGCGGCCGATCACGGTGACCCACGGGACGAACCGGCTCGTGACCCCGGCGGCGCTGCCCGCCGCCGCGTCGAAGGCGCTCGCGGACGGCGCGGCCACTCCGAGCGGGGAACTGCCGCCGCTCTGGGACGGCGCCGCCGGGCCGAGGATCGCCCGCGTCATCGACGCCTGGCTGCGCGGCGACAACCTCTCCCCCGCGGCCAAGGGCCAGGCGCGCTAGCGCCTGGCGAGCGATCCGGAGGGGCGCGCCGCCGGTCTGGACCGAGGAGCGAGGAACGAGCGACGAGGGAAGACGGCGGACGTGAGCGCCCCGATGGTGAGCGGGAAACACAGGCCAGGCGCGCTAGCGCCTGGCGAGCGATCCGCTAAATCCCCTATTTCGGCATAAAGGCGGCGGCGACAGCCGTACGATGGCTCTTCCTTGAGGGGGAAGCATGGCTGAGACCGACGAGACTCCTGAAGAGCCGCGTTTCCAGCGGCTGGGGCCGGTGAACTGGCTGCCCGAGGAGCGCAAGCACGTCGAGCAGTACGAGGCGCGCATCCGCGACCTGGAGAACCGGCTCGCCTACCAGGAGGCCCGCGCCGACTACGCGCTCTGGCGGCTCCAGGCCACCCAGACCCAGAAGCCGTACCGGGTCGCGCAGGTGCTGACGAACGCGGCCAGGCCGAAGAAGATCGTCCGGCTGCCGCGCGACCTCAGCAAGGCGATGAAGGACGGCAGAAAGGCGCCGAAGGCGCCGCCGTCCGCGATCGAGGTCGCCGCCGCGGCCGAGGCGCGGGGTCCCGAGGTCAAGATCCCGACCCTCCAGTGGCCCGACGGCCCGGTCGTACGGCCCGACATGCGGGTCGCGGTGATCCTCGACGACTTCTCCCGCATGGCGTTCAAATACGAGTGGGACCAGATCGAGTTCGGGCTGCAGGACTGGCGCGAGATCTTCGCGGAGCGGCGTCCGGAGATGCTGTTCTGCGAGTCGGCCTGGCACGGCAACCAGGGCCGCTGGCGTTACCAGATGACCGGGACCAACGCGCCCAAGCAGGAGCTGCGCGACCTGATCGCCTGGTGCCGGGAGGAGGGCATCCCCACGGTCTTCTGGAACAAGGAGGACCCGCCCAACTTCGACTTCTTCATCGAGACGGCCAAGCTGTTCGACCACGTGTACACGTGCGACGGCGACATGATCCCGAAATATCGCGAGATGCTGGGTCATGACCGTGTCGGCGTGCTGCAGTTCGCCGCCCAGCCGCGGATCCACAACCCGATCCAGACCAAGCAGGGCCGGCCGTACGACGTCGTCTTCGCCGGCATGTACTTCCGCGACAAGCACCCCGAGCGGCGCGAGCAGATGGAGACGATCCTCGCGCCCGTACGCCCCCTCGGCCTGCACATCTTCGCCAGGAACGGCACGGTCGCCGACAAGTACGCCTGGCCGGAGGAGTACCGCCCCCACATCGCGGGCGAGCTGCCGTACGAGCAGATGCTGGCGGCGTACAAGATGTACAAGGTCTTCCTGAACGTGAACTCGGTGATCGACTCGCCGACCATGTGCGCCCGGCGCGTCTTCGAGCTGTCGGCCTGCTCGACCACCGTGCTGTCGGGCTGGTCGCGGGCCATCGAGGAGACCTTCGGCCCGCTGATCCCGGTCGCGCACTCGCAGGAGGAGGCGTACAACCGGGCGATCTACTTCATCAACAGCCCGGAGCTGCGCGCCCGGCAGGGGCACCTGGCGATGCGCGAGGTGTTCGACAAGCACCTGTTCTCCCACCGGGTCGACCAGATCCTCACCGACCTCGGCCTGCCGGTCGTGTCGCGCTCGCGGTCGATCTCCGTCGTGCTGCCGACCAACCGGGCCGGCCAGCTCGAACACGCGATCACCCAGGTGGCCCGGCAGCGGCACCGCGACCTGGAGCTCGTGCTGGTCATGCACGGCCTGTCGGAGGACCCGGCGGTCGTGCGCGACAAGGCGCTCGCGGCGGGCATCCCGGCCGTGAAGGTGCTCACCGCCGACCCGTCCTGGACGCTCGGAGAGGTGCTCAACCACGGCATCGCCCACGCCGACGGCGAGCTGATCTCGAAGATGGACGACGACAACATCTACGGCGAGCACTACCTGTCCGACCTGGTCCGCTCCTTCGACTACGCCGACGCCGAGATGGTCGGCAAGGGCGCCCACTACACCTACTTCCCCGACCAGGACGTCACGATCTTCCGCCTTCCCGGGCTGGAGCACCGTTACGCCCACCTCATCCAGGGGGCGACCATCCTGGCCAGGACCGACCTGCTGCGGGCGTTCCCGTTCGAGGCGGTCAACGCGGGCGAGGACACCCGGCTCGTACGGCGCTGCAAGGAAGAGGGCGTCCGGATCTACTCGGCCGACCGCTACAACTTCATCTACATGCGCGGCTCCGACGCCACCGCGCACACCTGGCAGGCCGCGGACTACAAGCTGACCCGCAACGCCCAGTTCTGCTTCGCCGGCAACCCCGAGCCGCACGTGCTCATCTGAACGTACTCGTCCGGAGAGAGGGTCGCGGTCCTGCTCCGCGACCCTCTCTCCGTCTCGCGGCCGACGCTCTGACCTGGTCGCTTTCTCCTTGGTACCCCTGGCTGTACCTCCATTGGGGTGTACGCGGGAGCGACCGGGAGGGCCCGCGGCTGATGTGCTGATCACTGTCAGTCGAGCGCTCCCACAGGAGAGAGTGAAATGGCAGTCGACAGCCGGCCGGAGGCCGAGCGGTACACGAGTCAGAGCGGGCTTCGGGGCTTAATCCGCAACCATCCGCTGATCAGCTTCTTCGTCCTGGCCAACCTGATGAGCTGGGTCGCCTGGGTGCCCTACATCCTCTCGGCGACCGGCCTGGCGGTCTGGGACTTCGCCTTCCCCCGGTTCCTCGGCAGCACGCAGATCGCCGGGGTGCTGCCCGGCGCCTATCTCGGCCCCATCTTCGCCGCGTACATCGTGACCAGGGTCGCGGACGGCAAGGAAGGCGTCCGCCGGTGGCTGCGGAGGATGACCAAGTGGCGGGTCGGCTGGGTCTGGTACCTCGTGGCCGTCCTCGGCGTCCCCGCCGCCATCATCGCCGCCTCTCTCGCGTTCTCCGGCGAAGACATCCGCATCCCGCCCGTCGCGGTGCTGGTCGCCTACGTGCCCAGCCTGCTGATCCAGATGGTCACCACCGGTCTCGCCGAGGAACCCGGCTGGCGTGACTTCGCCCTGCCCCGCATGCAGCGCAGGTTCGGCCCGCTGGGCGCCACGGCCATCCTCGGCCTGCTGTGGGGCGTCTGGCATCTGCCGCTGTTCCTGAGCGAGTGGGGTGGGTGGCCGGACGTCACCATGATGAGAGTCGGCGAGTTCGTCGCCTTCTGCTGCGCCTTCAGCGTGGTCGTCACCTGGATGTTCAACCGGACCGGTCAGAGCCTGCCGCTGGTCATGCTGCTGCACGTGAGCGTCAACAACTTCATGTCGCTCCCCTACGGGGAGATGTTCCCGTCGATCGCCAGCGCCGAGCAGGCGAGCCATGTCACCCTGCTCGCGGCCACCACGGCGGCGATCCTGCTGCTCATCGCCACCCGCGGCCGTCTCGGCTACCGTGCGGCCGGGGAACACGCGCCGGAGCTCGCCCAGGCAGAGCTGAACGCTGCTTGATCGACGATTCCTGTTCTAAGCTCTCTGGCCCGAGGGGGGTGCATGATGGCGGCGCACCAGCCGGAACCGGCCGACACCCGGCGAAACGATCGGAGGGGTGTCGCCGCACGCGCCCGTGACGTCTTCCACGCGTTCGAACACCTCGTCGGCGGCCTCAGCACGGCGCTGCTGGCACTCGCCGCTCTGGTGTGGCTCGCCGTGGCCGGACTGACCTGTGTGATCGGTGTGGGCCTGCTCCTGCTGCCCACCGTGCCGCGTGTCGTACGGTCCGTCGCCGAGCGCGAGCGTGACCGGTTGTCCCGCTGGGGTCCGGAGATCGTCCGCTTGGGGCCCGCGCCGACCGGCGTACGCGCCGCGCTCACCGATCCGGCCGTACGGCGGGAGCTGTGCTGGATCCTCGCGCACGGCACGCTGGGCCTGTTCCTCGGCGTGGCCGGGTTGACCATGGTGTTGAACGCCGTGCAGAACATCACGTATCCGCTGTGGTGGCGGGCGCTGCCCGCGGAGGATCCCACCCCGACCCTGGTGTTCTGGGACGTGCGTGACGACGCCGGCGCCATGGCGGTCGCGATCCTCGGCGTGGGAATGGCCGCCTGCTTCCTGGTGCTCGGGACGGGAATGGCCCGCTTGCAAGCGTGGCCGGGACGCCGGCTGCTGGCGCCCACCGCCGACGTCGACCTGTCTCTGCGGATCGCGGAGCTGTCGGCCACCCGCGCGGCGGCGCTGGACGCCCACGCCGCGGAGTTGCGGCGGATCGAACGCTCGCTGCACGACGGGGCGCAGAACCGGCTGGTCGCGGTCACCGTGATGCTCGGCGCGGCCCGCCGCGCGCTGGCCCGTGACCGGCCGGACGCGGAGGACATGCTCGAACGCGCCCAGGAGACCGCCGAGCAGGCGCTGGCCGAGCTCCGTACGGTCGTCCGCGGCATCCTGCCGCCCGTGCTGGCCGACCGGGGGCTCGCCGGCGCGCTCGCCGGGCTCGCGGCGAACTGCGGTGTGCCCTGCCGGGTCGACGTCGACGCGCTCGGCAGGTGCCCCGCCTCCATCGAGGCCACCGCCTACTTCGTGACCGCCGAGGCACTCACCAACATCTCCAAGCACAGCCGGGCCCGGCACGCCACGGTGACCGTACGGCGTGAAGGCGACCGGTTGTCCCTGCGGATCGAGGATGACGGCGTCGGCGGCGCGGACGAACGGCACGGTTCCGGGCTCACCGGCATCCGCAGCCGGGTCGAGGCGCACGACGGCCGTCTCACCCTGACCAGCCCGCCCGGCGGGCCGACCGCACTCGAAGTGGAGTTGTCATGCGGATCGTGATAGCCGAGGACGATCCGCTGCTGCGTGAAGGCGTCGCGCTGCTGCTGCGCGCGGAGTCCTTGGACGTGGTGGCCACGACCGACTCCCCGGACTCCTTCCTGGCGGCCGTCGACGCCCACCGGCCCGACGTGGCCATCGTCGACGTCCGGATGCCTCCGACCCACACCGACGAGGGCATCACCGCGGCGGTCGAGGCCAGGCGCCGTCAGCCCGGCCTGGCGGTGCTCGTGCTGTCCGCCTACGTCGAGCAGGCGTTCGCCACCGAACTGCTCGCCGGCGGAACCGACCGGCTCGGATACCTGCTCAAGGAGAGAGTCGGCCGCGTCGACCAGTTCCTCGACGCCCTGCACCGGGTGGCCGCGGGAGGCACGGCCATAGACCCCGAGGTCGTCGCGCAGTTGCTCACGCGCACCCGCACCGACAGCGGGCTGGAACGGCTGACCGCCCGGGAGTTCGACGTGCTCGCCCTGATGGCCGAGGGACTGGGCAACACCGCCATCTCCGAACGGCTCTTCGTGAGCGAAGGCGCCGTCCACAAGCACATCCGCAGCATCTTCGCCAAACTCGACCTGGCCCCCACCGACCGGGCGGACCGGAGGGTCACAGCCGTCCTGCGTTACCTGGAGGAGACCCAGCGCCGCGGCTGACGTCGTACACACGCCGCACCCCGCCGAAGCGGCGGTCTGCCTGGTCGGAGCGACGGTCATTATGTACGCCCCGCACCGGTGAACGTCTGCGCCTTCACTTTTTGTGACTCCAGGTAATTGCCATGGCGGCTTGTTCTATACAGAGAGTGATGAAAGGATTAGGGCAAGAGTTCGAATCACAGGGGTGATCGGAGGAGGGGCGCATGGAGTCTCCGACGTTCGACGTGTCAGCGCCTCGTCCTCCGGCTGATCCCTGGTGGGCCAGGATCATCGACGGCCCGCCCTTCTGGTCCTCGGATGACTCTCCTGCGTCCGAGCCCGGCGCCGAGGATTCACGTCGTCGCCCTGTCGTCGCGCCAAACCTTGCTGCCGTCGCGCCGAACCACCCTGCCATTGCGCCGAACCACGCTGTTGACGGCGGCCGCTCCCAGGACAGCGCGAGCGAGAACCCCACTGCCGCAGGTGGCGGCACTTCCACCCCGAGGCCAGCTGGTGGGATCCCGACGAGCCCGGCCGACGATGCCGCTGACACCGACGAGCACGGGGACGCCGGGCCCCGGAGGAGCGCGGCCGAAAGCACCCCCGGTGGCGCTGCCGCTGGCACTGCCGGTCCTGGCGGAGCTCCCACCGGGGTGTCCGGCCGCGCCCCCGGCACCGGACACCCCGGTGACAGCGACGCGGGCCGTGACCGGCATCGGGATGCCAGTGGTGCGTCCGGTGACGTTCCTGGCGGCGCTGCCGGTGCTTCTGGTGGTGCTTGTGATGGTGCTTGTGATGGTGCTTGTGATGGTGCTTCGAGCGCGGGGTCGTCGTCGTGGGTGGCGGTGGCGGCGGTTGCTGAGGCGGCGCGGGCGGTGGCGCTGGTACCGGTGCCGGAGGACTCGGGCGTGTGCCTGGCCGAGGCCGAGGAGTTGTTGTCGGCCCGGGATCGGATCACTTCGGCGTTGGCTGCCCGGGTCGGGCGTGTTCACCGGGCTGGGGAGGCGAAGAGCCATGGGCATGCGTCCACGAAGTTGTGGCTGCGTTCCGCTGGGGGGATGACCCCTGCGGGAGCCGGCCGGTTGCTGACGATGGGCATGGAGCTGGTCCGCCTGCACGAGGTGCGCCGCCTGTTCGCGGAGGGCGGCTTGCCGGAGGGCATTGTGGAGGTGATCTGTACGGCCACTTCCGGGTTGACCGACGACCAGGCGAAGACGGCTGAGGGGATCTTGCTGGAGCTGGCGAGATCGGCGGGTGCGGCGGAGGTGGCCAAGGCGGGGCGGTATCTGCGGGCGGTGCTGGATCCCGACGGCCACGAGAAGGACGAGCAGGCCGACTTCGACCGCCGGTTCTTCCGGGTACGCCGGCGCAGGAACGGCGGTGCGGAGGGGGAGTTCTACCTGCCGGTGGAGGCCGCCGCACGGTTGCAGCACCTGCTCGACGTCTACGCCAAGCCCAAGGCCGACGGCGATGACCGCACGCTGAGTGTGCGCAACGCGGACGCGTTCATCGCGTTCCTGGAAAACAAGATAGTCACAGAGCTTCTGGTGCTGGTCAACGCCGAATCCCTCCCCGACGACCCCGCGACGGCTCCCGGCAGCGGACCCCGCGCCGGTGATGCTCCGGGGCGTGACAGCGAGCGCTGCGAGAGCGACACCCCCGAGTGCGACAGCTGGCGCTGCGAGAGCGACATACCCGAGTACGACGGTGACCGGCCCGGGAGCGATGCGCCGATGCGGGGCGACGAGCACTGGGCTGACGCGCCTATCAGCCGGGACCCTGGCGTAAATGCTCCCCCCTGCGGCGACGAGCGTCCCGCTACGGAGCGCTCGGCCACGGGCAGCCCGAACGTAGCCGAGCCGCACTCCGACTCGGCCCCCGGCGACGAGCACGCCGAGCCGGGTGGCGGCGGGAACTGCACTGGACCCCAACGTGCGTCTGGCTGGCCCGATGAGGACCGCCCTGCCGGTGACTGCCCTGCCGACGACTACACGGCAGGGGACTACCGGCATGCCTTCACGCCGGGTGAGGCGCCGAGCGCGATGCCGGGGGTGGGAGCCGAGGCTCCGCCAGGTGCGGAACACGACGGCGATACCTGGCTGAGAGGTGACGCCCGGCCTGGAAGTGACGCCTGGCCGGGAGGTGACGGCTGGGCGGGTGAGGGAGCCGAGGCTCCGCCGGGTGCGGAACACGGCGACAGTGCCTGGCCGGGAGGTGAGGCCTGGGCGGGGGTGGGAGCCGACGCTCGACCGGGGGCGGGGGTGAACAGTCCGCCGGGGGTGTGGTTGCGGGGGTTGCCGGGGCTGATCCTGGCGACCGGGCAGTTGCTGCCCGCCTCCAGCGTGCACCGGCTGGCCCGCACCAGCACTCTGGTGAGGATCGTCATGGACGCCGCCGGGCAGGTGCTCGACATGGGCCGCAAGGTCCGCCTGGCCACCCCCGCACAACGCCGGGCCGTCTTCGCCCGGTACGCCACCTGCTGGGTCGACGGCTGCCCCCTGCCCGCCACCCTGTGCCAGACGACCACGCCGACGACTGGTGCAGCGGAGGACTGACCGACCTCAAACTGCTCGGACCGGCCTGCCAGTTCCACAACCGCGACCGCTACCGCCACCCCACCCGCTACACCCGCCGCGACATCGGCGACGACCGCTGGGCCTTCACCTACCGCAACCCCTACAGCAGTCGGCGAGCGAGGACATGATGCCGAACCACGTGCGGGCCGCCGGCATGGTCGCGGGTGGCGGGCAGTCAGGGGGCCATGATTGCCGGGGGTCATGGCTGCCGGCTGAGGCCGGTCGGGTCCGGCAAGGATTCGAGACGGTCGCGAGACGGGCGCGTGGATCAGAGCTCGAGTGGTCGGCCGGCATCGCGGCCCGATACCTGACGCTTCCTGACATGATCGGGCGATAGTCTCCCGCCGGAAGGAGGCGATGCGATGCGTTATGTGGCGCTGTTGCGCGGCATCAACGTCAATCCCGCCACCGCGGTGGCGATGACCGATCTCAAGGCACTGCTCGAACGCCTCGGGCACGGGAACGTGCGCACGCACCTGCGCAGCGGAAACGCCCTGTTCACGGCGGACGGTGACAGCGAGCCGATCGCCGCCGCGATCGAGCGCGGGCTCCAGGAGGAGCTCGGCCTGTCCACAACGGTGATCCTCCGTACGGCTGAGCAGCTTCGCGGTGTGGTGGAGCGCAATCCCCTGGAGGTCAGGGACCCGGCCCGGTTCGCCGTGGTCTTCCTGACCCGGCCGCCGGACCGTGAGGGGCTTGCGAGCATCGACCCGGCGGCGTACGCACCGGAGGAGATGCGGGTCGGCGAGCGGGAGCTCTACGTCTACTTCCCCGACGGGCTGCGGCGTCCCAAGCTGCCGCCGCTGCTGGAGAAGCACTCGGCCGGCCCGGCGACCATGCGCAACTGGAACACCGTCACCCGCCTGCTCACGCTCGCCGAGGACCTCTAGGACTGTTCGAGCAGGACTGTGCGGGCTCCCCCGTCGGGACCCAGTAGGGTCGGTGTCCTGATGAGCGCCACTCTTGTCGCGAAGGAACTCGCCGCCGGGCACGGCGACCGCGTCCTGTTCACGGATCTCGATCTGGTCGTCGCGCCCGGGGACGTCGTCGGGCTGGTGGGAGTCAACGGCGCGGGCAAGTCGACGCTGCTGCGCCTGCTGGCCGGCCTCGACGCCCCCGAGCACGGCAGCGTACGGCTCAGCCCGCCCGCGGCCAACGTCGGCCACCTGCCGCAGGAGCCCGAACGGCGGCCGGGTGAGACCGTCGCCGCCTTCCTCGCCCGCCGAACCGGGGTCGCCGCCGCACAGCGGGCCCTCGACGCGGCCACCGAGGCGCTCGTCGCCGGCGATGCCGGCGACGCGTACTCCGAGGCGCTCGATCGGTGGCTCGCCCTGGGCGGCGCCGACCTGGAGGAGCGGGCCGCGGAGGTGTCCGCCGACCTCGGGCTCACGGTCGGCCCGGAGCAGGAGATGGCGTCCCTGTCCGGCGGGCAGGCGGCCCGGGTGGGGCTGGCCTCGCTGCTGCTCAGCCGTTATGACGTGTTCCTGCTCGACGAGCCCACCAACGACCTCGACCTCGACGGCCTGGACCGGCTCGAACGCTTCGTGACAGGGCTGCGCGCCGGAACGGTGGTCGTCAGCCACGATCGCGAGTTCCTCGCCCGTACGGTGAACAGGGTGGTCGAGCTCGACCTCGCCCAGCAGCAGGTCCGGGCGTACGGCGGTGGGTACGACGCCTACCTGGAGGAGCGCGAGGTCGCCCGCAGGCACGAACGCGAGCAGTACGAGGAGTACGCCGACACCAGGTCCTCGTTGGAAGCCCGGGCCAGGGCCCAGCGCGCCTGGATGGAGAAGGGCGTCAAGAACGCGCGTCGCAAGGCCCCCGACGGCGACAAGCTCGGACGGAAGTTCCGCACCGAGGCGACGGAGAAGCAGGCGGCCAAGGCCCGGCAGACCGAGCGCATGATCGAGCGGCTGGATGTCGTCGAGGAGCCGCGCAAGGAATGGGAGCTGCGGATGGAGATCGCCGCCGCCCCCCGCTCCGGGGCCGTGGTCGCGACGCTGCGCGGCGCGGTCGTGCGACGTGGCTCCTTCACGCTCGGGCCCGTCGACCTGCAGATCGACTGGGCGGACCGGATCGCGATCACCGGCGCGAACGGCTCGGGCAAGACCACCCTGCTCGGCGCGTTGCTCGGCCGGGTGGCCCTCGATGAGGGCACGGCGGCGCTCGGCCCCGGCGTGGTCGTCGGCGAGGTCGACCAGGCGCGCGCCCTCTTCGAGGGCGACGAGCCGCTGCTCGGCGCGTTCGGCGCGCTCGTCGACCTGCCGCCCGCCGACGTCCGCACGGTGCTGGCCAAGTTCGGCCTGCGCGCCGACCACGTGCTGCGCCCGGCGGCAACGCTGTCACCGGGCGAGCGCACGCGGGCGGCCCTCGCCCTCCTCCAGGCCCGTGGGGTCAACCTGCTCGTCCTGGACGAGCCCACCAACCATCTCGACCTCGCGGCGATCGAACAACTGGAGTCGGCACTCGCCTCGTACACGGGAACCCTGCTGCTCGTCACCCACGACCGGCGCATGCTGAAGGCCGTCCACACGACCCGCCGTGTCGTCGTCGAGGCCGGCCGGATCCGCGAGGGCTGAGCCCGCTACGGCTGGTGAGCCTCACGGCTGAAGTAGCGGGCCACGACCTGCGTGTGGAGCGGGAACGCCAGCTCCTGAGGGGTGTCGATCACCACCCACTCGCTGGTCTCCGCGGTGGGCGCGACCGGCGGGAGTGCGTCCGCGGTCGTGCGCGGCCCGAGGCCGAAGATCAGCACGGTGCCGTCGGGCGCGCTGAGCACGTCGAACAGCCGCACACCGGCCGCGTCGACGACAACGCCCGTCTCCTCGCGGACCTCCCGTACGGCGGCCTGCTGCCAGGACTCGCCGATGTCGACGAAGCCGCCGGGCAAGGCGAGCAGGCCGCGGTGCGGCTCGACCGCCCGGCGGACCACGAGAAGGCCAGACGTCCGGGCGCTGTCCACCGGAAGCACCATGACCGCGACCGGCAGGGGGTTGAGATAGCTCGTGTTCCCGCACTCCTGGCAGGTCCTCGGCCAGGGCCGGCCGGGCGCGTAGGCCGCTCCGCAGAAGGAGCAGTGGGAGTTCCTGATCGCCACGCTCGCGAGGGTAGCAAGATTCACCGCCCGGACAGCTTGACGTCAGGACAGCTTGACGTCAGGGTAACCTGACGCAATGCTTGATGGCATGACTACTCCTGAAGAGCTTGAGCGTCAGTTCACACTGCTGACCGCGGCCGCGCGCCATGACGCGCTCCGCACTCGCGAGGCCCTCGCCTCACCGGCCGAGGAGGACGGGGAGGACGATCTCGGACCCTTGTCCGGCGACGAGGACGCCGAGCCCCTGACGCGGGAGGAGACGCTGGAGCTTCTCGCGCTGGGCGAGGTGATCGCACGGAAGGCGAGCTACGGGCGTCAGCTCACGGTCCGATCGGCTCGCAGGGCCGGAGCCTCGTGGTCGCAGATCGGCGCCGCGCTGGGAACCACCAAGCAGTCGGCCTGGGAGGCGCACCAGCGATGGATCGACGAACAGGCCCGGCACCGGAGCGAAGGCCACTGGGGCTGGGACGGCGACGAAGTGGCGGCCGCCCGCGCACTCGCCGGCGCGCCCGAGGACCAGAAAGCCCAGGAAGACCAGGAAGCCGCCGGATAAGCCCGCCGGCGTTACCCAGCCGAGGTGACGTGCAGGGCGACCGGCCGGAGGACCAGGCCGTCGGCCCATGTCACCGACTCCGGCGGAGTGGCCAGGCGGAGGGCGGGCCGCCGGGTGACCAGGGCTCTGAACGCCTCGGTGAGCTCGACCCTGGCGAGGCTGGCGGCCAGGCAGCGGTGCGGGCCGTACCCGAACGCCACATGCGGGTTGGGCGGGTGGCCGGTGAAACGGTGGATGTCGAACCGGCCGGGCTCGGGGAACGCCCGCGGGTCGTGGTTGGCCGCGTTCAGGTTCGGCATGACGACCGTCCCCGCGGTCAGCGGGCCGCTGGGCAGTTCGGTGTCCTCGGTGACGCGGCGCATGAAGGCGTTGGCGGGCGGCCCGTCGAAGCGCAGGACCTCCTCGACGGCGGTGGCCGTCAGGGCGGGGTCCGCGACCAGTTCGTCCCACTGGCTCCGGTGCAGGAGCAACCGGAACACACCACGGGCGATCATCGAGGCCGTCGTCTCGTACCCGGCCGTGATCAGGGAGAAGACGGTGTTGACGAGCTCGCCCTCCGACAGCCGGTCGCCTTCGTCCCTGGCCTGGATGAGCAGGTCGATGAGGTCCTGCCCGGGCGAGAGGCGATGCCGGGCGACCAGTTCGGCGGCGTAGGTCATGAAGCCGGTGTAGGCCTCCCCGCGCACCCGCTCGTCGGCCGTGGAGGTGGTCAGGAACATGTCCGTCCACCGGACGAACTTCTCGTAGTCGTCCATCGGCACGCCGAGCATCTCGCAGATGACATGGGCCGGTAGCCGCAGCGCGTATCCCTGGACCAGGTCGAAGTCGTCGCCCAGGCCGTCGAGGAGGTCCTCGGCGATCTTCGCGATGCGGGGACGCCACGGTTCGATCTGGCGCGGGGTGAAGGTGCCGTGCATGATCCGGCGGTAGCGCGTGTGCTCGGGTGGATCCTGGTTGACCAGCGCGTCCGGATCGTCGTCGATGCCGACGCCGCTCACGAACCGCGGCAGCCCGGGCAGGCGGAGATTGCGGCTGGACGCGGGCGAGGCCAGCAGGGCGCGGACGTCCTCGTACCGGACGGCCATCGGGACGCGGTCGCCGCTGGGCATGGTCGCCGGCTCCAGCGGCCCCGACTCACGCCGGCGGGCGAGCTCCGGCGACGGCGTGGCGAGCGGGCCCGGCACGATGTCCGGCCCCCCATCTGGGCTCAGCTCGGTGGCCATCGCAACCCCTTCCCAGTCGGGGGCGCCCGGGGGGGCGGCCTACGCGGAACGTACGAAATGTCGCCGGGGCCGTCAACAGGCCCCGTCAACAGCTCTGGAATGTTCTGACATACGGTGACGGTTGCGCATAACGAAACCGCTGTGCCGAGGGAGTTCTGTCTGTGACCACGACGACGACATCGAAGGGCATCGGGCTACGGTCGGAACGCGGTCCCGTCCTCGCCGCCATCATGCTGTGTACCGGACTGGTGGCGCTGGACAGCACGATCATCGCGACCGCGGTGCCCTCGGTCGTCAGTGACCTCGGCGGGTTCTCACAGTTCCCGTGGCTGTTCTCGATCTACCTGCTCACCCAGGCCGTCACCGTGCCCATCTACGGCAAGCTGGCCGACGTCTTCGGGCGCAAGCCGGTGATGTTCTTCGGGATCGCCGCGTTCCTGCTCGGGTCGGTGCTGTGCGGGGTGGCCTGGAGCATGCCCGCGCTGATCGCGTTCCGGGCGATCCAGGGCATCGGCGCCGGGGCGGTGCAGCCCATCAGCATCACGATGGCCGGCGACCTCTACTCGGTCGAGGAGCGGGCCCGGGTCCAGGGCTACCTCGCCAGTGTGTGGGGCATCTCGGCGGTCGTCGGCCCGACGCTCGGCGGCGTGTTCTCCGAGTACGTCTCCTGGCGCTGGATCTTCTTCATCAACCTGCCGCTCGGCGCGGTGGCCGCCTGGGTGCTCGCCCGCCGTTTCAAGGAGCAGGTGAGGCGCGGCTCCCACCGCGTCGACTATCTGGGCGCCGTGCTGCTGACCGGCGGCTCCTCGCTGCTCATCCTCGGCCTGCTGGAGGGCGGGGTCGCCTGGGAGTGGAACTCCGCGCCCAGCATCCTGATCTTCGCGGCGGGGGCGCTGCTGATCGCGGCTTTCGTCCTCGCCGAGCGCCGCGCGGCCGAACCGGTGCTGCCCTTGTGGGTGTTCCGCCGCCGCACGCTGAACGGGGGCAACCTGGTCTCCGTCGGCGTCGGCGCCCTCACCATCGGGCTCACGTCGTACGTCCCGACGTACGCGCAGGGGGTGCTGGGCACCGGCGCGCTGGTGGCGGGCTTCGCCCTGGCCGCGCTGACCATCGGCTGGCCGCTCGCGGCGACGTTCTCCGGCCGCCTCTACATGCGCATCGGGTTCCGCGACACAGCGCTGATCGGCGTCGTCGTGGTGGTGGCCGGCACCGTGCTGTGCGCGCTGCTCGGCCGGAACGCGATGATCTGGCAGGTCGCCGCCGCCTGCTTCGTGGTCGGCGTCGGCCTCGGGCTGTCGGCCAGCCCCACGATGGTCGCCGTGCAGTCGGTCGTCGGCTGGGAGCGCCGCGGCGTGGTCACCGCGACGAACATGTTCTCCCGCTCGATCGGCAGCACGGTCGGCGCCGCGATGCTGGGCGCCATCTCCAACGCGACGCTGTCGGACCGCTTCGCCCACCCGCCGGCCTCCCTCGCCGACTCCGCGGCGGGGCGGCTTCCGGACAGCCTCGACGCCACGAGCCTGGTGCTGAACGCCCAGGGCGCGGCGGCCCACTCGGCCGCCGCGTCCTTCGTCCGGGGGGCGTTGTACGACGCCGTCCACCACATCTTCATCGCGCTCGTCGTCGTGGCCGTGCTCAGCGTCGGTGCGCTGCTGCTCATGCCCCGCCGTACGACGGAGCTGTCGTTCGACTGACGGAGACGGCCCCCGCGGATCAGAGCTCGATGACGACCTTGCCCCGGGTCCGGCCGGCTTCCGCCATCCGGTGTACGGCCGCCAGATCCGCCAGGGGGCGCCGCTCGGCGACGTCGACGACGATCTCCTCCGCGTCCACCAGGGCGGCCATCTCGGTCAGCTGATCCACGTCGTTGCGGGTCACGAATCGTGTGGCGGTGACTCGCGAGCCCGGGGGCGGCTGAACGGGCGCGGTGATCGAGACGAGGTGGCCTCCGGGGCGTACCAGCCGGGCCAGAGCCGGCCCGGCGCCGGGCGCGAACGGGACGAGGTTGAGCAGCACGTCCAGGTCCCCGGGCAGGGAATCGGTCAGGTAGTCCACCACCTCGTCGGCTCCGCAGGCCCGGACCGCCGCCGCGCTGCGCGCGTTCCCGGCCGTGGCGATCACCGTCGCTCCGGCCCTTCTGGCGAGCTGCACGGTGAACATCCCCACCCCACCGCCCGCCCCGTTGACCAGCACACGCCGCCCCGGTGCGATCCGGCCGTGCTCGTACACCGCCTGCCATGCCGTCAGCCCCGCCACGGGGATCGCGGCGGCGTCCGCGAGCGGGACGACCATCGGCGCCGGGGCCAGCAGCCGCGCGGGCGCGACAGCGTACTCCGCCGCCGCCCCGCCCTCCAGCAGGCCCATGACCCTGTCCCCCGGGCGCGGCCAGGACACCCCCGCCCCGGTCGCCACCACGGTGCCCGAGACGTCCCACCCGAGCGTGTGCGGTAGCGGGAGGCCCGCCATCTCCGGCACCACCGTCCGCAGCAGCCCCGAGCGCAGCCCGATCTCGGACGGGTTGAACGAGGTGCCCGCCACCTCGATCAGCACCTCGCCCCGGCCGGGCGTGGGGATCGGGATCTCCTCCTGGCGGATCACGGACGCGTCGCCGTACTCGTGGATGCGGGCGGCCCGCATCGTGGCGCGGCTGCTCTTGTGTGTCATGAGTGCGACGGTAGGACGGCCCAGCCAGACGTCCAATGTCGTGAGGTCTGGATTTGATACGCGATCGTCTGGTCTTCCGTAGAGTGATCGGCATGGACGTGCTCAGCGATGTCATCTCCGTCATGCGTACCGGGCGGCCGAACGCGGCACGCGTGCAACGGCGCGGCGTCTGGGGACAGCGGTTCCCGGCGGTGCCGGGGGCAGCGGGTTTCCAGGTGATCCTGCAGGGCTCGTGCTGGCTCATCCCGCAGGAGGACGACACCGGCGCCGCGCCGGTCCCGCTGTCCGCCGGAGACGTGGTCTTCTTCTCGCAGGGTCACCCGTACGGCCTGGCCGACTCGCCCGCCACGCCCCTCGCCTTCACCGCCTGCGACCCGACGGCCGAGGACCTGGCGTTGTTCGTGAACGACTCGGCGGAACCGGACACCCCGGACGGCGGCGCGGCGGCCACGGTGACCTTGTGCGGCGGGTATCGCCTCGACCCGCGGCGAACGCACCCGCTGCTGCACGACCTGCCCGGCCTCATCCATATTCCGACCCGCGCCACCTCGATGACCGGAGACGGACCGGAGGCCGCCGCGGACGCGACGGCCGAGCTGGGCGCGATCGTCGCCATCCTCGGCCGTGAGATCGCCGCTCCCCGCCCAGGGACGGACGCCGTCGTCCCCGCGCTGCTGGACATGCTCCTGCTCTACATCCTGCGGGCCTGGTTCGACGGGCAACTCGCCCGGGGCGCGGCCACCGGATGGGCGGCCGCGCTGTCCGATCCGGCGGTCAGCACCGCCTTGCACGCCGCTCACCAGGACCCGGCCCGGCCGTGGACGGTCGAGTCGCTGGGCCGGGAGGCCGGGATGTCCCGTGCCGCCTTCGCCGCCCGCTTCACCGCCCTGGTCGGCCGGCCGCCGCTGACGTACCTGACCTGGTGGCGCATGACCACGGCGGCGCGGCTGCTGCGGGACTCCGACGCCGGGCTGGCCGAGATAGCCGCCCGTGTCGGTTACAGCTCGGAGTACGCCTTCGGCACCGCCTTCAAACGCGTCTACGGCACCGCCCCCGGCCTCTATCGCCGGCGTTCGTCCCCGTCCGGATGACGGGGACGAACGCTACGGCTGACCAGCCCGCCCTCGATCAGGCGATGGGCTTGACGGGGTGCTCGGCGCCGTTCACGCTCGCGCTTTCCTGCTGGGAGGCCGTCGCGGGCGAGCCGCCGGCCAGGAGGGTGCGCGCCAGGCCCAGCCCGGTGCCGCCCAGCGTGAGCGCCTTGGCCAGCATCTCCTCGATGCCCTGGGCGCCGTTGAGGACCACCATGTGGTCGACGTTGCCGAACGCCTTCGCCCCGGCTTCCACGATCTGCGGCCAGTTCTCGGCGAGCTGCTGGGCGATGACGGCTTCCTGGTTCTCCCGCAGCGCCTCGGAGCGGGCCCTGATCGCCTCGGCCTCGGCCAGACCGCGCGCCTTGGCGGCCTCGGCCTCCGCGAGACCGCGTGCCTTGGCGGCCTCGGCCTCGCTCAGACCGGTCGCCCTGGTCGCGGCTGCGGCGGCCTCACCGCGCAGCCGCACCGACTCGGCATCGGCCGCGGCCGCCTGCTTGACCTGCGACGCCTGCGCGACGGCCCGCAACTCGGTCTCCTTCGCCTCCGCCTCGGCCTGCGCGATGCGCGCGTCACGCTCGGCCTGCGACAGCGTCACGGTCTCGTACGCCTTGGCGTCGGCGGGCTTGCGCACCTGCGACTGGAGCCGCTGCTCGGAGAGCTGGGCCTCCAGCTCGGCCGTACGGGTCTCCTGGACGACGACCTCCTGACGGGCCGTCGCCTCCGACAGCGGGCCGGACTGCCGCGACCGCGCCTGCGCCTCGTCGATCTCCGCCTGGTAGGAGGCCTGCTTGATCTGCGCGTCACGCCACGCGGCGGCCTTGTTCGCCGCCGCGATCTGCTCGGCCTCGGTGGCCTCCTGGTCGCGCTGCGCCTCCGCGATGCGGGCGGACGCGGCGATCTTCGCGGCGTGCGGCTTGCCCAGGTTCGTGATGTAGCCGGTCTCGTCCTCGATCTCCTGGATCTGCAGCGAGTCGACCACCAGGCCGAGCTTGCTCATCTCGTCGGCCGCGGAGCTGCGGGTCTCGCTGGTGAGCCGCTCCCGGTTCAGAATGAGATCCTCGACGGTCAGGTTGCCGATGATCGAGCGCAGGTGACCGGTGAACAGCTCGTGGATGGCGCCGTTCATCGAGTCCTGCTGGTCGAGGAAGCGCCGGGCGGCGTTCGCGATGCTGCTGAAGTCGTCGCCCACCTTGTAGATGATGACACCACGCACCTGGACCGGGATGCCCTGCTGGGTCACACAGTTGACCTGCAGGTTCGTGGCCCGGCTGTCGAGCCGCAGCCGCCGGGAGGTCTGGAAGCCGGGCAGCACGGCGGTGCCCTTACCGGTCACGATCTTGAAGCCCAGGCTGTCGGCGAGCTCGTTCCTCGTGTGGGCGCCGAGGCCCGAGATGATGAGCGCCTCGTTGGGCTCGGCCACCCGCCAGATGGCCTTGAACAGCATGATGAGGACGATCAGGGCGACGATGGCGACGCCGCCCACGACCACGATCTCCGAGGACAATGGGAGCCTCCGTCCAGTGGGGGGGAAGAGAGAGGAGGAGGGTGCGGGTCAGACGATCGCGCGGGCGACGTAGACGCTGCGCGGGGGCGAGTACTCCACGACGACGACGATGGACCCCACCGGGATCTCCTCGTCCGGGACGCTCGGATAGGCGTAGAACGCCTCGACACCCCCGCGGATGGGGACCATCACCTCGCCGACGAGGCCGGGACCGATCCTGCCCGTGACCCTGCCCTGTCTGCCGACCACCCGCGTCACCCCGTCGTTTTCACCACACCTGGCCGCACCGCGAATGCGTACGCTACCCCGGATTGCGCGCTTCGCCGTGTTCTGCACCATCGCCCGGAAAACGTCCATGCGGCCCTGGGAGTTCCGCCCGGCGTCTGCCGGGCCGCCGACCGCGCCGCTGACCGGGCCGGCGCAGCGTCGTGAACGCCCAGGAGACGTCCGGCTCGACCGCCCACCGGAAGGCCCGCCGTACCGGGGAGGTGCACAGCAGGGCCGCCAGCACGGCGCCGAGCGCCACCATCGCCGCCACGCCGAGCGGATTGACGAGCGCGTCGTGGAAGCGCTCGGTGACCTTCACCGCGAAGCCGTGCAGCAGATAGGCGTACATGGTGGCGGCGCCGAGGCCGGAGAACCAGGTGCGGCGGTCCGGGGTCAGTGCGAGGAACGCCAGGACCAGCAGGAAGCCCGCCGCCAGCATGGCGAGCCTGATCAGGGTGCCGGTCAGGTCGTCCACGCCGATCTGGTGGTTGGAGTGGCGCCAGCGGATCCACTCCGTCGGCACGAGCCGGTGCACGGCGAAGGCCCCGGCGAGCGCCGCGGCCAGCACGGCGCCACCCGTGATCGCGGCCACCCGCCCGCGCAGCATCTCCAGGTGACCGGGGGTGAGCATGAGGCCGAGCACGTAGAACGGCAGCAGGCCGAAGGTGCGGTTCATCGACAGCTCGTCCGGCAGCGCGCTCGTCCCCGACAGCAGCGACAGCCCGACCGCGACGACCAGAGGATGCCGCAACTGCTGCCAGACCGGGGTGGACAGCCGCCAGAGGAACAGCGACATCAGGAACCAGGTCAGGTAGTACGGATCGAGCAGGCTGATCTCCAGCTTGCCGTACAGGAACCAGCGGGGCAGCGAGTAGGCCACCTCGAAGATGACGTACGGCACGGCCAGGCCGCTGATGAGCTTGCGCGCCTTGCCCGCGGAGAACGTGAAGTTACGCGACAGGTAGCCGCTGATCACGATGAACAGCGGCATGTGGAAGAGGTAGACGTAGAAGTAGAGCGCGTGCGCCGCGGGGACGTCCCGCAGGTCCTCCACGAGGTGCCCGGAGACGACGAGCACGATGGCCAGGAACTTGGCGTTGTCCAGCAGCGGGTCGCGGGCGGGGGCCGCCGGGCCGGACGTGCGCGCGGGAGCGGTCACGGTCATGCGGCCGGACCCTAGTCATCCGTCACTCACCCGTCCGTGAGCACCGGCGCAACCCCCGGCGAACACTCCCCGAACTCTTCGGAGCCCGTCGGCCCGTCGGCCCGCCGGCCGGGTCAGCCGGACAGTCCGGTGGCGGCGGCGCTGGCGTCCCAGAGGGCGGCGGCGAGGGCGGGGTCGGACATCCGCGCCGGCACCCGCACGGGGGCGTTCTTGACGAAGTAACGGCCCGGGTGGTCCACGCCGTCGGCGTGGGTGACGAGGTGGACGATCCTGGCGGCGCCGGCCTCGACCGGCTCACCCACCCCGGGAACGCGCCACACCATCTTCATGAAGAGCGTGCCGTCCGCGAAGGACGTCTTCAGCACCCCCGGGTGCAGGCACGTGGCGGCGAGCCCGCGCTCGGCGAGCGACACGGTGAACAACGCGTTGGCCTGCTTGGAGTCGCCGTACTGCTGCCAGCCGTTCCAGCGCTGCCGTTCCCTGGACAGGTCGGCGGGGTCGAGGCGGCCGAACTTCGCGGCCCGCGACGAGGTGGTGACGACCCGGGCGGACGACGCCGCGAGCCGGTCGGCGAGCAGGTTCGTGAGCAGGAACGGCGCAAGGTGGTTGACCTGCATCATCAGCTCGTTGCCGTCCACCGTCGTCCGCCGGTCGGGCGTCATGACGCCCGCGTTGTTGACCAGCACGTCGATGCGTTCGTAGCGGGCCAGCAGGTCCGCGGCCAGCCGGCGCACCTGGTCGAGTGAGGAGAAGTCGGCCACGAGGGTGTCCGGACGGGCGCCGCCGGCCTCCGCGGCCCGGTCCGCGACGGCGCTCACCTTCTCGGGAGTGCGCCCGACGAGCACGATTTGATGACCTAGCCGGGCGAGATCAAGGGCGGAAGCTGCACCGATTCCGGCACCAGCCCCAGTGATCACAGTAATCATGGTTTCCTCCTCCTGCGCGCGGAGTGTATCGGTGCTAGCCTTCTGTGCGATCTTCCGGAGGTGCATTCCCCCATAAATGCGGCACAGCCTCCAGCACTGCAGGAGTGGCCATATGGGTTCAAAAAACCGCTCGATTCGGTTCAAGATCTTCTTACTGCTGCTCCTACCATTGCTCATGTTGAGTGCTATGTGGGGGTTTGCCCTAAAACTCACGGTCGGCGACGGTGTCATCCTCCTGCGTTCCAAGACGCTGTACGACACCATCGGCATCGCCTCCACCGACCTCGGGTTGCAGATCCAGGCCGAACGCGCGCTGACCGCGGGGGTGCTGAGCAGCGGCCAGACGGCCTCCGGTGCGCTCAACACACAGCAGGCCAAGACCACCGCCTCGGTGGACAGGTTCAGGAAGACCGCCAACGAGGAGTCCACCCGTGACGCCATGGGCGAGGACCTCGTGGCGCCCCTGGACGCCCTGCTGTCCTCTCTCGAACGCCTGCCCTCGATCCGTGAGTCCGTCTCGCTCGGCCAGGCGGACCGGCTCTACGCCATCAACTCCTACAACGCGATCATGGACGACATGTTCGCGCTGTACGAGAGGCTGGTCTCGGTCCCCGACCTGACGGTCTTCCAGCAGGCCAGCGCGATGCAGGGAATGGGCAACGCGCACGAGATGATCAGCCGCGAGGACGCCCTCATCCGCGGCGCGCTCGCCAGCGGCATGATGACCGGCGAGGAGCAGACCGCGTTCAGCGAGTGGGTCTCCACCCGCCGGTTCCTCTACCGGAAGAACCGCGCGGTCCTGACCGGCGACATGCGCGCGCCGTACGAGCAGGAGCTCACCTCGCCGCTGTTCGACCGCTTCACGGCGCTGGAGAACCTGCTCGTCAACCGGGTGCGCACCGGCGGGCCGGTCCCGCCGGAGGCCCAGAAGTGGTCGGCGACCGTCGACCAGCTGATCCTCAGGCTCGACTCGGCCCGCGTGAAGGCGTCGGACGCGCTCAACACGAACGCCACCTCGGTCGCGACCGGGATCCTGCTCCGCATCCTGGTCGCCGGAGGGCTCGGCCTCGTCGTCATCGTGACCACGATCATCTTCTCCGTACGGTTCGGCCGCCGTCTCGCCCGTGACCTCGCCGGGCTGCGCGACGCCGCGCTCGACCTCGCCGACGTACGGCTGCCGCGCGTCGTCGAGAAGCTGCGGCGCGGCGAGGAGGTGGACGTCGAGGCCGAGGCGCCCCCGATCAACGCGACGGGGTCCAGCGAGGTCGAGGACGTCGCCCACGCGTTCGGCTCCGTGCAGCGCACCGCCGTGGAGGCCGCCGTCGGTCAGGCCGCCCTCCGCCGCGGCGTCGGCCAGGTCTTCCTCAACCTGGCCCGGCGCAAGCAGACCCTGCTGCACCGCCAGCTCACGCTGCTCGACACGATGCAGCGCCGGGCCGAGGACCCGGAGGCGCTGGAGGACCTGTTCCGGCTCGACCACCTCACCACCCGCATGCGGCGGCACGCGGAAGGCCTGATCATCCTGTCCGGGGCCACGCCGGGACGCGCCTGGCGCAAGCCGGTGCCGCTCATCGACGTGGTCCGCGCGGCGATCTCCGAGGTGGAGGACTACACCCGGATCACGATGGCCCCGATGCCGGCCGCCACCCTCACCGGCGCGGCCGTGGCCGACCTCGTCCACCTGATCGCCGAGCTGATGGAGAACGCCACCGTCTTCTCGCCGCCGCACACCAGGGTGGAGGTCCGCGGGGAGCTCGTCGCCAACGGGCTCGCGATCGAGGTCGAGGACCGCGGCCTGGGCCTCGCCCCCGAGGAGTACGACGAGATCAACACGCGGCTGACCGACCCGCCGGAGTTCGACCTGGCCGACAGCGACAGGCTCGGGCTCTTCGTCGTCAGCCAGCTCGCCGTCCGGCACGGGGTGCGGGTGGTGCTGCGCGGGTCGCCGTACGGCGGGACGACCGCGATCGTGCTCATCCCCCGCACCCTCGTCGTGGAGGACGGCGCGCCCGCGGCGATCGAGGGACCACCGCCCTCCCGCGGCGCCCACGCCAAGCCCGCACCGGAGATCACGCCGGAGACGCTCCGGGAGGCCGTCGCGGGACGGGTGTGGGATCCAGCCGGAGCCGCGGAGGGCCCCGAGTCGTCCCCGTTCTTCACCCCGGCCGCCCTGCGGACCGAGGCCGTGCCCACCTCGGTACGCGAGGCCCCGCCCGCTCCCACCCCGTTCCCCACCCCCGTCCCGACGCCCGTTCCCACAGCCGTCCCGACGCCCGTCTCCAGGCCGGAGCCGGTCGCCGCGAACGGCACCTCGAACGGCACATCGAACGGCACAGGAAACGGCGCCGGGAACGGCGCAGGAAACGGCACCGCGTCCCGGGCAAGGGGATCGGCTGCCAACGGGACCCACGCCGGTCTGCCGCGCCGGGTCCGTCAGGCCAACATCGCTCCGCAGCTACGCACCCCGTCCACGCAACCGACGCAGCCGCCGCTGTCCGCCCCTCCCATGGAGGAGCGGTCGCCCGAGGAGGCCAGGGCCGTGTTCGCCGCCTTCCAGAGCGGAGCGCGCCGGGGCCGGGAGGACTCCGACCAGCCGGGTGGGGTAGCACCCGGTGACCACGCACACAACACGCACGGCGAGAAGGGTGACGCATGACCGGCAAAGCGACGTCGACCGGCGAACTGAACTGGCTGCTCGACGATCTCATCAGCAGGGTCGCCGCCGTCCGCCAGGCGGTGATCCTCTCCACCGACGGCCTCGTCGTGGGAGCCTCCCAGGGGCTGAGCCGGGAGGACGCGGAACACCTGTCGGCGGTCGCCGCCGGGTTCCAGAGCCTGGCCAGGGGCGCCGGGCGGCACTTCGGCGGTGGCGAGGTGCGGCAGACCATCGTCGAGATGGAGGCGGCGTTCCTCTTCGTCACCGCCGCCGGGCAGGGCACCTGCCTGGCCGTCCTGGCCGCCTCCGACGCCGACGTCGGCCACATCGCGTACGAGATGGCGATGCTGGTCAAGCGAGTGGGCCAGCACATCTCCACCAACCCGCGCCGGATCTCCCCGTGAGACGGGCGGGCATATGACGGGACCCCAATGGATGGACGAGGAGGCCGGGCCCTTGGTCCGGCCGTACGCGCTGACAGGGGGCCGGGCGCGGCACTCCGGCGTGAAACTCGATCTCATCACGATGGTGACCACCACGGGTTCACGCAGGGACCTGTCCGGGATAGGTCCCGAGCAGCGACGGATCCTCGACCTCGCGCGCGGCGGCGCGTCGGTGGCGGACATCGCGTCCGACATCGACCTGCCGCTGGGCGTGGTACGTGTCCTGATCGGGGATCTCCTCGACCTGGGACTCGTCGAGGCACGGGCTCCGGGCAAAGTGGCGCCGCTGCCAAGCGAGCGCATTCTCAAGGAAGTGATCAATGGCCTTCGCGCCCTCTGAGGAGCCGGTCGCCCTCAAGATATTGGTGGCCGGCGGCTTCGGCGTCGGCAAGACCACGCTGGTCGGCGCGATCAGCGAGATTCGCCCTCTCCGTACGGAGGAGGTGCTGTCCGACCGCGGCGTCGGCGTCGACGACATCGACGGCGTGGAAGCCAAGACGACCACCACGGTCGCGATGGACTTCGGACGCATCACCATCAGGGAAGGCCTGGTGGTCTACCTGTTCGGCACCCCCGGGCAGGAGCGCTTCTGGTTCATGTGGGACGAGCTCAGCTACGGCGCGCTCGGCGCGGTCGTGCTGGCCGACACCCGGAGACTGACCGACTGCTTCCCGTCCATCGACTACTTCGAACAGCGCGGCACGCCGTTCATCGTGGCGGTGAACTGCTTCGACGGTGCGGATCAGCACGAGGCCGACGACGTGCGGATCGCCCTCGACCTCGATCCGGAGGTGCCCGTCCTGCTCTGCGACGTACGACGGCGCGCCTCGGCGAAGGTCGTGCTCGTCACCCTCGTGGAGCACGCGCTCAAGATGCTGACGGCCGCCCAGCGCTGATCGGCATGACGGCCGCCGTTCCGCTCGCGGGGCGGCGGCCCCAGGTGAGCTGGACGAGCCGCAGGGCGAGCAGCCCGAGGACGGACACCTCGGCGGCCAGCAGCAGCCGCTCCACCAGGCCGATCATGACGCCGTGGCCGGGCAGCGCGACGTAGGTGATGGCCGCGAGGCCGAGGCCGGAGGCGAGCGCGAGCCATTCGAGCGGCCGGGCGACGACCTGCCACCGCTCGTCCTGGCCGAGCCGGCCCACGAGCTGGATCGCGGCGGCGGGCACGCTCACGAAGGCGGCCGCCGACAGGAGTCCGTGCAGGTCGCCCTGCCAGCTCGTGTCCGACGGGATGACCGCCGCGCCGATGAGAGAGGCGCTCCACAGGCCGATCAGGCGGGCGGGCCAGCCGTCCACGGGCGCGTGCACCGCGCGCATCCCGGCGAGCAGGGCGAGCGAGGCCAGGCCGAGGACGGCCATGGCCGTCTCGATCACGCCGCCGTCGTCCCGCGCCGCGTACTGGCTGATCGTCATGGAGACGGGATCCAGCGAGGGTTCCCCGCCAACCTGCGCCGCCACGACGGTGGCGACGGCGAGCACCATGCCGCAGCCGGCGAGCAGGGGATAGATCCTCTTGACCATAACTTCAGAATCCCGCGTACGGCCCGTTTCTAACATCCGGGACAACGCGTACATCACCCCGATAGGGGATCAGGGTCGTCTCAGGGTGGGGTCCCCGGGGTCGCGTGGACCCCACCCCGGACGTCTATCCTGCGCGGCGTCTACTCCGCCGCCTCGTGGTAGCGCTCGCGCAGGCCGGGAGTGGGGTCGCCCTCGTACCGCTCGGTGCCACCCGACGTGCCGCCCGGCTCCCAGTGGGGCGGCTCCGGCGCGCCGGACAGCAGCCAGGCGGCCTGCTTGGCGGCGCCGTCCGCGACGTACTCCCCGGGGGTGGGGACGAGCACCGGACGCCCGAACACGGTGGGCGCGATCCGGCGCACCGCCTCCGAGCGCGCGCCGCCGCCGATGAGCAGCACCCTGGCGGGCTCGACGCCGAGCGCGTCCAGCGCGTCGGCGAGCCCGCACAGCATGCCCTCGACCGCGGCCCGGGCCAGGTGCTCCGGGGTGGAGTTGGACAGGCGCAGCCCGTGCAGGGACCCGGTCGCGTCGGGCCGGTTGGGGGTGCGCTCTCCCTCCAGGTACGGCACGAGCACCAGCCCGTCCGCACCGGCGGGGGCCCGCAGAGCCAGGTCACTCAGCTCCTGGGGCGTGACCCGCAGCATCCGGGCCGTGGCGTCCAGCACCCGCGCCGCGTTCAGCGTGCAGACCAGCGGGAGGTACCGCCCGGTGGCGTCGGCGAACCCCGCGACCAGCCCGGCCGCGTCGGCGGACGGCGTCTCGGAGACGGCGAAGGCCGTGCCCGACGTGCCGATGGACACCACCACGTCACCGGGCCGCATGCCGGCGCCGAGCGACGCCGCCATGTTGTCGCCGGTGCCGGGCGCGAGCAGCGCGCCGCCCTGCTCGGCCGTACCCGCCTGCTCGGCCGGACCGAGCACGCGGGGCAGTTCCGGCACCCGGCCCATGGCGAGTTCCAGCAGGTCGGTGCGGTACTCACCGGTGGCGGGCGACCAGTAGCCGGTGCCGGAGGCGTCGCCCCGGTCGGTCGCGATCGTGTCCGGCCGCCCGGCGAGCCGCCAGGTGAGCCAGTCGTGCGGGAGACAGACCGACCGCGTACGGCGGGCGTTGTCCGGCTCCTCGCGGGCGAGCCAGCGGAGCTTGGTCACCGTGAACGACGCCACCGGCACGCTGCCGACGGCCTCGGCCCACGCCTTCGGTCCGCCCAGCTCGGCGACCAGGTCGGCCGCGGCCCCGGCCGACCGGGTGTCGTTCCACAGCAGCGCGGGCCGGACCACCTCGCCGTCCTCGTCGAGGCAGACCATGCCGTGCTGCTGGGCCCCCACGCTGACGGCGGCGACGTCCGCCAGGCCGCCCGCCTGCTCGATCGCGCTCTGCAGGGCGGTCCACCAGTGCTCGGGATGGACCTCCGTGCCCTCCGGGTGGGGGGCGCGGCCCTCGCGCACGAGGGCCCCGCTCTCCGCGTCCCGGATCACGACTTTGCAGCTCTGGGTCGATGAGTCGACCCCTGCCACGAGCGTCACAGTCGTCCCCTCACTCTGTCTCTCGCTCCGTCTGTCGGCCGGCCGGTCAGCCGCGGACGCCGAGGAGGTGCTCGATCGCGAGCTGGTTCAGCCGGGTGAAGTGGAAGCCGCGCTCCGCCGCCGCGTCCACGTCGATCGACTCGGCGAGGACGTCCTCGTACGTCTCACCGGCGGCGAGGGTCGGCTGGGCCAGCTCGTTGTACCTGCTGGCCTCCAGCGCCGCCTGCACCTCGGGGTCGGCGCGGTAGGCCTTCGACTTCTCCTTGAAGATGAGGTAGGTCCGCATGTTGGCCGCGGCCGACTCCCAGACGTCTTCCTTGTCCTCGGTGCGCAGCGGCTTGTAGTCGAAGTGGCGCGGGCCGTCGTAGCCGCCGTTCTCCAGCAGGTCGACGAGGAAGAACGCGTTCTTCACGTCGCCGTGGCCGAAGATGAGGTCCTGGTCGAACCGCGGGCCGTGCTGGCCGTTGAGGTCGATGTGGAACAGCTTGCCGTGCCACAGCGCCTGGGCGATGCCGTGCACGAAGTTCATGCCGGCCATCTGCTCGTGGCCGGTCTCGGGGTTGAGGCCCACCATCTCGGGGTGCTCCAGCGAGTTGATGAACGCCAGGGCGTGCCCGATCGTCGGGAGCAGGATGTCGCCGCGCGGCTCGTTCGGCTTGGGCTCGACCGCGAAGCGGATGTCGTAGCCCTTGTCGATCACGTACTGGCAGAGGAGGTCGAAGCCCTCCTTGTAGCGGTCGAGCGCGACCCGCACGTCCTTGGCGGCCTCGGACTCCGCGCCCTCACGGCCGCCCCAGCACACGTACGTCTTCGCGCCCAGCTCGGCGGCGAGGTCGATGTTGCGGATCACCTTGCGCAGCGCGTAACGCCGGACCTCGCGGTCGTTGCTGGTGAACCCGCCGTCCTTGAAGATCGGGTGGGTGAACAGGTTGGTGGTGGCCATCGGCACCTTCATGCCGGTGTCGGCCAGCGCCTTCTTGAAGTTCTCGATCGCCCTGGCCCGGTCCGGCTCCACCGCGAGGAGGTCGTCGTCGTGGAAGGTCACACCGTACGCGCCGAGCTCGGCCAGGCGGTGGACGCTCTCGACCGGGTCCAGCGGGGCCCGGGACGCGTCGCCGAACTGGTCGCGCGCCTGCCAGCCGACGGTCCACAGCCCGAACGTGAAACGGTCCTCGGGAGTGGGGGTGTACATGAGTCGCCTCCGAATTAGTCTATGTTGTGGACTAAATATTCCGACGTAGCGGGCTCCGGGTCAAGAGGGCGTGTCCAGGTCTTCAACGCCCGATAGTGGAGGGTGTGATGTCGCAGGCCGTACGACACGACGCGATGCGCGCCCGGAACCTGGCGCTCGTGCTGGGCGAGGTGGGCGCGCGCGGCGCGGTGACGCGGGCCGCCCTCGCCGAGATAACGGGCCTGACCAAGACGACCGTCTCCAAGCTGGTCGGCGACCTCATCGAGGGCGGCCTGGTGGTGGAGACCGGCGCCGTCCGGGACGGCGAGCGCGGCAGGCCCGGGGTCGAGATCCGGATCAGCGGGCGCAGCGTGGCCGCCCTCGGCCTGGAGGTGAACGTCGACTACCTGTCCGTGTGCGTGGTCGACCTCGCCCGGACCGTGCGGCTGCGCCGTACACAGGCTGTGGACAACCGCGCCGCACCCCCTGTGGACAGCATCGCGCGACTTGGGAATCTGGCCGCGAACGTTGTGGACGAAGCTGTGGAGAAGGGCCTCCGGGTGGTCGGCGGGGTGCTGGCCGTGCCCGGCCCCGTGGACCGGACCACCGGCGACGTCCGGAACGCTCCCAACCTGGGCTGGCGCGACGTCCCGCTGGCGTCGCTGCTCCGGCACTTCCCCTTCCCCGTACGCGTCGAGAACGAGGCGAACCTGGCCGCGCTCGGGGAGCTGTGGTTCGGGTCGGGGCTGCCCGATTTCCTGCATGTTTCAGGAGAGATCGGCATCGGGGCCGGGCTCGTCGTCCGCGGCCGGCTCTTCCGGGGGGCGCACGGCTTCGCCGGCGAGCTCGGGCACGTCGTGGTCGCGCCCGACGGGCCGCAGTGCCGCTGCGGCGGCCGGGGATGCCTCGAACAGTACGCCGGGCAGGACGCCCTGCTGGCCACCGCCGGGGGCGTGCGCGGCCAGCTCGGCGTCGCTCAGGTGGCCCAGCGCCTGCGGGAGGGCGACGAGAAGGCGCGGGAGGCCTGCGAGCGGGCGGCGTGGGCGCTCGGGGTGGCCCTGTCGTCGGCGATCAACCTGGTGGACCCCGGCGCCATCGTCCTCGGGGGGATCTACGCGCCGCTCTTCCGCTGGATCGGCGACGTGGTCGGGGACACGCTGCGGGCCCGCCTCGGCCAGATGCGCGGCACCGTGCCGCCGGTGATCGTGTCGCGGCTCGGCGCGGAGGCGGCCGCCCTCGGCGCGGCCGGTCAGGTGATCGAGCAGGTCATGGCCGATCCCGCCGCCCTTTTGCACGCCTGAGCTAGACTTACTTGAAAGCTCAAGTAATGAGCTCAAGCAAACGGGAGGGCGTCATGCCGGTCCAGCGGCTCAACCACGCGGTGCTCTATGTGCGGGACGTCGACCGCAGCGTGGCCTTCTACCGGGAGGCGCTCGGCTTCCGCGTCGTCAACGCACTCCCCGGGGCGGCGTTCCTGCAGGCCGAAGGGTCGTCGAACGACCACGACCTCGGGCTCTTCCAGATCGGCGCGCAGGCGGGGCCGTCGTCGGCGGGCCGGGCGACGGTGGGGCTCTACCACCTCGCGTGGGAGGTCGACACGCTCGCCGAGCTCGACCGTGTCGCGACCCGGCTGGCCGCGATGAACGCCCTGGTCGGCGCGTCCGACCACGCAACCACCAAGGCCCTCTACGCGAAGGACCCCGACGGGCTGGAGTTCGAGGTCTCGTGGCTCGTGCCCGCCGACCTGATCACCGACGAGCTGCTGGCCGGGCGCACCACGATCAGGCCGCTCGACCTGGCCCGGGAGCTGGAGCGGTACGGCGCGCACACGCGCGGCGGGGTCGGCGTCAGCGTCTGACCGAAACTCCTACATAAGACAGGTCAGAAAGGCTGCATGTAACAGCCTTGTATTCATTGACCGTCCTATCCATACCACTTGTCGCAAATCCCCTCCCTCGTCCCTCGTCCGGCTCTAGCATGATCGCGATCTGAACCGGTACGGCGAGGGGACAGGACGGATCGTGGACGACGACGCCCAGCGCGAGGCCGCCGCGAGAGCGGCCCGAATCGACACGAGCAAGCCGAGCATCGCCCGTGTCTACGACTTCTTCCTCGGCGGCAAGGACAACTTCGCCATCGACCGCGAGATCGGCGAGGCGACCCTGAAGATCGCGCCGGACGCCCCCGCGGCCGGCCGGTCGAACCGCGCCTTCCTCCGGCGCGTCGTCCGCCACCTGGCGGCCGAGGCGGGCATCCGGCAGTTCCTCGACATCGGCTCCGGCCTGCCGACCCAGGGCAACGTGCACCAGGTCGCCCAGGCGGCCGCTCCCGACTCGCGGGTCGTCTACGTCGACAACGACCCCATCGTGCTCGTCCACGGCCGGGCGCTGCTCGCCACGAACGGGAGCACCACGGTCATCGAGGCCGACGTCCGCGACCCGGAGTCGATCCTGAACCACCCCGCGGTGAACGACCTCATCGACTTCACGCAGCCGGTGGCCCTGCTGCTCTTCGCGATCCTGCACCACGTCAACGACCACGAGGACCCCCACGCGATCGCCGCCCGCTTCCGGGAGGCCCTGCCGTCCGGCAGCTACATGGCGCTGTCCCACTTCCACAACCCGGGCCCGTCCATGCCCGAGGTCTCGGCGCAGGCGACCACCGCCGAGAAGCTGTTCAACGAGAACCTCGGCACCGGCCGGTGGCGCAACCGGGACGAGATCCTCGCGTACTTCGGCGACATGGAACTCCTGGAGCCCGGCGTGGTCCCGCTCGCGGAGTGGCGGCCGGACCCCGGCGAGCCGGTGGACCGCGGAATCACCTATCACACGTTCGTCGGTGGCCTGGCCCGCAAGCCCTGAGATCATCGTCGCGGAATAAACGTGAGTTAGGTCACTGTCCCCGCGCGGGACCGTACGGGTATCAGTGCAGGCGGCGTCACGTCCGGCGACGGAGTGGCGGCCGCCCTGCTCCCCGTACGGCTGTCGGCTCGGTTGACACCGGTCGGTGAGGACGGTGATGCTCGGAGGTGGCTGCCCCTCTACAGGAAGGCGGCACCGCATCATGACCGTCAATGGGTCGTTTAAATCCACTCGCACTATTCGCACCAAGAATCTGCTCTACACGGACCCGCAACTCAGCATCCGCACCTCCGCGGACGGGTCGGTCCGCCTGATCGGCCAGATCGATCTCACCAACGGCGACGCCATCGCCGGCGCCCTGAACAAGGCCTGGACGAAGGCCGGCGCACAGGCCGTGGACGTGGCCGAACTGAAGTTCATCGACCTCTACGGCCTGCGCGCCCTGGCCGTGCTGTCCGACTCACCGGTCGGCCACCCCATCCAGCTCGACAACGTGCGGCCCGCGCTGCGCAAGCTGCTGGTCATGCTCGACTGGCCCGCCTTCACGATGGCCTGAGCATCCGGCGCGTTTCCGCCGCCGCCGATGGAGGAAAAGTATCGGAGGACGGTCGTCCGGCCGTTTTACCGTAATTCGTGAGTTCCCCCCGACTCTCGCGAGGAGGGGTGATGATCCTCACTCAGGGGCTCACGACGTCGGTGGCCCTGCTGCGGAGCGTGCTGCCCGAACCGCTCCGCGACCTGCTGCCGTGCACCCGTGAGATGCGCCTCTGCCCGGGAGGGCTGCGCATCGGCCTGCACGGCATCGGCCGGCCCGGCTCCGAGGAGGCCGTCACACGGCTGGAGACGCGGCTGGGCGAGGTCGCCGGCGTGGAACGGGCGGAGGTCAACGGCCGCCTCTCCTGCGTCTTCGTCGCCTGCGACCCCGAGCTGACCGACCAGGACGAGCTCCTGAGGATCACCGCCGAGCTCGACTCGCTGGAGGAGCGCGCCCGCGAGACGCCCGTCCACCTGGCGCACGAGCACCTGAGGGCGACCGTACGGCTGGGCGCGGGCCTGGCCGGGATCGGGTGGGTCTTCCTCGCGAAGGCGGTGCGCGTGCCCCGGCTCCCCGCCGCCGTGCCCTCGCTGGTGCAGCTCGTCAACGCGACGCCCGCGCTCCGCGAGGAGCTCGACCGGCGCCTCGGCCGGCGGCCCGCCGAGGTCCTCTTCACCACGGCCAACCTGGTCACCCAGACGCTCACCCTCCGCCCGGCGGGACTGCTGGTGCAGGCGGCGGCCTCGTTCGGCCGCTACGTGGAGACCAGGGCGGGCCGGTACGCCTGGGAGAACCTGGAGGAACGCCTGGCCGAGCGGCCGGGCGCCTACCACCATGTCAGGGCCGGTTCGCGGCCCCGGCCCTGCCCTCTCCCCCACGGCCCGATCGAGCGGTACGCCGACGTGGTCGGCCCGATCAGCGCCGCGGGCTACGCGGCGGCCCGGTTCCTCACCCGCGGCGAGCGGGCGGTCTCCGTGCTCGTCTCGGCCACCCCGCGGGCCGCCGACCTCGGCCGGGAGGCGTTCTCCGGCGCCGTCCTCCGCGCGCTCGGCGAACACGAGACCGTGGTCTTCGACGCCGACTCCCTGCGCAAGATGGACCGTGTCGACACCGTTATCCTCGACGCCGCCGCCCTCACAACCGGCTCGTGGACGATCGACCGGGTCGAGCCGCTGGTGGAGGGTCTCGACCTCGACGAGCTGTACTCCCGGCTCTACTCCCTCATCGACTTCGCCGATCCCGGGCGCGCCCGGAACGGGGACGGGTGGTCGGCCCGGCCGCTGCCGGACCCGGCGCGGCTCGTTCCCGGCGGCGACGACTGGCGGAGCCGGGGCCTGCGGGCCGTGGAGGTGACCAGGGACGGCGCCCGGGTCGCCGTCGCCGGTCTCGCCCCGGAGATCGACGCCCTGGCCGTGCCCGTCGTCAGCGCGGCCAAGGGGGCGGCCAGGGATTCGGGCACCGTCTTCCTCGCGGGCGGCGACGAGGGCCTCGCGCGACGCCTCGCGATCCCCCGCCTGCTGCCCGGCGGCGCCGAGCTCGCCGGGCGCGTCTACGAGCTGCAGGCGGAGGGCCACTGCGTGGTCGTCGTGTCCGCGTGCGCCCGGCACGCGCTGGCGCAGGCCGACATCGGCGTCGGGGTGGTCGATCCCAAAGGGGGCGTGCCGTGGGACGCCGACGTCGCCGGAGAGCTGCACGGCGTCCACCTGTTCCTGCGCTGCCTGCCCCGCGCGCGCGGCACCAGCACGAACGCCGTGCGGCTCGGGGCCGCGGGCGCGGTCGTCGGCACCCTGCTGGCCGTCGCGGGCCCGGCCGGCACGGCCCTGCGGCGGGCGCAGATCGCGAGCGCAGCGGTCTCCGGGGCCGCCATCGCGCTCGGCGAGTGGGCCGGGCGCGGCGCCGGGCGCATCCCCGTCCCGCCCCGCGCCGACACCACCCCGTGGCACGCCATGTCGGCCCGTGAGGTGCTCTCCCGGCTCGACTCCTCGCCGAACGGCATCGCCGGGCAGGAGGCGGGCAGGCGCCGCGCGCAGGCCGTGCCCGAGGAGGAGGAAGCGCCGCACTCCCTGGCCCGGGCCACCGTGGAGGAGCTCGCCAACCCGCTCACGCCCGCCCTCGCGACCGGCGCGGGCATCTCCGCCATGGTCGGCTCGATGCTCGACGCCGTGCTGATCGGCGGCGTCATGGTCGTCAACGCGTTCCTCGGCGGGGTGCAGCGGTTCAAGGCCGACCAGGCGCTGCACCAGCTGACCGAGACGACCGAGGTCCTCGTACGGCTCCGCCGCCCCGAGGGGGTGGTCGAGGCCACCAAGGACGACCTCGCCCCCGGTGACGTCGTCGAACTGCGCGCGGGCGACGCCGTGCCCGCGGACGCCCGCGTCATCAAGGCGGTCGGGCTGGAGCTCGACGAGTCCAGCCTCACCGGGGAGTCCCAGCTGGTCGCCAAGACGGCCGCGCCGACCATGGCGGCGGCCGTCGCCGACCGCGTCTCGATGGTCTACCAGGGGACGACGGTCGCGGCCGGCAGCGGCCGGGCGGTGATCGTCGCGACCGGCGACCTGACGGAGGCGGGGCGCAGCGCCCGGCTCGCCGGGGAACCCGCGCCGCCCACCGGTGTCGAGCTGCGCCTGCGGGAGCTGAGCCGGCGGATCCTCCCGCTCTCGATCGCCTCGGGGGTGGCGCTGCTCGTGACCGACCTCCTGCGCGGGCGGTCCCTCGCCCAGGCGCTCACCCCCGCCGTCAGCCTGACGGTCGCCGCCGTGCCCGAGGGGCTGCCGTTCGTGGCGACCGCGGCGGAGCTCGCCGCCGCCCGGCGGCTGTCCAGGCGGGCCGCGCTGGTGCGCAACCCGTCCACGATCGAGGCCCTCGGCCGGGTCGGCGTGCTGTGCTTCGACAAGACGGGCACGCTGACCGAGGGCCGGATCAGCCTGCGTCACCTCTCCGACGGACGCGCGGGCCGCCCGATCGAGACGGCGGACACGGACGCCGCGCTGCGGCGCGTCCTCGCCGCCGCCGTACGGGCGAGCCCCCGGTCCGGCGCCGGGCGGGTGATCGCCCACCCGACCGACCGCGCCGTGCTGGAGGGCGCCCACCGGCTGGAGATCACCCCCGAGGAGGGGTTCGCGAGCTGGGAACGCGTCGACGAGATGCCGTTCGAACCCGGCCGGGGATACCACGCCGTGCTCGGCCGCACCGAGCACGGCCACCTGCTCAGCGTGAAGGGCGCCCCCGAGGTCGTGCTCACCCACTGCGTCACGGTCCACCGCGAGACCGGCGAGGTGCCCTGCGACGAGTCCGTACGGCTGGAGCTGGAGCAGGAGGTGGACCGGCTGGCCCGGCAGGGATACCGGGTGCTCGCCGTCGCGCAGCGGTCCGCGTCCGACCGGAGCGACCTGGACGAGTCGCGCATCGAGGAGCTGTGCTTCCTCGGCTTCCTGGGCCTGGCCGACCCGGTCAGGCCCACGGCCGCGCAGAGCGTCGGCCGCCTCATGCGGGCCGGGGTCCGGGTCGTCATGGTCACCGGCGACCACCCCAGCACCGCCGAGGCGATCGCGGTCGAGCTGAACGCGCTGAACGGCGGGCGGGTGATGACCGGCCCCGCGCTGGACGAGCTCGACGACGAGACGCTGACCAAGGTGCTGCCCGAGGTGTCGGTCTTCGCCCGGGCCACCCCCGCCCACAAGGCGAGGATCGTCACCTGCCTGCGCCGGGCCGGAGAGGTCGTGGCCGTCACCGGCGACGGCGCGAACGACGCGCCCGCCATCCGCACGGCCGACGTCGGCATCGCCCTGGGCTCGCGGGCCACCCCCGCCGCCCGGGCCGCCGCCGACCTCGTCGTGACCGACGACCGCATCGAGACGATCGTGGACGCCATCGTCGAGGGCCGGGCGATGTGGAGCTCGGTGCGCGACTCGCTGAGCATCCTTCTCGGCGGCAACATCGGCGAGATCGCCTTCACCGTGGGGTCCAGCCTGCTCGGCGGCGGCAGCGCGCTCAACGCCCGGCAGCTCCTGCTGGTCAACCTTCTCACTGACATGGTGCCGGCCATGGTGGTCGCCGTACGGCCGCCGGCCTCGACCGACCCCGAGAGGCTGCTCGCGGAGGGTCCCGAGGCGTCGCTGGGCGCGTCGCTGACCCGCGACATCCACCTGCGGGCCGTGGTGACGGCGGGCGCCGCGACGGCCGCGTGGCTCGCCGGCCGCCTCAGCGGCACCCGCACGCGGGCCAACACGATCGGTCTCGTCGCGCTCGTGTCGGCCCAGCTCATGCAGACGCTGGTGGAGGGCGGGCGGGACCGGGTGATCGCGCTGGCCGCCCTGTCGTCGCTCGCCGTCCTGGGGTTCATCGTCACGGTGCCGGGGGTCAGCACCGTCTTCGGGTGCCGCCCGCTCGGACCGGTGGGCTGGGTCATCGGCCTCACCAGCGCCGCGGCCGCCACGCTCGTGGGCATGCTCGTACGGCGCCCGGCCGGGCAGGCGAGCACACCGGCGAGCACACAGCCGAGCGTGCGGGCCGAGCCCGGCGGAGCCCCTGCCCCCGTGCCCGTCCCGGCCTGACCGCCCGTACGGGCCGATCAGGGGCGGGCCGCCTCCGCTTCCCGTACGGACGCGCGCGCGGACGTCGCTCCGGCCGCGGGGTCGCCGGGCCACCAGAAACGGTCGCCCAGCAGCGTGACCAGCGCGGGGACGAGCACGCTGCGCACGAGGATCGTGTCGAGCAGCACGCCGAACCCGACGATCACCCCGATCTGGGTGAGCGTGATCAGTGGCAGCACGCCGAGCACGGAGAACACCGCGGCGAGCAGGACCCCGGCGCTCGTGATGACCCCGCCCGTCACCGCGAGGGCGGTGACCACGCCCTCGCGGGTGCCCTGTTCCGCCGCCTCCTCCCTGGCCCGGGTGGCGAGGAAGATGTTGTAGTCGATCCCCAGCGCCACGAGGAACAGGAAGCTCAGCAGCGGGACGTCGAGGTCGAGCGCGGGGAAGCCGAGCAGGTGCCTGAAGGCGAACCAGCCCGCGCCGAAGCTGGCCCCGAAGCTCGCGATCACGGTCAGCACCAGCGTCACCGCCGCGACCACCGAGCGGAGCAGGGCGAGCAGGACGAGCAGCACCACTCCCAGCACGAGCGGCATGATCAGCTTCTGGTCACGCGTGGCCGCGTCGCGTTCGTCCAGGTCGGCGGCAGCCTGCCCGCCGACGACGGCCTGCGCCTCGGGCACGGCGTGCACGGCCGCGCGCAGCGCGCGGACCGCCGAGAACGCCGCCTCCGTCCCCGGCTCCGCGCCCAGCACCACGTCGGCCCGGGCGTACTCGGCGGTCCGGTCGCCCGGCGTGACGCGCACGACCCCGGGCACCCGGGAGGCGGCGGCCGCGACCTGCTCGGCCGCGGAGGCGCGGGAGATCAGGACGAGCGGCTGTGCGCTCCCGGCCGGGAAGGCGCGGCCGAGCGTCTCCTGCCCCGCGATCGCCTCCACCTTCTCCCGGAACTGCTCCGTCTGCGACAGGCCGACCTTCAGCCCCACGGCGCCCAGGGCCAGCACGGCCAGCACCGCCACGCTCACCGCGGTCATCAGCGCGGGCCGCCGCGACACCGCGCCGCCCACGCGGGCCCACACGCCGCCGCGGGCCGGGTCGGGCTGCCCCGTCTTCGGGGCGAAAGGCCAGAACAGCCCCCGGCCGAACAGCACGAGCGTGGCGGGCAGGACCAGCAGGGCGTAGCCGACGGCGGTCACGATGCCGATCGCCCCGGCCAGGCCGATGCCGCGCACCGCCGGCGAGTCCGCGAGGACCAGCGTCACCAGGGCGAGCGTGACCGTCGCCGAGCTGGCCAGGATGGCCGGGGCCGCCGAGCGGACGGCCCGCGCCATGGCCCGGTGCCGGTCGTCGTGCACGCGAAGCTGCTCCCGATAGCGGGCGATGAGCAGCAACGCGTAGTTGGTGCCCGCGCCGAACACCAGCACGGAGGTGATGCCGAGGGTCGAGTCGTCCACGGTCAGCCCGGCCGTGCGGGTGAGAATGGCGACGATCTTGGCCGCGACCTGGTCGGCGACGCCGATGACGCCGAGGGGGACCAGCCAGAGCCACGGGCTGCGATAGGTGATCAGCAGCAGGAGCGCGACGACCGACGCGGTGACCGCCAGCAGGGTGAAGTTCGCGCCGTCGAACACCGCCGCGAGGTCGACCTTGAACCCGGCCGGGCCGGTGACCTGCGCCCGCGCCCCCGCGGGCAGGCCGTCCGCGGCCTCCGCGCGGATCTGCCGTACGGTGCCGGTGAGATCGGCGAGTGGCAGCGCGCCGCGCAGCGGCACGCTCAGCAGCGCCACGTCGCCTTTCTCCGAGTAGACGGGCGGCGGCACCCGCCCGCCTGCCGCCACGGAGGTGAACCGCCGCGCGTCCGCGTCGATCGACGCCCGGTCCTCCGGAGACAGCCCGCCGTCACGGCTGTAGACGACCAGGGCCGGCGCGAGCTGGCCGCTCGGGAGCCGCTGTTGCAGCCGCGCCACCGTGGCCGACTCCGCGCCCCTGGGCAGCGCGGCGGCCGGGTCGGTGTTCACCTTGGACGCGCCCCCGAGCGCCAGGGCCAGACTGGAGACGATGATCGCCAGGACGACCGCGAGCCACTTGCCCCGGGGACCCGAGAGCGCCGCCCATCCACTAGTATCTGCTGGCCTCATCCGCCATCTCTTTCCATGGTGAAATATTTCTGCGGTGGAATATTTCTGCCATGGAAAGATTAGGTGGAGCCGGGTGTGGTTGGCAACGCGGGAGGTGTGGTGCGTGTGGCCGAGGAGACCATCGATCCCTTCGAGCTGATGAACCTGATGCGGCGTCTCAACGTCGAGGTGGACCGGTTCGCCGAACAGTTCGCCGTCGGCCACGGGCTGCACCGCACGGATCTCAACGCGCTCACCGTGATCATGGACGCCTCACGCGAGGGGCGGCCGCTGACCCCCGGCGCGCTGGGGGCGGCGCTCAACCTGAGCGCGCCCGCCACCAGCGCCCTGATCAACCGCCTTGAGCAGGCCGGGCATCTCACGCGGCACCGGAGCACCGGCGACCGGCGCAAGGTGGAACTCGCCATGCACGAGCAGGCGGCGGCCCTCGCGGGCCGGTTCTTCGCACCGCTCGGACGGCGGATGTCGGCGGCGCTCGACGAGTTCACCCCGGAGGAGCGCCGGGTCATCGGGCGCTTCCTCGACCGGAGCATCGAGGCCACCGTCGCGGCCAGGCAGGAGACGGCCGGCGAGGGCTCGTGAGAAGGCGCGCCTCTCGCGACGGAGCGTGCGTCAGTGGTGCCGGAGTCAGCGGTGCCGGAGTCAGCGGTGCCGGAGTCAGCGGTGCGGGTGCGCCTTGCCACGGTGGTGGTGCTTGTGGGCCCGTGGCCGGTGGGTGCGCGGCTTGTCCGTCACCTTGAACTTCTGGAAGCCGAAGTCGGGCAGCGTGATCGGCTTGGAGGGGTCGTCCGAGATCGGGACGACCACCACGTCGTGCCGCACGCCGTCCTTGCCCTTCAGGTGGTAGACGGCCTGCTTCGGCTGGGCGGCCTGAGGGGCGGCCTGTCCGGTGAGAGAGGCGGGCGCGACGGCCGGCATGACGGCGGGCATGACGGCCGGCTTCGCGACCGGCGCGTACGCCGGGCTGTAGCCGGTGGTGGTGAAACCAGGACTGTCCTCGGTGCTGTCGTCCGGGCCGGAGGGGCCATAGCCGGGGTCGCTCACCACCGTGTCGAGCCCACTGTCGGGCCCCTTGTCGAGCCCCTTGTCGAGCCGCGGCGCCGGCGCCTCTGCGCCCGGGTTGTCGGCGGTGGCGCCGGCGATGTCGCCGGAGAGGGCCGCGGGTGGTCTGGGGTCGGCGGACGCGGCCGGTCCGGCGATCAGCGTCGCGGCGAGAGCGGCGGTGGCCGAGAACATGATCATGATTCTCCCCCGAGGTCACGGATCCTACGAGGAAGACGGTAGGCAGCGCGTCTCCGCCGATCACGCCGCCGACGCCCAATGTCGGGTCAAGCCTGACGAGCCCGTCAGTCCATGCCGCGCCGTCCGGGAGCCCAGAAGGGCTTCATCACGATGTCCGCGCGCGACCAGCCGCGTTCGCGGACGAGGTGGTCGCGCACCGCCTGGCAGTCACGGACCTGTCCGGCCAGGTAGGCGACGCCCGGCGTGGCGGGGAGGTCCAGGGAGCGGACCGCGCCGACGAGATCGGCCGGCCGGTAGGACCAGCTGAGGCGGTCGGCTCGCGCCAGGGGAAGACGGTCGCCGGGGCCCTCCGCCGAGATCGCGCCATACACGGTCGCGTCCGGAGGCAGGGCGCGCAGCATCGCCCCGAACGCGCCGGCCGCGGTCTCGTCCCCGGCGAAGAGGTGGTACGGCGCGTCCGCGCGTACGACGAACCTGCCCTGGGGGGCGATGAAGGCGACCGGATCGGCGACACGCGCCTCCCTCGACCACAGCGCTCCCGGTCCGGGCGTGGGGTGGTCGAGGACGCACAGGTCGAGATGTCCGTCGGGCGAGTACTGCCAGATCGAGTAGGTGCGCAGCAGCCCGCGCAGCCACGAGCGCGGCGAGCGCGGGTCGCCCACCCGTACGCGGATGTGGTTGCCCGGATTCCAGGCGAGGCCGCGCAGATCGGGCCCGGCGATGCGAACGCGGCGCATGCGCTCGGCGACCTGCTCGATCTCGGCGACGGTGCCGTGCAGGAAAAGGCTCATCGCGCGGCCTCCCTGCGACTGCTCACGTTCACGGGGTCAGTCGGGTTCATGGGGTCAACAGTGGCGGTCGACGTGCACCCGAAGTCAAGCGGGGAGCCTGTAGTGAACTCAGGCCGGTGAGCTCAGGGCAGCGGGGCCAAGGCAGGGGGCTCAGGGCAGCGGGCTCAGGTGGACGACCTTGGTGTGGGTCATCTCGTCCAGAAGCTCGGGGCCGTAGCCGAAGCCGTGCCCGCTGCCGCGCAGCGGCTGCGCGGCGCCGCCCGGCGCGCCGCCGAAGACGGCGTTGATCTTCACAGTGCCTACCGGAAGCTCCCGCCAGGCCCGCTGGGCGTTGCCCATCGACGGCGTGAGGACCGTGGCGGCGAGGCCGTACCGCGACTCACGGGCCAGCTCCAGCGCCTCGTCGAACGACCCGGCCACCCGCACCGCCGCGACCGGGCCGAACGTCTCCTCCCACATGATCTCCATGTTCTCGGTGCAGTCGGCCAGGACGGTCGGCGGATAGAAGGCTCCGGGGCCCTCGGGGACGTATCCGCCGGTCAGCAGCCGCGCGCCCGCCTCGATCGCGCCGCGCACGTGCCGGTCCACGACGTCGCGCTGCGCCCGGTCGACCAGCGGCCCGAGGGTGGTCTCCTCGTTCAGGCCCGGGCCCATGCGCAGCTCCTCGGCGCGCTGCACCAGCGCCGCGAGGAACTCCTCGGCGACGTCCCGGTGGACGTAGACGCGCTCGGCGGAGGTGCAGATCTGCCCGGCGCCCGCGAAGCAGCCGGTCGCGGCCTGCCCCGCCGCCCACTTCACGTCCACCCCGGCGTCCACGATCAGCGGGTCCTTGCCGCCGTTCTCCAGCAGGGTCTTCGCGCCCGTCCGCGCGGCGACGGCGGCGATGGCGCGGCCCGCGGCGGTCGAGCCGACGTGCGCGACGAGGTCGATCCCCGGATGCGCGGCCAGCGCCTCCCCCGCGTGCCGGTCGCCCGGCACCATGGTCAGCACGCCCGGCGGCAGCTCCTCCGCCATCAGCCCGGCGAGCAGCGCCCCCGTGTGCGGCGTGCGCTCGGACGGCTTGTGGACGACCGCGTTGCCGGTCACGAGGGCCGCCCCGACGAGCCCGCAGGCGATGGCCACCGGGTCGTTCCACGGGGTGATCACCGCGACGACGCCGCGCGGTTCGTAGACCATGAGGTCGGTGGCGTCCCAGCCGCCCTGCAGGCTGCGCCCCCGGTGCAGGGGCCCCAGCTCGGCGTACTGCCTGAGCGTGCCGGCGCCGGCCGCCACGCCGCCTCGGCTGTCGCCGATCGGCTTGCCCATCTCCCTGGTCACCAGTTCGGCGAGCTCGTTCGCGCGGGCCTCGATCCGGCCGGCGATCCGGTGCAGGCACGCCGCCCGCTCGGCGGGCGCCGTACGGGCCCAGCCCGCCTGGGCCCGGCGGGCCGAGTCCACGGCGCGCTCCACGTCCTCGGCGCAGCCGGCGGGGAAGTCGCCGAGCGGCTCGCCGGTCGCGGGGTCGGCGACCGTGCGGTCTCGTTCGCTCGCGCTCGCCGTCCACTCGCCGTCGGTCAGCACCCAGCGATCCCTGTCGCGCACCCCGGTCTCCTCCCGTTTCACCCGCCGTGTCTCATCCCGCCGTGGTCGCTCTACCCTGCTCGCTACCCCCCGGTGCGTACGGTTATCACCACGGTTTCGGACGTCCCGTCAGCGCACCTCCAGGCCGAGCGACTCGGCGATGACGATCGCCTGATGCGGGTCGACGACGGCGCCCGCGATCTCGGCCGTACGCGGGTCGAGCGCGGACAGGTCGCTGCCGCGCAGGTCGCACCGGGAGAAGTCGGCCCGGTGCAGCCACGCGCCGGACAGGTCCACCCCGCGGATCGTCGCCCCCGCGCACCGGGCTCCGGTCAGGTCGGCCTCGCGCATCCGCACGCCGGTCAGGGACGCGCGGCGCAGGTCGGCGCCCGGCAGGGCGGTCAGCGACCAGTCGCCGCCCTCCACCTTCATCAGGTCGTGGGTGCAGCGCTCGAAGACGCTGCCGACGAGCTTGCACCCCGTGAAGGTGGCGTCGAAGAACGAGCACCGGACGAACGTGCAGCTCACGAAGGCCGAGTCGGTGTGCGCGGACACGTTGAACCGCACGTCGCGGAAGACGCACTCGAAGAACTCCGCGCCCCGGCTCGACGCCTCGGTCATGTCGACGTCGGTGAACTCCACCCTGCGGTGGCTCTCCCCCGACAGGTCCCGGCTGTCCCAGTCCTCGGACTCGACCGTGCTCTCCGTGGGCGGAGCCTGCCTGCCGTACGCGCGCTCAGCCACGGCCACCCCTTTGACAACACATGCGCCGACCGTATCGCCCGCCCCCGACAGTTACTTGATCGTTACCCCCTCGGACGCACAAAACCGGCTTTTCATACGTTCCAAGGGAGTGCAATTCGCAGTGAAACCCCCTATGAGGAGTAGACCGTGAACATCCTCCGGCGGGCGGCCCACGTCACACTGACCGTCGCCGCCATCGCCGTCTCCGCGGCCTGCTCGGCGGAGGGCACAGCCCCACAGACCGAAGCAGCACAGGCCGCGGCGGCACAGTCCCCGGCCGCACAGACTCCGGCCGCCCAAACTCCGGCGGCGCAGGCCACCGGGCTCGCGCCGCACGCGGCGTCCAGGACGGCACGCAGGGCGGGCAAGCCGAAGCTGGCCATCGCCGACATCACCCCGATGGGCGAGAAGACCGAGCGGGTCGGCGTCGGCTTCCCGATCATCGTCACGTTCGACCGGGCCGTACGCGACCGGGTGGCCGCGGAGTCGGTCCTGCAGGTCCAGGCCGAGAAGCCGGTCGAGGGCGCGTGGCGCTGGGTCTCCGACCGCAAGGTCATCTATCGGACCAAGACGTACTGGAAGCCGCACCAGAAGGTGCTCTTCAAGGCCCTGCTGAGCCAGATCCCCGGCAACGAGGCCGCCAAGGACGTCTCGCGCCGCTTCGCGGTCGGCACCGCCAACATCGCGGTCGTCGACACGAAGAAGCACGTGATGAAGGTCCGCCGCGACGGCAAGCTCGCCAAGACCATCCCGATCAGCGCGGGCCGCGGCGGCCTGGTCAAGAACGGCGTGGACGTCTACCTGACGACCAGCGGCGTCCACCTCGCCATGGGCAAGAAGCGGGTCGAGACGATGACCTCGTCCTGGCTCGGCGTCACCGACCCGAAGGACCCGCTCTACTACAAGCTGGAGATCCCCTGGGCGGTCCGGATCTCCGACAGCGGCGAGTACGTCCACCAGAGCGCGGGCGACTACCAGTTCCTCGGCAAGTCGAACCAGAGCCACGGCTGCGTGCGGGCCACCCCCGCCGGGGCCAAGTGGTTCTACGGCATCAGCCAGCGCGGCGACGTCGTCCAGGTCACCGGCACCAAGCGCAAGCTCGACTGGCGCAACGGCTGGAGCTACTGGCAGCTGAGCTGGACCCAGTGGAAGCGCGGCAGCGCCCTGCCGGCCGGTTCCCCCGCTCCCTCCGCGTCCCCCTCCCCGACCTCCGGAGGCCTGGAGGGGTGACGCGCCCCAGGTAGGCCGGCCGACCGCGTCGGAGCCGTGGGGGAGCCGTGTGGAAGACTCCACAGCTGTGACTCCCGCGCTCGACCTCGCCGGAATCTTCGTCTTCGCCCTTTCCGGCGCGTTGCAGGGCGTACGCAAACGGCTCGACGTGGTCGGCATGGCGGTGCTCGCGTTCTTCACCGCCGTCGGCGGCGGGATCACGCGCGACCTGTTCATCGGCGTGCAGCCCGCCGCCTTCCGGGACACCTGGTATCTCCTCGTCCCGATCGCGGCCACCGCCATCGCCTTCTTCTGGCATCCGCAGGTCGAGCGGGCGATGCCGGGTGTGCTCGTCTTCGACGCGGCCGGTCTCGGCCTGTTCTGCGCGGTCGGCACCGCCAAGGCACTGGCCTACGGTCTCTCGCCGCTGCACGCCGTGCTGCTCGGCGTCTGCACGGCCGTCGGCGGCGGCGTCCTCCGCGACGTCCTGTCCGGCGAGATGCCGACCCTTCTCTACGACCGCCAGCTCTACGCGGTGCCGGCGATGCTCGGCTCGACGGCGATGGCCGTCCTGTACGCGATGGACATCCGGGGGTTCGCCGCCACCCTGTCCTCTGCCGTGCTCGCATTCGCGCTCCGCATCCTCGCCATGCGGTACGGCTGGCGCGCTCCACTCGCCCGGGGCGTCGGCGGACCGGCCTGACAAGTCCCCGCGCCGGTCCGATGCGCGCCTGATATGCGCGCCCGCCCAAATCCACATTTATCGCTGTTTGGCGATTTCGCATGCCCGGGCACCCCGGGAAAAAGCCGCGAGAGGCGGCCGGCGGGTGCTTTGATGAGTCGCAGGAAAAGAAACACCGGAAAGAAACACCGAAGAAACGCCGAAGGAACGCCGACCCGAAGGCGCGGGTATGCCCAAGACTCTTCTCCTGCTGATGATCGCTCTGCTCGACGCCGACGACCCGCATCTGGGTGACGACTCGCACGCGCTCGACCAGGACGACGAAGCGGACGAAACGGAAGATCTGGACGACGATTTGTGACGTTTCCCCTGTGATTCACCGAACACGTGACTCGCCGAACAACCAGAAAGCCCCCCTAAAAAGATGAAGTTCACATTTCACGACGTACGCTCACAGACGTACAAGGCGCGCGACGCCTGGTGGACCGTGTTCCTGGTCGATCCCCTGGCCGGCCGGCTGGTCGTCGGAACCGCCAACCGCACGTCCGTCACCCCCAACCAGATCACCTGGGGCGCCTTCGCGCTCGGCCTGGGGTCGGCCTGGTGCTTCCTGCGGGCGGAGTGGTCGTGGCTGGTCGCGGGGGCCGTGCTCTACCACCTGAGCTTCGTCCTCGACTGCATGGACGGGAAGATCGCCCGGCTGAAGGGGACGGGCACCGTCCTCGGCGGCTGGCTCGACTACGTCTTCGACCGGATCAGGGTGCTGACCTGCACCATCGCGCTGGTGTGGGGGCAGTACCGCGTGACCGGCGACGACGTCTACCCGCTGCTGGGCATCACGGTGGTGTTCCTCGACATGCTCCGCTACGTCGACGCCCTGCAGATCGCGAAGGTCCGCCGGGAGATGCGGCGCAGGGTGCGGAGGGCCTACTGCGAGTCGTCCGGCGACCCCGCGCCCCTTCCGCGAGTGCTGCTGCGCGAGGACCCCGACGACGACCCGGACGAGATCAGGGTGCGCCTGGCCGCGGCCGTCGACCTGCAGGAGGAGTTCCGCAGCCGCTTCTCCTGGTATCCGCGGCTGCGGGAGTGGCTGCGCGCGCACCGGATCCGTACGCATCTGATGAGCGGCATCGAGTTCCAGATGGCGGTGTTCATCGTCGGGCCGCTGACCGGCGCGATCGTGCCGGTGACGATCGGCGCGGCGGCCCTGCTGCTGCTGTTCGAGGCCGCGATCATGTACAAGCTCCTGCTGTCGTCACGCGACCTGTCCCGCGTGCTCGCCGTGATCCGCGCCTCCGGATGACTCCGCGTCTTCGCTGGTAGAGGTGTCAGATCGCTGGGTAGCGGTGGGGGCATGACCGAACGCGACGATTCCCGCGAGGACCTCCCGGCCCGGCCCGATCCCGAGCACCGCCGCCCGCCCGGCCTCGACGACGTCACCGTCGACGCGCTGGGCAGGCTCAGCAAGGCGCTGGAGACGATCCACCGCGTCAGAGGTCACCTCTACGCCTTCCACCAGCTCACCGGCACGGCGGACTTCGAGCTGGACAACGCCGTACGGCTGCTGCGCCAGGCCGGGCACGACAAGTGGGCCGACCGGATCGAACGCGAGCTCATCGGCCGGAACGTCCTCCAGGGGCGCTGGACCTTCCAGATCGTCGAGGAGTACGACGACGGCTACTACGCGGTCTTCCAGGAGCTGGAGCGACAGGCCCGAGACGAACTGGCCGGCGGCCGCCGCCACCTCTTCGAGGCGGAGCTCAAGCAGCAGCGCCGCACTCCCGGGGAGCCCGGGCACGAGACGACGCCGTAACCGGATCCGGGCGAACGCCGCTATCCACGATCATCGGTCGTGGAGTGGTGGTCGTCCCGTCCGCCGAGCAGGTGCTCGCGTCCCCACACGCCGAGCGGGGCGAGCGCCTCGTTGAGCGCGACGCCGAGCGGGGTCAGGGAGTACTCCACCCGCGGCGGCACCTCGTCGTACACCTCGCGGTGCACGATGCCGTCCGCCTCCATCTCCCGCAGGTGCGAGGCGAGCACCTTCTCGGTCACGCCGGGCAGCAGCCTGCGCAGCTCGCCGAAACGGCAGGCGTGTTCGTTCAGCGCCCAGAGGATCGAGCTCTTCCACTTCCCGCCGATCACGTCCATCGCCGCGTCGAGCCCGCAGACGGACGCTCCCGGCCGCCGCGAGGCCCGCATGGCCCACCCCTTCCGCCTGCTCGCTCACCCCGGGGTAACCACCCACCCGAAAGTGCGTACTTGATCGACCCGGGGCTCGCGACCAGCCTAACCGGCATGACCTCCACCGTTGAGAAGCCCGCGCTGTCCCTCCTCGGCCTGGGCGCGATGGGCGGCGCGCTCGCCCGCGCCTGGCTCGCGGCCGGCCACCCGGTGACCGTCTGGAACCGCACCGCCGCACGTGCCGAAGCGCTCGCCGACCAGGGCGCCCGCGTCGCCGCGACCCCCGCCGAGGCCGTGGCCGCGAGCGACCTCGTGATCGTCTGCCTGCTCGACCACGCCTCGGCCGGTGAGGTTCTCGACGGCGCCGACCCGTCCGGCAAGGACCTGGTCGACCTCACCACCGGCACCCCGGAGGAGGCCCGGGCCCGCGCCCGGTGGGCCGGTGAACGCGGGGCCCGCTTCCTGGACGGCGGCGTCATGGCGGTCCCGCCCATGATCGGCACGGCGGGCTCCGGGGCGTACGTCTTCTACAGCGGCTCCCGGGCGCTGTTCGAGGACCACGCGGGCACGCTGGCCGTACCCGCCGGAACCGTCTACGCGGGGGAGGACCCGGGGCTCGCCGCCCTCCTCGACGTCGCGCTGCTCAGCGCGATGACCGGGATGTTCGCCGGAGTCGCGCACGCCTTCGCCCTCACCAGGGACGACGTCGCCCCGAAGGAGTTCGCCGATCTCGTCGTGGGCTGGCTGAGGGCGATGGCCTCGTACGCGTACGGCGTCGCCGACCATCTGGACACCGGCGACTACACGAGGAACGTCACGTCCGGCCTGGCGATGATGGTCCGGGGCAACGCGACCCTGCTGCGTACGGCCGAAGAGCAGAGGGTCAGCCCCGAACTGCTCACCCCGTTCATGACCCTCATGGAGCGCAGGCTGGCCGGCGGCCATGACGGCGAGGGCACCACGGGGGTGATCGACCTGCTGCGCGTGCCGTGAGCGGCCCGCGGGCGGCCGGCTGGGCGTTGGTTATCCTGCGAGGAGATGCCGACCGTACGTGCGAGGTGAGGCCGTGACGGACCGCAGACCCCTCGGGATGAGCTTCGAGTCGTGGATCGACCGGCAGATCCGCGAGGCCGCCGAGCGCGGGGAGTTCGACAACCTGCCCGGAGCCGGAAAGCCCATCCCCGGCGCGGGCGAGCCGTACGACGAGATGTGGTGGATCAAGCAGAAGATGCGGGCGGAGAACCTGTCGTTCCCGCTGCCGGGGACGCTGGCGCTGCGCAAGGAGGCCGAGGAGGCCAGGGCGGCGGCGCTGGGCGCGCGGACCGAGGCCGAGGCGCGCGGGATCGCCGAGGAGATGAACGACAGGATCCGCGAGAGCTACCGCAGGCCCCTGTCGGGCCCACCGGTCGTGCAGCCGCTCATCGACGTGGACGAGGTCGCCGCCGGATGGCGGGCCGCCCACCCGGTCGCCGATCGGGCCGCCGAGACGGAACCCGCTCCCCCGCGCGCCCCGGCCAGGCGCTCCTTCCTCCGCCGCCTGTGGCGCCGCTGAACACCTGACGAAAGTCGGGTGAGAGACCTTCCGATCGTCCGCTGTGCCGCCCCCTGAGGGCTCATACCGTACGTGACCTGCGTACACGTGAGAGATCGGGGAGAAGACGGTGCGGACACGGAGAATCGCCGCGGTCGCCGGCCTGCTGGTGACACTGGCGGGGACGGCGGTAGCGGCGACGGCGGCGGCGAGCACCGCGGCGGGGGTCGCCGCCGAGCGGCCGGGCGAGGTGACACCGGCGGCGATCGACCGCTACGTGCGGTCGTATATGCGGCGGACCGGGCTGCCCGGCGCGATGGTGACGGTCGTCCGCGGCGAGCGGGTGGTGTACGCCGCCGGGCACGGGCACACGGCGGGCGGCGAGGCGATCACCGCGGACACGCCGATGCCGCTCGCCTCGATCTCCAAGTCGTTCACCGCGCTGGCGGTGCTCCGCCTCGCCGACGAGGGCAGGATCGACCTGGACGCCCCGGTGCGGCGGTATCTGCCGGAGTTCACGATGGCCGATCCCCGGGCCGGTGGGATCACCGTACGGCAGCTGCTCCAGCAGACCTCGGGCATGAGCGACCGGACCTTCCCCGAACTGACTCTCCCGGCGCCGGACACCCTCGAAAGCGCCGTCACGATGCTCCGGAACGCCCGGCTCGCGGCGACGCCGGGCACCCGGATGATCTACCACAATCCCAACTACGCGGTCGCGGCCCGGCTGGCCGAGGTGGTGTCGGGGACGCCGTTCGCCGGCTACCTGGCCGCCTCGGTGCTCAGCCCGCTCGGCATGACGTCCACCCGCACGGTGAACACGACGGAGGAGTTCCCCGGCGCGGGCGCCGGGTACGTCCGGGCCTACGGCCGGGTGATCGGGCGCGCGCATCCGAAGTGGTTCGTCAACGGCTCCTTCGGCGTCGTCAGCACCGCGAACGACATGGCCAGATGGCTGATCGCGCAGGACGGCGCGGGTCACGTCCTCCCGCCGGGCATCGTCAGGACGGCCCAGGCCCCCTCGGGCGTGGGCGGCAGCACGTACGGCATGGGCTGGTCGGCCGGCCGGACCGGCGGGGGAGCCCCCGTGCTGCGGCACACCGGCTGGCTGCTGACGCACAACTCGGCGCAGACGATCCTTCCCGCGAGCGGGTACGGCATCGCCGTCGTCACCAACACCGGCATGATCTCCGGCGACGACGCGGAGATCATCAGTGACGGCATCGCCGGGATGACCGAGGGCAGGCCGGCCCCGGACGCGGCGCCCTTCACGATGACGGCGGACTACTGGCTGGGCGGCCTGTCGCTGCTCAACCTCGCGCTCGGCGCGACGGGCGTGGTGCGCTCCGGTGGCTGGGCGCGCCGCCGTACGGGCGGGCCCTCGTGGCGGCTGGTCGCGCGGCTGGTCCCGTACGCGCTGCCTCCCGTGCTCTATCTCGGGCTCGCGGACCTGGCCGGGCTGCTGCTGAACCGGGCGGGCACGCTGGACCAGCTGACGTACGTCTGGCCCGCGTTGTACGTCTGGGCCGCCACCGGGGCGCTGGCCGCCGTCGCCGTCGTGGCCGCCCGCCTCGCCCGCACCGTGCTTCGGTAGCGTCCCACCATGAGGTCGGAGAGGTCAGAGATGATCCGGGTCCTGCTGGCCGACGACGAGGCGCTGATCCGGGCCGGGATCAGGAGCATCCTCGGCACGGCCGGCGACGTCGACGTGGTCGCCGAGGCGGCCGACGGGCGCGAGGCCGTGGACCTCGCCCTGCGCCACCGCCCGGACATCTGCCTGCTCGACGTGCGGATGCCGCGGCTCGACGGGCTCGGAGCCGCCGCCGAACTGCGGCGCGTCCTCCCCGAGATCGCGGTCGTGATGCTCACGACGTTCAACGAGGACGAGTACGTGACGAGCGCGCTCGGCTCCGGAGCCTCCGGTTTCCTGCTCAAGTCGGGTGATCCCCGGGAACTGATCGCCGGGGTCCGTGCGGTGGCCGCCGGCGGCGCGTACCTCTCCCCCGTCGTCACCCGCCAGGTGATCGCCCGCCTCCGTACGCGCGCGCACGGCGCGCCGGCGACCGCCCGCGACCGCCTGGACGAGCTGACCGAGCGGGAGCGCGAGGTGCTCGCGCTGGTCGGGGCCGCGCTGTCCAACGCCGAGATCGCCCGGCGGCTGCACCTCGTCGAGGGGACGGTCAAGGGGTACGTCAGCCAGATCCTCACCCGTCTCGGCCTGCGGAACCGGGTCCAGGCCGCGATCCTGGCGTACGAGGCGGGTCTCGTGCCCGCCATACCCGTGGATCGGAGGCCCTGAGCCGTGCGGGCGCGCCGGCTCCAGGACCTCGCGCTGTGGGCGGCGGTGTGCGTGCCGCCGGCCGCGGCGGCGCTGGACCCCGACGGGCGGACCCTCATGCCGCTGATCGCGGGTGTCCCGTTGTTCGGCGTCGCGACGGCGCTGGGCCGTGCCCGGCCGCTGACCGCGCTCGCCGTGCCGGTGGCGCTCACGCTGGCGCTGGACGCGCGGATGCTGGCTCCTCTGTACTGGACGTGGGCGGCGCTGGCGCTGTTCGGTTACCTGGCCGGACGCCGGAGCGTGAGCGGGCGCGCGGCCCTGTGGTTCTTCGCCGCCGTCGCCCTCTCCGGGCTGCCGCTGTCCGCCTTCGTCCTGCGGGACCTGTGGGGCTGGCCCACCCAGCTCCTCACCCTGCTGCTCGCGGTGGTGCTGCCGTGGCTGGCCGGCCGCTGGCATCGCCAGTACGCCGAACTGGTGGACACGGGCTGGCGTCTCGCCGACCGGATGGAGCGGGAACAGCGGGCCGTCGCGGGCCGGGCCAGGACCCGGGAGAGAGCCCGCATCGCCGGAGACATGCACGACTCGCTGGGCCACGACCTGACACTCCTCGCGGTGCGCGCCGGAGCCCTCGAACTGGATCCCGGGCTCGACGCGCGGCAGCGCGACGCCGTACGCGAGCTGCGTGAGGCCGCGGCGGAGGCCACGCACCGGCTCCGGGAGATCATCGGCGTGCTGCGGGAGGACGACTCCCTCGCACCACCCCGGGAGGAGAGCGTGGAGAGCCTCGTCGAGCGCGCCCGCGACTCGGGCGTCCCGGTCGTCGTCGAGCGGTCGAGCGGCACCGGCGGCCTGCCCCCGATGGCGGCGCTCGCCGTCCGCCGCGTGCTCCAGGAAGCCCTGACGAACGCCGCCAGGCACGCCCCCGGCGCGATCGTACGCGTCCGGCTCGTGCGGGACGAGAACGCGTTCAGGGTGCGGGTGGTGAACGACGCCGCCCCCGCCGCGCCTTCCGAGGCCACTGCGGGAGGGTCCGGGCTGGTGGGGCTCGACGAGCGGGTACGGCTCGCGGGCGGGACCCTGCGCAGCGGCCCGACCCCGGCGGGCGGTTTCGAGGTCTCCGCCGAGGTGCCGGTCGCCGGACGTGACGGGAACCCCCGGGGCCCCGGCTCCGAGGAGGGGCATGAGGGCGTCCGCGACGCCGCCGCCGCGGAGCTGGCCCTCGCCAGGCGCCGGATGCGGCGGCGGCTGGTGGAGGCGGCCGTGGTGCCCGTGGCGGTGCTCGCCGTGATCGCCCTGATCATGATCCCCCTCGGTTTCGTCAGCTCGTCCCTCTCGGTGCTCGACCGGGAGACGTACGAGGGACTGCACGTGGGTGTTCCGCGTGACGACGTGCGGGCCGGCCTTCCCCTGTTCACCAGGGACGGCCCGCCGGACGGAGCGCCGGCTCCGCCCGAGGGACAGGACTGCCTGTACTACACGGTGAAGAACGCCGACCGGCTCGCCTACCGGCTGTGCTTCCGCGACGACCGGCTGGCCTCGAAAGCCGTGGTGCCCTGAGCCGGGACAAAGCCTGAAACGCGTCCGGAGCGGGACCGCGAGCTGCTGGCCCTGGTCCCCGCGTCGCCGAGTCTGGTCGGCCGGATCTGGGAGGGCGCCGTGCGCGGCGGCGAGCAGACGGCGGAGGGGGGACGTCGCAAGGACGCGATCGGGACCATCGACGGCTGCGTCACAGCGGACTTTCCCTGTGCGATCGGCCTGAGGATCCCCGTCGGCTATTCGAAGAAGATCGACATCACACTCGGACGCCAGGGACGGGAGGGCGAGCGGTACACCATGCTCGCCTCCATCGACGCCCCCGGGGAACCGCTGCACTGCACCGGTTTCCGCGGCGCGCGCGTGGACCGGGTCGTCGCGCTCCTGCGCTCCAGAGGAGTGCCAGGCGCGGTCTTCGTCACCGCCGACGGCGAGCGCGCCACCGTACCCGGATCCTGGTACGTCCACGAGGGCGTGCTCAGGTCGGCGGGCACCGCCCGCCTGCTCGTGGGCCCCACGCACCGGCGACCCAGCGTCCCCGGTCCCCGCATGTGGGCCGACGACTGCCGGAAGGGCTCCTCCTGACCGTCGGGAAGACCGCGGGCCCGGCGTCTTCCGCGACGCCGGGCCCGCTCTGTCGTAGGCGGGTGCGATGATCGCCGCATCGTTTCCGGGAAGGGGCTTCAGATGAACGACTGGTTCGACGACGAGGCCGTGTGCGTCACCTACGTCCGTGACCTGCCGGCCGAGGAGGCGCTGCTCCGCATGGGCGCGACGATCGTCGCCGAGGCCGAGGGAGAGGAGGGCGAGATCGCCGCCTTCGAGGTCGGCGGCGGCGTCGTGTTGGTCGAGCCGAACGGCTTCGCCGGCACCCTGGACGAGGTCATGGCCCGCCTGTCGAAGGACACCGTGGCGGCCACCGTGTTCTTCAACGTGAACCTGGACCAGCAATTCGTGTACGCGGAGAACGGCGTGATCGTCACCGCCTTCGAGCCCGACCAGCCCGACAGCCGCGCCGGCAGCGACCCCGACCGGCTGCTGCGGCACATGCGCGACCTCGACATGGAGACGGACGGCGACCTGGTCAAGGCCGCCGAACTCGCGCAGGGAGTCACCGGGCTGGAACTGCCCGGCGACGACGCCGACCCCACCCTGATCGGCGTCCTCGCCGAGTACTGAGTCGTCTCCGTCCGCCGGCCGGCCTGCCGATCCTGATTCGAGGGGCACGCGTGACTGTCGTGATCCACAGTCCTCCGCACGACGAGGGCCCTTCTCTTCTGCTCCGGCTCTGGACGGAAGAGGACATCCCCGAGTTGATCGACGCCTACCGTGACCCCGTCATGCGCCGCTGGACCAGATTCCACGTCGACGACGAGCAGGATGCCCGGCGGTGGATCGAGCTTCAGTGGAAGGGCTGGCAGGACGGTGACCGGCTGAGCTTCGCCGTCGTGGAGCCCGAGGGGGGTCGCTCGCGCCTGGTGGCCAACGTGGTGGTGAAGGGTCTCGTCGCCGGTGGAGGCTCCGCCGACGTCGGTTACTGGACCACCCGTGAGGCACGCGGCCGGGGGATCGCCGGCCGGGCTCTGGAGTCGCTCACCACCTGGGCTTTCGACAGGTTCGCCAGGCAGGGCCTGGATACCCTCAGGCTGCTCCACCAGGTGGACAACCACGCGTCGTGCCGAGTGGCGCAGAAGTGCGGTTACGTCCTGGAAGAGGTCGTCCCGGCTCACCCGCCGTTCCCCAACGACGGACACGTTCACGTCCGGCGCGCTCCTCGCGGGATGCCTGGGCGCTGACCTGGGAGTGGGTCATCGGGTGACGTCCACCAGGACCTTGCCGACCACGCCGCGTTCCACCGCACGGTGCGCGTCGGCGGTGCGGCCGAGCGGGAAACGGACCAGCGGCAGGCCGTGTTCCTCGCCGACCGGCAGTGCGCCGTCGCGGACCGCGGCGGCGACGTCCTCGGCGGCCGCGGCGCGCGCCGCAGGACCAGCCGTGTAGAGCACCAGGAACTGCATGCGGGCGTTCAGCACCATGGTCCGTGGCACGTTGAGTTCGACCGGTCTGCCACCTTCGTTGGCGTACGTCGAGATCGTGCCTCGCGTGCGCAGCACGGCGAGGTCCAGCGCGAGGTTCGCACCGAGCGCCACCTCGGCGACGATGTCGACGCCGTCCGGGGTGATCGTACGGATCTCGGCGGCAGGGTCGCCCGCACGGTAGTCGACCACGTGGTGGGCGCCGGCTGCGGTGGCCAGCCGGGCCTTCTCCGGGCCGCTGACCGTGCTGATCACGGTGGCGCCGGCCCATCGGGCGAGCTGGATCACCGCGTGCCCGACCGCTCCGGCCCCGCCCGCGGCGAGCACCACCCTGCCGTCGAGCGCACCGGGCCGCAGGCGGCGCGGCCCGTCCTCGGCGACGGTGAGCGCGCGGTGCGCGGTGAGCGCGGGGACGCCGAGTGCGGCGCCGACGTCGAAACCGGCCTCACCGGGCAGCGGCACGGCCTGATCGGCGGGTACGACGGTGAACTCGGCGGCGGTGCCGGTGGGCCGCCCGGCGGCGGCCATGAACAGCCAGACCCGCTGACCGATCCGGCTTCGATCGACTCCCTCACCGACCGCGTCGATGACGCCGGCGCCGTCCAGGTGCGGGGTGACCTCCGGGAACCGCTTGGGTCCGGTGGCGCCGGAGCGGGCCTGCGAGTCGGCCGGGTTGACCCCGGACACCGCGACCCGGACGCGCACCTCGCCGGGCCCGGGTGCGGGCAGGTCGCGGTCGACGAGCCGGAGTACGTCGGGGCCGCCGTTGTCGCGGTAGACGATCGCCTTCATGATCCGTCCTTCTCCGCCTAGCCGATCGGGACTTCGCTGGAGCGGGACTCGACCGCGTCGAGGGCGGCACGGGTGGCGTCGTCGAAGGTGATCTCGCCGACCGCCATGTTGGCCTCCAGGTGGCCGGGGTCGGCGGTGCCGGGGATGAGCAGCACGTTCGGGGCGTGGTGCAGCAGCCAGGCCAGGCCGACCTGGGCGGGCGTGACGCCCAGCGACTCGGCCACGGCGTGGACGATCGGCTCGTCGGTGAGCTTGGGCAGGCCCGGAAAGGCCCCGCCGAGCGGGAAGAACGGCACCCACGCGATGCCCTCGGCCGCGCACAACCGCAGCATGTCCTCGTCGTCGCGGGAGACAAGGCTGTACGCGTTCTGCACGCAGACGATGCCCGCCGGCAGGGCGCGGCGCAGGCCGTCGAGGGTCACGCTGCCCAGGCCGATCGCGCCGATCTTGCCCTCGTCGCGCAGGGCGGTCATGACGGCGAGCTGGTCGTCGAGGTCGACCACCTGGTCGCCCTGGGGACGCAGCCCCGGGCCGGAGTCCGCGCGCCGGAGATTGACCACGGCGAGCCGGTCGACGCCGAGGCTGCGCAGGTTGTCCTCGACACCGGCCCGCAGTTGTTCGGGCCGCTGCGCCATCCGCAGCGGCAGACGCCCGCCCGGGTTCGGCTCGGCCCCGACCTTCGTGACGACCACCACGTCGTCTTCGGGGCGTACGGCTTCGCGGATCACGGCGTTGGCGAAGCCGAAGCCGTAGAACTCGGCGGTGTCGACGTGGTTCACGCCCAGCTCGACCGCGCGTCGCACCAGCGCGACGGCCTCGTCGCGACGGTCGTGCAGGCGGTCGAGCTGGGCCGCGCCGTAGCCGACCCGGGACACGGTACGGCCGGCGAAGGAAGCAGTAGGAGTGCTCATGGCCACACCGTACAAACGATTGATGACAGATTTCAATATTTGTCATCTGTCGAACATGGTTTGACGGCCGTCAGCCCATTGACGTACGTTCCGCTGCGGGGGCCGGAGACCGCCTCGTACCAGCTCGACAGGGAGATCCGATGCGCGGAGAGCCACTCGACGCGGAGACGATCGTGTCGGCGACCGAGGAGGTGCTGCGCCGTCACGGGCCGGAGAAGACCACGGTGCTCGACGTCGCACGGGTGCTGGGCGTGAGCCACGGCAGCGTGTACCGGCACTTCCCGTCCAAGGCGGCGCTGCGCGAGGCCGTGATCCGGCGCTGGCTCGACCGGGTGCGGGAGGATCTCGTGGCGGCGGTTCAGGACGCCGAACTGACCCCGCCCGAGCGGCTACGCGGCCTGCTCACCTCCATGTTCGCCGTCAAGTGGGCGAAGGCGAGGGAAGACCCGGAGCTGTTCGCCACCTTCCGGGTGCTTGCGGCCGAGCACAGCACCGAGTCGCGGTCTCATCTCACGTTCCTGCTCGACCAGATCCGCGCCGTCGTCGCCGACGGCGTGGCCGGCGGCGACTTCGCGCCCTGCGATCCGGAGGTGACCGCGCGAGCCGTCTACAACGCGAGCACCCGATTTCTCGATCCGAGGCACGCCCCGGAATGGCAGTCCCCGGAGATCGAGGCGGAGGCCGCGAGTGTCATCTCGCTCATCCTCGACGGCATGAGGGCGCGGTGACGGCCGTCAGGTCATGACGCCGCCCGGGCGGCAAGCTCGTCCTGGTTGTCGGCGGCCCACTGCGCGAGTTGCGCGAGGGGCCCGTTCGCGAACGACTCGCCCAGCGGGGAGAGCCGATAGACCGCGCCCGCCTGGCCGCCGCCTTTCAGGACGAGTCCGCGCGCCCGCAGACGTCGCAGGGCCTCGGTCAGAACCTTGTCGCTGACTCCCGCGATGCGCGTGAGCAGTTCCCTGCGCCGCGTCGGCCCGAGGCGCAGGGCCGAGAGCACGACGGGATCCCAGGCGTGGCTGATGAGCTCGGCCGCGGCGCGTACCTGGCAGTCGGAGACGAACGTCTGACAGGACCCATCGATCACGGATCCAGTCTCACATCGGTCGCCTACCGGATGGTAGGAGCGTCGTTCGTAGCGTTCCCCGGGAAGCCTTTCGAGACAGAGGAGATCGCTGTGAACCTGGGGATCTTGGGCAACGGGAACCTCGCCGTAACGCTTGGCCGAGCCTGGGCCGCGGCAGGGCATTCGCTGCTGGTGGCAGGGCGCGACCCGATGCGCGCCCGCCGGGCCGCCGGCCGGATCGGCCCCGCGGCGGAGGCCGCCGACCCCGCCGGCCTCGCGGCCCGGGTCGACGCGCTCGTGATCGCGGTCGCCTGGGAAGGGCTGGAGGGGGCGCTCTCCCTCGTCGGCGGCCCCCAGGGGGCGCTGGCCGGCATGACCGTGATCGACTGCACCAACCCGGTCGACCACGCGACCGGTGACCTGAAGCCGGCGTCCGGCTCGGCCGCGGCACTCGTGGCTGATGCGGCTCCCGGTGCGCGCGTGGTGAAGGCGCTCCACCTGTTCGCCGGAGCTTCGTGGCCGTACGCGGGTCCGCGGGAGTCGGCGCCGGTCGTGGCCATCTGCGGTGACGAGCCAGAAGCCCTCGACCACGCCGCGGCACTGATCGGAGATCTCGGCGGACGGGCCGCGGTGGTCGGCGGGCTCGGCGGCGCCCGGCAGTTGGAGGAGGCCGCCGGATTCGTCATGCGAGTCGTCGCAGCGGGTCACAACCCGAGGCTCGCCGTCCCGGACGTGGACCCGGCACTCCTCCGAGCAGCCGGGACGACGACAGACTGAGCTTGAGTGAATACTGTGGGCACTGTTAGCTTCACCCGGTGGACGACATGCCTGCACGGGCGGAGGCGATCGAGGACTTCGCGGCGGCACTGCGACAACTCCGCAAATCGGTCGGCAACCCACCTTTCCGGGAAATGTCTGGCCGGTCGGGGGCGATCTCCCACACGACGTTGCACGAAGCCACGAAGGGCAACCGGCTCCCCAGTTGGGAGACCACCACCGAGTTCGTCAAGGCGTGCGGCGCGGACCCGGCCGCGTACCGCGAACGCTGGGAGAGAGCGAACCTGGCGGTCAGATCGGCGGGCGCCGGGCTCGAAGCCTTCGCCACGGACGTCGCGTCGCAACCCCCACGGCCGGCCGGCGAGATCGCGGGCGACGTCCGGCCGGTCCCCTCCGCGCCAGGGGGCCGAGGGCGATTCCGGCCCCGCCCGGCCGCGCTCGCGGTGGCGGCCGTCGGTGCGGCGACAGCGGTCCTCGTCGTGGTCGCCGTCAATCGTGGCTCCGGCACCGACGGGCACGGCCTGGACCCGTCCGAGAGCCCGTCGAATTCCGGGCTGTCGGCGGCCGACTGCCCGGTGCACGCCACCAACCCGCCGTCGAGCCCGCCCGCGCACGAAGGCGATTCGGCGAAGTTCATCGGGGACATCACGCTGCCCGACTGCACGCGCGTCGGCCCCCGCCAGACCCTGACCAAGGTATGGCGGCTCAAGAACGCCGGGACGGTGCCGTGGAAGGGATATTCGTTGCATCGCCTCGACCTCCCGCAGCGACCTGATCAATGCCAGACCGTGTCCGACGTACCGATCAAGGACACGCGCCCCGGAGAGATGGTCGACATCCGGACCGAGATCACCACCCCGAGCAAGCCGGGCCTGTGCTACGTGCGGTTCAAGATGATGGAGGGTTCGGGACGGGTCGCGTTCCCCGGAGGCCGGCCGCTCAACTTCCAGGTCATCGTCGGCTGACGCCTGATCCCCGCCGTACGTGACACGGCGGGGACCAGGGGCGGAGGTGTCCGGGGATTCAGTCGAGGACGATCCCCTTGTAGTAGTACCTGAGGATCCTGGCGTAGCTCCAGCCCGCCTCGGCCTTGTCGCGAGAGCCGTTCTGCGACATCCAGTCGCCGGTGGCCCAATTGCCGCATGCCGTCGTCGTGGAGCAGTACTGCGCCTTGAAGATCTTCCCACCACGCGTCATCCGGACGCCCCACGTGGCGTCCACCGCGGCGTTCGTCGCCGCCGTCGCGGAGCCGGGCTTGTACATCTGGCTGGACGTATGGTCGGTGACGTCGTAGCACTGGCCGCTCGGCGTCCTGCTCGCCGACCTCAGCGCCCAGTACCAGCCGAAGTTCTTGACGGCGATCGCCCCGGCCTTGAGGGACTCCCTTGGCCAGTGCGACCGCCACTCGTTGGGCAGGACGTTCTTGACGTAGGTCTTGAACTCCACCCGGTCCACGCGGTTGAGGGATTTCCGGTAGACGAGGATCGTCGTGGGCAGCCTGCTGTGCGTCCCGTCGGTCTTGCACCCGGTCGGCGGTGCGGAGCTCAGGAATCGGTGGGAGGCGTTCTGGTTCTTGAGGCCGGGCTTGAGGTTGCCCCTGGCACCGGGTGCGAAGTCCTGGTAGACGCTGCCGCCGTAGTTGCTGTTGAAGTAGACCCGGACGGTCTTACCGCTGCGGTTCCAGACCGAGGCGGCGGCGTTCTTGACACACTTGCCCTTACCGGCCCCGGGTCCCTTGAAGTCGAAGCAGGAGGGCTGCCGGGTGCCGTAGTCGGCCACCGATCCGGTGAAGTCGGACAGCGATCCCTTGGTGCCGCTGTTGAAGTAGTAACAGAACTCACCCGCCTCGCACACGCCGTTGCGAGTGGCCGCCGAAGCGGGCGAAGCGGTGGCGAGCACCGCCCCACCGAGCACGGTCGCGGCGGCCGCCGCGGCCAGGGGCGAGATCAGTCGTGCGGTTCGTGGAGACACTGTCGCCTTCCTCTGCGTCAGCGGACGTTGTAGCCCTGGGAGACCCAGAACGAGTTCGGGTTCGGGTTGCTCAGATTCGGGTCGCCGACGCTCTTGGCTGCGAGCTTCTGCCGTCCGGGGCGCATCTCGACGTGGGTGTGCGCGGCCTTCCTGGACGACACCCCGTGCCACGCCTCGTTCGCGATGATCTGGCCGCGCGAGATCTGCTGGCCCACACGCAGCGAGGACAGCGGAGCGGAGTGCAGGTAGATGATCGTCTTGTTCGACGAGGCGTTGTAGACAGCGATGGTGGAGAGCCCCTTGCCGCCGTTGCGCCCGTACACGACGTTGATGATCTGACCGCTGACCAGGGCGTGGACAGCCGAACCAACGCTGCGCTTGATGTCGATGCCCTCATGCCGGCCGGAGGTGTGGACGTAACCGTCGAAGCCGCAGCTGATGTAGCCGCCGCCCGTGGTGTACAGCGCGTACGACATGTTGACGCGCGTCGACGACGACGGGCCGAACTGGTGGGAGGCGTTCTGGTTCTTGAGGCCGGGCTTGAGGTTGCCCCTGGCACCGGGTGCGAAGTCCTGGTAGACGCTGCCGCCGTAGTTGCTGTTGAAGTAGACGCGGACGGTCTTACCGCTGCGGTTCCAGACCGAGGCGGCGGCGTTCTTGACACACTTGCCCTTACCGGCGCCCGGTCCCTTGAAGTCGAAGCAGGAGGGCTGCCGGGTGCCGTAGTCGGCCACCGATCCGGTGAAGTCGGACAGCGATCCCTTGGTGCCGCTGTTGAAGTAGTAACAGAACTCACCCGCCTCGCACACGCCGTTGCGAGTGGCCGCCGAAGCGGGCGAGGCGGTGGCGAGCACCGCCCCGCCAAGCACGGTCGCGGCGGCCGCCGTGGTGAGGATCTTCTTGAGCGTTCCCATGATGTTCTCCTTCGTGTTCGTGCAGCCTGGGTTTCGGGTGGTCAGCGGCGCTGGTACTCCTCCCAGGTGCGGATGGTCACCTTCGGGCCGTCGTCCGGGCCCCGGCCGGCGAGCCCGTTCAGGCCGAGGTAGTAGTCACCGATCTGGTGCTGGGCCTGGCTGGAGAGGTCGGTGTCGTTGATGGCGGCGGCGTGGATGTGCCACGGCCAGTCGGCCTGATCGGGGTTACGCACCCAGGCCGCGAAGCCGACACGTCGCAACGCACGGACGACGGCGACGCGGGTGGCGGAACTCATCCGCTCGACCGAGATGTCGACGACGCCGCCGCCGTCGTGGGTGCCCGCGGACGTGGGGTCACCGCCGCGGTTGTACGACCCCTGCAACAGCACGAGATCGCGGCCGAGCAGCCGCTCCGCCTCGACCAGCATGTTCCGCGTGCGGGTGTCGACCACGACGCCACCGACGGACACCCGAGCACCTGGCCCGATGGTGTGGGTGACCGTGAAACGGCCGGCTCCGAGCCTGGTGAGCGACGCCTTGCCCGGAAGGCCGTCGGCGGCGAGACCGGTGAGGCCGAGCGACCTCTGGAACCTCGCGAAGGCGACGACCGTCGTGGTGCCGAAGTAACCGTCCACCCACTTCGCGTCGAGCAGGTGCCGGTCGCGCAGGGCCCGCTCGACGAGTAGCACGCCGGCCCTGGCGCCCGGGGTCGGCTTGCCGTCAGACCGCCGCGGGTCGATCTGGGCCGCCTTGACAGTGGCCTCCATGTTCACGCGTGGAAGGGCCCTGACGTCGGCTGCCCGCGCCGCCGGCATCCCGGACACTCCGGTCAGGCAGGCGAGCAGGGCGGCGGCGAATGACGGCGACTTCATCGTTTCTCCTGTTGGCGAGCGCTGACAGGTGATTCCTGCCGGCGGATCCACGGTTTCGGATCGCTCGCGCTGTCCACAACGAGATCGTGTTGTCAGCCTGTTCGACGTGCTCCCCGTACAGGCGTACGCGCCGTCTGACAGGCGATTCCGTGGCGAGCGAGTCGCGCGGGCGCCGCGAAGCGAGCACCGATGGTGGCCGTTTCGAGCGCTCTACTGCACCGACCGGAACGGAACGTCAGTCGGGAAGGCACACTCAGATGCTCTGGCAATCCCCGAAAGCGTGGAGACATTTCGATGCGGCGATGGCCTCCTGAGCCCTCCCCTTGGCCGCTTTTCGAGCAGCTGTAATCCGTTGTCACGCGGCGATCAGGCACTGGATCGCCCGCGCACCCCAAGAGGTCCTCCAACATCTCGGGGCCCGGCGAGATCCACGGACCGGTGAATTCCGCCCCGGCCAGCCGCATGCCGAGGAGGCGCGCCCCGGGCCCGGCGAGCTGGTGCGAGGCCGCCTGGGCTCTCTCCGCGATATGGGGCACCGGCCTTTCGGCCAGGCCTTGCCATTGCCGGGAAGTAGGGGGATAAGCCAAGATCGATGGGTGATCCGCTGTGGCATGCGCCCCGGTCCACCATCGGAGGGTAGACAAGTGATCAGGTCTGTTACGAAGGTCGTCGCCGTGACGGCCTTGGCCGTCGGCGTTCTCGCGGCCAATCCGGCATACACGGCGTACGCGGCCTCCGCCCCCTACACTCCGGAGGGCGTCTGCGGGCCGGGGTTCGCCCGGGTGAAGGACGGCTCCCGTCCCCTCAAGTCCGGACGTGACACCTTCGGCTATGTCTACCTCATGTACAACCGCAGGACCGGTTACAACTGCGTGGTCAGCATCAAGACCGCCTTCTACCGGACCGCCACCTACACCACTGCCACCCTGACGGTGAAGGGCAGCAAGCCGAAGACCGACGCGGGCAAATTCAAGTACTACGCCGGGCCGGTCAAGGTGAAGGCGCGCGGCAAGTGCGTCTCGTATTGGGGCAGCACCCGAGACACCCGGCTGGACTTCGCCGAGGCGACCGGTGGCCGCAAGACCTTTGGCAACTGCGGGTAGCGAAGCCCCAAGCGCCAGGCCACCCGGTCACTGAACCCGTCCGGCATTGAACCGCGCCGGGATTGCTGGAGGCTTTGGTATTCCCAGGTCAAGTGGACGTACATTGCTGGATTCTTGTGCCACTCGCTGAGAGAAAAGTGGCATAGGACGGCGTGGCCACCCGCCGGAGTTCCGCCGAAAGGTACTGAACCTGATCAAGGTTGGACGTAAGGTCATCGACTCGGCCGCGATCTGGACATCAGCACGTAGACGATCTACACGTGGCGGCGGCAGGATCGCATCGACCGCGGGCTGGATCCGGGGTTGACCAGCACGGAGAAGGCCGAGCTGCTCGCGGCCAAGCGGATGCCGGCATGGGCATCCTCGCCGCCGCTCGCGCCCTCGGGCTCGACTTCATTCCGGTGGCTCAGGAGCCCTACGACCTGGTACTCCGCGCCAACGAGATCTCCGAGGAACTACTGGCAGCGGATATTGGATGAAGGCTCCGTTCACCCAGATCGGGCCTTGACCGCACCGTGATCCGGGGCGACAGGTGCTGCACCTGCTCTATCGAGTTCGCCAGTTCCTGGACACCTAAGTTCTGCGCGCGAGAACAAGCCGGCAGCGCGGGCTGCCGTCTTCGCGTCGGCCAAGGGCCGTCAAAGGGACTGTCGTCACGGTGAATCCGGCTGCTGTCAAGTCGTTGCGGACCGCGTGCAGCGGGCAGGTGCCGTAGTACATGACGAAGGGGGGACGCCACACGGCATTGCGCACCTGCATGACCAGGTCGAATCCGAGGAGCGCCCAGTACCAGCCCGACGTGATGGGGGGCGGCGCGACGATCGGGAAGGCGAAGAGCCCGTCAGGCCGTAACGCGCGGTACACCCCGGCGAACAGCGAGGGCCGTTCGGCGGGCAGGAAGTGTCCGAGCGCTCCGAAGCTGACCGCGAGGTCGAACGCCCCGGCGAAGGGCAGGGCTCGAACGTCGGCCTGTACCCACTCAGCGTCCGGGTGCGCCCGGCGCGCCTGGGCGAGCATGCCGGTGCTGAAGTCGACGCCCGTGATCCGTCCCTGGCACAGGGGGTTGAGGATCCGCATGCCCGCACCGGTGCCGCAACACACGTCCAGTCCCTTCCCGAACGGCCCGAGCGGACGCAGAGCGTCGGCGGTTGCGTCAAGAACGCTATCGGGGGTGCGAAAAGGCGTGTGTTCGAACTTCGGGGCGAGCAGGTCGTAGCCGCGCTCGACCGAGGACAGCGCCTGGACCACCAGTTCACGCAGCGACGGGCCTTGAGGCGAGAACACCAGCTAAGGGTACTTCCTCGGATGCCGGGCGGGCCGGCCGCGGGAAGTCCCGGCCGCGGTAGTTGCCGACCGGTGGGGGTGATCGCCAAGGCGCCGGTGCGTACGGACTGCTGGACACGCACTCCGCTCCACCTCCACCGACTGTTGTCACCTAGTTCGCCTCTCGGAGCACCGCGCCGCCGTCCTTCTTTAGCCGGCGGCAGATGGACACGGACATGGCCCCTAGGCAAGAAGGTTTGTACGCGCCGGAGGCGTGGGCACGGCGTGTGATCGCTTAATGCTGCCAGGTGGCACGGTCGGAGGATCTTCGGACCTTCACTGTGCGGGCGACCCTTGCGGCAGCGTCTTGAGGGTCTTCGTGTTCCCAGACGCGCATCGCGAGCCAACCCGCCGCGGCGAGCAACCTGTCGGTTTCCACGTCACGCTCGCGGATTCGCCTGACCTTCTCGGCCCAGTACGCCGCATTCGTTGTTCGTGACCAACGACGCAGGGCGGCGCCAGCGGGCAGCATAGATGCTGACAGCACACCGCACACCGCACACCGCACACCGCACACCGCACACCGCACACCGCACACCGCACACCGACGGTAGACGTTTGAGACGAGCTGTTAGCAAGATCGCGAAGTGTTCCAACATACACAAAGACCCGCGACCAGGTTTTCCCTGGTCGCGGGTCTTCTGTGACTGTGCGCGGCCGAGAGGACTCGAACCCCTAACCTTCTGATCCGTAGTCAGATGCTCTATCCATTGAGCTACGGCCGCCTGGCTGCCTGTTCACTTGCTGTGCTCGGCAACGCGTGTAACTCTACCAGACCCCTCACCCCTGCTTGTGCCAATAATCCGCCCCGCACACGGTCAAGTCGTCCGTACGCGGGACCGGTCGTGCCCGTCTGGAACCGGCCGACGGACGGCTGACCGGAACCGGTCGCATGGCTACCTTGGCGCGCCGCCGGTGCGCACACTGGTCCTCGGGGGACCCTTGTCATGCCGTCGCTCTCCGTCACCGTCACACCTTGGTACGCGGCGGAAAGCGCGTGTGACCGGGGTATACGACAGGGCACGCAGGCGGACACCGGGCCGCCCCGCGGGAGGGAACGTGAACGAGCCACCAGGCCCGCCCGGCAGGCGGTACCGCCTTCGCGGACTCGTCGCGGCCGTGATCGCGGGTCTGGTCTTCTGGGCACTGGTCATCTGGCTGGTCGTGACGCTGCTCCGGTGAGCGCTATCCCCGCGACGGACCGACCGGCGGTGCCGGCCAGTCCGTCGCGGCCGGCACCGGCCCTCACCCGCCGCTCTGGATGCTCTCCATGAGGTCGAGGTGCTCCTTCACCACCGGCTTCGCGTCCCGGGCGAGCTGCCGCACCTTCTCGGAGGAACCGCTCGACGCCTCCTTGTCCAGCGCCACCAGGGTCGCGCGGTGATCCTCGGCCTGTGCCGGGACCCATGCCCGGTCGAACGCGGCGCCGCTCTTGGCGGCGAACTTCCGCAGTTCGGCCTGCTGCCTCTCCGACGGCTGACCCGGCAGGTCCACCCCGTATTCGGCGGCGACCTTCGTGACCTGCTCGTCGAGGGCGGTGTGGTCCTTGACCAAACGGCTTCCGGCGTCCTTGACCGCCTGGCTCTCGGCCTGCCTCTCGGCGGTCTGCCCGCCCTCGATCTCCGTGAGGTTGTCCTGATGCGCGCTGACCAGGAACGCCTTGTCCTGGTCGCTGGCATCCGGCGGAGCGGCGTGTGCGGCGGTGACCCCTGACAGCGCCGCGACCACGGTCGTGACCGTGGCGATGAGCGATCTCAGCATCGGATCCCCCGATCCTCGCCCGGCGGCGAGCACCGGCTGATCGGTACTCGACCATCCGGGCATACTCGTTATCAGGTGTCATACCCACCGGCCCGTTCACGAGGAACCGAGCGTGTACGGCAGCGCGGCCGGGAGTTCACCATACCTTTGGCGATCTTTATCTTGGTCGGACCCGATTTCGGGGTGATGCTGGCGATTGTCCATCCCCCTCGCCTCTGCAAGGAGGTCTCGTGCGGACTTCGCGACGCTTCCGGTCATCCTGGCCGGCCCGGTTCATCGCCCTGCTCGCCGCCGTCGTGTCCCTGACCACGGTGACCGGCACCGTTCCCGCCCAGGCGGCGGTCTACGGTTCCTGCACCATCTCGCGCTGCGCCGACGCGCGCTCGGCCAACTCGATCTGGGCCGGGAAGGGTTACCCGACCAGCGCCGGCTGGTACTCCTGGCCGGACGGCAGGTACAACTACACCGGCGGCCGTTTCTACAACAGAGAGGGCCAGCTGCCCAGCGGCGCCACCTACTACGAGTACGACGTCTACTCCCGGGCGTACGGCGCCGCTCGGGACGCCTACCGGATCGTCGTCAACCGGAGCACCGGCGTGACCTGGTTCTCGCCGAACCACTACACCGACTTCTACCGGCTCTAGGGATCTCTCATGGCCTCCGCCCCGCGTCCGCTGCCCCAATGGCTCACGATCACCACCGGCCGGGCCCCGGCGGTCGTCGACGGGCGGGCCTGCCGTACCCGTGCCGCCTTCTTCGCGGAGGTGGCGCGGGTGCTGCGCCTCCCCGGCTACTTCGGCCACAACTGGGACGCGCTGACCGACTCGCTGCGCGACATCGGGAACGTCCATCTGGTCGTCGAGCACGCCGAGGACCTGCTCGCCGCCGAGCCCGCCGAGCAGTTCGCCACCCTGCTGGCCGTACTGGCCGGAGCGGCCGGAGAGGCGGACACAGCGGAGCTGACCCTGACGCTGTGCACCGATCCGGCCAACGAGGCGCCGCTCCGTCGCCGACTGATCGACGCCATGCCCTGACCGGCCGTACGGAGGTCACGAGCAGGTGCGGCTAACCGGCCTGCGAGGGCTCCGGGCCGGGGGAGATCGTCCTGACCACACGCGCTCCGTCCGCCGCGTCGTCATAGCGAACTCCCCGCCGTACGCTCACCAGCTCGTCGATCGCGGCGAAAAACTCGGCGATCTCCGGCCGGTTCGCCGCCTTCGCCTTCGACTCGTCCCACGCGGCGTCGTCGGTCCACTCCACGAAGTCGAGCCACGTGTCGTCGGCGACGCGTACGAGGCAGGCGTCGAGGAAGCCCCGGCGGTCCTCGCGGAAGGCCCGCAGCATGCCGGGCCGCGCGGCCAGCAGAGCGGCGGTCTTCTCCGGCTTCACAGTGAACGTGGTCAGTTCGATGACGGACATCGTCGCTCCTGACGAGGCCGGTACGGCGGGGGCACCGAGCCGGGACCTCCAGATAGTCAGTGATTATTACCATTGGTAGCGTAGGTCACACCTCACAGATGTACAAGCTCCTTCCATCCGGCCATTGGTCATATGGGAGAAAGACCAGTTGGATCGGTCTTTCTCAGCGGCAGCGACCGTCTGGAGCCGACCAGACCGCGGCGGTCGACGACATCCCCGCATAGGATCGTTAGTCACAGGAAATTACTACCCTCGGCGAGCCTGGCCGACCCCTGAGGACATCGCCCGGAACGGCAGGCGTACGCACGGCCCAGGACCTCGCGGCCAGGCCGGTCACCCTACGATTGGCATTCGGTCAACGGCGGCGGCAGGCCGCTCCCGACAGCAGCCAGAGGAGGTGGCGGTGGTCACTCGCGCCGAACGGAACGCGACCAGCCCCGACCTCGGGGTGCTGGCCGGGCGGCTGCTGTTCGCCATACAGAGGGAACTGTTCTCGACGCTCGCCGCACAGGGCTTCGACGACCTGCACCCACGCCACGGCGCCGTGCTCGCCTACATCGACGCGGCAGGGCTGCGGGCGACCGAGCTGGCGCGGTTGTCCGGACAGCACAAGCAGGTGATCGGAACGCTGGTGGACGAACTTGTGGCCCTTGGGTACGTCGAGCGGCGCCCCGATCCGGCCGACCGCCGAGCGAAGCTGGTGTGCCCGACCGAGCGCGGCCTGGCCCAGATGCGTGCCGCCGACGGCATCATGGCCGCCCTGCAGGAGCGGCACGCCCATCGCCTCGGCCGTGACGTCTATTCCGCCTTCAAGGCCACACTCATCGACATCGTCGAGCACCAGCGCCGCCGCACCTTCTCCTGACCGAGGCGGAAAACGCGGCTTTGTCGTGGCGACTGGGCCGATCTCACGCCTCTTCGGGGTCGCGTCCGAGCACCGACCGTCCGCCGTCGACGGGAATGGTCGCGCCGTTGACGAAGCTCGCGTCGCCGGACAGCAGGTAGGCGACGGCGGCGGCCACCTCCTCCGGGCGGCCGACCCTGCCGAGCGGGTGCAGCAGCCCCATCTCGTTCTCGATCCGCGCGGCCACCGCGGGCTCCTGGCGGCGCAGGAACGCCTCGTACCGTTCGGTGCTGATCGAGCCGAGAGCGACGGCGTTGACCCGGATGCCGCGCGGGCCGTAGTCGACGGCGAGCGCCCGGGTGAGCCCCTCGGTCGCGGCCTTCGCCGTCGCGTACGTCAGAGAGCCACGCACCGGCCGCCGCGCCTGGTGGGACGAGACGTTGACGATCGCCCCGCCTGTACCGGCGTCGAGAAACCGGCGGATCGCCGTCACGCAGCTGGCGACCACGGGGTCGAAGTTGGCCCCGATGAGAGCCAGGAGCTCGCTCGCCGACGGGGAGTCGAGCGAGGCCGCGCGGAACACGGCGGCGTTGTTGACCCAGCCGGCGAGCGGGCCCGCCGCCTGCGCCAGGTCGGCGGCCCGTTCGGTGACGGTCTCGTCGGCCGCGTCGCCCGCCACCGCGATCAGCCGGGAACCGGCGGGGTGAGTACGGATCCACTCGAGCGCCGCCGGGTCGAGCTCGATCACGGCCACGGTGTTCTCATCGCCGAGCAGTCGCTCGACGATCGCCCGGCCGATGCCCCGCCCACCCCCGGTGACAACGTACGAAGAACCCACAGCCGCCCCCTCCATCAGCCTGTGATCATTCGACCATGGCACAAGAGGATCTCGTCGCGCACTACCGGCGTCTGCTTGACGTCGCCCAGTTCCTTGACGTCGGGTTGTCCTGGACGGTGGTCCAGTCGCTCGTCGAGCCGATCGGCATCGACGACGTGGCCGCACTGGTCGCCGGGCCCGGCTCCGGCATCGAGGAGTCCGAGGTGGAGGGCGACGGGGTGTTCATCGACGAGTCAGGCCCGTCGATCATGCTCCTTGACCTTGAGGGTGGGCTCTTCTCCCCAGGTCGAGGCGGTCAGGCCGCCGACCAACGCGCCGTCCTTGTCGGTGACTTTGACGGTGAAGGAGTCACCGTAGGCCGTACCGGTGGCGGCTTCGTTGAATGCGGTCAGTGCGTCCTCGAGTTGCTTGCTCAGCCCGGGATCGTCGTTACCGACCACCAGGTTCGGGCCAGTGTCCGCTGTCACGCTGCCGGAGTCTGTCAGCGGCGTCCGGTCCAGGGCGAACGGATTTACGCAGCCTCAGACCGCGTAGATGGGGGCGAGATCGACGAATATGCGGTAGTCCGAGATCAGGCCGTCGTCGCGGGTGCGCCAGATCGACACGGCTACGGCGCTCGCGTCCTTGCCGTCCAGCCTCCGGTAGGTCACCTCGGTCTCGGCGATGATGTCGGCATCCACCTGCCAGTTCCGGACGACCCGGTGCCGCAGGCCGCCAATGGTGGAGTAGAACTCCCGGAGCCCGGCGACGATGGCCTCACGCCCCTCCAGTGGCTCGGCGTTGCCGAACACCAGCGTGGCGTCCTCGGCCAGCAGTCGCCCGAACTCATCAGGATCGAACGAATCGACTGATCGGAAAACGCGTCGCACCACATCGTCGGACATGCCGGTTCCTTCTCACACGGACGGGATCACTGATGCGGACGATACGGGGCGAAGGATGGCGTACAACTAGCGCAAGGGTGGGGATCTTGTTGCCGCGTCCGGATCGGAGATCTGTCTGAGGCCGCCAGGCCGCGGCGGTAGGCAACTGCACCTGGAGCGGGCTCGTGACCTGCGCGGATGCGCACGCCTCACCTCGCCAGTACGGCACATCCCGGAGCCGGAGGCGCTGAGCTACCTGGGCCCTGTGAAACTGTCAGGGCCACCGCGTAGCCTCGCATCGACGTTCGGTGCCGACAGCCGTAGGAGAGGCCATGGACAGCAAGGTCGTCTTCGAGGCCGTGGCGCCCGTGATCCCCGTCCGTGATCTGGCCGCCGCGCTTGAGCGTTACCGCCGCCTGGGGTTTTCGGCGCGACAGTCCGAAGAGGACCCTCGATATGGGTTCGTCGCTCGGGGGTCGGTTTCGCTCCATCTCACCGAGTGGAACGAGCACGATCCCGCCCGCACTGCTGCGGCCGTGTACATCTATGTTTCAGACGCCGATGCCCTGTACGCCGAATGGGTCGCAGCGGACGTCACCGGCCGCCTCGGCGAGCCCCACGACACTCCATACGGCCTCCGGGAGTTCGGCTACGTCGACCCTGACGGAACACTGCATCGCGTCGGCTCGCCCATGCCGTGATCGGAGCACGTAATCGGCTCTCCCGATTTGCCGGACGACCACCCCGACGGTGCCGCGCGCACGAACGCCGCCGGCGACCAACGACTCCATCGCCAGTCCAGGTGAAGGACGCCAGCGAGCGCATCGGAGCCGCCCTGTGGGGCGAGGACTGAGGGCGACTGCAACTAGAACTGAGGTGTTGGTCTGCTGGGCTCTGCCTAGGTCGATGGCAGGAGGAAAGCGCGGCTCCTACCTCAACCACCTGCGGCTCGCGCTCTTAGCTCGACGCCATGCCGGAGCCGGAGCGCCCCCGCGTGCGCCACGAGGCGCTGTTTGTCCGAACGGAGGTGAGAGACCGTCCGTCTCCTCGTCGTCGTAGCGGCGGGGTGAAGCTGGAGGCAGCCTGAACCGGGGGTCGCCGGGGAGGGTGGGAGCAGCCTCGACAAAGCCGTGTCGGCTGAGCACTGCCGGATGGGTCGGGCGCGGCAAGCGAGACGGGAGGGTAAACGCGAGGAACCGGTGTCGTTACGCCTCTTGACGCTCCACCAGCTCTAACCCGGTGGATGTGGGCTGGTTTGCGGTGCGCACCCCGCCGGGCGAGTTGAGGTGGGGAAACTCTTGGTCGGGTCTGCGGGGGTCCGGCCGGAGGCCACGGGTGAAGAGCTACGGGAGTAGCCGGTGGCGATGCCGCAGGGGCAGAGCCGGGTGCCTAACCCCAGAACAGACGCTGGAGCGGGCGATGACGGCGATCCACGCCCGCCGGGCCGGCCTGCCACGGCGGTTCCGGCGTCCCGGGATGGAACCGGGCTGACCACGACCGCGCCGGCTGCCGGGGATTCGGGGATGCCGGCCTCGTCACGTGGCGAGTGGCGAGCATCTTCACATGGGGGAGGTGCTGGTGGATCTTGACAGCACCTGTCAGGCGGCTCACGATGCGCTGGAACCGCTCTTCCCCCCCGTCGCCCCGCATCGCGGGTGTGCCTCCCGAAGGGAGATCCATGCGCTCTTCCTGCACGTCGCCGGGTGAGACCTCGGTGACGTACAGCTCGGCCGCATGAGCGGGCCGAAACAGCAGCCGCCGCCGTACGATCCGGTGGACGCCGGCTCAGAGGTTGACGATCATGAGGTCTCCGATCTCGGAGATGTGCGCGTCGCACTGCGCGGCCGACACGCCGCTGCCGTAGATGATCGATCCTCTGACGTAGTAGGGCGGCCTGCCGCTGAAGCGGTCGCAGGTGAGCTGGAGATACCATCCCGATTCGGTGCTGTTCCAGCAGTCGGCGGCCACGCGTCCGATGGACAGGTTGTAGCTGAACCGGCAGTTGGCCGGGTTGACGGCGGCCTGGGCGGGCTGGGCGGTCACAGCGAGGACGCTCATCGCACCGATGGCGACGGCGGCGGCTCCGGCGCGTGCGCGGATGACACTGAACATGATCACCTCTCCGTTCTCGACGTGATCCGAACGTATCCGCGCTCGTCGCAGGCGAAGGCTCAACAGGGTCTCAACCTCCGCCCCTCCGCCCAGGGCGGCTCGCACGCGGTGCCGGTCGCCTTCGAGGAGGCCGCCCGTGGTGTCGTCACGGCTTTGGGCGAGGTGGGCGCCGAGCACGCGTCGGCGATCGTCAACGTCGTCGGCCCGCTCGGGGTCGGCAAGAGCCGTCTGCTCGCGACGCTGTCATCCGGATTCGTGGACCTTTCCCGTACGCCGGACGAGGTCCACCTGAGCGGCGGCGCACCGCTCGCCGTCGACGGAGTCGACACCGACCGCCGTGCGGACGCGGTGTCGCGTTTCCTGGACCGAGCCGGTCACGGCCGGTTTCTTATCGCCAGCCGGCTGCCCCTGGCCGCGCGGCCCAGATGGGCGCACAGGCCGATCGTCACGGTCGAGCTCCGGCCGTGGTCGCCCGCGGGCATCCGCGGGCTGGCCCGCGCGCTCGGGGTGCCGGACCCGGCGCACGCCGACCTGGTCGTACGGCTCAGCGGTGGGATCCCGCTCATCGCGGATTCGCTGTGCCGGGCGATCCTGAGAGGCGGCGAACCGGGCCCGGAGGGTGCGCTGGCCGATGCGGCGGCCACCGAGGTGCTGCGTCGCCTGAGCGCGGAGTCCCGGGGGCTTCCTCCCGGGGCGCTGCCGATCGTGGCCGCCGTCGACGGTGCGGACGAGGATCTCCTCACCGCCCTGGTGCGGCTGCCATCCCGGGCCTTCTCGCGGCTGAGACGGCTGAGCGTGATCCGCCCGGACCGTCACGGGCTGACCGTCGCCGAGCCGTACCGGACGCTCTTCGACCTCGCCTACCGCTGGCGTCACCCGGTCCTCCGCGACGAGATGGCCGCGCGCGCCGCCGAGCATCGTCACCGTCAGCTGGCTCACGCAGCCGACCCGCCGCTGCGGGCCCGGATCGCGGACCAGGTCCTCTATCTGTCCGGAAGGCGGCGTGCGCGCCGCGACCTGTACGCCGACGAGCGCGGCGAGTTCTCGGTGCGGCGCGCCGCAGACGGCGACGACGAGGCGATCGGCCGACTGCTCCGGTTGTGGGGCGAGGCCGAGGGCCTGGCGGAACGCCAGGTGGACCGGATGCGCGATCTGTGGCTGTCTGGCGCCGACCATGGTTTCCACCTCGCGGTGGACAGCGACGACCACGCGGTGGGAATGACCAACCTCACGCCGCTGGATCCCGACGCCGCACCGGCACTGGAGCCGTTGCTCCAGCAGTACGCGGACACGGTGCTGAACCTCGGGCGGTGCGGATCGGTCGTCGGCATGCTGGCGGTCGAGCCGCGGTTCGCCCGGGCTCAGCCCGCACTCGTCCGTCACATTCTCACCACGGGGATGGCCGGCGGCGGGCTCGTGGTGTCCACACCGTGGATCCCCTACCAGGAGATGGCGGCGCGCTTCGGCCTGCGCCGCATCGGCGACACGCGGCACGACGTCTACCGGTGCGGCCGGCCGAGCGCCCTCTACGCCCGCACGTTCACCGAACAGAACATGTCCGCGTGGCTGCGGCGGATGCGGGACCCTCGTTCTGAAGGCCCCGGCCAGACGGCCGAGCTCGTCCGCACCGCGTTGCGGGGGATCCGCACGCAGGCCCGGACCTCCGCCGCGGGCCCGCGGCCGGAGCCCGCGCTCGCCGACCTCATGCGGCAGGCCGTGGAGGCCCTGGCGTCGTCGGCGTCCGCCGTGGACGCCGAAGCCGGGGAGATCCTGCGCCTGTACTACCTCACCCGTGCCGGAGGCCACGACCTCCTCGCGCATCGCCTCCACCTGTCCAGGGCCACGTACTTCCGCCGTCTGGAATACGGCATCGGCAAGGTCGCGGAAGCGGTGAGCCGGGCTCTCACCGCGCCAGAGCCCCTGCCAGAGCATCGGTGACCTGGCCGTGTGGGCGGTAAGGCCGGCTGTACCAGTTCAGGCCGCACCCGGCCCGGTCGATCGGCTGAAATCGCGGCGTGCCGCCGGGGACAGCAGGAAGGCCGTGACGGCCATGGGGATCGCCAGGAGAAGCCGTCCTGGCAGCCGCAGGCCGCCCCGCCCGCACATCCGGCGGAGCGCTTCGGCGCTCCACCGACCAGGCGAGCACCGCCAGGCCGCCCAACCCACGCCAGGGCCGGCATGACGTCGACCAGGGCCAGGGCCCCGGCGCCTCCGATCACCCCGGCCGCCGGCAGGGCGAGCAGCGCACAGCACGCCGCACACGCCACGGCGGCGAGCCCGCCCAGACCGGCGGGAAGCAGACGCCTACGCTGGCCGAGACCTACGGCTGGGGCGGGACGCCCGCTGCTGGCGGCGCCGCCGGTCACGCGTCCGGCACCGTCCGGGTAAGCGAGTCGAGCCGGCGGATCCGCCCGTCGGGAGCGAACCGTCCGAACATGAAGATCTCGGTCACGATGGTGGCGCCTTTCCGCATATCGGCCGCCAGGGTGAAACGGGCGGCGGCCCGGTCGCCGGCCACGAGGATCTCACGCACCTCGACCCGGACGGCGAGCACGTTCTTGCGCGCTGGGCGCGCGTGCGCGATGAGCCGCTCGCGGTCGAGCGGGATGCCGTCGTTGTGATGCTCGATGTCCGGCGTGTAGTAGCGGTCCAGGATCCGCCCCGGGTCCTCCTCGCCGAAGGCCAGCTCCCCGGGAAGCCGGGTCAGCATGGCGTGGAACAGTTCCTGGCGGTCGGTCGTAGTCGTCATGTCGCTCCCGTGCGGATCGAGGGCCCGGGCACGGGTCAGCGCTCGCACCCGTGTCCCGGAGAAAGGCAGATGCCCGATGATCGCCGTTCCGGCGCCTGCCGGGCATCGTCCTCCCGGCGTCTCTTCCCGCTGCCGTCCCCGGCGGCGTAGGCGCCGGCGCGGATACACCCCGGGAAGTAGCCGGTGGGCCTGACGCGTTCCGCGCTCACGGCACGGCGGCCGCCCGGATCGCCCGTGCGGCGACCTCCGGGGCGGCGCCGAGCACGTCGCGGTCACACCAGGCGAGGGAGCAGCGCTCGCACGGGCCTTCTTCCATACCTTGACGCCCACCGTCTGCCCCCGCTGCGACACAGCTGGCGAGCTCTGGGAGGATCACGACCTGCTCTTCCCGACGAGGCGGGGCCGGCCGATGGAGCGCAGCGAGGGCTACAAGATGTGGAAAGCGTTCCTGCGCCAGGCCGGGGTCAGGGAAGCCCGCCTCCACGACGCCCGCCACACCGCGGGGACTCTCCTCGTCGAGCAGGGCGTCCACATCCGGGTCGTACAGGAGATCCTCGGCCACGCGCGGGTGACGACCACGGAGCGTTACACCCACATCGCCAGTCCTCAGGTGAAGGACGCCAGCGAGCGCATGGGGGTGGCCCTGTGGGGTGAGGACTGAGGGCAACTGCAACCGGAACTGCAACTTGAGGCACTGTGGAGATCAAAAAGCCCCTCTCGTCGGTGAGGACGAGAGGGGCTTTGAACTGCGGAGGCTCGGGGATTTGAACCCCGGATGGGCTTAAGACCCAAACCGCATTAGCAGTGCGGCGCCATAGACCTGACTAGGCGAAGCCTCCTGGTAGCGCGTGCTCAGCACAGCGTACCGGCGATCGCGCAACGCGGCAAAGCGGATTGCCGGGTGAGGTGTGGTGTTGTCTCGACCACCCGCTCCAGGGCCGCAACACGGCATCGAATCGGCCCGCTTCAAGCGGGCAACCGCGCCGATGTGCGCGTCGGCGGGCGGTACGCCGGCTCTCGCCGGGACGTACGCCAGGATGTTCGTGGCCGCCGGGTGAGCTGGCCTTATACAAGGGCACAGCCGTCGTCCACAGGCTGTGGATGACGGCTGTGCACAAGGTGTGGATTTCGGTCGGTGCGGTCCACAGGCTCAGGCCTGACGGACAGCCTCGCCCTCGATCTCGATCTTGACCTTCTTGCCCACGAGGACGCCGCCGGTCTCCAGCGCCTGGTTCCAGGTCAGGCCGTAGTCCTCGCGGTCGATCTCGGTCTCGGCGGAGTAGCCGAAGATCTCCTGGCCCCACGGGTTGTTGGCGGCGCCGTTGAACTCGACCTTGAGCTCGACTTCCTTGGTGACGTCACGCACGGTCAGGTCGCCGACGAGCGTGAACTCGTTGCCGGACAGGCCGGTCACGCGCTTGCTGCGGAAGGTGATCTCGGGGAACTTGTCGGCGCCCAGGAAGTCGTCGCTGCGCAGGTGCCCGTCACGGTCGGCCGCGCCGGTCTCGATCGTGCCGGTCTTGATGGCGACCTCGACGGTGGACTCAAGCGGGTTCTCGGCGATGACGATCTTGCCGTCGAAGTCGGCGAAGTGCCCGCGGACCTTGCTGACCATCATGTGCTTGACGACGAAGCCGACGCGCGTGTGCGCCTTGTCGAGCGTGAACTCGCCCGCCGTCGGGACCTTCAGGCCCTCCCACTCACGGATGCTCATGGCTGCTCCCCAGATCGTTGCGGTGCGGATGTCTTACTGAGCAATTTTCTACCGGAGGATATTCCTCGCGTCAACTATCCTGACGTAGACTCGGACCATGGATCCATTCGACGACCCGCGGCTCACGGCGATGGGCCTGTTCGCGGAGGTCTTCACCGGGGTGGCCGCCAAGACCACCCCCACCCTGGTCGCCGCCGGGTTGTCCGAGGTCGACTTCGAGACCCTGATCCGGCTGGCCCGCTCGCCCGAGCGGCGGCTGCGGATGAGCGACCTCGCGGCCCAGACCTCGCTGTCCACCAGCGGGATCACCCGCGTCGTCGACCGCCTGGAGCGTGAGGGACTCGTCGAGAGGCACGCGTGCGCGAGCGACCGCCGCGCGTCGTACGCGGTGCTGAGCGAGGCGGGGGCGGACCGGTTGCGGACCGTGCTCCCCGAGCACATCAAGGACATCGAGACCTGGTTCACCGGTCTGCTGACCGACGAGCAACTCGCCGACTTCGTGGGGACCCTGCGGGTGATCCGCGACGTCGTACGGCCCTGCGCGACCGCGGGAGCGGACGGAGCCGGGAGGCCGTCGCGGACCAGGACGGGCTGACTCGAACAGGGATCGTGATTCGAGGGAACTGACCGGACGGACTGGCGCATACGATCGTTTTCTGGTGGACTCCGTAATCCAGGAAACGGCTCCACGAAGCCGACGTGTCCCCCGTACCCCAGCCAATGGAGCACTCGTGCGTTTCCCCTCACACGCACTCGCCGTCCTCGCCACCGCGGTCCTCGCGGTTCCCGCGGCCGCGTCCACCAGCGCCTTCGCCGCCGCGAGCCCGAGTCCCACCCCGAGTCCGAGCCCCAGTCCGAGCGCGACGCCGAGTCCGAGCCCCACTCCGAGCGCGACCCCCAGCCCGAGCGCGAGCGCGACGCCGAGCCCCAGCGCCACCCCGAGCACGACCGCGAAGGCCACGAAGACCCCCCGGCCGAAGACCGTGCCGAAGGACGCCGTCGAGGTGACGGTGAAGAAGATCGTGGACGGCGACGCCCTCGACGTGGTGACCTCCAGCGGCCGTACCGTACGGATCGGTCTCCTGGAGGCGGACGCGCCGGAGAAGGGCGACTGCTGGTACGAAGGCGCGGTCGCGCGGCTCAAGGCGCTGCTTCCCGCCGGCAAGCCGGCCTACGTGCGGGCCGCCGAGCAGGTGACCGAGAACGACCGCATCCTCGTCTACACGTGGTCGCCCAAGGGCCTGTACGTCAACGGTGACATGGTCCGGAGCGGGTTCGCCCAGGCCGTGCCCTACCTGCCCGACCACAGCTACACCGACTGGCAGTTCGCCGAGCAGATGCGCGCCCAGGCCGAGGGCCGGGGCATGTGGTCGGGCCCCTGCTGGGCGGCCGACACCTACGACAAGCGCGGCTCGATCCAGGTCCCGCCCGGATCGTCGGGAGACATCGCGGTGGAGCCCGCCGACGGCGCCTCCCCCGCGCCCGGCGCGTCCGCCAGCCCCGACCCCGACGGGCTGACCGGCGGCACGACCACCCCCACGCCCACCCCGACGCCGAGTGCCACGCCGACCCCCACTCCCACGGCGACGGGTGACGACGGATCGACGGATCCCCGATTCGACACCTGCGAGCAGGCCAACGAGGCCGGCTACGGGCCGTACGTCCGGGGCATCGACGTCGAGTACGACTGGTACGACGACCGTGACGGCGACGGCGTGGTCTGCGAAACCTGAGAAGCGAGACGTGACGGTGAGCCGCGCGGCGGTCAGTTCACCCGTTCCCGGGGATCGGGGACGACCAGATCGCCGCGCAGCTTCGCCATTCCCCGCGAGACCGTGCTCTTGACCGTGCCCACGCTGATCCCCAGTGTCCTGGCGATCTCGGGCTCGGTCATGTCCTCGTAGTAACGCAGCACGATCGCCGTACGCTGCCGGGTGGGGAGCCGGTCGAGCGCCTGCTCCAGCTCGTCGTACCGGTGCCGCGCATCCTGCTGCGCCGGTACGTCGGGAAGGGCCTCGGAGGGGTACTCCTCCAACTTGCGCCGCCGCCACCAGGAGATGTTGATGTTGACCATCGCCCGCCGCACGTAGCCGTCGAGCGACGACCGGTCGCGGATGCGGTCCCAGGCGAGGTACGTGCGGGCGAGGGCGGTCTGCAGCAGATCCTCGGCGTCGCTGGGGTTGCCGGTCAGCTGGTTGGCCACCCGGAGCAGCGCCGCCCCGCGGGACTGGACGTACGTGTGGAACTCCTCGTGGTTCACGATCAGTGATCACCAACCTGGGCCAGAGAGGCATCTCGTGCCAGAATCGCAGCCACGCCATCGGATCCGACTGAACCGGAATTCAGGTTTCGCCCTGGCCTGCGTAAACACCGGACAAGCCGGTAGCGACCGGCCGGACGGACCGTAATCCCGCCCGGGCGATGGTTTGCCCACGGCGGGTGGCAGCCCCTTGCACCGGGAGGAGGAATATTGATCCCGGACGCCACCATCGCCCGGAAAACCGCCCCTCGATCCCACCCCGGCATGTGAGGCTGGAGGACGTGGAAGGGTCATTACCGCACCGGGCCGGAGCGCGACGGCGCATGCTGGCCGCGGCGGCGCTCGGGCGCGATCCCGGTCCCGCGCCGCGGTCGCCGGAGGAGGAGGCGCCGTACGACGTGGTCGACGGCGAGGTGATCGACGTCAGCCCACATCTGATCATCGTGGAGGCCGGCGACGGCCGGCAGCGGCGCCTGGTGATCGCGCCGTGGGCGACCGCCTGGCGCGGCGGCGCGGTCGCGCCCGCCGACGTGCCCATCGGGTCGCGGGTGGTCATCAGGGCGCTGCGCTCGGGCACGGTGGCCGAACGCGTCTGGGCCGACGTCACGCGGATCACCGGCGTCATCCGCGACGTCCGCGGAACCCGGGACCTCACCGTGGATCTCGACTGCGGCCCCCATCGCCGGGAACGCTCCATCGTCGTCCCCTACCGCTCCTCCGGGCGCATCCGCGTGCGGCACCCGAAGCTGGAGCCCGGGTATCTGTTCGACGCCATCGGCCTGCTCGACCAGGGCACACCGCTGGCGCATCTCCCCGCCACCTCGCAGCCGCCGTACCACGCCTCGGCGTCGCCCCCGGCTCCCCCGGCGTACGGAGGGGTCCAGGCGAGCGTCGCGGGCACGGCCGTGTGGGCGGACCTTCCGGAGGACGGCGCGGCCTATCCCATGCTGGAATCTGGGGACACCGGTTGCGACGACGCGGGCGTCTCCTGCGCGGGCCTGCCGTACCTCGCGCTGGGCTCGCTGCTGCGCGTGCGGAACGTGTGCGACGGGCGGGCCGACACGCTGCCGATCGTGGCGTGCGGATGCCTCGCCGGGCGGTTCTGCGACCGCTGCCTGGAATGCGGCACCTCCCCACGCGGGAGGATCGTCGAACTGTCGGCGTCGTCCTACGTCGCGCTCGGGGGAGACTTGACCAAGGGCTGCTTCAACGCCCGCGTCGGATTGGGGTGACCCGGTGCTTACGATCATCGCGACGGCCGCGTTGCCGGTCCTCGCCCTGACGCTGACGCTGGGCGGCGTCGCCAAGCTGGCCACGGCCGGTCGTGAGGCGTCGCCGGGCGCGCTGGCCCGGCTGGGCCCGGTCGCGCTCGCGCCGGAGCGCTTCGCCAGGCCCGCGATGATCGCCTGCGCGCTGACCGAGTTCGCCCTGGCGGGCGGATCGCTGGTCGTGGACCACCCCGTCACGCGCTGGTCGCCGGTGGTGTTCTTCGCGATCGCGACATATGTCCTCTGGGACCTGCGCAGGCGGCGGCCCGACGTCGGATGCGGCTGTTTCGGGGAGGTCAGCGCGGTGCCGGTCGGGCTGCGGTCGATCGGACGGGCTGCCGCGCTGACGGCGATGGCGGTCCTCGTCGCGGTGGGGAACACCGGGAACACCTCGGCCGGGCTCACGGAGCCAGCCGTCCTGCCACGGGGGACGGCGGCCTGGGTCGCCGGCGGCCTCGTCCTGCTGCTGCTCGCTCTCTCACCGGAGGTCGACGAGGTCGTCGCCCGCGTACGGCACCGGGCGCCGTGCGAGCAGCGGGCGCTGCCGCCGGGGCGGGCGCTGTCCCGGCTGCGCGCCAGTGCGGCGTGGCGGGCGCACGCGGGGGCGCTGCTGACGGGCGAGCCGTCCGACATGTGGCGCGAGCTGTGCTGGCGCTTCTTCGTGTTTCCCGCCCAGGAGGGCGCCGAGGTGGTCTTCGCCGTGTATCTGAGCGGACTCCGTCCCGCCGTACGCGTCGCCGTGGTCGGGGCGGACGGCCGCGTCGCGGCCACCACCGGCGACCGTACGGACGCCTCTCTGCGGGAATCTACCCCTGTATCGGCCTGACGCTATACAGGCGTAGATTCCCGCATCGAGGACTTCACTTCAGCTCTCTACGGCTCTCTAGCTTCCCCTCTAGAAAGCCGTAGAGAGGTCGATGGCGTGCCGCTCAGACCGGCTGGGCACGCAGGAACCTCCCGAAATGGGGGACGGTGAACCCGATCACGCCGCGCTCGGCGCTGTAGATCAGGCCCTTCTTGATCAGGCTGTCGCGGGCCGGGGACAGGCTCGACGGCTTGCGGCCGAGCGCCTCGGCCACCTCGGCCGTCGGCACCGGGTCGTCGCCGAGCTGGGCCATCGCGTGCATGTAGTCGCGCTCCGCCGGGGTGGCCCGTTCGTAGCGGCTGCCGAAGAAGCCGACGGCGAGCTCCTCCTCCGCCTCAGGCGCGGACACCTTGATGTCCTCGGCGGTGATCGGGCTGCGGGGCGCGAGGTCCCAGGCGACCTTCCCGTAGGCCTGGACGAAGTAGGGGTAGCCGTCGGCCGCCTCGTACAACGCGTCGAGCGCGTCGGGCGTGAACTCCACGTCCTCGCGGCCGGCCGGGACGATCAGCGCCAGGTCGGCGGCGTCGCGGTCGAGCCGGTCGATGCGGGCGTACCGGAACAGCCGCTCGGAGTAGCTCTTGCTCGCCGACAGCACGCTCGGCAGGTGCGGCAGGCCGGCGCCGACGACGATCAGCGGGCCGCCGCTCTGCGACAGCTCGTGGCAGGCCGCGCAGAGGGCCGAGACGTCCGGCGCCTGCACGTCCTGCATCTCGTCGATGAACAGCGCGATGCCGACGCCGAGGTCGGTCGCCACGCCCGCCGCGTCGACGAACAGCTCGGTCAGGTCGATCTCCAGGTCACCGGAGTCGGCCCGGCCGCGGGCGGCCGGAACGTCGATGCCGGGCGACCAGTGGGACGTGCCCTTCGCGGCGGCGGGATCGCGCATGGCGAACGCCTTGAGCACGCCGAGGAACTCCTCGATGCGCTCGGGGGCACGATGCCGGGGTGCGAGCTCCCTGATGGCCATGTGCATCGCGGCGGCCACCGGGCGGCGGATCGACTGGTCGGGCCTGGCCTCGATCTTCCCGGTGCCCCACAGCCGCTGCATGGCCATGGACTTGAAGGTGTTGAGCAGGACCGTCTTGCCCACGCCGCGCAGACCGGTGAGGACCATGCTCCGCTCCGGGCGGCCCCGGGCCACCCGTTCCAGCACGACCTCGAACTGCTGGAGCTCGCGATCGCGTCCGGCGAGCTCCGGGGGGCGCTGTCCGGCACCGGGGGCGTAGGGGTTGCGCACGGGGTCCACGCTCTCGGACTTTATGACGGGATATAGCGGCCGTCGTAGATTTCCGTAGAAAGCGCTACGGCGTGTCGCCCGGCGCGGCCCCGGCACGCACCGCACGGCGGCGGGCGGAGCCTGGGCCGGCACGACCGGGACGACGACGGGCGGAGCCGGGGACGGTACGCCGCGATCGAACACCGCCGGGCCGGCGAGGCCGGAAGCGGGAGTGGGAGCGGGGACGGCGGACACCGTCGGCACAGCCATCGCACACTCCTCACCTGCCGGGACTCGACCGAACCCGTGTTCGATCCGATGCCCAAGACTGTAGCGCCTCATCGAACATGTGCGCGAGCGTTCGGCGAAAAAGCTCCGCCAAACACCGTCGTCCGGCAGCTCCAGTCAGCTCGGCGGCTCCAGCCGTGCGGGCTCTCAGTCTTCGAGGGCGGCGAGGTCCTCCGGCGTCAGGCGGATCCGTCCCGCCCCCATGTTCTCCTCCAGGTGATCGAGGACCCCCGTACCGGGGATCGCGAGCAGCGCGGGCGAGGTCGCCAGCAGCCACGCGAGCGCGATCTGCGCGGCGGTGGCGCCGTGGCGCTCCATGACCGCCGCCAGACGCGTCTGGTCGATGGGCCGCCACCCGCCGCCGAGCGGGAAGAAGGGCACGAAGGCGATGCCGTCCTTCTCGCAGCGGGCCAGCAGCTCGGCGTCGCCCCGGTCCTGCACGTGGAAGCTGTTCTGCACGGCGGCCACCGGCGCGATGGCCAGGGCCTCGTCGAGCTGGGCGGCGTCGACGTTGCTGACGCCGAGGTGCCGGATCAGCCCCTCCTCGCGCAGCTCGGCCAGGGCCGCGAACCGGTCGGAGATCGAGGCGCCGCCCGGGGCGCCCATGCCGCCGACCCGCAGGTACACGAGGTCGAGCCGTTCCACGCCGAGGGTGCGCAGGTTGTCCTCCACCAGCCCGCGCAGCCCGCCCGGACCGGCCTCGCCGGTCGGCATCCCGGTGTCGTCGAGCAGCGGGCCTACCTTGGTCGCGATCACCAGGCCGTCCGCGTACGGCGCGAGCGCCCGGCGGATCAGGTCGTTGGCGGCGACGCCCCCGCGCCGGTAGAACCATGCCGTGTCGATGTGGTCCACGCCGAGTTCGACGGCGCGGCGGAGCACGGCGACGCCCGTCTCGGGGTCGCGGACGGCGCCGTCGAAGGTGCCGACGGGCAGCCGCATGGCCCCGAAGCCGAGCCGGTGAACGGGCAGGTCGCCGCCGAGGAGGAACTCGCCGCCGAGCGCGGCGTTCGTGTCAGTCGTCATGCCGTCAGCCTCGCGCGGCCGGGGGCGGCGGCCAACGCGGTGGCAGCAAGCTGCCAGCCTCCGGCCAAGCTCATAGAGGGTCATAATGGGCGAATGACAGCCGAACAGGTCATCACCGTCCGCGGCGACGCGGAGCTCGTGGCCCGGGCCGGTCATCTGTTCACCGGCGTACGGCACGAGTTCGTGTGCGCGGCCCGCGACCTCGCCACCTGGTCGCAGCCCGGGGCGCGGCACTCCATGATCGGGCAGATGCCCGGCCCCGGCGCCTCCGGCCTGGCCGTCAGGAAGCTCTACACCCCTGTCGCCCTCGTCGACGAGGCCTCGCGGACGCACCTGCGCGAGGCCGTGGCCAGGGGAATCGAGGTGCGGATCAGCTCCACCCCGCTGCCGCACGAGACGATCGTCATCGACCGGCGCGTGATGATCCTCGCGGGACGGGACCAACCCGGCCCCCGCGAGTACACCGTCACCACCTCGCCCACCCTGGTGAGCGGCGTGTACGCCCTCTTCACGGCCGCCTGGGACGCGGCCACCGAGCTGACCGCCTACCTGCGCGGCGACGTGCCGCACCTCGACGAGGACAGCCGGGCCGTCCTGCGCGCGCTCGGCGCGGGGCACACCGACGAGACCGCGGCGCGGCACCTCGGCCTGTCGGTGCGTACGTACCGCAGGCGGGTCGCCGAGCTCATGGAGGCGCTGGACGCCGGCTCGCGCTTCCAGGCCGGGCTCCGCGCGGGCGAGCTCGGGCTCACCGGATAGACGTGCGCGCTCAGCGGGGCAGGTGCGGGAGCACGAGCGCCGCGGCGGCGGCCAGGGCGATCAGCCCCAGGTAGGCGAGGACGAGCCGGGTGTCGCGGAGATAGCACTTGCTCTTCGTGAGCCCCGCGCGGCGGGCCCGCCAGTATCCGGCGACGCCCAGGACGGCGAAGGCCAGCACCGCCCACGCTCCGAACAGCCAGGCGAGCAGCGCCACCGTGGCGTAGACGCACAGCTTCAGCGGATCGTACGGCTGCCCCGGCCCGTCCGCCGGAGCCTGGCCGTCCCCCGGAGCCTGGCCGGGCGTACGGCCGTGGGCGGCGAGGGCCTGCTCGTAGGCGACGCCGGTGGGGTGGTCGTCCGGCCGGTCGCCCGCCTGCGGCCCGGCGCCGGGGTTCACGCCGGCCCCGCGGCGCGGCGGCTCACGTGATCTCCACGAGCGGCAGCCGTACGCCGGGGTCGGCGGAGGCGACCGCCGACAGGCGCTGGCGTGCGAGCGCCGGCCAGGCCTGGACCGCGCAGAACGGCGCGCACTGGTCCTGGTCGGAGCGGGTGCCGACGTGTACGCAGCACTGGGTCAGGCGTTCCTCCAGCATGGTGGACATGTCCATGAAGGGCTTGATCGTGATCCGGACGACCCGTTCGCCGAGCAGCTTGCGCAGGCGCCGTTGCCTGCCGGGCAGCACCGACGACGCGAGCGTCAGCAGGGTCGTCAGCCCGAGGTCGCAGTTCTCGCAGATGTCGCGCCAGAGCTTCCCGATCTCGGGGTGGGACAGCGACGACTGCTCCGACAACAGGCCGAGCAGCGACTCCTGCACGGCCATGCGAAGCTGGCGGGGGATCTCCGAATCGACGATCCGGTTCGAGACCAGGCCGAGGTTCTCCTTGAGGTGCTCGTGGCCGATCAGGGCCGTGAGCGAGCGCCACCGGTCGGCGTCGTCCCTGACCATGTAGCCGACCGAGCAGCAGTGCGGATGCGAGCAGGGCAGCGCCGTGAGGTCGCGCCAGGTGACCAGGCCGTCGGTCTGGGGGCCGAGGCGCTTCAGCACGCCGGTGTGGGTGAGCCGGTCCATGGGATCGATCACGCCGGACCGTCCCGAGCCGAACTGCGGCTGGATCGACACGCCGCCGACGTAGGGCGTGTCGAGGGCCAGGCGCACCACGTCGCCGATCTCGCCGTCGTTGACGCCGAGCGCGACCGTCATCACCAGGGTCGTGAAGATCTCCCGCTCCGACAGCCGGCGCAGCGCCTCCGCCTTCTGCCGCCGCAGGTCACCGCCCCGGTGGTGCCGGGACGCCTCGGCGGACACGCCGTCGTACTGCAGGTAGACCTCGACGCGCTCGCGGTGCTCGGTGAGCAGGTCGAGCAGGGCGTCGTCCCTGGCCACCAGGAGGCCGTTCGTGTTGACGAGGATGCGGGTGACGGGCCGCGCCACCAGTTCGGCGAGCAACTCGGGCAGATCGGGGTGCAGCGTCGGCTCGCCGCCGCTGAGCATGAGCACGTCGATCCGGCCGTTCTCCCGGGACAGCCGCTGGTCGACGTTGGCGAGTATCTCCCGGACCGGGACGACTCCCCGCAGGTCGGGCGAGGACTCGGTGAAGCAGGTCGGGCAGCGCAGGTTGCACGCCTCCGCAACGTCCTCCAGGAGGATGCACGTGTGCTGCGTCTGCATCTCCGGCAGACCCCGCAGGTACGCCTCCGGGATCGGGTCGAAGTTGCCCGCGACGTCGGGCAGGTGGGCCTTGGTGGGAGCGGTCCACTCCTCAAGGTAGGCGAGGATCTCCGGGTCCTCGTCGTACAGGGTCCTGACCATGCCGTGTGCCCGGCAGCCGCGCTCCAGGTAGACACGGCCGTCACGGGCGGCGAGCCAGCCGGACAGCCGCGGCACCTCCGCCAGCGGGCGGTCCGGCCGCTCCTCGTGACAGAGGGGGCAGAACGCGTTGACGTAGCGGAGGATCCGGTCTCCGCGCAGCGGCATCCCCATGGTCACAGTCCGCCGTTCGTGTAGAGCGAGGTGTTGACGCCGGTGCAGAAACCGGCGCTGAGGATCGTCACGAGCGCCCACCCGATCATCAGGCCGAGACCGAGCCCCCGTGACCACGGCTGCCGGTGGCGGATCAACAGCGTCCCGCCGCCGAAGACGATCGCGGCCAGGATCACGGCCCCGCCCACGACCGCCAGCTCCTTGTGAGAGCCGAGGCCGTCGGCGGCGGCCAGGGTGGCGACGGCGAGGACCGCGTTGACGATCACTTCGAGCACGACCCCCGCGAACGTCAGCGCGACGACCACACCGGTGGTGTTCTCCTGCCGCGCCGGCGGTGGCGGCCACGCGTAGGGCGCCCCGCCGCCCGGACCGTACGGCCCACCGGGACCGGAACCACCGCCCAGGCCATATGGCCCTCCAGGACCAGGCGCGCCACCCTGCGCCTGGCCGGGCGGTGGAGGCTGGTTGGGGGGTGGGGGCTGATTCGGCGGTGGTGGCTGGTTGGGGGGCGGGGGTTGGTTCGGGGGTGGGGGTGGGGGTGGGTCGCCAGGACTGGGGTCCTGGGGCCGCTCGGGCGGCTCGGGGGGTGTGCTCATCTGTCCTCCTCGCCGGCGGGCGAAAGCCGTACTCCTGTTAAGAGCGGCCGCTCACCCCGCCCTGGGAGCAGCCTGTCGTAGAACCCCTTGCGATAGCCATACGTCAGCCGGACGGCGAGCAGCGCCAGGCCCGGCATCAGGAACCACTGCGGGCGGGTCAGGTCGAGCCAGACCGTCTCGTTCGCCCTGGTGAACTCGACCAGGAACCGGAACACGGCGTACGCGCCCAGATAGAGGGTGAACAGCTCGCCCGGCCGGTCGACACGGCCGCGTGCCCACATCAGCGCGCCGAAGGCGGCGAGCTGGAAGACGACCTCGTAGAGGAACGAGGGGTGCATGGCCTGCCCGGCCAGGCATCCGGGGCATTCGGGGACGGTCGCGGGCGCGTGGACGCCCCAGGGCAGAGTGGTGGGGCGGCCGGGGGCCTCGGTGAGGAAGCAGCCGAGGCGGCCGACGGCCATGCCGATCGCGACGGCGGGGGCGAAGAGATCGCCGGTCCGCTCCCGGTAGCCGATCAGCCGTTTCGCCACCAGCACGCCGACGTACGCGCCGGTCAGCCCGCCGAGGATGCTCCGGGCGCCGAACATCCACGCCTCGACGATCCCGGGGTTCAGCGCGGGGTCGAGGTGCTCGGCCCAGCCGGAGAGCCGCATGCCCACCGCTCCGCCGACGAGCGCGCCGGTGACCGCCACCAGCGACTCCTCCCGGAGCGCTCCCCTGCGTCGTGCCTCCAGGACGAACACCACACTGGCGAGGACCACGCCGAGACCCACGAAGAAAGCGTGGGCCGGCACGCTCACCCCGCCGAAGCGCAGTTCCTCGATCACGGACGCCACCCTAGTGCGCTGTCCGCCAACGTTCATCGGGGTGGAGGGAGCGGAGCGGAAGGGAGCGAGGACCGCAGCGAAGGCCCAGCGAAGCGGGCTTCGCGAGGACCGGAGCTTCCTTCCGGCGCAGTGACCGACCCTGCCAAGTTCGTGGACACCTCACTAGCGGCGGGCTTCCGACGTTTCTGATCCACGGTTTCCGAGCCGGGCCGGGAAGGCGGGTGCGTGTTCTGGGGCTGGTTATCCACAGGTTGTGTACAGCCGTCGGCGCATCCTGCGGACGCGGGTACTCTGCGCCTATGGGCTTCTTAAAGAACCGCAGGTCAGCGGTGATGATAGCGACGCTGGTGGGCGTGACCGGCTGTGGCGGCGCGGCAGGCCCCGAGGCCGGAGGCGCCGCCTCCGCACCCGCCCGGACGTCGATGCCCGCCGCCGTCACGTCACCGGCGGCGTCCCTCTCCCCGGTGGCCGCCACGCCCGTGTCCACCGACCCCGTGTCCGCGACGCCCTCGGCCACTCCGACCCCGTCCGCTCCGGAGGACGGCGGCACACCGAGCCCGAGCGGCCCGCCCGCCTTCTCCTCGAAAATCGAGAAGGTCTCCCGGGACGAGTTGCGGCACTCATGGCGGCCCGGCTGCCCGGTGGCGCCGAGCGGCCTGCGGAAGATCACGATGACCTACTGGGGCTTCGACGACAAGGCGCACACCGGCACGCTCGTCGTCAACAAATCGGTGGCCGAGGACGTCGCGTCGGTCTTCGGGAAGCTGTACGACATGCGTTATCCCATCCGGCGGATGGAGCCCGTCGACGTCTACAAGGGCAGCGACTTCGACTCCATCGAGGTGGACAACACCTCGGCCTTCAACTGCCGCAACGCCACGGGATCGGGCAGTTGGTCCAACCACGCGTACGGGCTGGCGGTGGACCTGAACCCGCGCGAGAACCCGTACGTGGAGGCGGACGGGAGCAACGCGCACCGCAACGCGGACGCGTTCGTGGACAGACCGCTGAAGAAGCCCGGTGTGATCAACAGGGGTGACCGCGTGGTGCGCGCCTTCGCGAGCATCGGCTGGGGCTGGGGCGGCACCTGGTCGGGCGCCCGGGACTACCAGCACTTCTCCGTCAACGGCCGCTGACGGCACCGACGATCGACGGGGATGAGCTGGGGTGGGTGGCGGAGCGAGGGGTGGAGGACAACGCCCGCTTCTCCGGCCGCAGAAGCGGGCGTCTCTCCAGATATGACATCTCCTGATTCTCCGGATAAAGGGGAATCACGAGTGAGGGCTCAAACGCTAACGGGCCACGGACTCCGGCTTGGGAAGGATCGCTTACCACTTAATAACGATCGGCCTACGACGCCGTCACGCTGTGGCGATCATACGCGCCCGACCGGTCGACTGCTTGTTCTCAACGGCGAGACAGGAGAGACATGTCCACCTGGCAGCAATCTGCGCCTTTGCCCCCTCTGTGGCCTCCTGACCGGTTCGAGGTCCGTTCCGCCCGGCCGGTTCCCGGCGGTGGCCGCGCGGCCGACCGCTACCACTTCCCGCGCAGGGCCCACGAGGCCGCCATACGCCTTCGCGGTCTCCGCTTCGCCACGCAGATCCAGGTGATCCGCCTCGCCGACGGCGTGACCCTCTTCGACCTGTCCGCCGGGGTGGAGGTGCCCGTCGACCACTGGTGACGCCGGATCGACAGGCACGGGCACACGACTCCGCACCAGGGCGACCGGGGGCTCTCCCAGGCCGCGTGCGACAAAATAAGAACATGGCGGCGATGGACGGCGACGGCTGGGCCCTGTGCTCGCTGGGACACCAGCACTGGGGGCTGCACGGCGCCGCCGGCCTGCTCGCCGTCCACCACACGCTTGACGGCATGCCGTACGTGCTGCTGCAGAAGCGGGCCTGGTGGAGCCATCACGGCGGCACCTGGGGCCTGCCCGGCGGGGCCCGCGACAGTCACGAGGACGCCGTCACCGGCGCGCTGCGCGAGGCGCGGGAAGAGGCGGCCCTCCGCGCCGATCTCGTCCGGGTACGCGGACTCTACGTCGACGACCACGGCGGCTGGTCGTTCCAGACAGTGATCGCGGAGGCGGACGGGCTGCTCGACGCCGCGCCCGCGAACGGCGAAAGCCTCGACATGCGGTGGGTGGCCGCGGACGAGGTCACCGCCAGGCAGTTGCATCCGGGCTTCGCCGGCTCTTGGCCGCTGATCCGGGCCGCGCTTAGCCCGGTCGTGGTCGTCCTCGACATGGCCAACATCATCGGGGCGCGGGCCGAGCACGGCTGGTGGAAGGACCGCGCGGGCGCCGCGAACCGCCTGCTCAACGAGCTGATCGCACTGACCGTGCGGGGCGTGGGCGACATGCCGCAGGGCGTGCCGGCGCTCACGCGGTGGTTCCCCCGGATGTTCGCGGTGCTGGAGGGCGCCGCGGCCAAGGCCGCCGACCCCGGGCCGGTGAACGGGGACATGACGGTCGTACTGGCCGGGGGCAGCGGGGACGACGCGATCGTGGAGACGGTGCGCGGCGTGCGGCCGTGGGAGACGGCACTCGTCGTCACCGCCGACCGCGGGCTGCGCGAGCGGGTCACGGCACTCGACGCCCACGTCACCGGACCACGCTGGCTGCTCGGCCAGCTCTGACACTGCACAGTTCTGAGAGCGCACAGAGCTGAGACCGCACCGCCGTACGGCGCGGGCCGGCACGGCTGTGAGTCCGGGCCGGTACGGCGCCCGCCCGCACCGGCGACTGCGAGGGCGACGGCGGGCCAGTCGTCAGCCCTGCGCCAGAGAGAGAGAAATGAGCAAATCATCGTAAATCGTCCCATTTGGGCAGGATGAAGGGCGTGAATCCGTTCTTCCGCCGACTGGCCACCTCCTGGACGACGACTGCTCCGATCCTCGCCGTGATCGTGCTCGCCCTGGCGTGGGGCCGGACGATTCCTCCCCTCGTCGTCGGGATCGCGGCGGTCTTCCTGGCGGCCGCGGTGCTCGCGGCCGTGCATCACGCGGAGGTCATCGCGCACCGGGTCGGCGAACCGTTCGGGTCGCTGGTCCTCGCGGTGGCGGTGACGGTGATCGAGGTGGCGCTGATCATCAGTCTCACCGTGTCCGGCGGCCCGGCCGCGTCGTCGCTCGCCCGCGACACGGTGTTCGCCGCCGTGATGATCACCTGCAACGGCATCGTCGGCCTGTCGCTGCTGATGGCCGCGCTGCGGCGGCGGGTGGCGGTCTTCAACGCCGAGGGAACCGGTGCGGCCCTGGCCACCGTCGCCACTCTCGCGACGCTCAGCCTCGTGTTGCCCGCCTTCACCACGACCGTGTCGGGCCCCGCCTTCGCCCCCGCCCAGCTCGCGTTCGCCGCGTTCGCCTCGATCGCGTTGTACGGGCTGTTCGTCCTCACCCAGACGATCAGGCACCGCGAATACTTCCTGCCGGTCGAGACCACCGGTGAGCGCGGTGGCAGGCAGGGGACCAAGGGAGGCAAGCCCAGAAGCGAGGCGGAGCACGCGGCGTTCCCCACCAACCGCGCGGCCATGGTCAGCCTGGCGCTGCTGCTGGCGGCGCTCATCGCCGTGGTCGGGCTGGCGAAGATCGAGGCACCCGCCATCGAGACGGTCGTGCGTACGGCACGGCTCCCGCAGGCCGCGGTAGGCGTGGCGATCGCGCTGCTGGTGCTGCTCCCGGAGACCCTCGCCGCCGTACGCGCGGCGCGGCGGGCCCGGGTCCAGGTCAGCCTGAACCTGGCGTTCGGTTCGGCCATGGCGAGCATCGGCCTGACCATCCCGACGATCGCGGCGGCGTCGCTGTGGCTGGAGGGGCCGCTGCTGCTCGGGCTCGGCCCGACGCACATCGTGCTGCTCGGCCTCACCGTCGTCGTGGCCACCCTGACCGTGGTGCCCGGCCGGGCCACCCTGCTGCAGGCCGGAGTGCACCTCACGTTGTTCGCCGCGTTCCTGCTCCTCGCCGTCAGCCCGTGAGCGAGCCCCGCGCCGCATAAACCCGATGCGTGGCAGATCGGCGGAGGCATAAGGTGCGGGGCATGACCTGGCGACATTGACGCTCACCCGAACGGGCCCTCGCGGCCCGGCTGTACGTCTACGCGTTCCTTGAGGACTTCATCGTCCTCTATCCGGTGTACGCCCTGCTGTTCGCCGAGAACGGGCTGTCGCCCGCCCAGATCTCCTCGCTGTTCGTGATCTGGTCCGTCACCGGCTTCGTGCTGGAGATCCCGTCCGGTGTCTGGGCCGACCTCGTCTCGCGCCGGGCGCTGCTCACCGCCGCGCCTCTCCTCACGGGCGCGGGGTACGCCCTGTGGACGTTCGTCCCCTCCTACTGGTCGTTCGCGCTGGGCTTCGTGCTGTGGGGCGCGGGGGGCTCGCTGCGCTCGGGCACCGTCCAGGCCCTGGTGTACGAGGAACTCGGGCGATGTGGCAGGCCGGACCGCTACCCGGTGCTGGTCGGCCGGTCGGCCGCCATCGGCACCACGGCCGTCGCGGCCGCCAGTGCGCTCGCGGCACCCGTGCTCGCCGCGGGCGGTCTCCGCGCGGTGGGTCTGGCCAGTGTTCTGGTGACACCGCTCTGCGCCGCCGTGGCGCTGACGTTCCCCGAGTCGCGCCGTCACCGCGAGATCCCCCACCTGACGAACCCTCTCGCCGTCCTGCGGGAGGGCCTCGCCCAGGTGCGCGAGGGGCCGGCGATCCGCCGCGCGATCACGGTCCTGTCGGTGATGTCGGTCATCGGGGCGATGGAGGAGTACGTGCCCCTGCTCGCCCAGGCCACCGGGGTGTCCGCCGGGACGGTGCCGCTGCTTGTACTGCTGGTGAGCGTCGGCGGCATGGCCGGCGGGTGGTTCGCCGGCCGCGGGCAGGGCGCGCTCGCACCGGCCCTGGTGCTCGCCGCCGTCTGCCTGGCCGCCGGGGCCGCGGGAGTCGCGGCGCGCCACCCCGCGGCGGTCACGCTGGTGGCCGTCGCCTTCGGCCTGGTCCAGTGGGCCTCGGCGACGCTGGACGCGCGACTCCAGGACGAGATCTCGGGCGGCGCGCGGGCCACCGTCACCTCGATGGCCGGAGTCGGCGTCGAGATCGTCTCCCTGACGGTCTACGGCGGTTACGCCGCCGGATCGGTGTGGGCCGGCCCCGGGCCGCTCTTCGCGGTCGCCGCCGTGCCCTATCTGGTGATCGCCTTCGCTGTACGCCGTCCCGAGCGCGAGTGAGGGCGCGCCGCGCGCTCAGCCGTACGGCGGGCCGGTGCCCCGGCCGGGACCGGTCACCGGGCGGTGCGGGCGCAGGCCGGCCTGCCGTACGGGCAGGCGGTAGGTCTCGCCGCGCATGAGGTAGTGCACGAGGTGGGACAGCCCCGCCCGGCGGACATGCTGCTGGAAGTCCTTGAGCGGCGAGGCGAACGCCTCGTAGTCGTCGTAGTGCACGGGCAGGGCCGACTCCGGCTGCATCAGCCTCAGCCACTCCGCGCCCTGGTGACCGTCCATCGTCACGGTGACGCCGAGGATCCGGGTGCCGCCGAGGTGCACGACGCCCACGTCGATGTCGGGGAAGCGGCGCGGTATCTCGGCCAGGCACGGGTCCATGATCGTGTCACCGCTGATGTGCATACGCAGGTCCACCTCCCCGGCGTGGGCGAAGTCGAGCACGCTGCCCATGACCGGCGGCATCAGCCTCTCGGCCGGGCCCGGGGCATGCCGCGCGGGTGTGGCGGTGACCGTCAGCGTGGCGTCGTGGCGGCGCACGAAGTGGTACTCCCAGGGGTCCAGGGCGACGGCCCGGTGGAACCCCTGGCGCCTCAGCCGGTGCGCCGCGTGGCGGGTGGTGACGATCGGCAGGTCCTTGTCGAGGCCGTGGCGGGCGATGTCGTCCCAGTGGTCGCCGTGCATGTGCGACAGGACGACCAGGTCCACGGGTGGCAGCTCCGTGACCCCCATCGCGGGCTCGGTACGGCGGCGGGTGCGCAGGCCGTAGCCGAGACGGGCCCACTGCCCCCGGTGCAGGAAGTTCGGATCCGTCAGCAGGGTGAACCCGTGAGATCTGATGATCATGGTGGCGTTGCCCACGAAGAACACGGTCGCGTCCGCTGGATCGGGCATGGTGTCTCCCCTCTCCCAGGACTTCAGGCTACGTAAACCACCACAAATCACCCGAAAGTGGGGGGTGGTTGCCGGGCCGTGTGACGTACGGACGAGCCTGCGGATCTACGACATCGAGACCGGGCGGACGGCGACCGAGAAGACCCTGATCGAGCCGGGAAACGAGTCGCGGGTGCTCAACCTCGCGGCGATCTCACGGGAGTGACCCTCTGGCCGGGAAGACCCGCCGAGGGGCGGACGCCGTAACTCCCCAAAAGGCCCTTCAGTGCTGACGGGTGTGGCAAGTAACATGTTCGCCCAACGGGATCACCGGTGATCACGGACCGATGCTCCCGCGCCGCGGGTGGTCGGCAGGCTGCTCGTCAATCGCGGGAGGTCGGGTGTCCGCTCTGCGGCGTGAATCGTGGGTGCCGGTCGCCCTCGCCTACGCCACCTTCGTCCTGGTCGGCCTGAGCGCGGGCGTCGGGGGGGTGCTGCTGCCCGCGCAGATCGACGACTACGGCTTGGACAAGGCCACCGTCGGCACCCAGTTCTTCACCTTCTCGGCCGGGTTCATGCTGGCGGGGTCGACCGCCGGCTGGCTCATCCACCGCTTCGGGGTGCGCACCTCGCTCGTCATCGGCGGCGGCGTGTTCGCCCTGGCCGGCCTCTACACGGCCGTACGCCCGCCGTTCGCGGCCTTCGTGGCGGTGCAGATCCTGGCGGGGTACGGCACGGGCATCCTCGAATCGGTGCTCAACGCCTATCTCACCGAACGGCCCGGCGCGACGACGCTGCTCAACCGCCTGCACGCGTTCTTCGGCGTCGGCGCGCTGCTCGGGCCGCTGCTGGCCACCTGGATCCTGACCTTTCTGCCATGGACGGCCGTGTGGCTGGTCCTGGCCCTGGTGAGCCTGCCGCTGCTGGCCGGGTTCCGGCTGACCCTGCCCGCCCGCGAGATCCCGCCGCCCGCCGCGGACGGGGAGCATGCGGAGCGCCCCGGCCTGCTGACCGCCGTCATACGGCAGCCCGCCGTCCTGCTGGGCGCCGTGTTCCTGGCCGTGTACGTCGGCCTGGAGATCGGCGTGGGCAACTGGGGGTTCAGCTTCCTGGTGGAGGAGCACGGGCAGAGCGATCTGATCGCCGGATACACCGTCTCGGGCTACTGGCTCGGGCTCGCCCTCGGCCGCTTCCTCATCAGCCCGGCCGCCACCAGGCTCGGCATGACCGCGACCGGGATGACCTTCGTGTGCCTGGCCGGCATCACCGCGAGCGCGGTGCTGGCCTGGATCGCGCCGGGCCCCGCCGTGGCCGGCGTGAGCTTCGTGCTGCTCGGTTTCTGGCTCGGGCCCGTGTTCCCCACGACGATGGCCGTGGCGCCCCGGCTCACCGTGCCCCGGCTGGTGCCCACGGCGATCGGGCTGCTGAACGGCGTGTCGGTGGTCGGCGGGGCCGTGTTCCCCTGGCTGGCCGGAGCGATCGCGCAGGGCGTGGGGGTCTGGACGCTGCCGCCCTTCGCCGTGGTGCTGGCCCTGGCGCTGCTCCTCGTCTGGTGGCTCGTGGCGAGCCGCATGACCCCGGTCTCCCGCCCCGCCGGTTCGCCACGCGCCGAGGATCAAGCCGGGATATAGGGTCGTCCAGGTGACGGTAAACGACACCACGGGGGATGGAATGGACTCGGAGCTCACCCTGATGGCCGTGCACGCCCACCCCGACGACGAGGTGATGGGCACCGGCGGCGTCCTGGCGAAGTACACCCAGGAGGGCATCCGTACGGTCCTGGTGACCTGCACCAACGGCGAGCAGGGCGACGGGCCCGGCGGCGTGAAGCCGGGCGAGCCCGGGCACGACGACGCGGCGGTGGCCGAGCAGCGGCTGGCCGAACTGCGCGAGTCGGTCGCCCACCTCGGCATCGACCATCTCGAACTGCTCGGCTACCGCGACTCCGGCATGGTCGGCTGGGAGGGCAACGGCCATGCCGACGCGTTCGCCAACGTCCCGGTCGAGACGGCCGCCGCGCGGCTCGCCGCGCTCATGGAGCGCTACCGTCCCCAGGTGATCGTCACCTACGACGAGAACGGCAACTACGGGCACCCGGACCACATCCAGGCCCACCGCATCGCGGTCGCCGCGGCAGAAATGACCGGCATCCCGGACAAGCTGTACTACATCGCCGTGCCGCGTGAGCGGATCCAGCGGATGTTCGAGTTCCTGCAGGAGAGCGGCATGGCCCCGGAGGACTTCGAGATCCCCGACGACTTCGGCACCCCCGAGGAGCTGATCACGTCCGTCGTCGAGGTCTCGCCGTACGTGGAGAGCAAGATGAAGGCCCTGCGGGCCCACGCGAGCCAGGGCGAGAACATCCCCGTGCTGCAGATGTCCCCCGAGGCCCAGCACCAGGCCTTCGCGCACGAGTTCTTCATCAGGAAGACGTCCCGGGTGGCCACCCCCGACCAGGAGGACGACCTCTTCGCCGGCCTCCGCTGAGTTCGCGCCCACGCCGGGCGGCGGCGCCGACCTGGGTGAGCTGCCGCCCTTCCCCGGACGGGAGAAGTAGACTCACTGGGATGACGTTCGATCTGCATGGGCGTACGCGCCGGCTCGAACTCGCCGACCAGGAGTTGCGGTCCTTCGAGGCGATCGTGCTGGAGGCCACGCCCGAGGGTGTCGTCCTGGACCGGTCGGCCTTCTATCCGGGCGGCGGCGGTCAGCCCCCGGACCAGGGCGTGCTGCTGTGGCAGGGCGTCGAGACGAGGATCGAGGGCGTCCGCAAGGGCGACGACCTCTACCTGATACCGGCGCAGGACGATCCGATCCCGCCCGCGGGGACCGTCGTACGGGCGGCCGTCGCCGACGAACGGCGCTCTGCCCTCATGCGCACCCACTCCGGCCTGCACGTGCTCTGCGGCGTCGTGTTCCGCGACTACGGCGCCCTCGTGACCGGCGGGAACATGGAGCACTTCACCGCGCGGATGGACTTCAACCTCCCCGAGGTGCCGCCGGGCTTCAAGGAGGCCGTCGAGGACGCCTGCAACACCGAGATCGCGGCCGACCGCCGCATCGACGTACGGGTGCTGCCGCGCGATGAGGCCTTCGCGATCCCCGACATCATCCGCACCGCGACGAACCTCGTGCCCGAGGGCATCCCGGAGGTACGGATCGTCGACATCACCGGGCTGGACACCCAGGCCGACGGAGGCACGCACGTCGCCTCGACCAAGCAGATCGGCAGGATCAGGGTCGCCAAGATCGAGAGCAAGGGTCGCGGCTTCCGTCGCCTGCGCATCGCGGTCTCCGACTGAGCCGTCCCCCCGCGAGGTGCGGACCGCGTACGGCCCGCACCCCTCCGCTGTTCTTCGTTCCTTACGGGGCCGGGTAGTCCGTGACGTACACCGGCGCGCCGACCTTGGTCGTGTCGGCCGCGTCGCCCACGCCGTTGACGACGTGGTCGATCGTGCCCGCGCTGAGGTTGACCGTCATGATGTGGTGCAGCCGCACGCCCGGGGTCCGGGGCACCTCGAAGCCGTTCTCGGTGTGGATCGACGGGTTGTTCTGGTTGAAGACGTAGACACCGGCGCCGTACAGGCGATGCGTCCGCACCCGGTCGCCGACCTTGTAACCGGCGTACCCCTCGACCTTGCCGTTCATCCAGTCGGCCTGGGTCGGCGGGTCGTACGGCAGCTCGTTCTGGTAGAGGATCGTCGTGCCGTCGTCGCCGTTCCAGACCGTGTTGTAGCGCTGGAAGTGCTCGACGAACAGGCCGGTCGCCGTCACGTGGTCGCCGTTGACGACGGCGCCGTAGCGGCCGATGTTGGTCTGCCAGCGCTGCGTGTCGGTGAAGCCCTCGACGCCGTGGTCGGCGCGCCACACCCACGTGTGGTCGATGAGCACGTCGTCGCTGTCGACCTGCAGCGCGACGTCGGTCTTGCCGACGTGCGGCCCGCCGACGCGGAAGTACACGTCGGAGAGGGTCGTCGGGTCGTTCGCCGAGGTCCGGTGCCCGCCGTGCTCCCTGCCCACGCGCAGCAGGACCGGCGACCTCTCCGTTCCGGCGTCGATGGTCACACCCGCGACGACGACGCCGGGGACGTCCGCGACGTCGATCGGGGTCGAGCCGTGGACGGCGGTGAGCGTGGCGTGCCCGAGGCCGAGGACCACCGTGCCGGGACGCCTGACCTCGATGCTCCGCGCGATGTCGTACACGCCCGGCGTGAGCAGCAGGTGCCTGCCCCGGGCGAGCTGGCTGTTGATGGTCTGCACGGAATCCGACGGCCTGGCGACGAAGAAGTCGCCGATCGGCAGCGTACGGCCCGGGGTCGGGCCGTTCGCCCAGGAGACGCCCCGGGTGTTCTTCCGCGCCGCGGGCACCCGCACGTTGTACCTGCCCTGCGCGTCCACGAACAGGTACGGCTTCTCACGGCTGACCGGCGTGGTGTCGAGCGTCGTGTACGGCGGGTTGGGGAACCCGCTCTCGTCGGGCGCTCCGACGACCCCGGAGAAGACCTGGTTCCACACGCCGTTGGACCAGCCGGCGATCTCGGTGTTGCGGGTCAGCCACTGCTGCTGCGAGCCGTTGATGACGGAGGGCAGCTTGGAGTCGGCGATGAAGCCGCCGCTGGCGTACTGCGGGCCCGCGGTGCAGTAGTCCATCAGCGACAACGTGCCGCCGGTGACGTTGAGACGGCGCATCGAGACGGCCTGGGAGACGGCCCAGAAGTTCGCCCCCTTCCGGCAGTCGTCCTGCCCGGCCCCGTTGATGTTGATCGAGAGGTTGGACAGCGTGCGCCAGAAGTTGACGAGCGCGAGGCAGTTGCCGGTGCCGTTGTTCTCCAGGCAGCGGTTGTAGACCTCGACCTTGCCGTTGATGACGACGTCCCCGGGGGAGGCGCCGAGACCGGCGATCTCGGTGTAGTAGCCGACCTTGATCTGCAGGGGGTGCTCCGCCGTGCCGTACGTGCCGGGCCTGAAGAGATAGGCGTGCCGGGACGTGCCCATCTCGTTGTCGACCTGGGCGGCGTTGGCCGCGTCGAGAGTCGCCTGGATGTCGGCGACCGGCATGCTCGGGTCGAAGACGGTGACGTTCGGGCCCAGGTTCGCGGCGCCCGGGTTGTGCGGGGTGGCCACGGCTGCCGGGGGTGCCACGGACAGCGCGGCGGCCGTCATCAGCAGGCCGGCGGAGAACACGAGGCCGATCCGGCGACGGCCGGTCATGCGGTCCGTCCTTCCCGCTTCATGGTGCATCCAGAAGACGTGGGGGTGGACGGCGGGGAGGAGGACACCGCGTGGGGGGTCCCTCGACGGGCGCGCTGGCCCGTTCCGGTGCCGGGGTGGCTCACGATCGTCATCGACCTGCCTACTCAGGGGGTGGACGGCCTGACACCGGCCGACCCCCGTGAAGGCACGTGAGAGCGCTCTCTCGGGTGGGCGGGCTTGTATCAAGCCGCGAAAAATGTGATGAGTCGTTTGTACCCCGCGAACCCCTTCTGGCGCTATGTCCTCGACCGCCCCTCTTACCCGCGTGAGGCGCGGCCCGGCGTCGCGATCCGTCCGGAACGCGCTCTCGCGACGCGGCGTCAGAGAAGGTCGTGCAGCTCTCGCAACAGATCAACGCTTTCGCGGCCAGGCCGGGCCTCCACGCACAGGGTTTCCATCACTCTCGTGTAGAGGTCGACGTCCTCGCGCTTGTCGAGGTAGAGCGCGCTGTTGAGCTGTTCGAGGTAGACCAGATCGGGAAGGTCCGGCTCGGCGAACCGCAGCATCGTGAACGGTGGGCCGACCAGGGCATGGGCGGCGGCGTCGTACGGAAGAACCTGGACAGACACGTTGGTGCGTTGCCCCATCTCGATGAGGTGCCGCAACTGGCCCCGCAGCACCTCGGGTCCCCCGATGGGGCGCCGGACAGCGGCCTCGTCGATGACCGTCCACAACGTCGGTTTCTCAGCCGCCGTCAGAATCCGTTGACGCTCTCGCCGCACCTCGACCCGGCGGTTGATCTCCCACGCGGACGCGTCCGGATGGGCAAGCCTCATGTACGCCCTGGCGTAGTCCTCCGTCTGCAGGAGAGCGGGGACAGCCTGCGACTCGTAGCTCCGGATCACCGAGGCTCCCGCCTCCAGCCCCAGATAGGCGTTGAGCCAGGGCGACAGGACGTCGCTGTACTTGTGCCACCAGCCCGGATTGTTGGCCTGCTTCACCAGGTCGAGGAATGCCGCGCGCTCCTCGGCGTCCGTCACGCCGTAGAGCGTCAGGAGATCGGCGACGTCCCGCTCCTTGAAAGGGCTGCGGCCCAGCTCAAGACGGCTGATCTTCGACTCGCTGCCTCGAATGAGGTGTCCCGCTTCGGAGCGTGATATGCCTTTCGCCTCACGCAGCCGACGTAGCTGGGTGCCCAGTGTGATGCGTAGGACAGCCGGTCCGCTTCCCGATTGACCGGGATTCCCGTCGGCCGGCCATCCGCTTCCTGCGAGTACCGCCGCCATGAACTCTCTCCCGCGCAGATTCCTGACCGGGGAAACACACCTCGATGAGGGTCTGCGCACGTTGAACCGTCCCAGACCGGACAGTACGCCATCGAATTGTCCGGCGCCCATGGTAGCCCAGTCCGTCGCGGGATCCACAATGCATGTGCAAATAGCCGCTCATGCGCATGTGCAACTCTGCAGGGCTCCCCGCGGGCGGGCGCAACGGCAGGAGAGTAGCCAGACAGAAGGCAGCAAGAGAATATCTCCCGCGCAAAACTCTCCAACCATGCCGACCGAAACTCCGATCGACCATGAGGAACGCCCCACTACCCAATAAAAAGCATCTGCACGTGCATCTGGTCGGTCATAATCACGTGCGGATGGCCCTTGCACGGAGATGATCGCTGGGCGAGGATAAGCGCCATCGAGCGTGGCGCCTCATAGAGGCCATACGAAAACGAACGGCCCTCCGTGTACGAGACAGAGGGCCGTTCCTTGATCAGGTCCCGCGCTTCCACCGCACGAAAGGACATGAACGATGACGAAGATACCCCCTGCGACCCGCGGCCGGTGGGTCCCACCGGCCATTCCGCTGAGATCACGGGCCGCGAGGTCGGCCACGGCCTCGGGCGCGGCCTCGTGAGTCGCCGGGACAGGACACCGTCGGAAACGACGGACCATCCCGGCGCGACGACCGATCAGCCTGTGGGCCCACGGAGATGCCGGCTGGCGCGCGGGCGCGTGGAGGCCAGCGGGCCCGGTGACGGACACCCTCCGGCGCTGCTGTCCTCCCGCGCCCTCCTCCTCGTGTTCGTCTCCGTGCAGACCGGGGTGACCGTGACCGTCAGCCCGGCGCTCGCGCTCCCCATCGGCGTCGCCCTCACCACGCTGGCGCTCCTGCACAAGCTGACGGGTTCCTGACGGCGCCCGGCTCTCGGGGCATCGGCCAAAGCGAGGCGAGGCCGGTGCCGATCCGCCGCCGGGAGCGGTCGACGGCGTCCGGCTGACCGGCTGGACGCCGTTCGACCAGGCCACCCGGAGCGAGCCGTCAATCCCGAGCGCGAATCACCGAAAGGGCTTTCTCCGTCACCGCCATCCACATCGCGAAGACGGCGCAGCCGCTCTCGAATGCGACGAGCCGCGAATACCATTTCTGGTCCGTCCCTTCGGCCTGCGCCACCGTACGGAGCAGTAACAGGCCACCGGTGAGATTTACCAGACCCCAAACAAGGTTGACCACCGGACCGGAATCCCGGCCGAACGGGGTCAGGTGCCGGCGTCCCGTCACCGCCGTCCCCAGGTGGGGGGCGCTGTTACTCACCAGCAGTCCGGCGGTGAACGCCCGGGCCTCGGGAGACATTCCCATCAGTCCTCCGTCTCGGCCGCATTCACCTGGCCGGTCCATCCGTTGTGGAAAAGCATTGTCCGTGCGTAATCATCCGTACGGACAGAATGCCGGACCGAGCCTTTTCCGGCGAGCCTTTCGGAACCGCGGCGCGCTTCCGGGTCAAAGCCCCGTTCAGCACTCCACGTACGGCGGCTGAAGCGGAAGACCTGGACCAGGCTGTCTCGCGGACCGTGTAGCCGGCCGCCAGCTCGTGGGCGTCTGCGTCAGCCACATCCAGGCCAAGACGGGGCTCGCCCAGTCCACCGTCTCCACCTACATGGCCACGCTCGAACGGGCGGGCCTCGTCCGCTCCACCCGCGTCGGGAAGTGGACCCACTACCGGCGTGACGAGGAGGGCATCGCCCGGCTCATCGAGACGATCAGGCGCAGCGTCGGGAGCGCCGACGTGGCGGACATCGTCCGCCTGTGAGCTGCCGCTTGCCGGGCGGGCACGACCCACCCGGCAGGGGATTCCGTCAGGCCGGCCTCAGTGGCCGTGTCCGTGGAACTCGGCTCCGGCGTCCGCCCGGGCCGGCAGGAGCACGGCGGTGACCACCACGGCGAGGGACAGCACCGCGCCGATGACGAAGGCCAGCCGCATGCCGCCGAGGTTGGCGAGCACCTCCGTCGTTCCCGCGGACCTCAGGGCATCGGCCCGCGCGCCCATCACCGTGATCACGAGCGCGGTGCCAAAGGCCGCGGCGACCTGCTGCAGCGTGCTCAGGATCGAGCTGCCGTGGGAGTACAGGTGCGGGGGAACCGCGCCGAGCCCGAGGGTGAACACGGGGGTGAAGGTCGCGGCCAGGCTCACCATCAGCAGCGCGTGCAGGCCCAGCAGCTGCCAGAACGGCATGGTCATCGTGACCTGGGTGAAGCCGGCGAGCGCGAGCATGATCCCGACCGCGCCCGGAATGACCAGCACCCGGCCGCCGAACCGGTCGAACAGGCGGCCGACGGTCGGGCCGAGGAGCCCCATCGCGAGGCCGCCCGGCATCACGAGGAGCCCGGTCTGCAGGGGGCTGAGCTGCCGGACGTTCTGCAGGTACAGCGGCAGCAGGATCATCGCGCCGAGCATCGCCATGAAGGAGACCGACATCAGGATCAGCGCGATCGTGTAGGTGCGGTGGCGCAGGGTGCGCAGGTCCATCAGCGGCACGCCGCGCTTCTGCAACGACAGCTGGCGGACGACGAACACCACGATGGCGGCCAGGCCCGCCGCCACGATCGAGGCGGCCACGCGCACGTCGCCGCCCTCGAACCGGCTGAGCCCGTAGACCAGGCCGCCAAAGCCGGCGGCGGCGGTCACCACGCTCAGCCAGTCGATGGCGCCGGCCTCGGGCTCCCCGACGTTCTTGAGCTGCCGCAGGCCGCTCCAGGTGATCAACGCGGCGATGGGGAGCACCACGGCGAACAGCAGCCGCCAGGACCCGAGCTGGAGGATCACCCCCGAGACCGCCGGGCCCATGGCGGGCGCGACCGAGATGGCCAGCGTGACGTTGCCCATCACACGGCCGCGGTCCGACTCAGGCACAACCTGCATCAACGTCGTCATCAGCAGCGGCATCATCACGGCCGTCCCGGACGCCTGGATGATGCGGGCGCCCAGCAGCAGCTCGAACGACGGCGCGACGGCGGCCAGCGTCGTGCCGAGCAGGAACAATGCCATCGCGGTGGCGTACGCACCACGGGTGGACACCCGTTGCAGGAACCACCCGGTGATCGGGATGACGGCTGCCATGGTCAGCATGAATGCGGTCGACAACCACTGCGCCGTCTGTTCCGTGATCTGCAGTGCGCCCATCAGCCGCGGAATCGCGTTGATCAGGAGCGTCTCGTTGAGGATCACCACGAACGTGGCGAGCACCAACAGCCGGATCACGGCCGGGGTGCGCCCCGAAGCGGCCGGGGCCACAGGCTTGGCGGGGGAATCAGTTGGTGCGATTGACACGGTACCTCGATCAGGATCGTCGGAACATGACGCGGGCATAGCTGGGGCTCAGCCCTGGGCCCCGCAAGGAGTTGCGTTCATGGAAAGCCTGACGGACGCCACCGACAAAACTCATCGCCCATGCCCAGAGTTACGGCACGTGCCATGAAATGTCACATGGTTTTCACCTGAGACAGGCGCCGACGGCCCGCTGCCGGTCCCGACACAGCCGCCCGGTGCGCGCCTCCAAGGCGCGCGGGCAGGCACGCCGTGGTCCCGCACGATCGTGCCGATCCCTGTCACCGTCGCAGAGACCGCCTCCGGTATGGGTCGCGGCTTCCAGGCCCGGCTCCTGGGCGGCTTTGAAATTTACACCGGCAGCGCTGGATCGCCCCCGGACCCCACGTCAGCCTGAGGCCATGATCCCGCCTGCGGCCCGCCCGAGCGGCCTCTTTCGTGTGCCCCCACACCACCGCGGTGGCCCTGGCGGCATGCCCTGCCGCATCTCTCCAGCCAAGGCAGCGGAACCGAAAAGTTTCGAAAAACCCGTCATCAGCTTGGACGCGGGCGAAGAGCCCACTCTCGCACTTCTCCGTCCTGCAGCGCCTATAGGACGCGAAGTCACTGGTGATCGGATCTCTTGACGTACAACTGGCAACTTCCTATGGTCTGCATTACTTTCGTAACAACCTCGAAACTTTCGGTCGCCCCGTCGCCCATATAGATCAAGTCACGACTTGCCGCCACCCGCCCGGCGGGGCTGACCTGATCCACAGAGCCGTCACATCCCTGTTCTCAACCCGAGGAGTTCCTGTGGTTCGTTCCGCACTGTCCATCGGCGTCCTGAGCGCCACGGTCCTGCTGGGCGGGGTGGCTCTCACCAGCTCGGCCTCGGCCGAGCCGGGCACCGCCGCCGCACCGGCCAAGGCCGTCCGCTACCCGGCGGACTCGCTGCGCGCCCTCGGCGACAAGGTCGGCCTGCGCATCGGCACCGCCGTGAACATGGACGAACTCGGCAGCAACACCGACTACACGCGGATCACGGCCGAGCAGTTCTCCAGCGTCACCCCGGAGAACGTGATGAAGTGGCAGCTCGTGGAGCCCACCCGCGGCACCTACGACTGGGCGCCGGCCGACCGGCTGGTCGCCTTCGCGAAGGCCAACAAGCAGCTGGTCCGCGGCCACACGCTGGTGTGGCACAGCCAGCTGCCCACCTGGCTCTCCTCGGACGGCTACACCACCACCCTGTCCAACGACGAGCTGAAGGCCCTGCTCAAGAAGCACGTCCAGGACCAGGCGAAGCACTTCAAGGGCGACATCTGGCAGTGGGACGTGGTCAACGAGGCGTTCGACGACGACGGGAAGCCCCGCCAGACAATCTGGTACAAGGCGTGGGGCGGCCTCGGCTACATCGCCGACGCCTTCCGCTGGGCGCACGAGGCCGACCCCAAGGCGCTGCTGTTCTACAACGACTACAACCTCGAGTTCACCGGGCCGAAGAGCAACGCGGTGTACGACTTCGTCAAGACCCTGAAGGCCCAGCGCGTGCCCATCGACGGCGTCGGCTTCCAGGGCCACCTCGACACGCAGTACGGCTTCCCGGACCTGCAGAACAACCTGCAGCGCTTCGCCGACCTCGGCCTGAAGGTGGCCGAGACCGAGGTGGACGTCCGCACGTTCACGCAGGCCGCGCCGAACGTGAACACCCCGACCGACCCGCTGGCTCCGTACGCCCAGGAGAGCTACTGGTCGCGCGCCCTGAAGGCCTGCCTGGCGGTGCGCGAGTGCATCTCGTTCACCCCGTGGGGCTTCGGCGACACGTACTCCTGGATCCCCGGCTGGTTCGACAACCCGCAGGAGGGCGCCGCGCTGCTGTACGACGCGGACCTCAAGCCCAAGTCGCAGTACTACGTGATCCAGCAGGACCTGGCACTCGCCGCCGGCGCGCCGCGCCGGACCGGCCCGGGCGCCGGTCACTGACCGAACCGACAGGAACGGGGCCGCACTCCACGAGTGCGGCCCCATTCGCGTACGTCAGTCTCCCGGCAGCCCGTCATGAATCCGTAAGCCCTCGCGAGGCCGGGCGGCGGTACGGTCGCGACTGTGCTTCCGAATGTCCTTTCCGGCGCGGATCTCGATTCGCCGCCGTGCCGGGAAAAGAGGCCGGACGATGGCCCGTGATTCCGCGATGAGGCAACGGGTCGAAACGCTTCTGCGGGGCATGCCCGGCCGTTTCGGCAGCGTACTGCACTCCGAGCGCGTGGCCGCCCTGCTCGGCCTGTCGCTCGGGATCAGCTTCACCGTGGCCTTCGCCACCGGTCTGTTCAGCCACTTCCTGCAGCATCCACCCGGCCGCCTGGCATGGCCGTCCCGGCCGGTCGGGCTTTACCGGGTCACGCAGGGACTCCACGTCATCGGCGGGCTGGCGACTATTCCGCTGCTTCTCGCGAAACTCTGGGCCGTTTATCCGAAGCTGTGGCAGTGGCCGCCCTTCCGGTCACTCTCCCACGCCGTGGAACGCGCGCTCGTACTCGTTCTTGTCGGCGCCTCACTGTTCCAGTCGATCACGGGCCTGCTCAATGTCTCGTACGTTTACCTGTGGCCGTTCTCTTTCCCGGCCGCGCATTACTGGACGGCGTACCTCCTGTACGGAGCCTTGATAATTCACGTCGTCAACGAATGGGCGAAGGTGCGCAGGCAGCTGTGGACACGGGAGCGGGTCGAACCCCGGGAGGTGGTGACGGCGCGGCGTCGTTTCCTCGGCACCGTGGCCGCCGCGTCGGGCGTCACCGTCCTGTTCACGGCGGGCGAGACGTACGCACCGCTTTCCAGGCTCGCCCTGCTGGCGCCACGCGACCCGCATACCGGCCCGCAGGGCCTCCCGGTCAACAAGTCCGCCGCGGCGGCGGGAGTGACCGCTGTGATCCACGATCCGGGATATCGGCTCACCGTGACCGGCGCGGTGCGCACGCCGCTGTCCCTGGCGTACGCCGACCTCCTGCGGCTTCCCCAGCACACCGTCCGGTTGCCGATCGCCTGCGTGGAGGGCTGGAGCGCCGAGGCCGAGTGGTCGGGAGTCCGGCTGCGTGATCTCGCCGCCCTGGCCGGTGTCGCGCCGGACGCCGTCCTCGTGGTCGAGTCGCTGGAGAAGGGCGGCGGCTACCGGTCCAGCGAGGTGCGGGGACCGCACTGGAACGACCCGCTCACCCTGCTGGCGTTGCGGATCGGCGGTGCGCCGCTCGCACCCGACCACGGTTTTCCCGTACGGCTGATCGCGCCGAACAGGCCGGGTGTGCTGCAGACCAAGTGGGTGTCGAAGGTGGTGGTGGCGTGAACGCACCGCGCCTGCTGGCGTACGGGCTCGGCGGCGGCCTCATCGTCGCCGGACTCGCCGGCCTGGTCGTGGACGCCGGCCTCACCGACCCGCTCGGCTGGGCCCTGTGGTTCGGCGGCCTGATCGTGGCGCACGACGGGGTGCTCGTACCGCTCGTCCTGCTCACCGGCGTGGCCGTGGGGAGGATGCGCGAGCCGTCACCGGTGCGGGCCGGGCTGATCGTCGCGGCCGTGCTGTCCCTCATCGCCCTGCCGATGGTCACGGGTTTCGGCCGCCGGGCCGACAATCCCTCACTCCTGCCGCTCGACTACGGGCGCAACCTGCTCGTCGTCCTGGGCCTGGTCGCGCTCGTGACGGCGCTCACCGCGACCGCCGTGCGGCTTCGGGCCAAGCGCCGGCGTCGATAGACGCCCGCTCACCCGGTGGTCGGTCTCGGTCACGGGCTTCCGGTCACAGCGATCCCTCTTCAGGGGTGATCGGACACCGCGGCCAGCAGGCCCTCGAAATCCTCGCAGCAGGGGCCGCAGGCGCGCAGGTGAGCGGCGATCCCCGGGTATCGCCGCCGTACGGCCTCCGGGTGCCGCGTCACGAGTTCGACGTACACGTGGAGCAGCTCCATCGCCTTCTCACAGCCGACGTCGCGTGGGTCGGTGCCCAGGAACCGGTCGAGCTCGTCCCAGCCGTTCATGATCGCCTCGAAGTGCCGATGTCCAGATAGCCTCGGGCGACGAGCGCGGCGCGCAGCTTCCGCCTGGCGTCGAACATCATCTTGTAGACGGCGTTGCGGTTCGTGCCCAGCTCGACGGCCAGAGCGTCAGCCGGGACGCCCTTCAGCACGATCGCGACGAAGACCCGGCGCTGCCGTTCGGTGAGTTCCTCGTCCACGGCCCGGCGCAGCGCGGCGAGCAGATCGTGCCACTCGAGGCGTTCCGCCGGGTCGAACCCGAACCGGTCGGGCAGGCGCTCCCAGTCCTCGCCCTCCAGAGGCACTCCCGGCTCACGCCAGAAGTGGCGGCCGAGCTTGGCCGACACCTCCAGGACGGCGAACTTGTAGACCCAGGTGGTGAACCGGCTCTCACCGCGGAACTGACCGAGCTTCGCGGTGACGGCCAGCAGGGCGTCGGTGGCGGCATGGTGAGCCACGTCGTCCAACTCGGGTCCGGACAGGCGCAGTCGCGGGGCGCGCCTGCGTACCTCGTTGCCGGCCACGCGCAGCAGGATCGCGTGCAGCCGTTCCAGGGCCGCCTCCCGCTCCGCTCCGGCGCCGCCGAGCGTACGCAGCCACTCGGCCGACTCCGCGTCGACCGAGGCGAGGGTGGCCTGGTTCTCCCCGTGGCCGGGATCCGCCGCCATGCGTCCGATGGTATTGACCGCCGCCGGAAGGTAAGACCTCGGCCGTCGGTGACGCGAAGACGGTGACAGACCGATTTTCGAGACGACAGGGACATCGACATGACACTGCTTCACCCCGGCGACCGGTTCCCGGATCTGGCCGTGGCCCTCCCCGGCGGGGAGACCCTGCACCTGCCCAGCGCGCTGGCCGGGCACTTCGGCGTCGTGCTCTTCTACCGAGGTTCGTGGTGCCCCTACTGCAAGGCGCAGTTGCGCGCCTTCCAGCGGTCGTCGGACGCCCTCGCCGCTGTGGACGCCAAGGTGGTGGCCCTGTCGGTGGACGACGAGGCTACGACCCGCGAACTGGTGGACACGCTTCGGCTGGACTTCCCGGTCGGCCACAGCGCCGACCCGGACCTGCTGGCCCGCGCCACCGGCGCCTTCGTCAACGACGACCCCAGGTATGTCCAGTCGACCGGCTTCGTACTCGACCCCGAGGGCCGGGTCGTCGTCGGCGTCTACTCCAGCGGCGCGATCGGCCGCCTCGTCCCCGAAGACGTCGTCGGCCTGATCCGCTACATCAGGGAGCACTCGCCCGCCGCCTGAACCCGCCGTACAGGGCGGCACGGGCAGGCCGGACCGTCACCGGCCTGCCCGACCGATCCCCCGCAGCCGTGGTTTCGGTGCCAGGCCTTGCGCAGCGCCTGGGTCATGTCGGTGACCACCCGCTGCCTGGATGCGGACTTGCCGCGGGTGGCCGCGGACACATGGTCGGTCCACACGTGCCAGGCATCCTTGCCGAGGATCCGGTAGAGCACGCCAATCGCAGCCATGGTGGTGACCTCCCAGTGATTAGGCACGCTGAACTCTCGTGCCACTGCGTCTTGATCGAACGCGCGGAACTGGTGGACCGACATTCCCAGACGATCGGCGCACGAAGAAGGGCCACACGGTGCGATCCCAGGCGCGATCACGACCCGATCAGCGTCTCGAGACCGTCGAGGACACGGCCCAGGCCGAAGTCATAGGCGTGCTGCGGGTCGTAGGCGGTCCCGTGGGCGGCGCCGACGGCGGAGCCGACGCGGGAGGCCAGCGGGTAGGTGCGCTCGTCCAAGACCCGCGCGAGCAGGGGACCGTTGGTAGCCCACCACTGCTCGTCGGTCATTCTGCTCTCGCAGCGCGCCGTCTCTGCCTCAGCCCTTGAGCGCGCCCAGCCGCGGACGAACTCCAGGACGAAGGTCAGTGCGGAGTCTAGGTCGACGTCGTCGAGTCGCAGGCCGTCGAACGCGCTCAGTTCGTGCTCGTACTTCGCGAGCGCGCCAGGCCCGAGTAGCGGACGGCTGGTCGCCACGCCCACCACCCACGGATGCCGCTCGAACAGCGCCCGGTTCTCCGCCGCCACAGCTGTGACTCGCTCGCGCCACGGCCGACCCGCGGTGTCCGTGTGCGGCATCGCCGCGTAGGCGGCGTCGAGCATCAGGTCCAGCAGTTCGGCCTTTCCTGGGACGTAGGTGTAAAGCGTCATCGCGACTACACCGAGGTCCTGCGCGACGCGGCGCATCGTCATCGCACGGAGCCCTTCGGCATCGGCGATCGCGGTCGCTGCGGCTACGACGGCGTCGACGCTCAGCCCGGGGCGTGGACCACGTTGCGTGCCGGCGTCCTGCTCGCGCCACAGGAGCTTGAGTGTGCGTTCGGGGTCGCCGGCGTTGGTTCGTTCAGCCGCCATGTGACAGGACTCTACCAACTCTGTACTATGTACATTGTACGGAGTACAGAGATGAGGAGTCGCTGCCTTGCAGATCACTTCTTCCGCCGTGTCGCTCAACGTCGACGACGTCGCCGCGTCCAGCGCGTTCCTTGCCGAGCACTTCGGGTTCCGGGCCGAGATGTCCGCCGACGGCTTCGCGTCACTGACGCGTGACGACGTCGGCATGAACGTCATCTTCCTGCGGCGCGGCCTGGCCACCTTGCCCGCCGATCAGCGGGACGACCACGCGTCCGGCCTGATCCTGGCGTTCGTGGTCGACGACCTCGAGGGCGAGCTGGAGCGACTGAAGTCCGAGGGCGTACCGATCACCATGCCGCTGACCGCGGAGGAGTGGGGTGAGCGCGCCTTCCAGGTGCGTGACCCCAACGGCGTGATCGTCCAGCTCGTCGACTGGAACGCTTGATACAGCTGAGGTCAACCCGGGCCCTTTCTATTCCTCCCTGCGACATGCGACAACACCCTCAAGATCATTCCGCGCGCTCAGGGCCGTCCACGTCAGCTGGCCGATCGCTTGTGGGACATCCCGTTCTTGCCGGGTTTGATGAGTCATCGGGCAGGGTGATCACCTTTTGGGAATGGCGCGGAAGGATCATGTCCTGGTGACAGGTCTGTGGTCGGTGGGAGGGGTTGGGTGTGCAGTTGGTGGGTGAGGGTCTGGCCGACGGCTGCGGAGGTTTTGCCGCTGGTATCGATGCCTAGGTGGTTGGCGAGGCCAGCGAGATGCAGGCGAGTGACGGCCTCCAGCAGCAGGGCGTAAGTGCTGGCGGTGGTACGGATGCGATGCCGAGCGACGGTGGCCAGGATGAGGGTGATGAGGGTTGCAGGCCACCACCACCCGGCGAGGAGCAGATACAGCAGGGCCCAGCCGATCAAGTTTGCGGCGCGGGTCACGGCGGTGCGGGTAGTGGCGATCTCGGCGCGGGTGGTGTCGGCTAAGTGCAGCCACAAGTACGGCCAGACGGTGGGCAGGTCCACGTGCAGGTCACGGTCAAGGCGGACGGCGGCGACGTTGATGCGGTCGCCGCTCCAGGTGGGCCGGTCGGGTGCTTCCAGGCAGATGCGCGTGTACTTCCGATATTCGGCGTGCCGCCGGGCGCGTTGCTCCAGATCGGGCGGTGCTCCGGCTCGGCGGTCCTGCTCGGCCTGCTGATAGAGCCGGTGATACTCGGTGTGCGCGGTCGTCCACCGGGTGTGACGGCGGCCGACCCGCTGTTCGGCCAGCTGGCGCAGCGGAGTCGGCCAGGTGCGCCAGTCCGCGGCCAGTATGAGCCGTTCGGCTGCCGATCCCACGCCTTGCGTGGCCAGCCCGGCCCCGGCCGCAGCTGCCAAGGTCGCGACCACTGCTACCACCTGCCCGCCGGTGCCGCTGGCGGCCGGGGTTGTGGTCCAGGCGGTGATGCGGGCTGCGAGATAGGAAACGTCCAGGGCATGGCGGTGACCCAGGATCATGGCCGCAGCAGTGACGGCTAGGTACAGCAGGCCAGGTAGCACCAGGAGCGACAGCCACCGTTCGGCGAGTTTCTTGCCCAGTTCGTCTAGGAATCCGCCCATGGCTATAGCTTGTCCCGGCGCAGTGGTTGGCCGGTGATGGTGCATGTGAGCGGGAAGGTAGTGGTATCACCCACGCGGCGTCCCGAGCACCGGCTGTGTGGGCACAGGTATATCGGTTCGAATGGCCGCTGTTCATCGACCCCGCTCAAAGGCACCGATCGCGCATGCCCCCACACCCCGAGAGGGTCTCCGGCTTTGAGTAACGCAGTATGCAGTGCCTCCAGCGGGCCGACCGGGTCCTGGCCAGCGCGCACTGCTTCCAACAGCTGCCGCAGTGGGGATCTCTTACTGTCGGGCAGGAATTTGCGCAGGTCGTTCAGCTGAGCGCACACGTACGCCAGGCTGTCGGCGATCCGGCTGGTCTGGTGGGTTTCCTCGTTCACCGAGTTCTCGCTTTCTCCTATGCTTGCACTTTCCAAACGCCCCGCGGGCGGTGGATGGCGGATGATGCTCGGGCATGGTGACCATATCGAGTGAATTCCTGTTTGCGTATCGAAGGTGGCATTAGCCTTACTTTAGGTATGTGATCAGGGGAGAGCGCGTGGCAGAACGAGAAGATCTCCTACAAGCCTTACAGGAGCGGTTGCAACGGGTCAGCGCAACACAAGATCCCTCACTGGTGCTGGAACAGGCCGCCCTTACCCAAGCCGCGCGACTCGCCGAGACCCTTCGCGGCGACAAGACCGATCTACAGGCGTTGCATCTGCTCGGCTGGCTGAGCTGGTACCGCTACCTGGCCCTGCCTGAAGGACAGGACCGTGCGGATCTGGACACCGCGGTCGACGCGTTCACCCCCTGCTTCATCAACGGCAGCGAGTCCCTGCCCGAACCGCTGCTGCCCGTTTTGGCCGGTCGAGCGGTTTCCATCGCGGCAGAAGTCCTCAGTCGGGCCCTCGGCCCGGCAAGTCAAGCCCTGTTGCCGGCCGCGGTCCAACTGTGGCAGCGCATCGTGAATGCCACTCCCGCCGACCACCCCGAGCGTGCCGGGATGCTGTCCAACCTTGGGATCGCGCTGCGGACACGGTTCGAGCGAACCGGGGCGATGACGGACCTGAACGAGGCGATCCAACGGCAACACCAGGCGGTACAAGTCACCCCCACCGACCACCCCGACCGCGCCGCGATGCTGTCCAACCTTGGGTCCGCGCTGCACGAACGGTTCCGACGGACCGGGGCAGTGACGGACCTGAACGACGCGATCCAACAGCTACACCAGGCAGTGCAGATCACCCCCACCGACCACCCCAACAGCGCTGGACGCCTGTCCATCCTGGGAATCGCGCTGCGGACACGGTTCGAGCGAACCGGGGCGATGACAGACCTGAACGACGCGATCCAACGGCAACACCAGGCGGTACAAGTCACCCCCACCGACCACCCCAGCCGCGCCATGTACCTGTCCAACCTGGGGTCCGCGCTGCACGAACGGTTCCGACGGACCGGGGCGATGACAGACCTGAACGACGCGATCCAACGGCAACACCAGGCAGTGCAGATCACCCCCACCGACCACCCCAACAGCGCCCAGATGCTGTCCAACCTGGGAATCGCGCTGCAGGCACGGTTCGAGCGAACCGGGGCGACGACAGACCTGAACGACGCGATCCAACAGCTACACCAGGCAGTGCAGATCACCCCCACCGACCACCCCAACAGCGCCCAGATGCTGTCCAACCTGGGAATCGCGCTGCAGACACGGTTCGAGCGAACCGGGGCGACGACAGACCTGAACGAGGCGATCCAACAGCAACAGCAGGCGGTGCAGGTCATCCCCGCCGACCACCCCGACCGTGCCGGGATGCTGTCCAACCTGGGAATCGCGCTGCAGACACGGTTCGAGCGAACCGGGGCGACGACAGACCTGAACGAGGCGATCCAACAGCTACACCAGGCGGTGCAGGTCATCCCCGCCGACCACCCCAACAGCGCCATGTACCTGTCCAACCTGGGAATCGCGCTGCGCGAACGGTTCCGACGGACCGGGGCGATGACGGACCTGAACGAGGCGATCCAACAGCTACACCAGGCAGTGCAGGTCATTCCCACCGACCACCCCAACAGCGCCGCGATGTTGTCCAACCTGGGAATCGCGCTGCACGAACGGTTCCGACGGACCGGGGCGATGACGGACCTGAACGAGGCGATCCAACAGCTACACCAGGCAGTGCAGGTCACCCCCACCGACCACCCCAACAGCGCTGGACGTCTGTCCAACCTGGGAATCGCGCTGCAGGCACGGTTCGAGCGAACCGGGGCGACGACGGACCTGAACGAGGCGATCCAACGGCAACAGCAGGCGGTGCAGGTCATCCCCGCCGACCACCCCGACCGTGCCGGGATGCTGTCCAACCTGGGAATCGCGCTGCAGGCACGGTTCGAGCGCACTGAGCTCCAGGGTGATCTTGATGCGGCGTTGTCGGCTTATATGGACGCGGCCGATATCAAGGCTGCTGCGCCATCGATCCGTATCGGTGCGGCCCGGGCCGGCGCGTCGTTGGCGGCTTCGTTGCAACCGGGCCGGGCTGCCGACCTGCTGGAGGAGGCAGTGCGACTGCTGCCACAGGTCGCTCCGCCACGGCTGGAGCGATCTGACCAGCAGCATGCCATCGGTCGGTCTGCTGGGCTGGCCTCTGATGCGGCCGCTTTGGCTCTGGCCGACCTGGACACGCCCACAGGGGAGCGGGCTACTCGTGCGTTGCGGCTGTTGGAAACCGCCCGCGCGGTGCTGTTGAGCCAGGCGCTGCATACCCGCAGCGACCTGACCGATCTGCGCGAGCGTCATCCGAAGCTGGCCACGCGGTTTGTCGAACTGCGGGAACTGCTGGACCAGACCATCGATCCGATGCCCCCGGCGTCCGCGACCACCTCCGTGCAGGAGGCTGCGACGCCGCGATTCGAGCAGGCCGCGTGGGATCGGCGCCAACTAGCCGAGGAGTTCACCGCTCTCCTGGACCACATTCGCACCCTGGACGGTTTCGGCTCATTCGCTCTTCCCCCCACCACCGAGCAGTTGTTGGCCCAGGCGATATCCGGCCCGGTGGCGGTGTTCACTGTCAGCCGTCACCGCAGCGATGCCCTGCTGCTGACCACCGGCGGCATCACCGCCCTGGAACTGCCCGCTCTCACCCCCGACACGGTGATCGACCAGATCATTGCCTTCCACCAGGCCCTGCACACCACCACCGACCTCAGCACCTCCCTGGCCGACCGGATCGGCGCCCAAAAGGCGATCCGAGACATCCTGGGCTGGCTGTGGAATGTGGCCGCCGAACCGGTGCTATCCGCGCTGGGCTACCACCGGCCACCCGCACCGGGCCGGCCGTGGCCGCGGGTGTGGTGGGCGACGGGCGGACTGCTGGGGCTGCTGCCCCTTCATGCCGCCGGCCACTACACCGACCCGCCCGACCCGCAGCATCGCACGGTTATGGACCGGGTTGTCTCTTCTTACACCCCTACGGTCGGCGCTCTGCACCACGCCCGCCAGCACATCGCCGCCCACCCCACTCCATCCCACCGGGGGCTGATCGTCGCGATGCCCACCACCCCCGGGTTGCCCGGCCAGGGTCGCCTGCCCAACGTGCCCGCGGAAGCCGCCATCGTGCGCGCCCACCTGCCTGACCCGGTGCTGCTGGCCGAACCCGGCGACGACGCCCCCGCCGACCCCAGCCAGGTACCCACCAGGGCCAACGTGCTGGCCCGCCTGCCCGGTTGCGCGATCGCGCACTTCGCCTGCCACGGCCTCAGCAATCTGGCCGACCCCTCTTCCAGTCACCTGCTGCTGCACGACCACCAGACCACTCCGCTCACCATCGCCGCCTTGGCCCGCGTAGCTCTCGATGAGGCGAACCTGGCGTACCTATCGGCCTGCAGCACTGCCTTCACCGCGACTACCGAACTGCTCGATGAGGCCATCCATCTGGCCTCAGCGTTCCAACTCGCCGGCTTCCCCCACGTCATCGGCACCCTATGGCCCATCGACGACGCCATCGCCGTCACCATCGCCGATGCTTTCTACACCGCCCTGACAACCAACGGCGGCACCCTGGACCCCAGCCGGGCCGCCTACGCCCTACACCAAGCCATCCGGGCTGCCCGCGATAACTACCCCACTACCCCGTCCCTGTGGGCCGCCCACATCCACGCTGGCGCCTGAACCCCACCGGCCGGGATGTGCAGTCCCGGGCGACGATCAGCCGCTACCCGACGCGGGCCGGCCTTGTCACCGAGCCGAGTAAACGGCCACGATCTTCCTACATCCGCTGCCAAGCCGAGCAGCCGAACGAGACCTGGCAGGCCGACTTCACCCACTACCGGCTCGCCGACGGCAGCGACGCCGAGATCCTCACCTGGCTGGACGACCACTCCCGCTACGCCCTGTCGGTGACCGCCCACCCCCGCCTCACCGGCCCGATCGTGCGCGACACTTTCCGCCACGCGACGGCCGCCCACGGCGTGCCCGCCTCCACACTGACCGACAACGACATGGTGTTCACCACCCGCCTGGCCGGCGGCCGCGGCGGCCGCAACGCTTTCGAAAGCGAGCTGCGCCGCCTGCACGTGACGCAGAAGAACTTCACCCCCCAACCACCCCACCACCTGCGGAAAAGTCGAACGCTTACAGCAGACCATGAAGAAATGGCTACGCACCCAGCCCAATCAGCCCCTCACCACCGCCCGCACCGCTCCCCGCCCCACCAAGCCACCCCCGCTGCGATCTACACCAACCAACCAAAGGCACAGCCGGCCGGCAGCCGCGACGGCGACACCCACATCCGCGTCCGGGTGGTCACCGCCGCCACCGGAGAACTCCTCCGCGAGCTGACCATCGACGCCACCCGCGACTACCAACCCCAGTACACAAAGAAACCCCCGAACCCGTAAGTTCGAGGGTTTCCGATGTCTTGCGACATCACAGAGCGGAGAGCGTGGGATTCGAACCCACGAGACCGGTCACCCGGCCTAGCGGTTTTCAAGACCGCCGCCATCGTCCACTAGGCGAGCTCTCCCTGGTGGCGCCTCATGCGAGGCGCCATGCCGCAGACTAGTCTCTCACCGGCCCGGCCGTGACCGCGACCGGTGAAAAAGATCAGCCGGCGCTTCTACAGGTGGTCAGGGATCTCGGAGAACTTGCGCTCCGCGAGTGCCTGGGGGCCGGCGAAGCCGTCGCCGACGGAGGCGGCCAGGCGGAGGTAGGCGTCCCGGGTGGCCTGCTGCAGCCGGTCCAGGTCGATCTCCGCTCCCTCCTCCAGGTGCGGGTCGTACGGCACGCGAACGACCGTACGGCAGCGGGCGGCGAAGTGGGCCTCCAGCTTGTCGAGGTCGACCGTCGACTTCGACCGCGGCCGTACGCTGCAGAGCACCACGGTGGCGGACCGGACGAGGTCGCCGTAGTGGTGCGCCTCCAGCCAGTCAAGGGTGGCCGAGGCCGCACGGGCGCCGTCAACCGAGGGCGAGCTGACCAGCACGATCTGGTCGGCCATGCCCAGCACACCCGACATGGCCGAATGCAGGAGCCCGGTGCCGCAGTCGGTGATGCAGATGGAGTAGAAGTTCTCCAGCACCTGGGCCACCGAGTGGTAGTCCTTGGCGCTGAACGCCTCCGACACCGACGGGTCGCGGTCGGACGCCAGGATCTCCAGCCGCGAGGTGGTCTGCGACGTGAAGGCCCGGATGTCCACGTACCGCTTGATCTGGGCCCGCTCGTTCAGCAGGTCGCGTACGGTCGCCGACGTCTCCAGCTCCACCTTGTCGGAGAGCGTTCCACGGTCCGGGTTGGCGTCGACGGCGATGACGCGGTCGCCGCGCACCTGCGCGAGCGTGGCGCCCAGGCCGACGGTCGTCGTGGTCTTGCCCACCCCGCCCTTGAGGCTGAGCACCGCGACCCGGTGGTGCCCTGTGGCGACCGGTGTGCGGGCGCGCTGGACGAGCTCGCGGCGGCGCCGCACCTCCGGGGCCTCGCCCGGCTTGATCAGCCCGGCGGAGGCCTTGTAGACCAGGCGCCGCCAGCCCGTCGCGGGAGCGTTCCTGCGGCCGCGCAGGAGGACGACCGGGTCGAGACTGTCGGCGTTCGGCTTCGATCCCGCCGTCTTGGGCCCTGTGGCGCGTGCCGGCGAGCTGAACGCGGAGACGGGCGGAGCGGGCCGCCGCGGCGACTGGTACGCCTCCCGCTCCGCGAAGGCGTCCCTCTCCGGAACAGCCGGAGCGACCGGGCCATCCGGGATGACCGGAGCGGCCTCGGCGGTGGAGCGAGGCGGGGCGGCGGGGCGAGCGGGGACGGGGGGATAGACGGAGGCGGCAGGACGTTCCCGTTCCGGTGCCGGGTCGGGAGCCACAACGGGCTCCGGTGCCACGGCCTGCTCGGGCGCGGGGGTCGCCGCCGGGCCCGGCTCGTACGGCTTGCGCTCCTCGGCCGCCAGGTCGTCCCGCAGCGATCCGGTGAAACGATCGTCCACACGCTCGTCCCGCAGGGAACCAGTGAAGCGGTCGTCCGCGCGCTCGGACCGTAACGAGCCGGCAAAACGATCACCCGTACGCTCGTCCCGCAGGGATTCGGTGAAGCGATCGTCCGTGGGCTCGGGCCGCGGGGGCGCGAACGACGACGAGGCCTCCGAGGGAGCCGGAGGCTCCTCCGGCTCGGCGTCGGGGGCGTCCTCCTGCCTGACCGCCTCCACCGGCACCGCCGGCTCCAGCCAGCCCCGCAGCGGCTCCTTCGACGCGGACGGCGGGTCCGGGGTGTGACGTTGGCGGGTCTCGGTGTCCGAGAACGCCCCGATGTTGTAGGAATCGGTGTCCACGGGCGACGAGAACGCACCACGCCCGAAGGCCCCTCCGGACGCCGGGGCGGAGTGGTCGTCGTCCTCCTCCTCGTCCCGGCTCGCGGCCGGAGACTCCGGCGCGTCGGCCGCGGGGTCCGCCGCACTGCCGAACGACGGGGCGCTGACGGGCCCGGTCGACGTCCCCAAAGGCGTGCCGAAGGCCGCGGTCGGCGTCCCGAAGGATTTGTACGATTCCCCGCTCTCCGTCTCCGACGGCGCACTTCCGAACGGGGAGAACCGCACGGGCCCGGTGGAGGACTCCACCGATGGGCCCTCTTCCCGCTCCTCGCTCACGGCCGAGGCTTCATCGGAGCGTTCCTGCCGCACAGGTTCCGGCGGTGCGACGAAGGCCGTTTCGCCATATCCCGAGTCGGTTCCATATCCCGAATCGGTGCCGTATCCGTAGTCGTACGCGGAGGTCGCGGCGTTGTCGCCCTGGTCACCCGTGCCGTACGCGGCGGAGCCGCCACCGTAACCGGACTCGCGGATCGGGCCGGTGGACGACGCCTCCCGGGACTCGGTGTCCTCCTGGACCGGGGCGCCGTACGCGGACTCGGTCGTGGCGCGGAACAGCCCGCCGGACGCGGGCTCGGCCGGGACGAGGCTCCAGGGGTCGGCGGGGTACGGCGAGGCGGGCTCGGGCTCGGCGGCGGGCGAGGCCGGTGGAGAGGCGAGGGTCGCGGACGTGACCGCGCTCACCGCTATCTCGACCTCGTCGGGCATCTCCTTGATCGCGTCCAGCCACGCGAGCTGGTCCTCCAGAGAATGGGGATCCTCACGATCATGTCTCGCCACCGAGTACCCCCTCGGGATGGGCTTATGGGGTAGCAATCACATTGAAGATTAGCGCCACGTAATCCGCTGAATGCGGGCAACCGCCCTAGTTCTCCGTCACGCTACTTTAGGTCACATGCGCGCGATGGTGATTTCCGAACCCGGCGGACCCGAGGTTCTGGACTGGCGGGAAGTGCCCGATCCGCGTCCCGCCCCAGGTGAGGTGGTTGTCGACGTCGTCGCCTCGGCCGTCAACCGGGCCGACCTCCTCCAGCGCCGCGGCCTCTACCCGCCGCCCCCCGGCACATCGGAGATCCCCGGTCTCGAGTGCTCCGGGGTGGTCGCCGAGGTCGGCGGGAACGTCCCCGGCGTCGCGCCCGGCGACCGGGTCTGCGCCCTGCTCGCGGGCGGCGGGTACGCGGAGCGGGTGGCCGTCCCGTGGCAGCAGGTCATGCCGGTGCCCGAGGGGCTCCCGCTCGACGAGGCGGCCGCGCTGCCCGAGGTCGCCTGCACGGTCTGGTCGAACGTCTTCATGACCGCCCGCCTGCGGAAGGGCGAGACGCTGCTCGTCCACGGCGGCGCGAGCGGCATCGGCACGATGGCGATCCAGCTCGCCAAGGCGTACGGCTCCCGGGTGCTGGTGACGGCGGGATCGGCCGAGAAGATCGAACGCTGCCGGGCCCTCGGCGCGGACGAGGCGGTGAACTACCACGAGGAGGACTTCGCCGAGCGCTTCGAGGGCCGGGCCGACGTCATCCTCGACATCATCGGCGCGAAGTATCTGGCCGGGAACATCCGGGCCCTCGCCACCGGCGGCAGGCTGGTGGTCATCGGCATGCAGGGCGGCGCCAGGGGCGAGCTCGACCTCGGGGCGCTGCTCGCCAAGCGGGCGGCGATCCACGCGACCGGGCTGCGCCACCGCCCGGTGGACGACAAGGGCGTGATCTGCCGGGGCGTCGTGGAGAGCGTCTGGCCGCTGGTCACCGCCGGGGCCGTACGCCCCGTGGTGCACGAGCGGATCCCGCTCGACCAGGCCGCGCGGGCGCACCGGGCGCTCGAAGAGGGGGCCCACGTCGGAAAGCTGCTGCTGGTCAGGTGAGCTAGGTTGGATCGGGTGAGCACCGGTGTGCCCCAGCGGAGTGAGTCAGGAGTTGTAAGCGATCGATGAACGCAGACGAGAGCACGCCGCAGATCGTGGTCGTGGGCCCGCAGGGCCTGTCGGTCTCCGGCGACGGTAGCGGCGAGCACGAGGAGCGATCCGTCGCCGACCTGGTGGAGCAGCCCGCCAAGGTGATGCGGATCGGCAGCATGATCCGTCAGCTTCTTGAGGAGGTGCGCGCCGCTCCCCTCGACGACGCCAGCCGCAAGCGGCTCAAGGACATCCACCAGAGCTCGATCAAGGAGCTGGAGGAGGGTCTGGCCCCCGAGCTCGTGGAGGAGCTGGAACGGCTGTCGCTGCCGTTCAGCGACGACAGCCCCACCCCGCCCAGCGACGCCGAGCTGAGGGTCGCGCACGCCCAGCTCGTCGGCTGGCTGGAGGGCCTGTTCCACGGCATCCAGACCACGTTGTTCGCCCAGCAGATGGCCGCGCGGGCCCAGCTCGAACAGATGCGCCGCGCCCTCCCCGGCGGCCTGACCCAGGCGGCCGCGGACGAGCAGGGCCACCGCGCCGGCGGGCCCTACCTGTAAGGCCTGTACGACCTGTAAAGGGCCGCGGAGGTCAGAAGAGGTCTTCCAGCACCACCGCGACGCCGTCGTCGTTGTTGGCCGCCGTCACGTGATCGACGGCGGCCAGCACGTCCGGATGGGCGTTCGCCACCGCGTACGACGTGCCGGCCCAGCTCAGCATCGGCAGGTCGTTCGGCATGTCGCCGAAGGCGACCACCTCCGCCGGCTTGATCCCCCGTTCCTCCGCCAGTGTGGCCAGCGCCGTCGCCTTGGTCACGCCGTACGCGCTCATCTCCAGCAGCGCCCGGCCGCTGGAGTGCGTCGGGGTCACGATGTCGCCCACGACCTCCAGGGCCACGCGGACCAGTTCGTCGGGGTCCATCGCGGGATGAGCGGCGAGCAGCTTGGCGCATGGCAGGGAGGTCAGCGCGGCGGTCCCCACCTCCCGTCCGCACGACACCTCACGGGAGTCCCAGCCGCCGAGCGCGTACGCCGCCTCGTGCGCGAAGTCGCCCTCGTACTCGACCGAGAACGTCAGGCCCGGCACGTCCCGCCGGAGGCGGGCCACGCACTCCTCCAGGACGTCCGGGGCGATCAGGTGCGACTCGACGATCCGCTCGGTGTGCAGGTCGTACACGAGTGCGCCGTTCGCGCAGATCGCGAGCCCGCAGTGCCCGACGGTTCCCGCGACGCTGTGCATCCACCGGGGCGGCCGCCCGGTGACGAAGACGAGGGTGCCGCCGGACTTCTCCACCCGGGCGAAGGCGGCGGCCGTACGCGATGAGATCGTTCCGTCGGTACGCAGCGCGGTGCCGTCGAGATCCGTGGCGATGAGGCGGGGGCAGGTCATAGCAGGTTCCAGTGTGCACTGTGACGCGCCATGACCTGCCCCCGGCCACCCCTGGGGCGAGAAATCTGCCCCAGACGTGGAACACCAACGGGCTCCATAGTGTTAGATGTGAAGGCGTTGTATTAGCTGTTCCCGTAGCGAAAACCAGTTTGACTGTATGAGCCACCCGGGGAGCTGTGCGACACACCGGGGGCCACGAGGTGTGGTCCCCAAGATTCACTTCCTTAGGGAGAGCAGTAATGGCTCAGGGAACCGTCAAGTGGTTCAACGCTGAGAAGGGCTTCGGCTTCATCGCACCGGACGGCGGCGAGCCCGACGTGTTCGTGCACTTCTCCGCGATCACTGGCAGCGGCTACCGCAACCTCGAGGACGGCCAGCGGGTCGAGTTCGAGGTCATCGCCGGTCCGAAGGGTCCGCAGGCGTCGAACGTCCGTGGTCTCTGACCTGACGCGACGAAGGCGGGGCTCGCGCAAGCGAGCCCCGCCTTTCGTATATCCGGCCGATGACTGGGGCCAATCGCCGGCTCGGTCGCCGGGTGTGATACCGCTCACATGAGGAGACCTCCGTGCGTGAAAGTTTCACGTACGGAGGCCTCTTTCGGGTCTGATCGCCGATCCGGCGAAGAGATTTACATCACTCCTGACGCCCGCCCTCACTGACCCAATCACCCGGCGCGGAGAGGGGCCGCCCGGCGGCGCGTCCCTAACGCGACACCGGCTCCAGGACATCGAGTCCGACGTACGGCCGCAGCGCCTTCGGCACCACGACAGATCCGTCCGCCTGCTGGTGGTTCTCCAGGATCGCCACGATCCACCGGGTGGTGGCGAGCGTGCCGTTGAGCGTGGCCACGTGCTGCGGCCGGCCGTCCTCGTCGCGGTAACGCACCTTCAGGCGGCGGGCCTGGAAGTCGGTGCAGTTCGAGGTCGAGGTCAGCTCGCGGTAGCGGCCCTGGGTGGGCACCCAGCCCTCGCAGTCGTACTTGCGGGCCGCCGACGAGCCGAGGTCGCCGCCCGCCACGTCGATCACGCGGTAGGGGATCTCGACCTTCTCCAGCATCTCCTTCTCCCACGCGAGGAGCCGCAGGTGCTCCTCGTGCGCGTCCTCCGGACGGCAGTAGGAGAACATCTCCACCTTGTCGAACTGGTGGACACGGATGATCCCCCGGGTGTCCTTGCCGTACGACCCCGCCTCACGGCGGAAGCAGGACGACCACCCCGCGTAGCGCATCGGCAGCGCCGCCCGGTCGAGGATCTCGTCGGAGTGGTAGGCCGCCAGCGGCACCTCGCTGGTGCCGACCAGGTAGAGGTCGTCGGCCTCCAGCCGGTAGACCTCGCTCGCGTGGGCGCCGAGGAAGCCGGTGCCCTGCATCGACTCCGGCTTCACGAGCACAGGGGTGATCATCGGCGTGAAGCCGGCCTCGACCGCCTGCTGGATCGCCATGTTCAGCAGCCCGAGCTGGAGCCGCGCGCCGGCGCCCTTCAGGAAGAAGAACCGGGCGCCGGACACCTTGGCCCCGCGCTCGGTGTCGATCGCGCCGAGCAGCTCGCCCAGCTCGACGTGGTCGCGCGGCTCGAAGTCGAAGGCCGGCTTCTCGCCGATCTCCTCGATGACGACGTAGTCGTCCTCGCCGCCGGGGGGCGCGCCCTCCTCGACGATGTTCGGCACGGTCATGAGCAGCTCGTCGAGCTCGCCCGCCAGCGCGGCGGCCTCGGCCTCGGCCGTCTTCACCTGCGCGGCCAGCTCCTTCGCGCGGTCGAGCAGCGCCTGGCGCTCGTCTCCGGACGCGCGGGACACCGACTTGCCGATGCTCTTCTGCTCGGCGCGCAGCGACTCGAAGTTGTTGAGCGCGGCACGGCGGCGCTCGTCGAGCGACAGCAGGGTCTCCACGACCGAGTCGTCCTCGCCGCGGACGCGCTGCGACGCCCGGAGCCGGTCCGGGTCCTCACGAAGGGTTCGCAGGTCAATCACGGCTCACAGGCTACCGGAGCCGGTGCGGCTCCCGCCCGTCAAGCGAGACCGGCGCGGATCTTTCCGAGCCACTGCGCGGCCTCGTCGAAGTCGCCGTCCGCCGTACCCGGCTTGACCTGCGTGGCGACCCGGTCGGCGCGGGGATAGCTACCGAGGAAGCGCAGGTCGCCGCAGAGCCGGTGGAGCCCGGAGACGGCCTCGCCGACCCTGGCGTCCGCGACGTGACCCTCAAGGTCGAAATGGAAGAAGTAGCGCCCGATGCCGTCGCCGGTGGGGCGCGACTCGATCCGGGTCAGGTTCACCCCCCGCACCGCGAACTCGCTCAGCATCTCCAGCAGGGCGCCCGGGTGGTCGTCACGCAGGAAGGCGACGAGCGAGGTGCGGTCGGCACCGGTCGGCTCGGGCAGCGGCCCCGGCCGGCTCACCTGGATGAAGCGCGTCACGGTGTCGGAGCGGTCGCCGATGTCCGAGGCGATGGCGTCGAGCCCGTAGTACTCCCCGGCGATGGCCGGGCTGATGGCCGCGTCGTACGGCGAGCCGGGAACGGAGACCTCCTGCGCGGCGGCGGCCGTGGAGGACCCGGCGATCACCACGGCGCCGGGCAGCTCACGCTCGATGTACCCACGGCACTGTGTGTGCGCGGCGGGGTGGGTGATGATGCGCTTGATCTGTCCCAGCTCGGTGCCGGGCCGGACCAGCAGGGAGAACTCGACCGGCAGCAGCACCTCGCCGGTGATGTGCAGCGACCTGCCCTTGGCCAGCTCGTCGAGGGTCTGGGTGATCGCCCCCTCCACCGAGTTCTCCAACGGGACGACCGCGCCGTCGGCGTCGCCGTCGCGGGCGGCGTCGAGCGCGGCTCCGACGTTGGCGCAGGGCAGGCGCTCGACGTCGGGCGCCAGGAGTCGCAGTGCCGCTTCACAGAAGGTGCCCTGCGGTCCCAGGTACGCGAGCTTCGACATGTCGTCCAGAGTATCCGCAGGTGTCGGCGGTGAGGATGCCGAATCACGTTCTGTGGAAAACCATGAGCCGATCACGCCGCTCCCCCGGCGGCAGCGGCCCGCCTTCGTGGCAGCCAGGACCCGAGCAACCAGACCAGGCCGATCGCCCCGAGCCCGAAGGCGTTCTGCACGATCTTCCCGGCGACCGGGCTGAGGACCGGGGCCTCCAGCGCCTTGATCGACACCCCCCACCAGGGGATGGGCAGCACGTAAAAGAGCCACACGCCGGCCGCGACCAGCAGCCGGACCGGGTCCCGCCCCGACCCGGCGACGGCCGCGACCACCACCACGATCCAGGCGATGTGGTGGATCCACGCCACCGGCGACAACAGCACCGCCATCAGCCCGGTGAGCGCCACGGCCGTCATCGTGTCGCCGTCCAAGTGGGCCCGTCGGGCCTGGCGGAAGCCGTACCAGCCGATGGCCGCGACGGCGGCGAGCCAGACGGCCGAGGTCAGCGCGTCGGGCAGGTAGAGCCTCAGCAACATGCCCCGCAGCGACTGGTTGGTGGTGGCGGCGTTCGCGCCCAGCCGCTCGGAGTCGAGCAGCGCCCTGAACCAGAAGTCCCGCGCGTCGTCAGTGATCACCAGGAACGGCAGCAGCGTGAGCACGGCCGCCGTGAACAGCGCCATGAACAACGCCCGCCGCTGCCCCACATCACCCATATCCCCGAGGCGCCGCCGCGCTGTGAGCCCAAGGCGTTGCAGCGTGCTCCCATGGCGCTGCGCTGTGCTCCCGTGGTGCTGCGCTGAGCTTCCGTGGCTGGAGTCGCTATGGCTTGGGGCGGTGCCGCGAGGGGCGAACGCGGTGACGGCCAGGTAGACGAGGAAGACGCCGGGGGTCAGCTTCACCGCCGTCGCCAGGCCGATGAGCATCCCGCGCGGCCACCACGGGCGGCGCACCACGCAGTCGAGCAGGCACAGCGCGAGGAGGAACAGGTCCACCTGCCCGAACCGGACCTGGTCCCTGATCGGCATGAGGTACATGCACCCGGCGCAAAGCACGGCGAACAGCGCGGGCGCGGCCAGGGCGCCGCGTACGCCGTCCAGGAAGGCCCGGAACGCATGCCGTACCGTCACCGCGAGGACGGCGACGATCGCGATCGTCCACACCCACTGCGCGACCGGCCAGGACATCGCGGCGAGCGGCACCGCCAGCATCGCGGCGACCGGCGGGTACGTGAACGGCAGCAGCTGCGGTGCCGGCGTGATCACGTCGTAGACGGGCAGGCCCCGCAGGAGTGCCCAGCCGCCCGTACGGTAGACGTCGAGGTCGACGAGACGCTGGTCTTCGGGATTGGTGAGCCAGTAGGCGATCAGCGGGGACGCGGCGGCGGCCACCGCCACCAGGGCCAGCGCCCATGCCCAGGCGGGCCGGCGGGCCCCGGCGATGCGGCCAGTCGTCACAACCAGGCAGGTTACCGTGGACCCTGGCCACACCATTGTCGATCATGAGGGAGCCTGGAACAGTGCCATCCGCACCAGCACCGGCGCCGGGCCGGGGACGTTCCGCCGCCCCGCCGGGCGGCGGCAGCGTGCCGGTGAGCCCAGGCCCCCGCTCGATGCCGATGCCCGCGCATCGCGGCTCCAACCCTCGCCAGGTGCTGATGGGGACACGCCTCCGCTGGGTGCAGGTGGCGGCCCATCATGGTCCGGGTGCTCGCGGGGAGCACACGGCGACTCGCAGCGGCCCGGGTGCTCGCGGGGAGCACACGGCGACTCGCAGCGGCCCGGGTGCTCGCGGGGTGCGGGTGCTCCTGGCGGCTCTCCTCGCGCTCCTCGTCGCGGCCATCGTCGTGCCCTTCTCCACCGGCCCGGCCTCGGCCGAGACCGGGCCGGCCGGGGGAACCGTGCCGCCGGGCGGAACCCTGCCGGCGGCCGCGACGGTGCCGGTGGGGCGGGTGGTGGTGATCGGGGTGCCCGGGCTGCGCTGGGCGGACCTCGATCCGGAGCGGACGCCCACGTTGTGGGCCCTGGCGGACCGCGGCTCCACCGCGTCGCTGTCCACGCGGGCGGTGCCACCGGAAGGCCTGCCCGTCACCTGCCCGGCCGCCGGATGGCTGACCGTCTCGGCGGGGCAGCGGGCGGCCTCCCCCGGCTCGGGTTGCGGCGCGATCCCCGCGCCCATCGCCGCAGAGGACGGGACCGCGCCGGTCGCCGCCGCTGACGGGACGGCGTCGGTGCCCGGCTGGGCCGCGCTGATCGCCGCGCAGCAGTCCAGTCCGTTCAGGGCACGGCTCGGGCTCCTCGCCGACGCCGTCACCGCCGCCGGGGGGAAGGTCGCGGCGATCGGCCCGGGAGCCGCCCTCGCCGCCGCCGACGGATCCGGCAGGGTCGCGACGTACGCCGCCACGCCCGCCGCGCTGCCCGACCTCACGCCGTACGCACTGGTCGTCGCCGAGGCCGGGGAGATCACCCAGGCCTGGACCGAAAGCCGGGAGACGAGCCCGCAGTCCGCGCAATCCACAACTCCCACGAACCAGGCCACGCCGTCCACAACCCAGCCGGTGCCGGGTGCATCGGCGGCGCGATCCACAGCGTCCGCACCGCAAGCCACACCACCGGCCGCGCCGTCCACAACCCAGTCGGCGCGACCCACGGCATCGGGCACGCGATCCACAGCGTCCACAGCCTCGGCCGGGGGCGAGCGGGAGCCGGCCGATCTGGACGGGGAGGCGCGGCGGGCGGCCGTGAGCGCGGCCGACCGGACCGTGGGCGAGGTGCTGGCCAGGGTCCCCCAGGGCGCCACCGTCCTGGTGGCCGGGATCTCCGACTCCGGCTCCGTCGCTCATCTTCACGTGGCGATCGCCTCGGGCGGGCCGTACGGGCGCGGATGGCTCACCGCCGCCTCGACCCGGCAGCGGGCACTGGTCACGATCACCGACGTCACGGCCACGGTCACCCACCTGCTCGGCATCCCCACGCCCGAGGGCGTGGTCGGCAGGGCGTGGTCAGGGGGCGGCGCGGCGCCGAACGCGGCCGTGGCGGTCCGCGGGCTGGCCGGCGCCGACCTGGCGAGCCAGGTGCTCAGAGAGGTCAGGGAGCCGTTCTTCATCGCGCTGGTCAGCGCGCAACTGCTGTTCTACGGCCTCGCCGCGATCGTGGTCAGGCGTCACCGTCGCATGCTCACCGCCACCCGCGTGGTCGCCACGGTCAGCGCCGCCCTCCCGGTGTCGATCTTCCTGGCCCAGCTGGTGCCGTGGTGGAGCTTCAGGCACCCGATGCCCGCCCTGCTCGGCACGATCGTGGCCTTCGCCGCCCTCGTGGCGGGGCTCGCGTACGCGGGGCCGTGGCGCGGCCGGGTGCTGGGGCCGCCCGCCGTGGTCGCCGGGGTCAGCTCGCTCGCGCTCCTCGCCGACGTGGTCACCGGCTCGCGGCTGCAGGTGAACGCCGTGGCCGGGTACGAGCCCGTGACCGGCGGCCGGTTCTACGGCTTCGGCAACATGGCCTTCGCCGTCTACTCGACCGGCACCATCCTGCTGCTGGCCGCCGTCGCCCACGCGCTGCGCCGCCGGCCGAGGCTCGCCGTGGCCGTCTGCGTCGCGTACGGCCTGCTCGCGATCGCCGGGGACGGCTGGCCGACCTGGGGCGCGGACTTCGGCGGCGTGCCGTCGTTCGTCCTGGGCGTGGCGGTGTGCGTGCTGATGGCCGCGGGCAGACGGGTATCGGTCCTCCGGCTCGGGGTGATCGGCCTGGCGGGCGCGGCGCTCATCTCGCTGATCGCGGTGGCCGACTGGCTGCGCCCCGCCGATCAGCGCACCCATCTCGGGGCGTTCGTCCAGCAGATCATCGGCGGCGACGGCGGCTCGGTCGTCGGCCGCAAGCTCGGGGCGATGCTCCACACTCTGGGCAACCTGCCGCTGACGCTGCTGTCGGTGGTCGCGCTGGCGTTCCTGTTCCTCGTGCCGGCCCGGCCGTCGCGGTGGGGCGCGGCGGGGCTCAGCCTCGCGTACGCCCGGGCCCCCGAACTGCGGGCGGGGCTGATCGGCGCGCTGACCGCGGCCTTCGCCGGGTTCCTGCTCAACGACTCGGGGATCGCGATTCCGGCGATGGCCCTGACGGTCGCGGTGCCGCTGACCCTCGCGGCGTCCGTACACGCCCTGCAGCTCGCGCCGCCCACCACAGCAGCGCGATCGTCAGCGCCAGCAGAAGCGACGGCGCCACCCACTGCCTGATCACCTCCACGCTCCACCACAGGTCACCGGGCTGGTGCGCCTGGCGTGCGGGGAGATAGGCCAGCGAGAGCACGGTGAGCCGGGCGACCAGGAACCCCTCCATGCCCGGCCAGGCGACCAGCGCGAGCAGCGCGAAGCCCAGCCCGTCGTACCACGGCAGCGCGTACGGCGTGGCGAACAGCCAGGCCACCGCGACGGCGAGGGCGACGACCAGGCCCTCGCGCTCCGTCGCCGGACGGCCGCGCAGCAGCAGGACGGCGAGCCCGGCCAGCAGGAGCAGCGACCCCGCCTGGATCCACGCGTGGTACGCCCCGGACCCGAACACCGCCTGCAGCGCCTTCTTCCCGAGGGCCCACGGGGTGGCGAGCGAGACCGATCTGCTGGCGTTCAGCAACTGGTCGAGCGAGTGGGGCCCGGCCAGCAGGTACGCCGCGACGACGGTGAGCATGGCGAGCCCGGCGACCAGGGCGAGCCGCCGCGGGTTGCCGCGCAGCTCCCACGCCGTGCCCAGAGCCACCACGCCCACGGTGGCCTTGACCGCGACGCCGAGGCCGAGCGGCACGCCCCGGCGGGCGACCAGCCCGGCCACGACGAGCGCGACCGCGAGGGTGTCGAGGTGCATCCCGGCCACAAGCTGGTAGACGACCAGCGGGTTCGCCGTCCAGAGCAGGGCCGCCCGGCGCTGCCGTAGGAGGTCACCGGCCGAGGCACGGTGGAGAAGCAGGCCGGTGGCGATGAAGGCGGCGGCGTTGACCAGGGCCATCACGAAGACCGTCAGGCGGACCGAGTCGCCGCCCACGTGGCTCGCCAGCGCCTGTACGGCCGTCGCGACCGGGCCGTACACGCTGGGGGTCCTCGTCCACTCCTCCACGCGGCCGATCACCGGGTCGCCGGGCAGGTCGGCGGGCACGGTCAGGTAGGGGTCGTATCCGAGGGCCGCCATCCGGCCGTACGCGGCGTAGTTGAGGTGGTCGGCCGACCCGGAGGGTGGCAGGAACGCGAGCACCTCGGCGGCGGCGCATCCCGCGAGGACGAGCGTGCGCGCCTTCGGCAGCCGGTCGACGGACATCAACCCGACGGCCAGGCCGATCGCCCCGAGCACGACGGCCGCGGCGGCCATGGCGATGACGAGGTGTCCGCCGGGGGCGAGGTTCAGAGACCAGGGGGGCTGCCACGACCCGGCCTGCCCGGGCAGCTCCGGCACCATCGCGGACGGCCCGAGGACGCCGATCGCGATCGTGAGAAGGATCGACAGGCCGCCCGCCGCCACGGCCGCGACCGGCCCGGCGACGGTCCGCGCTTCCACCCGAGAATTCCACCACACGGCCGGGCCGGTCAGGCCCGTACGGGCGGGGGCTACCGGCGCGAGGGCCGGACCGTGGAGATGGTCTGCCGCACCACGGGCTCGCGGGCCGCGAGGGCCAGGCCGACGTCGCGAAGCTGCCGCGCCCGGTGCACCTGGGAGCGCCAGTCGGTGCCGGTGGCCCGGTGCGACATCTCGACCTCGACCTCGACCACCCGGAAGCCCTTCCTGAGGAGGTCGACGGTCATCCCGGTCTCGACGCCGAAGCCGTGCGCGAGCGGGCGGGCCGCCTCGAAGGCGTCCCGGGTGAGGCACCGCTGCCCGTTGAGCGGCTGGGTCGCCTCCCAGCCGGTCAGCCGTTTGATCCCGTCACGCGCCAGCCTCACGACCATGCCGTGGCCGCCGAGCTTGACCCTGGTCGCGAACGTCGCGATGGTCATGTCGGCCTCGCCCGCCCGCACGGGCGCGATCAGCGGGAGGGCCGCCGCCGCCGTCTCGCCCAGGTCGGCGTCGAGGAACAGCAGGTGACGCGCGTGGTCCGCGTCCAGGAGGCCCGCGGCCTCGGCCCCGCTCTCCATCGCCGCGGCCTTGCCCCTGTTGCGGCTGTGCCGTACGACCCGGGCGCCGGCCGCCCTGGCCACCCGGCCGGTCTCGTCGGACGAGCCGTCGTCGACCACGACCACGAGATCCACGCCGGGCAGCTTCAGGGCGGCGCTCACGGTGGCGCCGATCCGTTCGGCCTCGTCCTTCGCCGGGATCACCACCGCGGTGTCCGGCTCGGGCACTGCCATGTCCCTCATACGCCTAGCCCTGGTGTTCGGCGGTGAGCAGATCGGCGGGCACCGCGTCGTACACGGTGAACACCGAGTCCAGGCCGGTGACCTGGAGAATCTTCCGTACCGCCGGTCTCGGGGCGGCCACCTCCAGCGTGCCGCCGCGTTCCCGCAGCCGCTTCAGCGCGGAGAGCAGCACGTTCATGCCCGTGGAGTCGCAGAACTCCACTCCGGACATGTCGATGACCACCCGGTCCGGCCCGGTGTCCAGCAGACGGGTGAACTCCGTCTGCAACCGGGGCGCGGTATAGAGGTCGATTTCGCCGAATACGGCCATGACGGCCTGACCGGCGTGGGATTGCGTCGCGACTTTCAGCTCCACGACGCGCACACTAGCGTCGTCCCGGCCCCGGGTCACGTTCCACGGGTTTCGTCGAAGAGTCGTCCGCCCTTTGTCCCCGATTCCGGCCGCATGTAAACGCGGAGTGCGCGAAACTTGACGCTCAGCGACACCGGCGTCGCCGGATGGAGGGCCCCGGAACCTCCGCGTCCTGGTCGTCACTTCGCGGAAGGAGGACGGGCGCCTGGGAATGCCACGTGGATCTTCACCACTTGGGAGATCCACGGCCAGAACCCGGAACAGTGGGCCCGACAGCATCATGAACAGTGACATTCCCGAGGATTTCCAGCGCCGCGTGCTGCGGGAGCATCTGGAGACGATCCAGGCGCACACCGAGAAGGCCTCGTCGTGGCGCGCCTCCGCCGAGCCGCTGCGCGGCCTGCTGAACCGCGAGGGGTACGTCCGGGTCAGCGCCCGCCTGGTCGGCGAGGACCTCGACTTCCTCGCCGAGGCCCGCGAGGAGCTGCTGTGCTTCTCGGAGCTCGGCATCCGGCTGCTCGACCTGCACCAGCCCAGGGACGCGGGCGGCATCTCCAGCGACCCGGCGAACCCGATCCTGCGGTGCAGGAGCTGCATGTGGCGCTGGCCCTGCCCCACGTTCCGCGCGATGGCGGAGGCGTTCACGCCGCGCCGCCGGGAGGCCGCCCCGGATCTGCCCTCTTGGCGGGGGCAACTCGAACCCCAGCGAGCCCCCGACCTCGGTTAGAGCCCTCTCCGCCGGTACGCGGCCCGAGGCCGCGTGCCGTACGTGAACTTTTCACGCCGGCCGACGTCACGTCAGCCGGTTCCGAAGCCATGCCCGGCGACGGTGCGCATGTCAGCGCCGGGAGCCCCGGCGGATCGAGGCGGCCGGACCCCACCGCGCGATTTTGCCCGTTGATGTCTGCCACAGCGGTGGGAACGTGAAGGCGACCGCTCCCTCGATCAGCCGACGAAAGGGGTCCCGATGATCCACACGATCCAAGCCTGGGGCGACCGTCTGCTCGCCCGCCTCGTACCGAAGACCGAGGCGTCGGCCTCGGTGCCGTGCTGGTGCATGCAGCAGCAGTGGTGCTGCTACGGCGGCAACTACGGCTACTACTGCGGGCAGGTCGGAACCTGCTGAGAACCTGCCACGGTGGGCCGCGTGCGGGCGACACCCCGCGTGGCCCGCGCCGAATCGCGAGGCGGAGCGCCGCCGGGACGGACGGGATCCGTCCGGGCCGCGGAGAACCTCAGGGGGAGAACCGTGAACTACGTGCTGCTCGCCTGCCGGATGGCCGTCGGGCTGACGTTCCTGGTCTCACTCGCGTCGAAGCTGCGGGGACGGGACTCGTGGCTGCGGTTCGCCGAGGCGGCCGCGCTACTGCTCCCCGGCCGTACGACTGCTCGGCCCGGGGAGCGGCGGCACCTGCTCGCGGCCGCGGTGGCCCTCGTGGAGGGGGCCGTCGTCGTGCTGACGGCGCTCCCCGCCACGACACGTGCCGCCTTCACGGTCGCGCTGGCGGCGCTGGCGGCCTTCTCCTTCGTCATCCACGCCGCGATCCGCGGCGGGCGCGCCGTCCCCTGCCACTGCTTCGGCGGCGGCAGGAGGTCGCCGGTCGGGCCCGCCGACCTCGTCCGCAACGCCGTTCTCGGGCTGATCGCCCTCACCGGGCTGGCGCTGACGGTCCTCGTCCCCGTACGCGGGCCGGACGAGGTCGCCGGAGCGGCGGTCGCCTTCCTGGCCGCACTGCTGGTCACGGTCCTGGTCGTGCTGACGGGGGAGATCGCCGGCCTGTTCGGGCTCACCCGGGAGAGCGGGTGGCGATGAGCGGCGGCTTCGCGAGGCGGCGCGAACGGTGCTGACGATCCTCCTCCTGGTCGCGGCCGTGGCGCTCCCCTGCGCGGCCGTGGTCGCCGTGCTGCGGCGGCGGTACGTCGTCGTCGAGGTGCACGGCACCAGCATGCGGCCGAGCCTCCACGCCGGAGACCGCGTCCTGGTGCGGCGCGTCCCGCCACGGCGCGTCCGGGTCGGCGAGGTCGTGGTGGTCGAGGCGCCGGGTCTGCGCGTGCGTCACCCCGGGCCGCCACGAGAGGTGCCCGGGCCGGACCGGAGATGGCACATCAAGCGGGTGGCGGCGGTCGGGGGCGATCCGGTGCCCGCGCGGGTCGCGGACACGCCCGCGCTCCGCGACGCGGCCTGTGTCCCAGCCGGCCATCTCGTCGTCCTGGGCGACAACCCCGATAAGAGCCTGGACTCGCGCCAGCGCGGCTTCGTGCCCGACGACCGGGTCCTCGGCGTGGTCCTGCGCCGGCTGCCGCCGGAGCGCCGCAGGTGATCCCGGCGCCTTCCCGGCCGCCTTTCACCCCGACACCGATCAGGGAGACAGCATGCAGTTCCTCATCGCGTTCGTCGCGATCGTCGGCGTCCTGTGCGCCGTGGATCTCGTCCTGTCCGTCGGCGTCATCCGGAGGCTCCGCGAGCATTCGGAGGCACTGGAGGCGCTGCGCCGCGGGCCCTCGGTCATGGCCCCGGCGGGGTCGGCCGTCGGCCCGTTCACCGCCGTGACCACGGACGGGGAGACGGTGTCCGACGTGACCCTCCCCGAGACACCGACGCTCGTTGGCGTGTTCTCACCGGGCTGCCCCGCCTGCGCCGAGCGCCTTCCCTCGTTCGTCGACGCGGCCGAGAACCACGACGGCGGCAGGCCGGCGGTCCTCGCCGTGCTGGCCGGCCGGGAGGAGGACGTCGCGGCGGAGCGCGCCGCGCTCGAACCCGTCGCCCGTGTGGTGATCGAAAGCGGTGGCGGCGGCCTCACGAGGGCGTTGTCGGTGTCCGGGTTTCCGGCGTTCGCGCTGGTCGACGCGTCCCGCAGGGTCCTCGCGAGCGGCACCGCCATGGAGGGCCTGCGGACGTGAGAGCCGTCCGGGCGCCGCGACGCAGGGCTTGGCCTGTCAGGCGCGACGCAGCGGCAGCGTGATCGTGAAGCGGCAGCCGGGGCCCTCGTTGGCCACGCCGATCTCCCCGTCGTGGGCCTCGACGATGCCGCGGGCGATCGCGAGGCCGAGCCCGGCGCCGCCGTCGGGGCCGGGCGTACGCGCGGCCTCGCCGCGGAACGCGACGTCGAAGACCCGGGGGAGATCCTCCTCCGGGATGCCGCCGCAGCCGTCGAGCACCGACAGCCGGGCGGCCGTCCCGTCCGCCGCCGCGCGCACGAGGACCGTCCCCGCGGCGGGCGTGTGCCGGATCGCGTTCACGACCAGGTTGCGTACGGCCCGGCCGAGCTGCCCGGCGTCGGCGTACACGGGAACGTGCGGGTCGGCCTCGCCGGACAGGCGCACCCCTTCGGCGCGGGCCAGCGGCTCGACGGCGGCCAGCGTGTCCGCCACGAGGTCGCCGAGCCCGGTGCGGGCGAGCGACAGCCGCAGCGAACCGGCGTGGATCCGCGACAGCTCGAAGAGGTCCTCCACCATGCCGGTGAGCCGGTCGACCTCCACCCTGATCTGCACGTGATACCGCTTGACCGTCTCGGGGTCGTCGGCCACCCCGTCCTCCAGCGCCTCGACCATCGCCCGCATCCCGGCGAGGGGCGTGCGCAGGTCGTGGCTGACCCAGGCGACGAGCTCGCGCCGCGCGCTCTCCAGCGCCCGCTCCCGCTCGCGGCCCAGCCGCAGCCGCTCGTACGCCTGCTCCAGGGCGGCGCCGATGGTGCGCAACTCGGCCGGAAGCGGGTTGGGCGGCGGGGTGAAGCGGCCCGACGGCGGCACGTTCTCCACCGCGGTCACCAGGCTCCTGCTGGCGCGCACCACCGTACGCGCGTTCACCAGCGCCACGCCGAGCCCGACGAGGCCGCCGATGGCCACGACGGTGAGCACGATGTTCTTCGGCCGCCCCTCGATGACCATGGCGAGCGTGATGGCGACCACCCCGGCCAGCGTCGCGGAGACCGTGACGGCCGCCACCACCGCGAGCATCACGCCGATCGACCGCCGGCGCAGCACCCGCAGCAGCGCCAGGCCGAGGGCCGCGATGACCAGGCCGAGGCCGGCGGCGACCGCGACGATCTGGACGATCACGACAGCGGCTCGTAGCGGTAGCCCACGCCCCAGACGGTGACGATCCGCCGCGGGTCGGTCGGGTCCGGCTCGATCTTCTCCCGGAGCCTCCGTACGTGGACCGTCACGGTCGAGGAGTCGCCGAAGGACCAGCCCCACACCTGGTCGAGCAGCGCCGCCCGGCTGAACGCCTGGCGCGGGTTGCGCAGCAGGTAGACGAGCAGGTCGAACTCGCGGGCGGTCAAGGTGATCTCCTGCCCGCCGAGGCGCACCTCGTGGGCGCCGACGTCCACCACCAGGTCGCCGTCCCGCAGGACGCCGGTTCCCGTCGGCACCAGCGCGCCCCGGGCCCGCCGCAGCACCGACTGGACGCGCAGGGCGAGCTCGCGCGGGCTGAACGGCTTGGTCACGTAGTCGTCCGCGCCGGTCTCCAGGCCGACCACCCGGTCCATCTCCTCGCCCAGGGCGGTCAGCATGATCACCGGAACCGGCCAGCGCTCCCGCAGCTTCCGGCAGACCTGGAGACCGTCGATCTTGGGCAGCATCAGGTCGAGCACGAGCAGGTCGGGCGGGTCGGCCAGGGCCCGCCGCAGCGCCTCGGCGCCGTCACCCACGCACTCGACCTCGTGGCCGTCCCGCTCCAGGTAGCGGGCGACCACCTCGGCGACGGTCGGGTCGTCGTCGACCACCAGGACTCGGGCGGCGGGGTTCGCGGACATCGGACTCCTCGGGGAGGGCACGCCTCAACGGTAAAGCCGCGGGACGACCGCGCCGAGCCCCTGTCACCGCCCCGTAAGAACAACCCGCCGGGGTCCGCGGACGGCGGGGCTTCCAGAGCGAGTTCGCACAGGCCGGTGGAAAACGGTGCCGATCACGATGATTCACGTGAAACCTCGGCGGCAGCGGGTAGTACAACTCGGTTTGGATCAAGCTCGCGCTTGTCAGTCGCACCGCGTAGCGTGTGCCTATGGCCCGTACCGTACTGACCGTTCTGGGGATCCTGCTGGCCCTGTGGCTGGTGTTCGCCTTCATCATCCCCGCGATTTTCGCGACGCTGAAGTTCCTGCTCATCATCGGGATCATCGCCGCCGTCGCCGTGCTCGCAGTCACCGTCGTGGGGAAGCTGTCCCGCTGACGTGAACGCTCTCCAGGCCGCCGCCACCTCACTCGTCTGGCTGCTCGCCGAACTGGCCACCGGGCTGGTCGGCGGCTCCGGAGTGCCCTCGGTGACGGCCTTCGCCGGTGTGGCCGGGGTGGCCGTGCTGGTGTTCGCCTGGATGCTCTCCCGGCTGACCGGGGCCCCCGCCGTCGTGCGGGGCCCGGGCAGGCGTTCGTACGACGGGGAGACGGCGATGGTCAGGCTGCGCGATCCCGGCGCGCCCGGCCGCCCCCGTCCCCGCGCACCATCAGGAAGCCCCGCGCTCGCCTGACCACCGATCCGGTCGCGAGCGCTTTCGTCATGCCCCGAACCCAGACGAAAGGCTTCCCCGTGTTCGACTTCGTGCTCGACCCCGCCTACCGGCTCATCGACGCCCTCAGCCACGTCACCGGCGCCGGGCTCGCGATCGTCCTCGTCACCCTCGCCGTACGGCTGTCGCTCCTGCCGCTGAGCATCCGCGTCGCCCGCGCTCAGCGCGTCCGCCTCCGGCTCGCTCCCCAGGTGGAGAAGCTCCGCAAGCGGTGGCAGAAGGACCCGGAGCGGCTCATGCGGGAGGTGAACGCGCTGTACGCAGCCGAGGGCACCAGCCAGTTCGCCGGATTCCTCCCGGGCTTCGCGCAGACGCCGTTCTTCATGGTCACCTACCGGCTGTTCACCACCGCGACGATCGCGGGGCATCCGAACCTGCTGCTCGCGCAGGGCCTGCTGGGAGTGCCGCTGGGGGAGCACCTCGGGGCGGTGGTCGCCGGCGCGGGCCTGTTCAGCCCGCCCGTCGTGGTCTTCGCCGTGCTGCTGGCGCTGCTCACGGCCGTGGCCGTGATCGCCGCCCGGCGGGTTGAGCCCGCAGCTCCGATGCGGCGCCTGCAGGTCCTGCTGCCGTTCTGGACCGTCCTCGCGGCGGTCTTCCTGCCCCTCGCGGCGGGCGTCTACCTGCTCGTGAGCACCGCCTGGACGACCGCCGAGCGCGCGGTGCTCTACCCCCGGCCCGCCTGATCCGCCGGGGCCTGCGCCCGGGCGGTCACACGACAGCCGCGTGCCCCTGCGGCGGCGCGCGATCACGGAACTCGTCGCGGCCGCCGTGCGGCTCGTGTGGGGCATGGGATGGAATCCTGGGCCCTGTGACCGATGCGTACTCGATCAGCACGTGGGCGGGCGGAGACGGCCGGGAGGGGCTGCGCGCGCTCCTCGCGGCCTATCACCTGCGCACCGAGGAGGAGAAGGGCGTCCCGGTGCCCGGCGTCGCCGATCTGCCCGAGCGATACCGGGCGGAGGTGGAGGACCCCGGAGCGGCCTTCGAGCGGGACGTCGTGCTGGTCGCGCGCCGCGACGGAAGCGCCGTCGGCTGTGTGGTGCTGACGGAGGCGGCCGGCGGGCGAGCGGAGATCAAGCGGCTCTGGGTGGACCCGGACGAACGCGGCAGGGGCGTGGCCGGCGCGCTCGTCCAGGCCGCGCTGGCCCGGGCGCGGGAGGCCGGCCTGCGGTCCGTACGGCTTTCGGTCTGGAGGTGGCGGACGACGGCGATCGCGCTCTACGAGCGGCTCGGCTTCGCTGTCACCCGGTCGTGGGACGCGCGCGACGACCTGCTCTGCCTGGAGCACCCTCTCCGCTGACCCGCGCCCACCCGGGAGGGTGCTCAGCCGACCTCGCGCAGAATGCGGGTTTCGGACAGACCCTGATGTCCGTTACGGTCCGGGGTCGCGACCAGGACGACGGCCCACACAGTGGTGATCTCCGCCTCGTGCCGGACCCCCCAGCGCTCGGCGAGATACTCCACGATGCCCAGCCCCCGGCCGCCCAGCGACGACAACGTGGGACGGCCCGCCCGCGGCTCGGTGTAGGCGCCGCCGTCGCTCACCGCCACCTCGACCTGCCTGTCGGAGCAGTACCACGCCACCTTGAGCTGTCCGGACGGGAGAGGGTGGGCATGCCGCAGGGCGTTGCTGAGCAGCTCACTCAGGATGAGCACCACGTCGTCGACGGCGGTCGCGAGCAGTCCCGCCCCCTGTAGTTCGGCGCTGAGGCGCTGACGTGCGACGGCGACGCTCGACGGTGCGTACGGCAGCATCACGACGCTCGACGCACTCACCTCCCCGATCCCCCGGTTCCCCTTGTACAGCGTTTCCCCTTGCACAGCCCAGTACGACCGAAATGCCCCGTCGCATCAGCCGGGAAACCGTGCCCCGGATCACAGCTTGTGCACATTGGACAATAGATCAGTCGCCAAATCGCGACGCCACGCTCCGGGCCGTCCCGCCGGGATGAAGATCCGCCGGCCGCGTCCCGCACCACTCGCCCTGGTCAGCCCGGTGAGCCCGGCCGGTCCGGCGGCGTTCTCGAAGGCCTCACGGGCGCTCCGATACGCTGCCTCCACGCGATGAACAGAAAGTTGGGCGCCCATGTCCACCGAGGACCTCGAAGCCCTGCTCCGCGTGACCACGCCGGGCTACGTCGGCCTGGCCCCGCCCGAAGTGGCGTTTGGCACCATGGACACGCCGGTCGGCCGCCTGGTCCTCGCGGTGACCGCGCGCGGCGTGCTGGCCTGCACCTACGAGGACGAGCACGCGGTCTTCGCCCGGGTGACCCGCTCCGTCGGCTCATTCATCGGGCCCGACCCGCGCCGCCTCGATCCCCTGCGCCGCGAGCTCGACGCGTACTTCGCCGGCCGGCTGCGCACCTTCTCGCTCTCCGTGGACCCGCGCCTGGTCACCGGCTTCTCCCGCACCGTGGTCCAGCTGATGCCGGGCGTGCCGTACGGGGGCGTGACCACCTACCAGGAGATGGCCGAGCGGATCGGGCGGCCGCAGGCGCCGCGCGCGGTGGCGAACGCGCTGGCCGGCAACCCGCTCTGCCTGCTCCTGCCCTGCCATCGGGCCGTGGAGGGGCCGGACTCGCTCGGCGGGTACGCGGGCGGCAAGGCGGCGAAGGAACACCTGCTCCGCCTGGAGGGCGCACTGCCCTGACCGGCCGTACGATCAGGCCCCGTACGGCCGGGCTCCGTACGGTCAGGCCCGGCGCCGGGCGAGACGGCCGGGCACGGACAGCGCCGCCGTCACCAGCGCGGCGACGCAGAACGCGGCGAGCGCGGCGTTCATCCACGGCTGGTGGACGAACCCGACAGCGCTGCGCACGTCGGCCCAGAGGCCGTCCCACCAGGCGACGGTCGGGGTGACCGCCACGATCCAGTACGCCGCGAACCCGAGGACCCACGGCGCGACCATGAGCCACCGCGAGGGGGCGTCCTCGGCCGTGTTCCACCGGGAGGCTCCGCCGAGCAGGAAGTAGTCGACCACGAGGACCGCGAACATCGGCACGAAGACCGCCCCGATCACGGTGAGGAACGCGCCGTAGGAGTTCACGTCGGCCAGCAGCGCGATCAACGTGGTGAGCACGCCGATCACGACCGAGATCACCCGGCGGTCCCAGCGCGGCGCGAGGTTCTGGATCGACACGGTCGTCGAGTAGACGTTCGCGAACGACTGGTCGGCCTCCCGCAGCACCAGGACGCCGAAGAACAGGACCCCGAGCGGTGCGGCCACGAACGGGTCCCACACCTTGTCGGGGTCGTTGCCGACCAGCGCGAGCGCGGCGATGCCGAGGGCCAGGCAGGCGACCTGCGCGATCGTGTAACCCGCCACCACCCCGGTGAACGCCGCGCCGCTCGACCGGGAGTGCCGGGCGTAGTCGGCGGCCATCGGCACCCACGACACCGACAGCGCGATCACGTAGTCGACGGCCGGGGCGAAGGCGTCCCAGGAGCCGCCGCCCACGGAGGGCCCGCGGGTGAAGAGGGCGACCGACAGCCAGATCATCGCGACCACGACGCCCGCGGTGACGTAGCGGCGCAGCAGGCGCAGCGCGCCGAGCGGCCGGATCGTCAGCGCGATCGTCAGCGCCCCGGCCGCGACCGCCCACACCGCGTACGGCACCGCCGTCCCCGACAGCGCCTGCGCGCCCTGCGCGATCACCCACAGCTCGAACGCGCCCCAGCCGAGCATCTGCACGATGTTCAGCACGGTCGGGACGTACGACAGGCGGGCCCCGAACAGGCCGCGCAGCAGCACCATCGCGGGCCGGCCGGTCCGCGCGCCGGGGATCGCCGCGAGGCCGACCATCGCGGTGCCGACGAGGCTGCCGATCACGGCGGCCAGCACCGCGGCGGTGAACGTCAGGGGCCTGCCGCCCAGGGGGTCGAGCAGGAACAACGCCCCCGAGAAGCCGAGGAGGCTGACGCCGAGATTTGCCCAGAACGCCCCCTGGTCGAGCAGGCCGAGGGTTTTCGGGACCTCCTCGTCCAGGGTGAGCGGAACCTCCGCATGCACGTCGTCGACGACGGCGGCCATCACACGCTCCCTACGCCGGCATTATCCGGACAGGTTCATGCGGTCGGCGGCACGAGTTCGATCCGCCCTCTCAGCCCGGTCACGCCCGAGCTCCCGCGGGTATTGACGATGTCTTTGGGATTATGACACTACTTTGACCGTTTTCCTACGCGACGTAGGGGTCCCCTCCGAGCTCGCTCACCATCGGACGCCCGGCGGCGGCCCAGGACCGCATCCCGCCGTCCACGTTGACGGCCTCCCGGCCGATGTGGTTGAGCCACATGGCGGCGTGCGCCGACCTCCCGCCGACCCGGCAGACGACGTAGACCGGCCGGTCGAGCGGCACCTCGTCCACCCGCGCCTGCAACTCGCCGAGCGGGATGTGCACGGCGTCCGGGGCGTGTCCCGCCCGCCACTCCTCGTCCTCACGGACGTCCAGCAGGTACGCGCCCTCGGGCAGGGCGTCGGGGGCGATTTCCGGCAATGTCATGCGCCCATTCTGGCGGCACACCACCGATGCGCGGGCCCGTGCCGGGAGCTGTGACCCACGGTGATCCACGGGCCGCATCCACCAGAGCACTCTCACTCCCCAAACTTCCCTATATGGCTCCATATGACGTACGTTTGAGGAGTGATGGTCTACAAATCCGAAGCCGGTCGACGTGAGATCCTCGACCACTACCGGCGGGTGCTGGACGCCTGGCCGGTTCCAGCCGAGCACGTACGGGTGCCGACCCGCGAGGGCGAGACGTTCGTCCTCGTCTCCGGCCCCCCGGACGCGCCGCCTCTCGTGCTGCTGCACGGCTCGGGCGCCAACGCGTCCATGTGGCGGGGTGACGTCTCCACCTGGTCCCGGCACTTCCGCACGTACGCCGTCGACCTCGTCGGCGAGCCGGGCCTGAGCGCGCCCTCACGCCCCGCCCTGAACTCCGGCGCCGTGGCGCTCTGGCTGGACGACGTGCTGGACGGGCTCGGCGTCACCCGGGCCGCGGTCGTCGGCACCTCGCTCGGCGGCTGGACGGCCCTCGACCACGCCGTACGCCGTCCGGAACGGGTGACTCGGCTTGCCCTGATCTGCCCCGGCGGCGTGGGACGGCAGAAGGTCGGCTGGATCCTCAAGGCCCTGTTGACCCGTCCGTTCCGGGGGCGAGACGGCGGGCTGCGCGAGTCGGCGATGACCGTCGCGGGCCTGGACGGGGAGCGGGACCGGCAGGCGCTCGACGCCGTCGTCCTGACGTTCACGCACTTCAACCCGCGCAGGGAGAAGCTCCCGGTGTTCTCCGACGACGCGTTGCGCGGCCTCACCATGCCGGTGCTCGTCATCGCCGGCGACCGCGACGCGATGATCGACTCTCACCAGACCGCGCGGCGGGTTCGCAAGTGCGTCCCGCACGCGACCGTGCGCCTGCTCCCCGGGGTCGGTCACGCCGTCTTCGGCCAGGCCGAGCCGATCGCCGAGTTCCTCCGCGCCTGACGTCACCTCCGCCGGGCTCGCGGGCCTACTTCAGCAGGCGCGACAGCCGCCGGTCGGCCAGCGGTTTGCCGCCCGTCTGGCAGGTCGGGCAGTACTGCAGCGACGAGTCGGCGAACGCCACCTCCCGGATCGTGTCGCCGCACACCTCGCAGGGCTCGCCGGTGCGGCCGTGCACGCGCAGGCCCGACTTCTTCTCCGACTTGAGGTCCTTGGCCGCCAGGCCGCGCGCCCGCTCGACCGCGTCCCGGAGCGTGTTCACGATCGCGTCGTGCAGGTCGGCGATCTGGCCGTCGGTCAGCGTCCCGGCGACCTTGAACGGGGACATCCGCGCGACGTGCAGCACCTCGTCGGAGTAGGCGTTGCCGATGCCCGCGATCACCTTCTGGTCGCGCAGCAGGCCCTTGATCTGGGCCCGGCTCCCGCCCACGATCGTCTTGAGCAGGTCGGGTGTGAAGCCCTCGGCGAGCGGGTCGGGCCCGAGCCCGGCCACCCCGGGGACGTCGCGGGGGTCCCGCACCACGTACACGGCGAGGCGCTTCTGCGTGCCCGCCTCGGTCAGCTCGAACCCGGGGGCGCGGCCGTCCTCGCCGGGCGACAGCCGTACGCGGACCGCGAGCGGGCCCTTCCCGGGCCGCACCGGCCGCGCGCCCGTGAGGTCGTCGCGCCAGCGCAGCCAGCCGCCGCGCGCCAGGTGCGTGACGAGGTGCAGGCCGTCACAGTCGAGGTCCAGGAACTTGCCGTGCCTGGCCACAGCGGTGATCGGCAGTCCGCCGAGCGAGGTGACGGGCGGGTCGACGGTCTTGAGCGCCTGGAAGGCGGTCACGTCGACCCCGATGATCGCGTGGCCGACGGCGTGCTCGCGGAGGAACCCGGCGAGCGCCTCGACCTCGGGCAGCTCCGGCATGCCCCCACACTAATCGCAGCCGTCAGGGCACGTCCCAGAACGCGAGCTCGTGCTCCATCCCGCGGACGAACAGCTCCCGGGCGCGCGCCGGGTCCGGGGCCGCCTCGTCGATCATCTCGCCGATCCGGGCGGCGAGCGCGGCGAAGCCGGGGTCGGCGTAGGTGTCCACCCACGCGCGGTAACGCGGCTCGGCGGGCGGGTCCGCCGCGAGCAGCCGCCCGAGCGTCGAGTAGCCCCACATGCAGGGGTAGAGCGCCGCCAGCCCCTCGCCGTAGCCGGCCGCCGCCTCCAGCAGGAACGACGTGTACGCCGCGCAGGCCGGGCCCTTCACCGCGCCGTCGAGGTCGGCGCCGAAGCCCGCGGCGAGCGACCGGTGCAGGTCGAGCTCCTCGTGCCAGGTCGCGTGGGCCAGGTCGACCAGGTCGCCGAGATGGCCGTCAGGCGCCTGCCAGGCCAGCCGGGAGAACACCCTGACGTAGTCGAGCAGGAACAGGTAGTCCTGCTCCAGCCACGACCGGAAGACCGGCTCGGGCAGGTCTCCCGCCGCGATCCCGCGTACGGTCGGGTGGGCGAGCTGGGCGTCGAGCATCGGCCGTCCGATGACGTGCAGGTCCGCTGATATCCCCATAAGTTCTCATTCTCGCGGTAAGGGACGAGTTAGGCTCGATGCCGTGACACTGACGATCGCCGAGGAAGTGCTGCTGCTGGCTTACCGGGAGGACACCGGGAAGCCGGTCATCGGGTCCGTGGAGCTCGACGCCGCCCTGGCGGGAGCCGTGGTCGCCGAACTCGCCGTGAGCCGGCGCGTCGATTTCGACGACAAGAAGCTCGTGGTCACGGACAACGCGCCGCTGGGGGACGAGGAGCTGGACCAGGCGCTGGCCCGCATCTCGGGCGAGTCCCGGCGGCACAAGGCCGACTGGTGGGTGGGCAAGCTCCGCATGGGCGGGCTGCGCAAGCGGCTGCTGACCCGCCTCGCCGTACGCGGCGTGCTGAGCGAGCACACCGGCAAGATCCTCGGGATCTTCCCCACCACCCGCTATCCGGAGCTCGATCCGAGCCACGAGCAGGCGGTGCGGGACCGCGTCCGGGACGTGCTGGCCGGGGCTCAGCCCGACGAGCGGACGGCGGCGCTGATCGCGGTCGTCCACGCGGCGAAGCTCGACCGCGAGGCCTTCCCGGACGCGCCGAAGGGCCGCGTCAAGGAGATCGCCCAGGGCGAGTGGGCCGGCGAGGCCGTACGCAAGACGATCGCGTCCGTGCACGCGGCGGTCATCGCGGCCACGACCGCGGCGACCACCGCCGCGACCACCGCGACCATCAACTGACGCTCCGCCCGGGCCTTCGCCCGATCCGGCGAGGCTCGGCGGGTGAAGGCCGCACCTCGGCCGCGCCTTGGCCGGGCCCCGCCGGGGCCGGCGCCGTGGCACGGCGCCGGCGACGGGGGCGGGGTCACTTCGTGATGACGTCCTTGGGGACCTGCTTGTCGGCGGCGAGCGCCTCGAACAGGCGCAGCGCCTTCTGCGTGTCCCACTTCACGACGGCCTGACCGCCGATGGTCGGCAGCGAGCCGATCGGCACGGCCGTCGTGACGGGCCCGCCGCGCATGGCGAGGCCCACCGACAGCAGGTCGAACAGGCCGGTGCCGGGGTCGACGGCGACCGAGTCGGCCGCGTTCAGCGCCAGCGGCACCGAGGTGAAGGGGTTGAGCAGGGTGCCGGGGCTCGCCGCCTTCTGGACCACCGCGGAGAAGAACTCCCGCTGCCGCTGGGTGCGGTCGAAGTCGGGGATCGCGCCGGTCTTCCTGGTGCGCACGTAGCCGAGAGCGGTGCCGCCGTCCATGTCCTGGCAGCCCTTCTTGAGGTTGATCCCGGCCTTGTGGTCGTCGATGTTCTGCTTGACGCAGATGTTGACCCCGCCGATCGCGTCGACGATGCCGACGAAACCGCCGAAACCGATCTCCATGTAGTGGTCGATCCGGATGCCGGTCACCTGCTCGACCGTCTTGGTCAGCAGCTTCGGCCCGCCGAAGGCGTAGGCCGCGTTCAGCTTGCCGCTGCCGTGCCCCTCGATGGGGACGTACGAGTCGCGGGGCAGGCTGACCAGCGTCGGACGGCCGTCCGAGGGGATGTGGAGCAGCATCATCGTGTCGGTGCGCTTGCCGACCGCCTTGCCGGTGGCCAGCTTCCTGCGCTGCGCGGCCGTGAGGCCCGCCCGGCTGTCGGAGCCGACCAGCAGCCAGTCCTCGCCCGGCGTCTCGGCGGACCGCTTGTCGTAGTCGGTCATCGCCTCGACCGAGTGCAGCCGGGCGCTGATCAGGAAATATCCGGCGATGGCGGCGACGAGCAGGAGCACGACCAGTACCACGACGATCCGGACGACGGTCCTGCCGGTCACCCGGGGACCACGCCTGCCGCCCGAGCCGCCGCCGCGTCCGCCACCGGACCCGCCGCCGAAGCCGCTTCCGGACCCGCCGCCACGCGCGGTCGCCGGCCCGCCGGCGTCCCGGTGCGGGGCGTCCTCAGGGCCCCCGGGCGTCCGTCCGGTCCCCCCTATCGGGCGGATCGGGGTGTTGCCCGAGCGCGGCTTGCCGTACACCTTGGAGCGGGCGCGGGGGACCGTGTCGTCCCTGCCGGACCCCCTCCCGGGCTGCTCCGCCCGGTGCTCTGACCCAGGCGCCCCGAGCGGGGCAGCCTGGGGCTCCCCCGGGCGGCGGATCGCCCGGGTCGCCTCGTTCTCGTCGGCCACGTGAAATCCCCAGCCCCTCAGCGTCCTGACCACCGCTTTGACCTCACCGGCGGAACTCTTTGCCGACGGGCCCCCTCCTTCACGGTACTCAGAAGGCTTCTAAGCAGCCAGTAAACGCCGCCGGGAAACACAGGAGAGATTCCAGCCGTTACGGTGGTATACGAACCACGCGAAAGGATCGACGTGTCCGTTCCGGACCCCTGGAGTACCGGCCCGTGCCTTGGCACGGGCTCCCATGATCATACGGCGGGCGCCCGATGAGCGCCGCCCTCGGTCTTCTTGCCGTTCTCGTCCTGACCCTCGCCACCGGCTTCTTCGTCGCGCAGGAGTTCGCCTACGTCGCCGCCGACCGCGGCGCGCTGCGCGAACAGGCGGCGGCCGGTGACGACGCGGCCCGCCGCGCCCTCGACGTCACCGGGCGGCTGTCGTTCATGCTCTCCGGCGCGCAGCTGGGGATCACCGTAACCACCCTGCTGGTGGGCTTCATCGCCCAGCCCGCGATTGCGGGCGTGCTGCGCGGCCCCCTGGAGGCGGCCGGGCTGCCCGGCGCGGCCGTGCCCGGCGTCTCCGTGGCGCTCGGCGTCGTGATCGCCACCGTCGTCCAGATGATCATCGGCGAGCTCGCCCCCAAGAACCTCGGCATCGCGCGGCCCGAGGAGGTCGCCAAGGCCCTCGGCCGTCCGACGGAGATCTACCTGGCGGTCGCCGGGCCCCTCATCCGCCTGTTCGACACGGCGGCGGCCAGGCTGGTCCGCCTGTTCGGCATCGAGCCGGTGGAGGAGCTCGAACACGGCGCGACCCCCGAGGAGCTGTCGCGCATCGTGTCGGAGTCCGCCGCCGCCGGAGAACTGCCGCCCCGGCTGGCCGAGACGCTGGAGCGGGCGCTGGAGTTCGGCGACCGCACCGCGGAGGACGTCATGGTCCCCCGTCCGCGCGTCGTCTCGCTGCGGGCCGAGTGGCCGGTGTCCGACCTTCTCGACGCCCTGCGCGCCCAGGGTCACTCCCGCTACCCCGTGCTCGGCACCGACGCCGACGACGTCGTCGGCGTGACCGGGCTGCCCGAGTATCTGAAGGCCGGTTCCCCGTCCGACGGGCTCGTCGGCGGCATCACCCGCGCGCCGGTCCTCGTCCCCGCGACGCTGCCGCTGCCCGAGCTGCTGCGCCGGATGACCTCCGCCGGCGAGACGTTCGCCTGTGTGATCGACGAGTACGGCGGACTCGCCGGCGTGGTCACCCTGGAGGACCTCGCCGAGGAGCTGGTCGGCGAACTCGTGGACGAGAACGACCCCGAGCCCCTCGGCGTCGTACGACACGGCGACCACGTCTGGGACGTGCCGGGCACGCTCCGCCTCGACGAGGTCGAGCGCGCCACCCACATCCGGCTGCCCGAGAGCGAGGACTACGAGACCGTCGCCGGGCTCGTCCTCGCCGCCCTCGGCCGCATGGCGGAGCCGGGCGACGAGGTCGTCTCCCCTCTCGTGCCCGAGCCGCACCTCTTCGAGGACGAGGAGGAGGACAGGCGGCACGCCGTGCTGACGGTCCAGAGCGTGCGCCGGCGGGTTCCCGAGTGGATCCGGCTGTCGACGGAGGCGGGCGAGCGGCGGGAGGCCGAGGACGCCCACGCGACGGCCCGTGAGCCCTCCGGCGGCGTCTTCTACGCCCCCGAGCTGTTCTCCGCGTTGTTCCAGGGCAGGCCCGCATGAGTCCGCTGACCGGAGTCCTGCTCGGAATCGTCCTGCTCGCCGCCAACGGCGTCTTCGTGGCCGCCGAGTTCGCCCTGGTGTCCGCCCGCAGGCACCGGCTGGAGGAGATCGCCGCGGGCGGCGGCCGGCTGGCCAAGATCACTGCTCGGGCGGCGGTGCGCGGCGGGCGCGAGCTGTCGCTCATGCTCGCCGGGGCGCAGCTCGGCATCACGCTGAGCTCCCTGGGCCTCGGCATGGTCGCGGAGCCCTCCATCGAGCATCTGCTGGAGCCGGTCCTCGCGCTGCTGCCGGAGTCGCTGCGCACCCCGGCCGCGTACGTCGTGGCGCTCGCCCTGGTGACGTTCCTGCACATGGTCGTGGGCGAGATGGCGCCCAAGTCGCTCGCGCTCACCCACCCCGAACGGGCCGCGATGGGGCTGGCGCTGCCGTTCCGCGGCTTCGCCTGGATCGTCCGCCCTGTGCTGGCCACGCTGAACGGGCTGACCAACGGCATCCTTCGGCTTCTCGGCGTGCACGCGCGCGACGAGCTCGCCACCACCCGCACGCCCGGCCAGCTCGCCATGCTGGTCGCTGAGTCGGGCCGGATGGGCATGCTCGACCGCGACGAGCACGACCTGCTCACCCGCGCGCTGCGGGTCCACGCCCAGCCGGTGGAGCGCCTCATGGTGCCCGTGGGCGAGGCGCCGTCGGTGCCCGCCGAGGCCGACACCCTGCTCGTACGGCGGACGGCGGCGCGCGTCGGGAGCCTGCGCATGCTGGTGGTCACCCCCGACGACGTGGTCGGAGTGTGCCACGTGCGCGACGCGATCGTGCGGCCCGGCCACAGGGCCGGCGAGCTGGCGACGCCGGTCCCCCGCATGGCGAAGGGCACCACGATCTCCGACGCCGTGACCCTGCTCCAGGAGGCCCGCGCCCAGCTCGGGCTCGTCACGGACGCGGGCGGCACGCCCGTCGGTGTGATCGATCTCACTACGCTGCTGGGCGAGCTGCTGGTGGCCTGATCCGGACGGAGCCCGCAAGCGCGCGGAAAGTGGTTTGAAAGCCGATCTCCGGAGAATGTGCAGTGCGCGATCGAGGGGCCCCGACCATCGGGGCCCCCGGTACGTCACGACCTATGGAGCGGGGCCCGACGCCGTACGGGCCGGAAGGAGAGGCCCGACGTGCGTTCACTCCCGACCACGTGGGGCCGCGGCTCGCACGACACAAAGAAAAAGCCTCGCGGGAGGGAAGCTTGGCTTCCGACCATGCGAGGCTGCCGCTTGTCCGGCCGGGGGTTCCAGGGGGTTGTCCCCCTGGGTGGCACAAAGAGAAAGCCCCGCGCGGAGGAAGCTCTGCTTCCGACCGTGCGAGGCTGCTTTCTCGTGGGCAAGGGGGGAGTTGAACCCCCACGTCCTTTCGGACACACGGACCTGAACCGTGCGCGTCTGCCATTCCGCCACTTGCCCTTGCGGTTGACCCCCATCTCTGGGTGCCTGGAAAGGTTAGCACGTATCCGCCCGTGCTACCGAACCCGGATACGATCCTTCTCAACGACGATGCGATGGAGCTCAGCGAAGCACCGGAGCGGTCGCGACCATAGACGTAAGTGGAAGGGAGGTATCCGGTGGGAGTCCTTCAGCGCTTCGAGCGAAGGCTCGAAGGGATGGTTGAAGGGGCCTTCGCGCGGGCGTTCAAGTCTGAACTCCAGCCGGTCGAGGTTGCCAGCGCCGTGCAGAGGGAGATGGACGAGCGCGCCGCGATCGTCGCTCAGGGTCGCACGCTCGTGCCGAACGACTTCGTGGTGGAGCTGTCGACGACCGACAGCGAGCGCCTGGAGGTGTACGCCGACAGCATCAGCCACGAACTCGCCACGCTGGCCCGGGAGTACGCCAAGGAGCAGGGGTACTCGTTCGTCGGGCCGGTGCGCGTGCGCTTCGAGACCGCCGACGACCTCGCGGTCGGGCTGTTCCGCATCCGGTCGGGCGTGATCCGTGGCGCCACGGTCGAGCAGGACGAGATCCGGCAACCCCCGAGCGACCTGCCCGCCAGCCGGCCCAGCGCGTTCCAGGGCCGCCCCCGGCTGCTCGTCTCGACCCAGGACGACCCCCAGGGGCAGCGCTCGTACGAGCTGACCACCCCGGTGACGTTGCTGGGGCGCGGAACCGATTGTGATCTACGACTGGTGGATCCCGGCGTATCGCGGCATCATGCCGAGCTACGGGTGGAAGGCCCACAGGTCGTGCTCGTGGACCTGGGGTCGACCAACGGCACCTTCGTCAACGGCCAGCCGGTCCGCAGGGTCGAGATGCAGGACGGGACGAGGGTGACCCTCGGCCGCACGACACTGGTGTTCCGGCGCGATTAGAGGTAACAGACGGTCCATGTCCGAGCTAACGCTGCTGCTGATCCGGCTCGCCTTCCTGGCGGTGCTGTGGTTCTTCGTGATCGCCGCGGTCGGCGTCATCCGGACAGACCTGTTCGGTTCGCGCACGGCTCCCGCACCTCCACGGAAACCGGCCAAGCAACCCCGGCCGGTGTCCAAGCCCAAGAAGGGCGAACCACGTCAGCTCATCGTCACCGGTGGCCCCCTGCAAGGGACCATCATCAACCTCACGGAGACGCCAATCACCATCGGCCGGGCGAACGACGCCACGCTGGTACTCAGCGACGACTACGCTTCGAGTCGGCACGCCCGGCTCTTTCCGCAGGACGGCCAGTGGATCGTGGAAGATCTCGGTTCCACCAACGGCACGTACCTCGAACGTTCGAAAGTGACCCGCCCGACGCCGGTGCCCCTCGGAGTTCCGATCCGCATCGGCAAGACCGTCATCGAATTGCGCAAATGACCATCGCACTCCGCTACGCCGCTCGCTCGGACGTCGGGCTCCTCCGTGAAGGCAACGAGGACTCGGCGTACGCCAGCGGCCGCCTGCTGGCCGTCGCCGACGGCATGGGCGGGCATGCCCACGGCGAGGTGGCCAGCTCGGTCGCCATCGCCGCAATGTCGTCCCTCGACCGGGACGCCTCCGGCGGTGACCTGCTCGGTGCCATCGAGGCGGCGGTCCGGGACGCCAACCACCAGCTGCACGCGATGGTGGCCCGGGACCCGAGCCTCAAGGGCATGGGCACCACCCTCACCGCGATGCTCTGGAGCGGCCCGCGCTTCGCCCTGGTCCATGTGGGCGACTCCCGGGCCTACCTGCTCAGGAACGGCGAGCTGTACCAGATCACGCATGATCACACTCTGGTGCAGTCGCTGGTGGACGACGGGCGGATCACCCAGGAGGAGGCCGCCAACCATCCCCAGCGCTCGATCCTGCTGCGGGCGCTCGACGGCAGCGGCGAGGTCGATCCCGACCTGCAGGACCGGGAGGCCCAGGTGGGCGACCGGTACCTGCTGTGCTCGGACGGCCTGTCCACCGTCGTCAGCGCCGAGACCCTGCATCTCACCCTGACCACCGTCGACGATCCCGAGGACGTCGTCCGGCAGCTCATCGACCTCGCCAACCGGGGCGGCGGGCCGGACAACATCACCTGCGTGGTGGCCGACGTGATCGAGGTGGACGACGTGCAGCCGCCGGTCCTGGCGGCGGCGGTCGTGGGTGCGGCCGGCTCCGGCCGGGGGCGTTCCCCCGCGCCGCCCGACACGCCCGCGGGCCGGGCCGCCACGGTCACCGCGCCGCAGCCCGTGATCACCGACGACGACCTCGGCGACGAGCCCGTACGGGAGGTCCAGTCGTCGGGGCGACGGGCCCGCAGACGCCGCTCGGGCCCGAAGGTCGCCGCCGGCGTGCTGGTCGTCGCCGTCGCGCTCGGGCTCGGCGGCTACTTCGGCTACGAGTGGACCCAGAGCCAGTTCTACATAGGCGCCAGCGGGGACAAGCTCGTCGTCTTCCAGGGCGTCGACGCGGAGGTCGGGCCGGTGTCCCTCAAGAAGGTCGCCTACACCGACGACATCCGCGTCTCGGCGCTGCCCGCGGTCCAGCAGGACCAGGTCCGCACCGGCATCCCGGTCGACGACCTTCAGGCCGGGATAACCAGGATCAAGAACTTCGGCGCCTCGGCGACGTCCACGACGGACACCGGGGCGACACCGACCCCCACGAGGTCCGCTAAGTGACTGCTGTCGAAGCCACGCCCGTACCGATGACCGCGAAGCGGCGCGGCGCCCAGCTGGGCATGCTCGCCTTCGCCGTACTGATCGTGATGGGCGCGTACGCCAGCGTCGGGCTCGGGATCAACGGCAAGGTCCCCTCCGGCATGCTCGGCTACGGCCTCGGCCTCGGCGGTGTGATGCTCGCGGCCTACCTGGTGCTGGCCAAGTTCGCGCCGTGGGCCGACCCTCTCCTGCTTCCCCTCGTGACGCTGGTCAACGGCATCGGCCTGGTGATGATCTACCGGCTGGAGGAGGGCGGCATCAAGGATGCCTCGGCCTCCAACCAGCTCATGTGGACGGCGCTCGGTGTGGTGATGTTCTCCGCGACGCTGATCGTGTTGAGGGACCACCGCGCCTTGCAGCGCTTCACCTACACCGCCGGCTTCGTCGGGATCGTGCTGCTCGTCCTGCCCGTGCTCCCGGTGGTCGGCTCCGAGCACTACGGCGCCCGGATCTGGATGAACCTCGGGCCGTTCTCCCTGCAGCCGGGCGAGTTCGCCAAGCTGGCCCTGGTCGTCTTCTTCGCCGGCTATCTCGTCGCCAAGCGCGACGTGCTGGCCCTGGCCGGCCGCCGGCTGCTGTTCATCGACCTGCCGCGCGCCCGCGACCTCGGCCCGGTGCTGATCACCTGGGGCGTCAGCATCGCGGTCCTGGTCGCCGAGAAGGACCTCGGCACCTCGTTGCTGCTGTTCGGCGCGTTCATCGCGATGCTCTACATCGCCACCCAGCGCACCTCCTGGGTGCTCATCGGCCTGCTGCTCTTCGTGGGCGGCGCCGTCCTCGCCGGGCAGGTCTTCAGCCACGTCCAGGCCCGCTTCGAGGGATGGTTGCACGCCAGCTCCACGGCGGTCTACGACTCGGGCACGAGCTACCAGCTGATGCAGGGCCTGTTCTCGCTCGGCTCGGGCGGCATCCTCGGCACCGGGCTCGGCCAGGGCTATCCCGGCATCACCCCGTTCTCGTTCTCCGACTTCATCTTCGACGCCGTGGGCGAGGAGCTGGGCCTCACCGGCCTGATGGCCATCCTCATGGTGTACGCGCTGATCGTCGAGCGTGGCCTGCGGATGTCCCTGGCGTCCCGCGACCCCTTCTCGAAGCTGCTCGGGGGCGGGCTGTCGTTCATCCTCGCCTGGCAGGTGTTCATCATCGTCGGCGGGGTGACCCGGCTGATCCCGCTGACCGGTCTCGTGACGCCGTTCATGTCCGCGGGAGGCTCGGCCCTGCTCGCCAACTGGATGCTCATCGCCCTGCTCGTACGCATGTCAGACGCGGCCCGCCGGCCGCCGCCACAGGCGATCCAGGACGAGGGGATGACCCAGGTGATGCAGCGATGAACAGCACGCTCAAGCGCGTCGCCGTGGCCTGCCTGCTCATGTTCGGCCTGCTCATGGCCAATGTGACCTATCTGGGCACAGTGAAGGCGGAGAGCCTGCGCAACGACTCGCGCAACGTCCGGATGCTCTACTCCAGGTACAAGATCGACCGAGGCTGGATCACCGCCGACAACACCAAGACCACCCTGGCCAAGACCGTCGACACCGGCGACTCGAAGTTCCGGTTCGAGCGGGAGTATCCGCTGGGCAAGCCGTTCACCCACGTGGTCGGCTGGTTCGCGCCGGAGAGCGCCGCCGGCATCGAGAGCGCGATGGGCCGCTACCTCGACGGCTCGCACCCCGACCTGGTGGTCCGCCGGGCCATCGACATGGTCAGCGGCAAGCCCGCCAAGGGTGCGAGCGTCGACCTCACGCTGAACACCAAGGCCCAGGAGATCGCGTACAAGGACCTGGCGAGCACCGGAAAGCGCGGCGCGGTCGTGGCGATCGAGCCCAAGACCGGCAAGATCCTGACGATGGTGTCGGTGCCGTCGTACGACCCCAACCCGCTGGCCACGGCCAGCAAGGAGAAGGTCAACAAGGCGTACAACAAGCTCGACAAGGACGGCGACAAGCCGCTGCTGAACCGGGCGATCGACCTGACGTACGCCCCGGGGTCCACGTTCAAGACGGTGACCTCGGCGGCCTACCTCAGCGACGACTCCTCCCGCGACGAGAACACGCAGGTCGACGCGCCCGACTCGCTGCCGCTGCCGGGCACGAGCATCTCGCTGCCGAACTACCACGGGGAGTCCTGCGGCGGCCGGGCGACCCTGGTCGAGGCGCTGACCATCTCCTGCAACACGCCGTTCGCGAAGATGGGCATGGAGCTCGGCTGGGACAAGCTCAAGGAGCAGGCCGAGAAGTTCGGCGTCGGGAAGCCGCTGGCGATCCCGCTGTCGGTCGCGGGCAGCAGCATCGGCAAGGAGGAGGGCAAGGCCGAGCTCGCCAAGACCGCGATCGGCCAGCAGAGCAACCAGATGACCCCGCTGCAGATGGCGATGGTCGCCGCCGGCATCGCCAACCAGGGCACGGTGATGAAGCCGTACCTGGTCAACAAGGTCTTCGGGCCCGACGGCGCGGAGATCGACGGAACCGACCCGGAGTCGCTGAGCGAGGCCGTCAGCCCCGAGGTCGCCGGAGAGCTGACCAAGATGATGATCAGCGTGGTCGAGAACGGCACGGGCGGCGCGGCCAAGCTCCCCGGCATAACCGTCGCGGGCAAGACGGGCACGGCGGAGACCTCGCCGGGCAAGCCGTCGCACGCGTGGTTCATCTCCTTCGCCCCGGTCGACGACCCGCAGGTCGCCGTGGCGGTCTTCGTGGAGTCGGGCAGCGCGGGCAACGACGCCACCGGCGGCGCGGTGGCCGCGCCGATCGCGCACGACGTCATGCAGGCGGTGCTCGGACAGTGACCGAGACGGTGCTCGGCGGCCGGTACCGGCTGACCTCCCCCATCGCCGCGGGCGGGATGGGCGAGGTCTGGCGGGCCGACGACGAGTTGCTGGGCCGGGAGGTGGCGATCAAGCTGCTCGGCCGCCACGTGGCGGGCGACTCGACCTTCCGCGACCGGTTCCGCTCCGAGGCCCGGATCACCGCCGCCCTGACCGATCACGGCATCGCCCAGGTCTTCGACTACGGCGAGACCGACGACGTGGCCTACCTGGTGATGGAGCTGGTGAAGGGCGAGCCGCTGTCGGCGGTCCTCGCCCGCAACGGCGCGCTCGGGCCCGAGGTCACGCTCGACGTCGTGGAGCAGACGGCCCGGGGCCTGCAGGCGGCCCACCGGGCCGGGGTGATCCACCGCGACGTCAAGCCCGGGAACCTGCTCGTCACCGAGACCGGCCAAATAAAGATCACCGACTTCGGCATCGCCCGCGCGCTGGAGGCCGCGCCGCTGACCGCGACCGGCCTCGTGCTCGGCACCGCCCAGTACGTGAGCCCGGAGCAGGCGTCCGGCGACACGCTCACCCCCGCGAGCGACATCTACTCCCTCGGCGTGGTGGCGTACGAGTGCCTGGCGGGCCGTCCGCCGTTCACGGCGGAGACCCCGGTGGCGCTCGCGCTGCGGCACCTCAACGACACGCCCCCGCCGCTGCCCGGCAACGTGCCCGCGCCGGTGGCGGCGCTGGTGATGTCCATGCTGGCCAAGGATCCGGCCGCGCGGCCGGAGACCGGCCAGCCGCTGATCGACCGGGTGCGCGGCCTGCGTGGCACCCTCGCGGGCACGGCCGCCTCGACGGCGGTGCTCGGCTCGCTCACCGATCCCCAGGGGTTCCCCGCCACCGGAGGCCACACCATCGGAGGCGGCATCGGAGGCGGCGCCGCCGGAGACGCCGGCGGGACCAGGCCGCTCGGCGCGGCGCCGAATCCCGGGTCTCCGCACCTCGCACCGGGAGCCGGGTATCCCGGCGTCACCTCCCCGTTCGGCCAGGCGGGCCCGGAGTCCGCGCTGCCCACTCGTCCGGGCGGGGCACCCGTGGGCGTCCCCGGAGCCGGAGCCGGGGTCCGGCGGCCGGCCGGCGCGAGCGGCGCCGGCGGGCACGCGGCGGGCGGGCGCAGGCGACGGCCGGCGGCCCTGATCCTCGCCACGGCCGGCTGCGCGGCCGCGGTCGCCATCGGGGTGCTGGCGTTCACCGCCGCGCACACCGGCGACACACCGCCCGACACGGGGGAGACCACCGCGCCCGCGACCTCGCCGTCCGCCTCGCCGACGCCGTCCAAGGCGCCGGCGCGGGAGTCCAGGCCGGCGGCGCCGCCGTCGCACCGGCCCACGGCCCGCAGGACGTCGGCTGAGCCGACCGCCGTTCCGTCGGCTACCGTAAGCAGGTCGGCACCATCCACCCGGACGCCCGAACCGGAACCGTCCCCGACCTCTTCCTCGACCTCGGAACCGACGTCCACCCCGGCCAAGGACACCACCGAGACTCCGCGCCCCACGGAACCCCCGCCCGACACGAACCCTCCGGCTGAGGGGGAGTGATGAGGAAAAAGGTCGATGATGGACACCGGCGGCACCCCACGATGAACGGCAAGGGACTGTGCAGGAAATGACTCAGCCACGACTACTCGGCGGACGCTACGAGCTCGACGGCGTCGTGGGGCGTGGCGGCATGGCCGAGGTCTACCGCGCCCGGGACATCCGGCTGGACCGTGTCGTCGCCATCAAGACGCTCCGCTCCGACCTCGCCAGGGACCACACGTTCCAGGCGCGCTTCCGGCGTGAGGCGCAGTCGGCCGCCTCGCTGAACCACCCGTCGATCATCGCCGTGTACGACACCGGCGAGGACATGATGGACAACACGCCCGTGCCGTACATCGTCATGGAGTTCGTCGACGGGCGGACGCTGCGTGACGTGCTGCGCGCCGACCGGCGGCTGATGCCCGAGCGGGCCGCGGAGCTCGTCGACGGCATCCTGCGGGCACTCGACTACAGCCACCGGGGCGGCATCGTCCACCGGGACATCAAACCGGCCAACATCATGTTGACGCTCAACGGCGAGGTCAAGGTCATGGACTTCGGCATCGCCCGGGCCATGGCCGACTCCGCCGCCACGATGACCCAGACCGCGCAGGTGATCGGCACCGCGCAGTACCTCTCCCCCGAGCAGGCCCGCGGCGAGCGCGTCGACGCCCGCAGCGACATCTACTCGACCGGCTGCGTGCTGTACGAGCTGCTCACCGGCCAGCCGCCCTTCACCGGCGACTCCCCCGTCGCCATCGCCTACCAGCACGTGCGGGAGGACCCGATCCCGCCGTCGCGGATCGACCCCGAGATCCCGCAGTGGGCCGACGCGATCGTGCTGAAGGCCATGGCCAAGGACCCGGTCCACCGCTACCAGAGCGCCACCGAGATGCGCGGCGACCTCCAGCGGGCCCTTTCCGGCATGCCCGTCGACCCGCAGACGATGGCGATGGCCACCCAGCAGCACAACTCGTACGGCGTGCAGGACCGCACCCGGACCATGACCACGGCGGGCGCCGCCGCCCAGGGCACCCGCGCGATCCCCCAGTACGACTACGGCCCCGAGGAGCGCGGCGGCCGGTACGACGGACGGCGGCGCGGGGGCGGCGGCAACACCGCGCTGAAGACGGCCGCGTGGATCCTGATCCCCCTCCTGATCATCGGCGCGATGATCGGGGTCGGCTACACCTTCCTCGGCGGCGGCGGCTCGTCCACGGCCGACAAGGTCGCCATCCCGCAGGTGACCAACCAGACGAAGGCCGCGGCCAAGCAGGCGCTGGAGGGGAAGGGCTTCAAGGTCCAGTTCGGGCCCGAGGAGTTCAACGCCGACGTGCCCAAGGGCTCCGTCATCAGCACCGACCCCGCCGAGGGCGAGGAGGCCGACCCCGGCTCCACGGTCACCGTCGTCGTGTCGAAGGGCGAGGAGAAGATCTCCATCCCCGACGTGACCGGCCTGGCGCCGGACGAGGCCCGGGCGAAGCTCGTGGAGATGGGCCTCAAGGCCAGCGTCGTGGCGAAGGTCTCCAGGCAGCCGCAGGGCAAGGTGTTCGAGACCGACCCGAAGGCGGGCGAGGAGGTCGAGAAGGGCTCCCTCGTCAAGCTGTACGTGCCCAAGGAGATGACGGAGGTGCCGAGCGTCGTCGGCCTCACGCTGGCGGACGCCAGGAAGGCGATCGAGGGCGCCGGCTTCAAGGTCAAGACGACGGAGCGGCCGAGCGACGTGGTGCCGCAGGGCAACGTGATCGACCAGTCGCCGCAGGCGGGGGCCAAGCTCAACCCCGGCACCACGATCACGCTGACGGTCTCCAGCGGGCCGGAGCAGACGCAGGAGCCGCCCCCGCCGCCCGTGGACGACACACCGACGGGCGATCCGACCGGTGACGGCGGTGACGGCGGCGACGGCGGCGTCGACCTCGGGGACGGCGGCGACCCCTTCGGCAACGGCTGAGCCCGGAGACGCGAGAAGGGCTTCCGCCACTCGGGGGCAATGGCGGAAGCCCTCACTTTGGTAGTCGTAACAAGAGCGGAAAGCGTTACACGATCCGCGCGAGCCAGTTTCCGAGCAGCCGGTGGCCGTGCTCGGACACGACCGACTCGGGATGGAACTGGACGCCCTCGACGGGGGCGGCACGGTGGCGCAGGCCCATGATGACGCCGTCGGGGGTGGTGGCGGTGACCTCCAGCGCGTCCGGCACGGTCCCCGGGACAACGGCGAGCGAGTGGTAACGCGTCATCGTCACCGGTGAGGGAATCTCCGCGAAGACCCCCCTCCCGTCGTGCCGGACCGGGCTGGTCCTGCCGTGCATCAACTCGGGTGCGCGGCTCACCACCGCGCCGTAGGCGACGGCGATGGCCTGGTGGCCGAGGCAGACGCCCAGCAGCGGCAGGCCGCGCGCAGCGCAGTGCCGTACGAGGGGGACGGACACGCCGGCCTCCTCGGGCGTGCCGGGGCCCGGCGACACGAGCACCCCGTCGAAGCCGTCGGCGTCGCCCACCACGACCCGGTCGCGCGGCCGCACGTCGCAGTCCGCGCCCAGACCACGCAGGTACTGCACGATCGTGTGGACGAAGCTGTCGTGGTTGTCGACGACCAGCACCCTCGGCGGCGTCCTGGGCTGTGTTTCCCGCTGCACCATGTTTCCCGCTGTTTCCCGCTGCGCCATCGGCTCGTTCGGCGTTCCCGGGTGTGGAGAAATCGGACTTTCAGCGTAAGGCAATACCGTACGGGGATCGCCCCGGCGGGCCCGCGCCGACTATCCTTGCTCGGGACTTCGCCGCCACGGCGGCTACGCTATTGACACCAGCCCGCACGACCGCGCGGGTACCCACCAGGAGACGCTCCCGTGCCCAAGTCGAAGATTCGCAAGAAGCCCGTCTACACGCCGCCGCAGAAGACGCAGACGGTGAAGGTCAGCCCCCGCTGGCTCGCCCCTCTGATGGTGGCCTGCTGGATCGTCGGCATCGTCTGGATCGCGGTCTACTACATCGCGCCGACCGTTCCCGGTATCTCCGCGCTGGCCAACTGGAACCTGCTGATCGGGTTCGGGCTCATCATCCTGGGTGTCGTGCTGTCCACCAAGTGGCGTTAGCCGTTTGAGATTTTTTCCACAGTCTTTGTCCACAGGCTGTGGGTAAAGTGCGACGCGCGGTCGATCCGCCGGGCCCGCCTCCGTACGGCGAGGCCCGGCCGGCCGCTGGAATCAGGTGCGGATGCCTACGGGAGGAAACCCGTACGGCGGAAGTGTCGTGACGAGCAGGACCAGCGCCACCAGCACGACCGCGGCGACGCCGACCTGGATGAGGACGCGGTTGCCGCGGGGCGCGTAGACGAAGCCCGCCGCGACCAGGGCGCCGATCACCAGCCCGCCGAGGTGCCCCTGCCAGCTGATGCCGGGCACGACGAACGTGAGCACCACGTTGATCCCGATGAGCCACAGGACGCCCCGGGCGTCGTACCCGAGCTTGCGGGAGACCACGAACAACGCGGCGAACAGGCCGTAGATGGCTCCGGACGCGCCGACCGCCACGGTGCCGAAGAGATAGATGGCGACCGAGCCGCCGAGCGCCGACAGCAGGTAGAGCGCCGCGAAACGGGCCGAGCCGAGCCTGCGCTCCAGTTCGGGGCCGATGACGTACAGCGCCCACATGTTGAACAGGATGTGCCAGAACGACGGCGGCGGCGAGTGCAGGAAGGCCCCGGTGATCAGGCGCCACCACTCGCCCATGTGGACGCCCAGCGAGTACATGGCGAACCGCTGGAGGACCTCGTTCTGGTTCACGACCTCGGCCGCGTACGCGAGCACGTTGAGGGCGAGCAGCGCCCAGGTGACGCGGGGCGCGGCGACGACGGCCCCGCCGAAGGTCGTGCGGGCCTGCCGCACCTCCCGGTTGCCCTCCTGGACGCATTCGGGGCACTGGTGGCCGACCGCCGCCTCACGCATGCAGTCGGGGCAGATCGGGCGCGCGCAGCGCTGGCAGCGGACGTAGGTCTCGCGCTCGGGGTGCCGGTAGCAGGTGGGTACGGCTTGCGCCCCCGGCTGCGGGGGCGGCGGAGGCTGGGAGGTCATGGAATCCTTCCTGGGCGGGGCCCGGTGCGGGCACATCCACGACAGCCAGCCTATAAGCCGGAAACGCCCCGGCCGCGCGCGTTCGCGCGGCCGGGGCGCCGGAGGCGTCAGGACCGCTCGATGGTGACCTCTTCGAGGACCACGTCGTTGACGGGCCGGTCGCCCCGGGCCGTGGGGGTCTTGGCGATCGCGTCGACCACCTCGGTGCCCTCGATCACCTCGCCGAAGATCGTGTGGCCCTGGTTGAGGTGCGGCGTCAGCGAGACGGTGATGAAGAACTGGGACCCGTTGGTGCCCTTGCCGAACCGCTTGCCGGCGTTCGCCATGGCGAGCAGGTAGGGCCGGTTGAACTGGTTCTCCGGGTGGATCTCGTCGTCGAAGCTGTATCCCGGGCCGCCGACGCCCTGCCCGAGCGGGTCGCCGCCCTGGATCATGAAGCCGTTGATCACCCGGTGGAAGATGGTGCCGTCGTACAGCTTGGCGGTCGTCTTCTCGCCGGTCTCGGGGTGGGTCCACTCACGGGTGCCCTCGGCGAGTTCGACGAAGTTGCGCACCGTCTTCGGCGCCTTGTTGGGGAAGAGCCGGACCCGGATCGTGCCGTGGTTCGTGCGCAGGTTCGCGATGAGGTTGTCAGCCACGAGGGCCGCCCCCTTTGGTTGCTCGTGTTAGTTGTCCGGATCACAGGGTATCGAGCATGCCTTCAAGCACCGCCCGTGATTGAGCCCCGGCCATCCGGGAAGGGGACGTTCCGGGGCCCTGTCGATTGGGGAGGTTGATGTGTCCCTGTCAATGAGAAAGCGCCGTGCCGAAGTGGTCATCCCGCAGACGTGGCTGAACAGGGTGAGAGAGCAGGCCATGAAAGCCGGTGGCCGGGTGAGCCCGATGGCGGAGAACGCCAGGGATCTCGCCACGCACCGGATCGAGGACGCCAGAGTCTGGGCGGCGCCGAAGCTCGACCAGGCCGCGCAGTCGGTCGAGGAGCAGATCGCTCCGATCGTCAGCGCGTTCCTGAGCGAGTTGGCCCGCCGGATCGAGGTGTCGACCGGCACCCGGCGGACCCGGCGGCGCTGGCCCGTCGTCGCGCTGCTCAGCGGTGTCGCGATCGGCGCGGCCGGTGTGGCGATGTACCGCAACAACGCCCAGAAGTGGGCCGAGACGATGCGGGACAGTGTGCGGCACACGGGTGCCGACGCCGGCAGGTGGGTCGGGGACAAGGCCGAGGAGGTCGGGGAGAAGGCCGACAAGGCCGCCGACGAGATCTCGGGAAAGATGTCCTGAATCCATCAGGTACCGCGCGGCCTCGGCGCCGCGCACGGCCCGCCCGGGTGCGCGTCGAGCAGACGGGCCGGGCCACTCGATACGGCCGGCGTCCTCCACGCCGGCCGTTCGCGTGTCCGGAGCCCAAGACGGCCCGGTTCAAGACGGCGCGGCCTCTCCAAGCTGCACGGCGGGTTCCAGGCGGTGCAGCATGGCGGGCAGCGTGCCCTCGTGGACCACGGTCAGCCGCCGCGTCGCCCGCGTGGTCGCGACGTACAGATCCTGGCCCCCCTTCGGTGACTGACGCAGGATGCCCTCGGGGTCGACCACGACCACGGCGTCGAACTCCAGGCCCTTGGAGCCGCGCACGGTCAGGACGGCCACCCGGCTGTCCAGCGGATCGACGGCCTCGGGAAACAGCGCGGCGACCTCGGCGTGGCGGGCGTCCGGTGTGACGACGCCCACCCGTCCCTCCCCGATCTCACGCAGGTCCTCCTCCACCAGCCGCCGCAGGTCGGTCCCGGCGGCCGGCACGGCGCGGGGGCGGGCGCCGCCCTGCCTGACCGACTCGGGCGGCTCCTGCCCGGGCTCCACCGCCCGCAGCACGTCCGCCGCCACCTCCATGATCTCCGCCGGGGTCCGGTAGTTGACCAGCAGGCGCTCCTCCCGCCAGCGCCCCTTCACGTACGGGTCGAGCATCTCGCCCCAGGACCGGGCGCCGGCGGCCGCGCCGGTCTGCGCGATGTCGCCCACGACCGTCAGGGAGCGGGCCGGGACCCGCCGCATCACCGTCCGCCACGCCATCGCCGACAGCTCCTGCGCCTCGTCCACGATCACGTGCCCGTACGCCCAGGTGCGGTCGTGCGCGGCGCGGTCGGCGGTCGTGACGTACGGCCCGTCGTCGCGGTTCCGGCCGGCCAGCGAGGCGGCGTCCAGCGCAGAGGCGGCATCGGTGATGGTCAGGACCTCCCTGGCGTACAGCTCCTCCTCGCGCCGCTCCTCCTCCGCGCGGCGGCGTCTCGCCCCCGCCCCGTGGTCGTACTCACCGAGCAGTTCGGCGGCCTCGTCGAGCAGCGGCACGTCGCCGATGGTCCAGGGCGCCTCCTGTGGCCGCAGCAGCGCCGCGCGCTCGTCCTCCGTCAGGTGCGGCCCGGCGGCGGCGCGCAGCCGCTCCTCGTCGGACAGCAACTCGCGGACGAGCCGCTCCGGGGTGATCTCGGGCCACAGGGCGTCGAGCGCGTCGCGCACCGGCCGGTGCTCCCACAGGGCCGTGGCGGCGTACCGCAGGTCTCCGTCCTCCAGCGGCCGGTCGAGCTGTTCGGCCTCGTCGCGCGCCAGCGCCGGCAGGATCCGGCGGACGAAGGCCCAACGGGCGATGTTGTGCCGCCGCCGCAGGCCGCGGGCATGGTCCCGGGCCCGCAGGCAGGTGGCGTGGTCAACCCGCAGCGTCATCTCCTCGACCACCACCTCCACGCCGCCGCGCAGGGACGTGCGCACGGGGATCCGCACCTCCAGGTCGCCGTCCGGCACGCGCTCGCGGTCCCGTACGGCCTCCTCGATCACGCGGGCCATGCGCGGGTCGCCCTTCACGACGGCGGTGGCCGGCCCGTCCTCGGCCTCGGCCCGCACCCCGGGATGGAGCCCGCCCAGGCTGGTGAGCACCACCTGGGTCTCGCCCAGGGCCGGGAGCACCTGGCCGATGTACCGGGAGAAGGTCGCGTTGGGCGCGACGACGAGGATGCCGCGCCGTTCCAGCGTGTCGCGGTGCGTGTAGAGCAGGTACGCCGCGCGGTGCAGCGCGGCGACGGTCTTGCCGGTGCCCGGCCCGCCCTGCACGACCAGCGCCCCCGCCAGGCCCGAACGGATCACCCGGTCCTGCTCCCGCTGGATCGTCGCGACGACCTCGCCCATGCGGCCGGTGCGCCCCCGCCGCAGCGCCGCGAGCAGGGCGGCCTCGCCGACGAGCGTACGGCGGTCGGCGTCGGCCATCCGGTCGAGGTCGAAGACCTCGTCGTCGATCCCCACGACCCTGCGGTCCCGGGTGTGCAGGTGACGGCGGCGTACGAGACCCTCGGGGTCGCCGGGGGTCGCGACGTAGAAGGGGCGTGCGGCCGGGGCCCGCCAGTCCACGAGCACGGACGTGTGGTCGTCGTCGCGGAGGCCGACGCGCCCGATGTAGAGGGTCTGGCCCTCCCCGTCGTCGACGCGGCCGAAGCAGAGGCCGCGTTCGACGGCCGACAACCGCGCGTGCCGGCGGGCGTGCTCGGCCGCCGCCACCTCCCGCTCCACGAGCGCCTGCCGGGTTCCCGAGGCTCCCCGGGCCAGTACGGCGCGCATTCCGCGGCCCGCCCGGTCGCGGGCGATGTCGAGGCGTTCGTACAGCATGGAGACGTACTCCTGTTCACGCCGCAGGGCTTCGGCGCGAGCGGCGCCTGTTTGACGGTCACCCATCCTTGTGATAAACTCCTATCGAGGGGATCTGTTTTGCAGATGACTTCGAACCTCTCACTATAGGCCACAGTCGGCCGTTTCCGTATGCCTTGCGGCTCTTCTCCGCCTCTTCTTCGCGGCCACCTCTGGGACCTCAGTCAATTCGTGTGACGGATGTGAGTGAGGACGGGCCTGTCCTGGGTAGCCGTCCTCCAGCGGAGGAGTCGCCTGCGTCCCGTCCCGGATTCGTTCGGGCACCCGGTGAACCACCGCGCGCCGCGGGACGTCTTGGAAACAAGGAGGCCCGGATGGACGTCCTCGACAGCCTCGTGGACGAGGAGCTCCGGCTGGAGTTCGTCCTCATCGAGGCGCTGCACCAGGAAGCGGAACGGCTGGCCGCCCCAGCCGTACGCTGAGATCGCGCGCCCGCCGTCCCTCACGGGACGGCGGGCCGCTTTCACGCCTGCCCAGGCCGGCGAGAGCCCGGATCCAGGGACTCAGATCCAGGGGCGGAACACGGCCCGTACGCAGCCGTCCTTCTTGTTCCTGAACAGGTCGTAGCCCCTCGGCCCCTCGTCGAGGGTCATCGTGTGCGTCGCGAGGTGGGACGGTCTGAGCTCTCCCCGGCCGATCAGTTCGAGCAGCTTCGGGATGTACCGCTGGCCGTGCTGCTGCGCGCCCCGTAGCGTGAGGCCCTTGTTCATCAGCGCGCCGAGCGGGAACTTGTCCACGAACCCGGCGAAGACGCCGAGCACGAACACCGAGCCGCCCGTGCGGCAGGCGTGGATCGCCTCCCGCACGGCGGCCGGGCGGTCCTGCTCCAGGCGGAGCCGCTGCTTGACCCCGTCGTACACGCGCTGCAGGCCGGTGCTGTCCGCCTCCATGCCGACGGCCTCTATGCACACGTCCGGGCCCCGCCCGCCGGTGCGCTCGCGCAGTTCGGAGACGACGTCGGTCGTCGTGTAGTCGACCACCTCGCAGCCGACGTGGCGGCTGGTCATGGCCAGCCGTTCGGGGTAGCGGTCGATCGCGACGACCCGTTCGGCGCCGAGGAGCATCGCGGCTTTGGCGGCCATCTGGCCGACGCCGCCGCAGCCCCACACCGCGACCACGTCGCCCGGCCGTACGCCGCCGAGGTCGGCGCCCATCCATCCCGTCGGGACGGCGTCGGAGGCGAACACGGCGTCCATGTCGGAGACGCCCTCGGGCACCGCGAACGCGTTGTGGTCGACGAAGGGCACCCGGACGTACTCGGCGTGGCTGCCCCGGAAGCCCCCCATCGCGTGGGAGTAGCCGAAGATCCCGGCCGTCGACCCGCCCCACATCAGGTCGGTGATGCCCGGGTTGGGGTTGCTGTTCTCGCACAGGGACCAGTCGCCGTGCCGGCACGACCAGCAGCGGCCGCAGCCGATGATCGAGCAGACCACCACCCGGTCGCCCGGCCGGTGCCGGGTCACCTCCGGGCCGGTCTCCACGATCTCGCCGAGGAACTCGTGCCCGATGACGTCGCCCGCCCGCATCGCCGGGATGTGGCCGCCGAGCAGGTGCAGGTCGGAGCCGCAGGTGGTGCTGGCCGTCACCTTCACGATCGCGTCCTGGGCGTTGAGGATCGCGGGGTCGGGCACCCGCTCGACCGACAGCTCGTTCACGCCCTGCCAGCACACCGCCTTCACAGCCGCCCCCCTTCCGACGCCCGGCCGAGCGCCAGGTCGAGGACCTTTCCCGGCAGGGTGGGCCGGGTGGTGGCGACCTCCTCGTCCGACCGCAGCACGTCGCCCGTCTCCAGCAGCGACTTCGCCTCGCGCAGCGCCGTGCGGACCGCCGTACGCGAGTCCTCGCCGCGCAGCCGGGTCAGGGCGCCTTCGGCGCGCGCCGTACGCTCCCGTGGGCGGGCGTAGAGCTCCGTGCCCCGGCCGCCCGGCGCCGGGTTCATCCGCACCTCCGCGTCCACGCGGGTCAGCGGCTCGGGCAGCCTCTCGCCGGGAGCGACATCCTCGGGCGGCCGGTTGATCGTGACGCCGAGCCAGCGGCCGGCCGCGAGAGGGTCCTTCGCCGGGACGGGCGTCCGGCCGCGCGCCGCGGCCCATCGCGCCACTCCGAGGCCGGCGGCCGCGAGCGCCGCCGCGCCTGCGATGAGACGTTTCATGGCATCGCCCCCTCCAGGCCCCCGGCCCGGCCGTCCTGTCGGGGTGCTACCCGTGCCCAGCGGCTCTATCCCGCCCGTGGCGGCACGTGAGGAGGAGTTGGGGCTATCGGGGGGCGGTTATTGGGGGGCGCGCGGCGGAGCGGCGGCGAGAGCGGCCTCGACGGTGGGGAAGACCGGGACGTGGGACGCCAGGCCCGTGATCCACAGGGCGCGTGCCGCGCCCTTCTCCACCGCGACGAGAGCCAGCCAGCCCCCTTCGTCGAGTGCGCGCTTCCAGCAGCTCACCAGCAGGCCGGTCGCCCTGGAGTCCAGGAAGTCGAGCCCCAGGAGGTCCATCACCAGGTGCGGCCCGTACTGCGCGAAGGCCTTGTCGAAGAGCTCGGAGGCCGCCTCGTGGGTGATGAAGTCGAGCGTGCCCCGCACCGTCACCACTCCGAGGCTTCCGCTGCTCCCGCCGTCTCCGGCGTCGGAGGTGATCGGCTCTGTCGAGATATGGAGTTCGGCCATCAGGACACTTCCAAGGCGTTCGGCATGATGCGCGCGACGAGGATGCAGGTGTCGTCGCCGGTGTTGCTCGGGGCGAGGACCTCCATGACGGCCGCCACCCTCCCGTCCGGAGGCACTTTCGGCACGACCTCCGATATGGCCGCGCTGAGGATGTCCAAACCCTCGAACAGGTCCCGGCCCGGTCGTTCGATGAGGCCGTCGGTGAACATCAGGAGCAGGTCGTCCGGCTCCAGCCGGACCTGCGCGCACGTGTAGGTCACGCTCTCGAAGACTCCGAGGAGGACGCCGGGATGCAGCAGCCGGTGCACCTTGTCACCCCGCACCAGCAGCATCGGGGGGTGGCCCGCGTGGGTCCACGTGAGCGTGCGGTCCTCGACCCGGTAGCGCGCGACCACCGCCGTGGCGAGCACGTCGGGCCGCATCCGCCGCAGCAGCCGGTTCAGCGCGACGAGGATCTGCGCCGGGTCGTGGTCGGCGAAGGCCAGCCCGGTGATCGCGTGCCGCAGCTTCGCCATGGCGGAGGCCGCGGCGAGGCCGTGCCCGGCGACGTCGCCGACGGCCAGCAGCGCCTCCTCGTTGTCGAGGTGGATGGCCTGGTACCAGTCGCCGCCCAGCGGGGCCGTCTCGGCGGGGAAGTACCGCACGCCGAGCTGCAGCCCGGGCACGGCGTCCTGCACCGGCAGGATGATGCTCTGCAGGCGCGCCGTGAGCTGCGACTCCTCCTCCAGGCGCTGGCTGACCTCCGCCAGTTCGTCGGCGGTCCTGCGCCAGTCGGTGACGTCCTGGACCACGCCGTGGATCTCGACGGGCCGCCCCGCGGCGTCCCTGGTGACCTCGGCCGTGGTCCTGACGTGCCGGTACTCCCCGTCGACGCGGATGCGCAGCTCGAACTCGTGCGGCCCGCCGCTCTCCACGAGCGTGGAGAGCGCGTGGTCGACGACGGGCACGTCGTCGGGGTGGGCGATCTCGCGGTAGTGCTCCAGGGGGAAGGGGCCGTCGGCCACGTCACGCCCGTGGATCACGTAGAGCTGGTCGGACCACTCGACCTCGCCGGTCACCAGGCTCCAGTGGCCCCATCCCAGGTGACCGAGGCGCTCGGTGTGCAGCAGCCGGGTGGACAGCCGCTCCTCCCTGTCGTGGCGCACCCAGGACAGGAAGACGCCGCCCTGCAACGCGGCCACGCGGACGCTGTAGGTGGAGAGGTAGGGGACGCCGTCGTCGTCCTCCCTGTGGACGTAGGGAGAGACGTCCTCGGCCTCCCCGGTCGCCAGGACCCGCAGGCAGGCCTCCCACAGCGGCGAGCCGGCGACGCTCGGGTACCCCTCCAGCATGCGCAGGCCGACGAGCTCCTTGCCGACGCGGTCCTTGATGTCGCGGGCCTCCGGGCTCGCCGCGAGCACCTCGAAGTCGACGACGGCTCCGGCCGGGTCGCGGATCGGCAGCTGCCAGACGCCCTGGGTCGGCATCGCGTCGAGCGTGGCCTGCAGGAGGGAGACGACGGCTTCCCGCGGGAGTTCGCCGGAACCGTCAGGCGAACTGTTCACAGGGGTCAGCCGCAGGATGCGATCACCTCCGCCCATGAACCCGCCGTCCACCTTCCTCGGAACGCTCAAGGGCCGATGCCGGAAGAATCGCCCTTGTCGTCCCGCCGAGACTACCCCTCCCTGCCAAGGATAGGCGCTGGACCCCACTTGGTCTCCCCGGGAAGTACTCCGCAGATCAACCGAGGTGGCCAGGGCGAATCCCCGGCGGCTTCCGGCGGCGCGCGGCGATAAATGAAGTGACGGACGGGTGCCGGAGCGGCACGATGGGCTGTCGCCTCTTCTTCACGTCTCTCCTCTCCATGTTCCCTCTTCTCCACGTCCACCCCGTCTCCCGGAGTTCTCACATGGCCGGCGTGCGCCGCGATCTCGGCCTGCTCGGGGATCGGCGGTTCGCCCTGCTGCTGGCGGCCCGGACGATCTCCGTACTCGGCACCGCCTTCGCGCCGGTGGCCCTCGCCTTCGGCGTGCTCGGCCTTCCTGGCGCGACCGCCACGACACTGTCGGTCGTGCTCACCGCCGAGGCGCTGCCGATGGTGCTGTTCATCCTCGTCGGCGGCGTGATCGCCGACCGGCTGCCGCGCCACCGGGTCATGATGGTGGGCGAGTCGCTCAACGCGGCGGCGTACTTCTGCCTGGCGGCGATGATGCTCACCGGCTGGACGCCGCTGCCCGTCCTCGTGATCGCGAGCGCGGTGAGCGGCATCGCCGCCGCGGTCCTGTTCCCCGCCCTGACCGGCATCATCCCGGACGTGGTGCCCGCCGACCGGCTGCAGACCGCGAACGCGCTGCTGGGGCTGGGCCAGAACGTCTCCCGTGTCGCCGGCCTGGTGCTGAGCGGCGCCGCCGTGGTCCTGCTGGGGAGCGGCTGGGCGCTGATCGTCAGCGGGGCGATGTTCGCCGTGGCCGCCGTGCTGATCGCGCTGGTGCGGCTCACCCCCGCCGAGCGCGCGGCGGGCGGCGGGCACTCGGTGCCGGCCGAACTGCGGGACGGCTGGCGCGAGTTCGTCTCCCGCCAGTGGCTGTGGGTGGTCGTCGCCCAGTTCTCGATCCTGGTCATGGCGCTGCAGGCCTCCCACGGCGTGCTCGGGCCGCTCGTCGCCAAGGAGTCGCTGGGCGGGGCGCCCGCCTGGTCGGCCGTCCTCGCGGGCGAGGCCGTCGGCATGATCGTGGGGGTGGTCGTCACGCTGCGCCTGCGCCCCCGGCGGCCCATCCTGGTCGCCACGCTGCTCACGCTGCCGACCGCCGCGCCGTACGTGCTGCTCGGCCTGGACGCGCCGCTGTGGACGGTCGTGGGCGGGGCGTTCGTGATGGGCGTGTGCTTCGACATCTTCGGCGTGCTGTGGCAGACCACGATGCAGCGCGAGATCCCGGCCGAGTCGCTGTCGCGGGTGAGTTCCTACGACGCGCTCGGGTCCCTGATGTTCGGGCCGCTCGGCCTGCTGCTGGCCGGGCCGGTGGCCATCGCGGTGGGGCCGCGCCCGGCGCTGGTCGCCTGCGGCGCGATCATCGTCCTGGTCACGCTGACCGCGCTGCTGGCCCCCGGCGTACGCGGGCTGCGGGTCGCCGACGAGGAGACCGCGGCCGTACCCGCCGCGTCCTGACTGCGCGCGTCACGAGCGCGTAACCGCTCTGTTCACCGGCGCGGCTTTCGTCCAGGGTGTGAGGGGACAGGACGCCCCACACGGAGGTCAGCATGGACGACTATGGCATCACCGGCGCGCGGGTGGATCTGGAGGTCGTCGTCGACCTGCCGCCCGAGCGGCTGTGGGACCTCGTCACCGCCGTCCACCGGGTGAGCGAGTGGAGCCCGGAGTGCGAGCACACCGCCCTGTTGGACGGCACTGTGGACGGGGGCGGGAGACGGGTCGCGGTGGGCACCCGCTTCGAGGGACGCAACCGCCGCGAGAACCTGGTCTGGACGGTGAACTGCCTGGTCACCGAGGTGACGCCCCCGCACTCGTTCGCCTGGGTGGTGCTCGACGACGCCCACGACCCCGAACGCCCCTCGTCGTTCTGGCGCTACGACCTGGAGCCCGGCGACGCCCCCGGGCGGACCCGGGTGCGGCACACCTTCGAGCACGGCCCCGGGAACAGCGAACTGCGCAGGATCATGGCCGCCAACCCGGAGATGGCGCCGGTCATCCTCGACGTACGGCTGGGCGAGTTGCGCAGGCACATGACCGAGACGCTGAAGGCGATAACGGCCGCGTACGCCTGACCTCGGCGCACAGCGCAAGCACAGAGCAACGCAGAGCGAGCACGGCCCGGCTTCGGAACAGCCCCGGGGCGGAGCTGGGAGCGCCCGCCCCGGAGCCGGCCGGCCTTAGGGGGCCGGTCTGGTCAGCCGGACCTCGACGCTGATGCCCTCCGTACGGATCTCACAGGTCCTGAACGCGCTCTCGGCGGCGAGGCGGGCGAACAGGTCGCGGGAGTAGGCGCGGCGGCGCAGCGCGAGCAGCGGCACCTTCGTCATGAGGGCGTTCAGCGGCGTGAGCCCCATGCCCCTGATCTCCTCGTCGACGGCGGCCCGGGTCGCCTCCCGGCTCATGTCGTGGATCACCGCCCGGCCACCGGGGCGCAGCACCCGGTGCATCTCGTCGAGGGCGCGCACGGGCCGTCCGAAGTTCTTGAAGGCGGCCTGGCAGACGACCAGGTCGAAGGAGCGATCGGGGAACGGGAGGCCGGCGGCGTCGCCGTGCAGCACGTCGACGCGCACCCCCGCCCGGCGGGCGTTGCCGGTCGCGATCTCCACGAACGTGCGGCTGAGGTCGAGCCCGGTCACCGCGAACCCGAGCCGGGCCATCTCCACGGCCAGATGACCCGGGCCGGGGGCCACCTCCAGGACGGCCGCCCCCGCGGGCAGACCCGTCGTGACCTCCGCCGCGAACCGCCGTACGGCGGCCAGCTGGGGCGCGGAGGCGCGCTGGCGCGCGTACCACCGGGCCATCGCGCCCTCCATGCCGGGCGCCTGCTTCTGCGTGATCTTCTCCATCGTCTCCTCCGGTGTCGGTTCGTACGGGTGTCCGAACCGGCCCGTGGAGGGAGCCCGGCTATCCTTGCGGTTGCCAACCTTGTGACCGGATCCGTCCGCGGGTTTCGGTTCGAGGGTCGCGACCCCGGCGAGGTGTTCCCGCACCACGCCGGGGTTCGCTCATGGGGTTCAGTCCGGGGTGAGGCCCCTTTCGGCGAGTTCGGCCATCTCGGGCGGCATCCGCCCCGACTCGTGCCAGGCCCGCCACATGGGCAGGTCGGGGAAGGCCCCGCTGGTCAGCTCCTCGACGAAGGACCGGATCCACGCGGCCTCCGCCTCACGGACGGCCAGGTCGTACTCCGCCTCGACGAGGAACAGCCGCGGCGTCTCCCGGCGCCACTCGGCGAGGGCCTCCCGCTGCGCGGCGACGTCCTCCTCCAGCAGGGCCAGCCGGCGCCGCAGCAGGCCGGTCAGCTCGTCCGGCGGAAGCACTCCGCACACCGACAGGGCGGCCTCGAACCTCGGCCGTTCGGGCTCGGGGTCCGCGATCAGGTCGCGTACCCAGTCGGCCAGCTCGGCCCGCCCGGCGTCGGTGATGCGGTAGATCGTGCGCTCGGGGTGCGCCCCCTCGCGCACGGTCCCCTCCACCTCCAGGAACCCGTGTTTCTCCAGGTTGCGCACCACCGTGTAGAGCGACCCCCACTTCACGCCCATGTCGCGGTCCTTGCCGCGGGCGCGCATCAGGGTGGCCATCTCGTACGGATGCATGGGGCGCTGGACGACCGTCGAGAGCACCGCCAGACCCAGCAGGTTGTTCACCTTCCGCCGTCCGGCCATCGCCCCCACCTCACCTTGACTACTCGTTCGCGAGTATACGCAGACGAGTAACTCTCCGTCGAGGGATTGTAGATTGCATTCCTAACTAGCTCGCTCTATCGTCTAGATCGTCATCTGACGTAGAAAGGGCGGCTGGTCATGACCGTTCCGAGCTTCACGGTCCCGAGCCTGTTCCTGGCGGCGCCGCTGACGGCCTACCTGGCCTTCGTCTCCCCCTGGCTCGGCAGACGCCAGTACGACCGGCTGGCCCGGCGCCGCGCCGGCGACCCCCGGGCGCTGGTCCGGGCCTACCGGCTGTGGATCGGCGAGGAGTGGGCCTGGATCGCCGTGACGGCGCTGATCCTGGCGCTGTCACCGGGCGCCGGCCCCCATGACCTGGGCCTCGCCCGGCCCGACGACCTCGGGAAGGTCGCGGCGATGGCGGGCGGCCTGGGCTGCGCCCTGCTGGCCGGCTCGCTGGTGCTCCGCCACGCCGCGCGGTCCGGCCGCGCCGTACGCGGTCAGGAAGCCGTGGCGGCCCTGCTGCCGCGCACCTCCTCCGAGCGGCGGCACGCGGTCGCCATGGCCGTCACCGCGGGCGTCTGCGAGGAGGTCGTCTACCGCGGCCTGCTCATCGCGCTCGGCGTCGGCGTCCTGGGCCTGAACCAGGCCGTGGCCGCGTTCCTCGCCCTCGCGGCGTTCGTGGCGGGCCACTTCTACCAGGGCTGGAAGGGCATGGCCGCGGTGTCCCTCCTCGGGTTCTGGTTCACCGCCATGTACCTCGCCACCGACAGCCTGCTGCTGCCGATCGTGGCGCACGTCCTGATCGACCTCCGGGGCCTGGTGCTCACGCCCCCGCCGGTGCAGGAGGAGGTCGGCGAGCCGTCTAGGTAGCACAGCTACCGTGCGAGGATGGGCGCATGGCGACCGACCGCCGGGCGAGCTGGCTCAAGGGAGTCCTCGATCTGCTGGTGCTGGCCAGCCTGACCGAGGGCGAGAACTACGGCTACGAGATCGCCAAGACGCTCGCCGCCTCGGGACTCGGCCAGATCAGGGGCGGCACGCTGTATCCGGTGCTCAACCGGCTGGAGGAGGCGGGCCTGGTGTCGGCCGAGTTCCGGGTGACCGAGCGGGGCCCCGGGCGGCGTTACTACCGGCTGACGGAGCAGGGCCGGCAGACGCTCGCCGAGCAGGGCCGCCTGTGGCTGGCGTTCGACGAGTCCGTACGCACCATGCTGGCCTCGGGAGGACTGAAGTGACCGGCTACCTCGACGAGCTCACCGCGCTGCTGCGCGCGGGCGGCGTGCCGGACGAGCAGGCCGGAGCCATCGTCGCCGACCTCGCGTCGTACGCCGACGAGACCGGAGCGGACCCGGAGGAGGAGTTCGGGCCGGTCGACCGGTTCGCCGAGCAGCTGCTGGCGGCGCGCTCGCCCGAGGCGGACGCGGCGGGCGCGACCGAGTGGCGGTGGACCGCCGACGTCTTCGCCGACCGGCAGATGCTGGCCAGGCTCGGCGACCAGGGCTGGGAGGTCGACCGGGTCGACGCCCTCGGCAGGTTCGTCAGCCACCGCGACCCGGAGCGCCCGCAACGGTGGGAGTACCGCAGAGAACGGGTCACACCGGGCGGCGCCCGGACGCCGGCCGCGCGCCTCGCGCCCGAGGGCTGGGAGCCCTGCGGCACCTGGGTCTGCTTCGAATACTTCAAACGGCCCAAGGCCGCCAGCGTGGGACCGGCCGCGCAGATCGACTCCCCGCCCGCGGCCCCGGCGCGGAGCATCTTCTTCAGCCGACAGTTCTACGTCGTGACGGCCGCGCTCCTGATCGTCCTCGTCGCGCTGTGGCTTCTGGTGGGGCGGTCCGGCGGTGAGGGGACGGCCGGCGGTGAGGGGGCGGACTTCTTCGCGGGGCTGGCCGCCGGAGGCTGCACCACGATCGCGATCCTGGCGCTGGTGCTGTGGTGGAGCGCCCGCCGCCGCGGCTGAGCCGCCCGCCGTACGGACACCGCGGCGTGGAGGAGACCCGGGCGGGAGGGGCACTAGCCTGGGGCGGGATGGAGCGCCTGACGACAGCGCGCGGGGACTTCGCCCTCGCCCGCTTCCCCGAGGATCCCCGCGACCCGCTGCGCGCGTGGGACGCCGCCGACGAATACCTGCTGCGTCACCTCGACGAGCGTGAGGACGGGCCGGTTGACCTGTCGGGGAGCGTGGTCGTGCTGGGCGACCGGTGGGGCGCCCTGGTCACCGCGCTCGCCGGGCACGATCCCGTCCAGATCAGCGACTCCTTCCTCGGCCGGCGGGCGACCCTCGCCAACCTGGAGCGGAACGGCCTGCCGGCCGACGCCGTACGGCTGCGCACGACCAGGGAGGCGCCGCCGGAGCGGATCGACGTGCTGCTGGTGCGGGTGCCGAAGAGCCTCGCGCTCCTGGAGGACCAGCTGCACCGCCTCGCCCCGGCCGTGCATACCGGCACCGTGGTCGTCGGCGCGGGGATGGTCACCGAGATCCACACCTCGACGCTGCGATTGTTCGAACGCATCCTCGGGCCGACCAGGACCTCCCTGGCCGTGAAGAAGGCCCGGCTGATCTTCTGCGCACCGGAGTCCGGGCCGCTCCGGAAGGCCGATCCGTGGCCGCGGAGCCTCCGCCTGCCCGCCGACGCGGGGGTGGTCTCCGGCCTGACCGTCGTCAGCCACGCCGGGGTCTTCAGCGCCGACCGGCTCGACGCGGGCACCCGTCTGCTCCTCCGCAACCTGCCCGCGCGTACGGGGGCGGAGCACGTCGTCGACCTCGGCTGCGGCAACGGGGTGATCGGGCTCGCCGCGGCGTTGTCCAATCCGGACGCCGAGGTGACGTTCGTCGACGAGTCGTACCAGGCGCTGGCCTCGGCGGAGGCGACGTTCCTGGCGAACGCCCCGGCGGGCGCGGTCGCGCGGTTCACGGCGGCCGACGGCATGGCGGGCTTCCCGCCGGGCACGGCGGACCTGGTGCTCAACAACCCGCCGTTCCACAGCCACCGCGGCCGGACCGACGCGACCGCCTGGCGGATGTTCAACGGCGCCCGCGCGGGCTTGCGGCGGGGCGGCGAACTGTGGGTGGTGGGCAACCGCCACCTCGGCTACCACGTCAAGCTGCGCAGGCTCTTCGGCAACTGCGAGGTCGTCGCGAGCGACCCGAAGTTCGTCCTGCTGCGCGCCGTCAAGAAGTGATGCAAGCCGTAGGGAACTGATCAGAACAGGGTGAGCGGCTCGTCCTTGGCCTGCTCGCCGAGTCGCCCGGACAGCGGTTCCGGCAGCGGCTCGACGCCGGGCACCTCGGCCCGCACCTCGTCGTGGAACAGGCGGGCGAGAGTCGGCGCGTCGGCGTTGTCGGGAGTGTGCACGAACACCGTCGGCGAGCGGCCCTCGCGCAGCCACCCGGCCACGGTGTCCACCCAGTGGCGCCAGCCCTCGACCGTACGCGCCTGGTCGTCGCGGCCGAGGTAGCGGACCACCGGCCGGTCGGTGAGGGCCGCGGCGCGCAGGGGCACGCGCGGCTTCTTCGTCCAGGCGTCGCGCTCGGCGTCGCTCGTCGGCGGGCTCCTGAACAGCACGGTCGTGTCGAACGGGATCCACTCCGCGCCGGCGCCCTCCAGGACGGCCTCCAGGAGCCGTACGGCCCGCGGGTCGTCGAAGAACGCGCGGTGCCGCACCTCCACGCCGTACCGGTGGGAACGGGGAAGCCGGGCGAGGAAGGTCCCGAGGACCCCCGCGTCGGCGGGCCCGAACGAGCCGGGAAGCTGTATCCACAGGGTGTGGGCGCGCGGACCCAGCGGCTCGATCGCGTCGAAGAACGCGCGCACCTCGTCCTCGGCGCCGGTGAGGCGGCGTTCGTGAGTGATCGACTTGGGCAGCTTGACCACGAAGCGGAAGTCCGGGCCGGTCTGCCCGGCCCAGGTCTCCACCGTGGCCCGCGCGGGCGTCGCGTAGAAGGTGGTGTTGCCCTCGACCGCGTTGCACCAGGTCGCGTAGGCCCGCAGGCGCTCTCCGGGCGGGAGCGGATGCGGCAGGAGGCGCCCCTGCCAGGGCTTGTGCGTCCACATCGCGCATCCCACATGAAGCCGCATGCCCCCGACGCTATCGAAGCGTCACCGGAAATCGTCAGGTGTAGTACCCCTCGACGGGGACCCGCGCCTCGTCGAACAACGCCGGCCCCTCCTGACGGAAGGACGACGGGCTGGTCGGCGGCTTCAGCGTGCCGAGTTGCTCGGTGGAGAGCGCGAAGACGACACGGCCGAGCCCGGAGCGCTCGATGGCCCCCGCGCACATGCCACACGGCTGGCAGCTCGTGAACATGGTCGTGCCGGCCGCGGTGGCGGGGTCGAGCTCGCGGGCGGCCCAGCGCGCGAGCTTCAACTCCGGATGGGCGGTGATATCCGAATCCGTGAGCGAGGTGTTGCACTCCTCGGCGAGGACGCCGCCGTCCGGGCCCACGAGCAGCGAGCCGAACGGCGGGTTCCCATCCTCCCGGGCCGCCGCGGCCAACTCGATCGCCCTGCGGAGGAGGTTTTCTTCGTCCGGTGTCACGGGTGCTCCGTTCTCGTACGGGCGGCGGCCACCGTCGCGAGCATGCGCCAGGCCGCCTCCGGATGGTTTGTCTCATCGGGGTCCCCGCGGAAGGGATCGAGCAGGACAGTCTCGGCGCCGAGGAGGCGCAGCCGTTCCAGGTCGTCGAGGACCTGGGCGACGGTGCCCTCGCCGGCCCGGCGTTCCGCGCCCGTCACGGGGGTGTCGGTGAGCCGCAGCAGGATGCGCGGGGCGAACGCGGGGGCGGGACGCTCCAGGCCCGCCGCGATGGCGGCCAGCCGGTCCATCCGCTCGTCCAGCCACGGGAGGGTGAAGCGCAGCGGGTGCCACGCGTCGCCGAGGAGCACCGCCCTGCGGAGGGCGGCGTCGCTGCCGCCGCCGATCCAGATCGGGATGTGCCCGGCCCGGTAGTCCTCCTCGTTCCGCCACGCCCGGCGGATCGCCCGCAGGTGCTCGTCGGTCAGCGCGCCGCGCCGCTCGTACGGCACGCCGAGCGCCTCGAACTCCTGCCGCGCCCAGCCCACGCCCACCCCGAGGGTCAGGCGGCCTCCGCTGAGCTGCTGGAGGTTGGCCGCAATCCGGGCCGTGAGCAGCGGGTGCCGGTAGGGCACGATGAGCACGGTGGTGCCGAGCCCGATCCTCGTGGTGATCCCGGCCAGCCAGGACAGCGTGGTGAACGGCTCGTAGAACGGCGCCGGATACTGCCCGGCGACATCGGGGGTCACGACGACGTGATCGGAGACCATGAGCAGGTCGAACCCGAGATCCTCCGCCGTCTCCGCCCAGCCGCGCAGCACGTCCGGCCGGGTGCCCGGCCCGAAGTTCGGGACGTTGACACCTAGTTTCACCGGTCCAGGCTATTGTCCGGCCACACCATCGGGAAGGAAGAATTCCCTGCTTGACGGTGGTTCCGCCGTGGATTCCCCGGTAGATTCGGCGAATGGCCGAGAGTCTTGACCCGACGGACTGGTCCATTCTCGCCGAGCTGCAACGCGACGGCCGCGTACCGCTCACCGAGCTGGCCCGGCGGGTGAGCCTGAGCGCCTCCGCGACGACCGAGCGGGTGCGCCGACTGGAGGCGGTCGGCGTCATCAGGGGTTACCGCGCCGTCGTCGATCTGGGAAAGGCCGGATACGCCGTGCTCGCCGTGGTGCGGCTCAAGTATCCGGGCAGCAGGCACGAGCCGCTGCACCGGCTGCTGGGCGAGCGCATGGAGATCCTGGAGTGCCTGCGCACCACCGGCGATGACTGCTACACGCTCAAGGTCGCGGCCACCTCCATGGCCCACCTGGAGAAGGTCGTGGACGAGCTGGCGCGGTTCGGCAGCACCACCACCAACATCGTCTACAGCGAGACGCTCCAGTACCGCGGCCCGCACGCCACCTGAAGACGGCACAGCGGCGGGCGAGTCCGGCGCGACGGACACCCCGGGCCGTCTGCGGCGCACCGCCCTGATCAGAAGATCCGTTCCACGGCGGCGCGTGCGGCGGGCACCGGTCGGCGGGCGCCGGTCAGCCGGCGTCGGGGACGAAGGACAGGTGCAGCACCCCGGTCTTGAACGTCTCGGACCTGACCAGCTTCAGCTTGTGCGTCGGGCCGTCCTCGAACAGCCGCCGGCCGCGGCCGACGACGATCGGGTGGACGAGCAGGTTCAACTCGTCGAGCAGCCCCTCGGCCAGCAGCCATCGCACGGTCGTCGCGCTGCCGGACATCTGGATGTCGCCTTCGGTGATCTGTTCCTTGAGTTCGCGCAGCCTGCCCGCGACGTCACCGGAGACGAGGGTGGTGTTGGACCAGTCCGCCCTCTCCAGCGTGTTCGACACGACCCACTTGCGGGCGTTGTTGAAAGCCGCCGCCACCTCGGGGTCCTGGTCGGTCGTCGTCCAGTAGGCGGACCACTCGTCGTACAGCGTGCGGCCCATCAGGAAGCCCGCGGCGTTCTGCATGCCCGCCTGGACGACGGCGCCCATCTCGTCGCTCCAGTACGGGAAGTGCCACTGGTCCGGCGACTCGACCACGCCGTCCAGCGAGATGAAGAAACTCGAAACGATCTTCGCCATTGCTCCGTTCCCCTTTTGCTCGGCGGCACCCGGTTCGTGCCGCTCGCCGTATCGACGGCGGCGAAGGGAAGACTAGGAGGACGGCGGTGCTCAGGTCTTGTACAGAAGCGACACCGGATCCGCCGGATCCCGCTCGCTCAACCGCGTGGCGGTCTGCCCGACGTAACGGGCCAGCGACCTCGCCAGATGCGGCTGGTCGAAGTAACCGAGCCGGTGGACCACCTCGACGGCGGGCACGCCGTCCCGGATCAGCACGGCCGCCCGCCGGGCACGGTCGATCTGCCGGACGGCGCCGCGGGTGAGGCCGGTCGCCGCGAGGAAGCGCCGCTGGAGGGTGCGCTCCGACAGGTCCGGGGACGCGCCGTCGAGCACCGCGGCGACGACGGGGTCACGGACCAGGACGTCCTCGCGCACCATGCGGCGGACGAACATCTCGGCGTTGTCGTAGCTCGGAAGACACCAGGCGGACCCCTTGAGGTGGAACGTCCTGCGGGTCGCGTCGGGTATCTCCGCCATGGCGTCGACGAGGCGGTTCGCCGGAAGATGCGGCATCGAGGTGCCGAGCGCGAAGACGATCCCGAAGAACGTCGCGTCCTCGGGCACGGAGGCCTGTGCCGCCCTCGTCTCCGGGCCCTGCACGGACGCGCTGACCTGCCCGCGATGCTCCCAGAAGACCAGATCCCAGTTCGCCGTCGCCACGGACGTCATCCGGCTGACGTCCTGGCTGGTGCTCCGCCACACCCGCTCGATGTACGGCGAGTCGGACGGCCGGCTCTCGATCTCCAGAGCCATCCTGCCTGACCCCCTTGTCCTGTCGCTGGCTATGCCCGGGAGCGTACCTCAGATGAACGTTTCACCCCCGGCGGGACGGCGGGGACGCCGCAGCAGGGAGCCGGGCGGGGCGGGTGGCCGGAGACTTGACGGTGCCCGAGATGTTGTATTCGCTCCCCTTCGGCGCCACCACCACCTGCCTCTCCACGGGGAGGGTGCCGACACTGCGGGGATGTTAACGCTAACATCAGACCGTGCTCCCGCTCGGCCGGTCACCCGCGCAGTGCGTGGAACGCCGCGCTTTCTCCACTCGGTGAACCCCACCGACACGAGCACCTCAGAGACGAGGAGGCACGATGCGACTACGCGGACCCGTACGGCGACGCCGTTCCGACGACGCCGGGAGTGGCCATCCGGCCCCGGCGCCATCTCTCACCCGGCCCCTGTCGCGACTGTTCGTCGCCGTACAGGTCGTGGTCCTCGCCCTGGCGTCGGTGGCGTGGGCCGTCCCGGCCGGCGCGGCGCGAACGATCGCCATGCCGGCCGCGGCCGTCGCGGCCGTGGCGACGCCCCCCATGGGCTGGGCCTCCTGGAACACCTTCGCCGCCCAGATCAACTACAACGTGATCAAGAACCAGGTGGACGCGATCGTGTCCTCGGGGATGAAGGACGCCGGCTACGAGTACGTCAACATCGACGAGGGCTGGTGGCAGGGCACGCGGGACTCCTCAGGCAACATCACGGTCGACACCGCCGAATGGCCTGGCGGGATGAAGGCCATCGCCGACTACATCCACAGCAAGGGCCTCAAGGCGGGCATCTACACCGACGCCGGACGCAACGGCTGCGGCTACTACTACCCGACCGGCCGGCCGGCCGCCCCGAACAGCGGCAGCGAGGGCCACTACGACCAGGACTTCCTGCAGTTCTCCCGCTGGGGCTTCGACTTCGTGAAGGTCGACTGGTGCGGCGGCCAGGCCGAGGGGCTCAACGCCCGCACCGCCTACCAGGCGATCAGCGCCGCGATCGACCGCGCCACCGCGCAGACCGGACGGCCGATGGTGCTGTCGGTCTGCAACTGGGGCGCCCAGAGCCCGTGGGACTGGGCGCCGGCCATCTCCACCATGTGGCGCACCAGCGGGGACATCATCTACTGGGGCGAGAACGCCTCGATGGACCGGGTGCTCGCCAACTTCGACTCCGCCCAGCACCCGAACGCGCAGAGCCCCGGCCACTACAACGACCCCGACATGCTCGTCGTCGGCATGAACGGCTTCTCCGCGGCGCAGAACCGTACGCACATGGGCCTGTGGGCGATCTCCGGGGCGCCGTTGCTGGCCGGGAACAACATCGCCACGATGAGCGCGGAGACCCGGGCGATCCTGACCAACCGGGAGGTGCTCGCGGTCGACCAGGACCCGCTCGGACGGCAGGGCGTGAAGGTCGCCGAGGACCAGACCGGACGCCAGGTCTACAGCAAGGTGCTCTCCGGCACCGGCCGCCGGGCCGTGCTCCTGCTCAACCGGACCACCTCGTCCGCGTCGATGACCGTCCGCTGGTCGGACCTCGGCCTGAGCGGCGCGGCCACCGTGCGGAACCTGTGGACGGGGACCGACGCCGGGACCTTCACCAACAGCTACGCCACCACCGTGCCGGCCCGCGAGGCGGTCCTGCTCACCGTCACCGGGACCACCGCCTCACCCACGGCGACGCCCACGACCACCCCCACCTCCACTCCCACCGCCACTCCTCCGGCCACGGGCTCGATCAGAGGGGTCGCCTCGGGCCGGTGCCTCGACGTCAACGGCGCCTCCCAGTCCAACGGCGCGACGGTGCTGATCTGGGACTGCAACGGCCAGAACAACCAGAAGTGGGCCACGACCAGCGCCGGTGAGCTGCGCGTCTACGGCAACAAGTGCCTGGACGTCAACAACGCCGGCACCGCCGACGGCAGTTCAGTGATCATCTGGGACTGCAACGGGCAGAACAACCAGAAGTGGCGCTTCAACTCCGACGGCACGATCACGGCGGTCGGCGCGAACAAGTGCCTGGACGTGTCCGGTAGCGGCACCGCCAACGGCACGAAGGTGCAGATCTGGTCGTGCAACGGCCAGAACAACCAGAAGTGGACCCGCGTCTGAGCGACGCAGCGGACGCGCCCGTACGCCTTCGCCGGAGACGACCACGTCCCGGCGAGGGCGTACGGGGCCTGCGGCCCGCTCCGTGAGAGCGGCCATCCCGCATGGCCTTTGGTAGACATACGCCCATGTCTGTTGAGATACGTCACACGCATCTCGCCGTTGGGGACCTCTCCGTGCACGTCGCCGAAGCGGGCGACCCGCACGGCCCTCCGTACCTCTTCCTTCACGGCTGGCCGGAGTCGTGGAGCACATGGGAGGGCGTCATGGAGCGCGCCGCCGGCACGGCGCGGGTCATCGCCGTCGACCTTCCCGGCATCGGCGGGTCCACCGGAGCCGTCCCCGGCGGCTCCAAGCGCCTGATCGCGGCGGCCGTCCACGATCTGGTCGGGGCGCTCGGGCTCACCGGCCTCACGCTGGTCGGCCACGACGCCGGTGGGATGGTCGCCTACTCCTATCTCAGGCAGTACGCCGACGCCGACCGGGTGGTCGTCATGAACACCGTGATCCCCGGCGTCGAGCCGTGGAGCGAGGTGCTGCGCAACCCGTACATCTGGCACTTCGGTTTCCACGCGGTGCCGGCCCTGCCGGAGGCCCTCGTACGGGATCGCCAGGCCGAATACTTCGCGTACTTCTACGACGTGCTGTCTCCGGCACCGGAGAAGATCACCGAGGAGTCGCGGGCGGCGCACGCCGCCGCCTACGGCACGGACGCCGCCCTGACCGCCGGGTTCGACCTCTATCGGGCGTTCCCGCAGGACGCCCGGGACAACGCCGAACTCTCCGCGGCGGGGCCCGTCGACACGCCCCTGCTCTACGTACGCGGCGACGGCGAGGGTGGCGACGTCACCGCGTACGCGGCGGGGCTGCGGGAGGCCGGCGTCCGGAATCTCACGACCGCCCTGATTCCGGGCGCCGGCCATTTCGCGCAGGAGGAGGCGCCCGGCGACGTGTGGGACCTCATCCACTCCTTCGCCGCGACCACGACCACGACGTGACCGTACGTCTCCTCCGCCGTGCTATCCGGCGGCGCTCAGCCGTACGGGGAGCTCCTTGTGCCCGTTGCTGATGAGGGTGGGCAGCGGTCGCAACTCGGCGGCCGGCACCGCGAGTGACATCTCGGGGAAACGCTCGAAAAGCTGCCGGAGAGCTTCCACGACCTCGAGGCGGGCCAGGGGAGCGCCGAGGCAGAAGTGCACGCCGTAGCCGAAGGCCAGGTGGTCCTTGACCCGGCGGGTGACGTCGAAGGCATCGGCGTCCGGCCCGTGCCACTCCGGGTGCCGGTTGGCGGCCCCGTACGCCGCGAGGATCGGCTCCCCTGCGGAGATGACCTGGCCGTCCGGCAGCGGGAGGTCGGTGACGGCGAAGCGCATCGGGAGGTACTTGACGGCGGGCTCGTGGCGAAGGGTCTCCTCCACCACGTCCTCCCAGGAAACCTCGCCGGTCCGGACGAGACGAAGCTGGTCGGGTGACGTCAGCATCGCGAAGACGGCCTGGTCTATGACGTTGACGGTCGTCTCGTACCCCGCGTTGATCATCAGGCCCAGCGTGTCGCGCAACTCCTGGCCGGTGAAGCCGGCGCCGTCCGACTCCTCGTCACGTGCGGCGATGAGGAAGGAGGTCAGGTCGTCGCCGGGGTCGGCGCGCTTGGTCGCGATCAACTGGTCGATGTGCTCGTAGAGACGCACGACGTTGGCCTGCGCCTGCTCGGGGGTGAGCGTGCTGTCGAAGACACCGTCGACGATCTGCCGGAACCCGTCGCGCTGGTCTTCCGGCACGCCCATCAGGTGGCCGATCACCGCGATGGGCAGCGGGAGGGCCAGCCGCTCCCGCAGGTCCACGACCTGCCCGGCGGGCAGCGCGGCGAGGTCGTCGACCAGCCCGGTGACGATGGACCGGACGATCGGGCTCAGCTCGGCGATGCGGCGTGCGCTGAACGCGGGCGAGATCATCCTGCGCAACCTGCGGTGATCCGCGCCGTACGCGGTGAACATGTTCTCCACCAGTATCCACAGGGCGAGCGGCCATGTGCCGGCTGTCTCCTGGAAGGCCGGGTAGTGCGCGCGGCCGTCCTTGGAGACATCGGGGCTGGTGAGAAGGGTCCGGAGAACGGTGGGGTCGGTGACCGCCCAGGCGCGCAGGCCGAGGATGTCCACCGGAGTGGCCGGGCCGCGGGCCCGCAGGGCCCGGTATTCGGCGTGCCGGTCGGCGCCGGTGGGATCGATGACGAACGGGAGGAGCTCGGGCATGTGACTTCTCCTTGTCGCTCTGTGGATACATCTTCGACCGAGCATCCCGGCGATGTGTGACATCCGCGGGTAGCGGTCGCTCCCTACTCGGAGCCGGCGTGTCCGGAAACTGTCGTAGGGGTTGCGTACTGTCGTCTCCCAGCGGCGCAGGGGACGTCGCGGAGGGAGGCGTCGATGCCGGAACTGCGTACGTGGCTCACGGGTCTCGGGCTGGTCGAGTCACCCCGTTGGCACGACGGCCGCCTCTACTTCTCCGACTGGACCGCGCACGAGGTGATCGCGCTCGACCTGGACGGCACCCACGAAGTGGTCGCCCGGGTGGACTCGCTCCCGCTCTGCATGGACTGGCGCGCGGACGGACGGCTGGTGATCCTCGACTCCGCGCGGGGGCTGCTGCTGCGACGGGAACCCGACGGCTCCCTGGTGACCGAGACGGACCTCACCGGTCTCGGCCGCGGCTGGAACGAGATCGTCTTCGACGGCCGCGGCAACACCTATGTCAACCGGATCGGCTTCGACATGGCCGGCGGCGGGGAGTTCGCCCCGGGATCCGTCGTACACGTCGGCCCGGACGGCTCGGCCCGCCAGGTGGCCGACGACATCGCCTTCCCCAACGGCATGGCCGTGACGCGGGACGACTCGACGCTGATCGTCGCCGACTCGTACGGCAACAGGCTCACCGCCTTCGACATCGAGGCCGACGGCGGACTGGCGGGCGGCCGGGTCTGGGCCGACACCGGCGAGGACCACCCCGACGGCATCTGCCTCGACGCCGAGGGCGCCGTCTGGTACGCCGACGTCGGCAACAGGCGCTGCGTGCGGATCCGGGAGGGCGGAGAGGTCCTGCAGACCGTCGATGTCGACCGGGGATGCTTCGCCTGCACGCTCGGCGGCGCCGACGGAAGGACCCTGTTCATCCTGGCGGCCGAATGGCGCATGCCCGAGATGGTGCCACCCGGAACCGGCCAGGTGCTCTCAACTCAGGTCGAAGTCCCCGGCGCGGCCTGGCGATGAACACCCTCGGCATCCTCGCGCAACAGGCCACGGTGGCCGAGGTGGCCGAGGTGCACGCCTGAGCGCTGGACGCGGAGATCAGGGCCCTGAAGCTCCGCCGCGCCGTACTCCGCACGATCGCCGTACGTGGCGGCACGACCGAGGAGACGATGATGACGCACAAACTCGCCCAGCTGTCCGCCGCGCAACGACAGCAGGTCATCGACGAGTTCATCGAGAACACGTTCTTGGGGATCACGCTCGACGACGACGCCAAGGTGGTCGCGGACTGGATGCGGGAGCTGCCCGACGAGCTGCCGGACGATCCGACGCCAGGTCAGGTCGACGCCTGGATCGAGCTGGCCGACCTGGTCTCCGGCGAGGACTTCCGGCAGCGGCTCCGGCGGATCGCACTGACCGATGCCTCACCGGTGGTATCGCGTTACAGCCACGAGCTCCGGTCGCCGGCCCTTGAACACGCCGGCCTGGCGATAGCCGCATCGATCGCGCCCGATTCGGCCGAAGGCCGGTCGGTCCTCCATCGCATCGTCGAACCCGGCATGCCGACCGGTGAACGCGGCGAACTGGTTCGATGGCTGGAGACCGTCGCCGACGCCCAGGTCGAGCGCTATTGGCAGCTGTTAGCCGTACTCAACGGCCATGAGCCCTCTCCGTCGGCCATGCCTGCTTTCACCTGGCTGATCGCCGCTCTTCGCGCCCACGGCTGAGCCACCCGCCCACGCCGCGGGAGACACGTGCGCCAGGTAATTGATCAATGACGGTGAGTAGTGGGATGGTGCTTGCGACCCGATCAACCCTCTCAGGGAGACACCCATGCTCGCTCGCCGTCTGCTGGCCGTCGCCGTCATCTCCACCGCGGTGGGTGCGGTCACCACCCTGCCCGCCATGGCCTCTGATCACCCGCACGACGGCAGCACGGCCCGGGTCGGCACCCCGGCGTGCGTCGACGTCAGCAACAACCGTGGCAACGGTACGCAGATGTACCTCTGGCAGTGTCAGGACAACAACTCCAACCAGAAGTTCGTCTTCCAGGACGGCCTCATCAAGGTGGAGGACACCATCGGCACGGGGCGGGAGATGTGCCTGGACGCCTCCAACAACCGCGCCAACGGAACCCGGGTGTACCAGTGGCAGTGCCTGGGGAACGCCAACCAGCTCTGGGTCGTCCAGAGGGGCCTGATCATCCTCAAGTCCACCCTCAACTCGGGCAACCGCATCTGCCTGGACGTCACCAACGGCCGCGCCAACGGCGCGCCGGTCTACCTGTGGCAGTGCGTGCCCAACGCCAACCAGACGTTCGTGATCGACAACGGCCAGATCGCGGTCAAGGACACCCTCCTCTGAGCGCGAAGTCCCGGACCGTCGATTGTGACGATCCCACGTGCCCTCCTGCCCGCAGCAGGGCCTGAGCAGCGCGGCAGCAGTGTGGCGGCGCGCGGCGCCACCACACTGTCCGCTCCCGCGCGAATCGGAGCGCCCCGCCGGGTACGCAGGGATCAGGCCCGGCTTCTGAGCCGGGCGTAGGCCGCGGGAGGCATGCCGACAGCGGCGGTGAAGTCCCGGGTCAGGTGAGCCTGATCGGTGTAGCCGAGCTCGGCGGCCAGCGTGGCGAGGCCGAGGCCCTCGTAGACGCGCTCCGCGGCCTCGTGGAGCCGGAATCTGCGGATCACCCACTTGGGACCGATGCCGACATAGTCCCGGAACAGCCTCTGCAGCGAGCGCACCGATCGCCCCGATCTGGCGGCCAACTCGTCGACTCTGGTCACGGACACGTCGTTCTCCACCATCGCCACCAGTGCCGCCGCCTCCTCCGACAGCGGATCCCTGTTCGGTCCCAGACTCAGGAGAAACGCCTCGGCGAGCGCGATGGCGGCCTGGGCGTCAGGCTCGGCCAGGACCTGCTCGACCAGAGTCGCGCCGGCCGCGCCGTACATCTCGCCGATCTCCACGAACCGGCCGGTCAGCTGGGACACCGAACCACCGAGGAACGGCCGGAAGCCACCCGGGCGGAAACGCGTGCCGAGCACACGGCCGCTGCCCCGCATCGTGTAGGAGAACCCGCCTCTGATCACTCCCACGACCCGGCGGAAGTTCTGGGCGATCGTCATGTTCACCGTGGGGTGCGAGACGATGCGCTGCTCGTACGGCTCGGCGAGGTCGGTCCACGTCACGACCCAGAAGTGGTCGACATACGGCGCGATCCCGGGCGATGGCGACTGCCGGACGAAGTCGAAGGCGTCGAGCCCCGCGTACGGGTCGACCCAGCCGCGCTGTCGCGTTTCTACAAGCCGCCCTGCGGGCAGGCGGGGCAGGGTGGTCGCCATGGAAGAAATGATGCCGCTGATGACGCGGGCCACCGAACGGACCGCGGAGCTGGTGCGCGCGGTGCGGCAGGACCAGCTCGGGTTGCCCACGCCCTGCGCGGAGTTCGACGTCAAGGGCCTGATCACGCACCTCGAGTGGGTGGCCGCGTTGTTCGAGTCGCTAGGTCGCAACGGGCCGAGGGTCGAGCAGGGGCCCTACGCGGGCGACTTCCCCGAGAGGGCGAAGGCCACGCTGGCCGCCTGGTCGCGGCCCGAAGCGTGGGAGGGAACCAGCCCCGCCATGGGCCTGCCGATGACCACGCTGGGCCACATGTACCTCGTCGACATGGTCGTGCACGGCTGGGACCTGGCCAGGGCGATCGACCGGGAGTACGAGCCGGACCCCGAAGCCGTATCGCGGGCGCTGCATTTCACTGACCGGATGGTGGAGATGGGCAGGCAACGCGGTGCCTTCGGGCCGCCGGTGCCCGTGCCGGACGACGCCCCGCCGTTCGCCCGCCTGCTCGGCGTCATCGGCCGGGATCCCGCCTGGACAGCGTGATCTGCTTCAGTGGGCGCGGTGCCGCGAGGACGACTCGAGAGCGGACCCGGTGAGCGGTTGCGGCCTCAGCCCTTGAAGGCGCCGTCCATGATCCCGGCCACCATGCGCCGCCCGACGAAGACGAACAGGACGAGCAGCGGGAGGGTGGCGAGGAAGGAGCCGGACATGGCGAGCCCGAGGTCGATGTTGAAGCTGTTCTGCAGCGCCTTGATCGCGATCTGAACGGTGTACATCTCCGGCGACTTCAGCACCACGAACGGCCACAGGAAGTCGTTCCACGCGGTGACGAAGCCCAGCAGGCCGAGCACGAAGGCGGCGGGACGTACCAGCGGGAACGCGACGCGCCAGAAGATCTGCCAGGTCGACGCCCCGTCGATGCGGGCCGCCTGGAGGATCTCGTCGCTGATGGCGGACGATATGTGCTGGCGCATCCAGAAGATGCCGAAGGCGTTGGCCAGACCGGGGACGATCAGTGCCTGGAGCGTGTCCACCCAGCCCAGCAACGATGTGATCATGTACTGGGGGACGATGGCGAGCTGGGTCGGCACGGTCATCGTCAGGACGACGAGCAGGAACAACGCGTCGCGGCCACGGAAGCGCAGTTTGGCGAACGCGAAGCCTGCCAGCGCGCACAGCACCGCCTGGCCCACGCCGATCGTCCCGGCCACGACCAGGCTGTTGACGATCGACCGGACGAACGGCACGGTCGAGAACACCAGACCGGCGAGATGGAAGAAGTTGCCGCCCGGCACGATCTCGGGCGGCAGCGTCGTCGCCGTCGCCGTGTCGGTGGTGGCGACGATGAACATCCAGTACAGAGGGAACAGGCAGGCGAAGGCGGCGAGCGCGAGCAGCGTGTAGGTCCACCATCGGACCCGACCGCCGGAGCGTGGTCTCGTCGTGCTCATGATCGCCCCCTCAGCCCTTGACCGGGCGGATCCGGGTGGACAGGAAGTAGTTGAGGCCGGCGAACCCGACGACCATCACGAACAGCGCCACGCCGACCGCCGCGGCGTAACCGAACTTGAACTGGATGAACCCCTGCTCGAACAGGAAGAGAGTGAGCGTCTGGCACTGACGGATCGGCCCGCAGGTGTTGGCCGCGCCGCGGTTCACGAGCAGGGCCTCGGTGAAGATCTGCAGCCCGCCGATCGTCGAGGTCACGATCGTGAACACGATGACCGGCCGCAACGCGGGGAGGGAGATGTGCAGGAACTGCCGCACATCTCCGGCCCCGTCGACTGCGGCCGCCTCGTAGATCGCCCGGGGAACGGCCTGCAGGGAAGCCAGGTAGAGGAGCGTCGTGTAGCCGAACCACCGCCAGGTCACCATGACCGCGATCAGCACATGGCTGCCCGCCACCGACTGGGTGAAGTCGATGTGCTCGACGCCCACCAGGCCGAGCAACCAGTTCAGCAGCCCGTAGTCGCGGTCGAACATCTGGACGAACACGATGGCCGTGGCGGCCACCGAGGTGATGTACGGCACGAGCATCGTCATACGGAAGAACACCGCGAGGCGCAGCCGCGCGTGGTTGAGCAGGTGCGCGAGCAGCAGCGCGACCAGCAACTGCGGCACGGTGGACAGCAGCCAGATGCTCACGGTGTTGCGCGCCGCGTTCCAGAACCGCACGTCCCCGAGCAGCCGATCGAAGTTGCCCAGGCCGACGAACACGTGCTCGCCGATCGGGTTCCAGTCGAACAACGCCACGTAGAAGGTGAAGAGCAGCGGGATGAGGCCGAACACCGCGAAGAGCACGAAGAACGGGGCGATGTAGGCGTAGGGGGCGATGATCTCGGTGAAACCGCGCCGCGCCGCCTCCACCGGCGGGGCGGGGGGCAGGCCCGCCTTGGTGGGGGTGATGCTCGTCGTCACGGTCTGCTCGCTTCCCCGCCGCCGGCGCCGTACCGTGAGGACGGTCCGCGCCGGCGGCGCTCGTGAAGTTTCCTAGCTGCCGATCGCGTTCTTGATGTTGGTCACCGCCGCGTCCCACGCCTTCGCGGGATCGCCCTTGCCCTGCTCGACGTTGGTGATGGCGTTCGTGAACTCCGTACCGATCGTGGTGCTGTCCGGCCCGATGAGGAACGGCTTCAGGCCGAGCAGAGAGTCGGTGTAGATCGTGCCGATCGGCGCGCCGGAGAAGAACTCGTCCTTGGCGGAGGTGAGCTTCGGGTCCTTGTAGACCGACGGGGTCGCGGGCAGCGACCTGGCCTTCGAGAAGTGGTCGAGCTGGCCCTGCGGCGACTGTGTGGCGGCGATGTAGTCCCAGGCGGCCTTCGGGTTCTTGGCGCCCTTGGGGATGGCGAGGAAGCTGCCGCCCCAGTTGCCCGAGCCGCCGGGGATCGTGGCGATGTCCCACTCGCCCTTGGTGTCGGGGGCGTTGTCGCGGATGGAGCCGAGCATCCAGACCGGTGCGGCGATGACGGCGAAGTCCCCCTTCTTCATCGCGGCGCTCCAGCCCTCGGTGAAGGTGCTCTGCTTGGCGGTGATCCCGGCGGCCACGGCCTTGAGCGCCAGGTCGAAGGCGGCCTTGACCTGGGGGCTCCGTTCGTACACCAGATTGCCCGCGGGGTCGTAGTACTTCTCCTGCCCCTGGTTGACCACCTGCGAGTACACGCTCCCGCCGGCGTTGTCGACGAACGCCTTGCCGGTGGCCGCCGTGTATTTCTTGCCGGTCTCGATGAAGGCGTCCCAGGTGGGCCAGAGCTTGCTGACCTCCTCGCGGTCCGTCGGCAGCCCGGCCTTCTTGAACAGGTCGGCGCGGTAGGCGATGGCCATGCCGCCGACGTCGGTCGGGATGCCGATGATCGAACCGTCCTTGGCCGTGGGCTGGCTGATCACCCAGTCGAGGTAGTCACCCTTGATCTTGTCGGCGCCCATCGTGCGCAGGTCGACGAAGTTCTGCGGCTGCTGGACGAACTTGGGCAGGTCGTCGCCCTGGATCAGCACCAGGTCGGGCACCTTGCCGCCGGCCAGCGCCGTCGTGAGCGCCTGCGCCGTCTCCTGCGCGTTCCCCACCTCGGTCAGCTTGATCTGGATGTCCGGCCTCTTCGCCTTGTACTCGGCGGCGGAGCCCTTCGCGTCAATCCCGGTGAACGACCAGAACTCGAACGACGATCCGTCCGAACCGCCGGAGGAAGTCCCGGACGACGAGCCTGAGCACGCTGCCATGCTGAGGGCCGCGGTAACGGCGAACACGACCGCTGAGACCTTGCGGAACTTCACGGCGACCTCTTTTCGCTTGCTGTGGTCAGGGACGTGATGTGCGCCCGGCACGAGGGGATGCACCGCCTCGCCGGGCACCCCTCACGTTTCGGTCCCGGTGCTTTCCCGAAACACAGGACGGCGAGGGTGCCGTGCTCCTTCAGCTCCGGACCGCGAGCGCCGGACAGGTTCGGCACCGCCATGCCGACCTGGTGTTTCCTCTGCAGATCCTTCTGACCTCACTCGTTGGCGGTCTGAAACTTTCGGTGACGCTACGTCGATCGTTTCTCCGGGACAGTAGGCCCCTGCCAACCTGACCGTCAATATTCTGACGGTCAGATGTCTGAAAGTATCGGCCTGTCTGTTTTATGTTTCGGTGACGCATCCCAGCGAGGTGCCGCCGCCGCTGCTGTACGCGGACGGTCTGCCCTCGGGGCAAGTCACGGCGGCGCTGGGCCGGCCCATCGGTTCGACGGCGGGCCCGTCGCCCTCAGTGATCGTCAGCCGTCTCCGGCGCCGGAGTCGACCATGCCTGGGTGGAATGAAACTCTCACCCGCCACACCGGTATTACGGCTCTACAGGACTGATCCCCGACCTGGTGGCATGCCTGGCCCACCCTCACGAGAGCCGCAATGGCAACAGGTTAACGCCGGGCCGAATCAGTGGCTCTCAATCGTCTGTCTGGACGCCTGGAGGCCCCGACAATAACGTCCAGTGTGCTCCGCCGACATCATGGAGAGGGTGAAGTTGGAAGTGACACGTTCCAAAGCACGTAATGCGGTCAGCTCTTTCGCCGTCGTCATCGCAACGCTCATGGCGATCCTGATCCCAGTCACTCCCGCGCACGCCACCTACGGCCCAGACCAGACCGTATCCCTTACGGTGAACTCGAATTCCGGACCGTCGATCACGCTCGCCCAGCTGACCGGCACGCTGGCCTTCGACAGCGGAAACACGAAGTTCAAGTACTCGCTCCGGCTGTGCTGGGGAAGCGGGTCCTACCCCCAGCCGAACTTCTACGTCGCCGTCAACGGCAGTACCTACCTCTATCCGACCCAGACAGGCACGGCAACCGCTCCCTCCGGCTGCCAGCTGTACCTGTTCCTCTACGACGGTGAATACACCCACTCCACCACCCTCACGAACGTCACCTTGTATGTGACGGGCGGCTGGTTCTATCCCGGCAACACCTACAACAGCCGCACCAAATCCGTGACTTACGACAACCCCTACAACTGAGCCGTCCGGAAAGTCGCTACCGCGGAACGGCCTCCGCCGCGGGCAGCCGGGCCACCCTGCCCCGGCGGCCCCGGCGGAGGCCGATCTGCTGAACCTTGATCAGTCGACGCACATCGCCTCGTGGGTGGACCGGTAGGCCCACGTGCCGCCACCCGGGGAGATATAGATCGAATACGTGTGATACCTCCCAGCGTCGCAGTCGTGCCCGACCGCGAGGACGGCCTGCCGGGCCCGCTGTTCGGCGGATGCGATCCCGGCTGCTTGGGTGCTGCCTGCTCCGTCGGCGGTGGCGCTGCGGGGAGTGTCATAGCCGTCGGCGTGCGCGGCCACGGACGTGGTTGCCAGGCCGACCGCCACCACCGCTGAGACGAGGCCGAGCCGGCGGAGCCGAGTTACTTTTCGCATGCTTCTCCTTACGGGGACGAGCATTTGCTCCATCGACATACATTTATCGCAGCTCGATATAGCGGCGATATTGACCTCATGGTCACAAAAATCTGGCGGCCGTTGTCCTTGGTGGAGCATATGGTCAAGGACACTCCGGGGAATTGAAAAACAGCTTCGGACACGTACACGGCTCCAGACAGTACGAGCCTTTTTCCAATTGAAATTTCAGTACGGCGATTGGCCACGATGAGGCGACCACGAGGGCGGTTGGGTGCAGCGCGCGCCGTGCCGCCTTCGCCCCGAGGCCCGGAGACACCGCCGAGCACTCCTTGACTTGGACATGTGTAGGGGTTTGCCCGGGCTTGTCGAAGCATCGCATCCGAGTCAGAATCAGTTCAGCCTTCAACTACTTGGTCGAAGGGTCACCGCACGGATGAGGAGAGGCATGAAACGCACGATCTCCGCTCTCGCCGTCACCACCGGCGTCCTCGGCGCCACGCTCACCGGCATCAGCCCCGCGTCCGCCTCGGCAGTCGACTGCTCCGCAGGCGGCTACACCTGGGTCCGGAACAGCTACGTCCCCACCAACGACCAGCGGCTCGGGGTGGATGGTCGTAGCTACAATCTCTCCGGTTCGACGGCATACACGTACGAGGTCTGCCTCGACATCCCGGACACTGAGACGTTCACGATCGAGGTGCGGGTCTATCACCCAGGCGGGCCCACGGACGTGTTCGTGGACGACCGGCCCGGGGACAAGATCTTCCGCTACTCGCCCGGCGCCAACGTTTTCTGGCAGGTCTACGGCACCATGACCGGGCCCGGCAGCACCTACCTCTACTACACCTGGTACGAGAAGCAGATCCCGGCCTGACGTGAAACGGGCCGGCCGCCTCGCCCGGCGAAGCGGCCGGCCCCGACATGCCTCGGATTCCGAGGTCAGCGATGTCCGCCGTACAAAGAGACTCGTTCATCTTTTTCGTAAGCGATCTCTTCTCTCAAGAACAACTCGCGGTGCCACGGTCCGTGGGCGATGTTGACGGTCCATTGCTCGTAGTACCACTCGGTGCTGTAGCCGCTGAAACGGAAGTTGGCCCGGTAACGGGCATTCTCTCCGAAGTGAAGAAGGAACACCTGGCCGGGGAAGCGGTTGGTCGGGTATGCGGCGAGCGTTGAAGTCCGCACCACTTCAACCGCCGCCCCGGACAACCTGAACCGCAGTCCATTGAGCTGCGCTGGAAGGGCGTGGCTGCTGACGGCACTGCTCGGCGCGTATCCGGTCTGTTCCTCGGCGAGAACATCGTGGATGACGAGTGGCGCGTCGGGGATTGGCGGCAGCTCGAACGCCGAGGGAATCTCGCGTCGGCGCGTAGCCTCCGCGGCGCCGCGCGCCTGCTTGGCCCACCGGATCACGACCCGCTGCACGATCACCATGCCGTCCACCTCCCGCTGATGGCCCGACGATCACGCCCGCCGCCTTAGTGGCGTGCGGCCGCTGACACGAGTTCGGATCTGTCCGGCGCATGACTCTTATCGTCGCGACTGCTGGTCGGCGTCACGCTTCACCGACTGTGGCGCAGAGTCCTCCACGAAGCGAGGACGGCAGGCGAACCAGCCGGCGATCACCCCTGGGATGGCGCTCGCAGCGAGCACCAGGAGCGGGATCGACCACGATCCGGTCGCCTCGCGCAGCAGGCCCAAACCGATGGGGCCGAAGCACGCCAGCCCATAGCCGATGCCCTGAACGAAGCCCGACACGGCGGAGGCCGTCTGCGGGCTCCTGGTTCGACGGTTGATGAGGGTCATGCAGAGTGGGAAGGTGCTCACCCCGATTCCCAGCGCGCACGCCCACACCATCGTGCCGTCGAGCGGGGACAGGAGCATGCCCAGGTATCCCGCTACCAGGAAGATCGCGCACCCGACGACGACTATGAACGGGTTCGTCATGCGCGTGGCCAGGTGGGGAACCACCAAGGCCGCGAGCATGCCCCATGCCGAGTAGAGCGCGACCATGGAGCCGCCCAGGGCCGCGCTGCCTCCCGCGTCGGTGAGCACTGCCGGGACCCAGGTGATGATCCCGTAGTTGGACAGCGAGATCATCGCGAAGAGGATCACCAGGCCCCAGACGGTTGACGACCGGCTGATCCTCGGTCTCGCATCGGCCGCCGTCACGGCCGCGGGCGCGTGGTGATCAGCGGGCAGCCTGACTGCCAGGATGAGCCAGACCACAGCAGCCACAGCAGCCGGTCCCGCCCAGATACCCACTGAGAACCGCCACGTCGCCGCTTCTGCCACCGGGACCGCGAGGAGCGGTGCGATGAACTGGCCCGCCTGCATGAGGATCAGGTAAAGCGAGGTCCCCAGGGCCAGCCGATCGGCGAACCAGGCCTTCACCAACGGAACGATCACGACGTTCGCGGCTCCGATTCCGGCCAGGGCCAGCACGGTCGAAAGCACCAGCAACGAGGGCGCTGGAGAGAAGGCGCGCATCAGGAGCGACAGAGCCGTCAGACCCAGCGCCACAGTGGCCGTGCGCTCGAGTCCGAACTTCCTCGTCACCGCTGGGGCCAGAAACCCGAAGATGCCGAAGGACACCGCCGGCACGGTGCCGAGCAGGCCGGACAGCGTCACCCCGAAGCCGAGATCGGATCCGATGATCTCCAGGAGAGGAGTGAACCCGGTCACGGCCGTTCGCAGGTTGACCGCTGTCAGGGCGATGGCGAGCCAGGCCCACAAGGTCAGACGCCCTCGATGCAACGGAACGAGCGACGAGGAAAGCGTTGCCACGTTATACTCCATTGTAATGTTAGCAGATGATGGGGTTATGGGATGACTTTGGAAGAGTCTGGCACGCGACAGCCGATGCGTCGAGTGGGACTCATCGACCAGGCCGCCGAGCGCTTCCGCGAGGAGGTGGTCTCTGGACGCTGGCCGGTCGGTGAGCAGATACCGACCGAGGCCGCACTGGTGTCGGAGTTCGGGATCGGCCGGAACACGGTGCGCGAGGCGCTGCAGTCGCTGGTGCACGCAGGTCTGCTGCGCCGTGAGCAGGGCCGTGGCACCTTCGTCATCTCCAACTCCGAGCTGACCGGCACTCTTGAACGTCAGCTCGCCGGTGGCACTCGTCGCCACTACCTGGAATTACGCCGCGCCCTTGACAGCGCTGCAGCGTCACTGGCCGCATTGAACCGCTCGGATGCCGACGTCGAGCTGCTGCGCGAGCTGCGTGACCGTCGAGAAGCGAGCTGGTCGACCGATGATCTGGACCTGCGAGCGAGCGCGGACCTCGCCCTGCACCGCGCGATCGTGGCAGCGACGCACAACCCTCTCTACGTCAAGCTGTACTCCAGCATGCTCGACATCTTCGCTGCCCACATGCGCGACGAGAAGAGCGAGGACGAGGACGCGGCACACCGCCACCACCACGAACTGGTCGAGGCGATCGCGGACGGGGACGCCGACCGTGCTGCCACGAAGGTGGCTTCCATCTTCGAACCCTTCATGCACTGAACCACGCAATCGCCTCCCCGCTCGGGTGAGACGTCTCTGACGATGCCCCGCAACGCGAAACGCTGCAGGCCGTTGATCGTGCTGACAGCGACACGCTCGCCGCGCAGTCGGGCGCGAGCCTGGCCGGCCTCAAGGCGAGCACTTTCTCCGGAAGGGTCGGCTGGACACGACATGCAACGATCAACACATGGCAGATCCCCATTCCCAACTCCGGCTGATGGGCTACTGGTGGAGCCCCGACGCCCCGGAACTGCCTCGGCCGCGACACCTGTCGATCCTGGCTGGAGTCCCGAAGGACACGACCTGCTCGTCCTATACCTTGAGGGTGGTCAGCGCGCTCCCTACGCCACGGCCGGCTTCTCGCTACGCCGGATTTGCGTCAAAACCAACGGAAGCCCGGAATTCACAGATGGCGTGTTCCTATGGTCATAGGGGTTGGCCCACAGCGTAGAAGAACATTCGGCAAACCGCGGCAACCGAGCGGTGACCGAGAGGTCCGGGTGCCACCCCGACGCCGCCCAGCAACATCGACGGAAAATTATCGACCGGAGTTGTCGTAACTAGGCCGCGTTGTTCGTAGCCAGGGTGAACGGTCGCCCACGAGGGCGCTGTCACGACCAGCTGGCACGACCAAGGGAGATGCCGACCGATGCAGCAGCACTCACAGGCCAAGATCCACCGCATGTTCGAGCTCGTCGAGCCGATCGCCACCGCCACCTTCTCCGAGGTGGCGAACGAGGCGTTCCTAGCCGTGGGCATGCGCAACTACTGGGACGGGTACTTCGCGGGCCGGGCCGCACCGCTGGGGCTGGCACCGGCCGAGGTGGTACACGCGGTCTTCTACAACTTCGCCGACGGCGAGGTGGCACGCCACATCCCCTGGGTGTGGGGAAAGATCACCCCGCAGGAGGCGATCACCGTGCGCGAACGGGGCAGCACCGCCGCCCTGCGGCAAATGATCGGAGAGCTTGCCGACTCGCCCGGTCTGGTGCGGGCCGTCGACCTCGCCACCCGAGCAGCGGTCAGCGCGCCGACCGAGGGCCGACCACTGTACGCCGGTCTGCGGGCGCTCGACGTGCCCGAGGAGCCGGTGGCCAGGCTCTGGCACGCGGCGACGCTGCTGCGGGAGCACCGCGGGGACGGCCACAACGCCGCCCTTCTCGCCCATGGCATCGGCGGCACCGAAGCCCACGTCCTCATGGCTGTTTCCCTCGGAATCAGGGCGGAGGAGTTCGGCCGGATCCACCACCTGCCCAAGGCACGGCTGACCGCCGTGGTCGACGGGCTGCGCGGCCGCGGCCTCGTGGACGCCGCCGGCGGGTTCACCGATGCCGGCCGGGAGACCAGACAGCGGATCGAGGCGCTCACCGACGAGCTGGCCGCGCCGGCGTACGACGTGCTCAGTGCTGACGAGCTCGACGAACTGGCCGCGGGGCTCGAGCCGATCGCCGCCGCGGTATGGGCCTTCGACAACTGAGCGGGCGCATCAAGCTGCTGGGACGGCCACGACCCCAGCCCGGCCACCAAGGTGAGCAGGTGGTTGCGCGGGATCACCCGCCTGGCGTAATCGAAGGCGCCGCCCCAAAGCGGCTCGCGAGGCCGCCGGCGCAGCTGCCCGGAATGAAGAAGATCGGCCTGGCGGGTCACCTGCCACCGACCCGACGTTGGAGGATCGATGGGTCTGGATCGGGCCCGCTGATCGAGGCGTGGAGCTGGAGGTGATCGGTATCCTCACCGGGTGCTGATGGTGGGATACGTTGTCATCGGTACTGTCGTCCGCGGTGGCCAGGTTCATCTGGCGTCGAGCACTTCACCGATGAACGTGCGTTGCAAGGCCTGCGCGCGTGGGACCCCTCCAGTCTGGTCGGGGCGGGCTGCGATCACTGCCCCTTTCTCTCTTGCCGCTCTTCAACTACAGGACACGAAATGGCCCGGAGCATCCTCTGGGCCATTCCATGTGTAGGGGTTGTTCCCTTGAGCGGTAGTGAAGTCAGTGCGTGTCGTATCCGATCCAGTTGATGTACCAGCCGAACCGCTGGGCTTCGGCGACGGTCAGGGGCCTGCCGTCGCGCCATTGAAGATAGACACTGAATTTGGTGGCAGTGACGTCGTAGACGGCACTGGTGCCCACCAGGTCGTACTGCATGCCGCCCGCACCTCCGATGGAGGTGAGATATATGGGCTTACCGGTGAACCCGGCTGCGGAGGTGTCGACGTCGATGTAGATGGAGTTGAAAGATCCGTAGGCCTTCCAGCCCTGCCCAGGAGTGGTCTGCCCTGAGGCCACGCCGTTGAGCTTGGCCTTGTCGGCGAACACGATTCCCAGTGTTCCGTTTCCCCGCTGGACGCGCAGCCCTTCCTGAGTGAAGAGGATCCGTCCGGTGCCGTGGCTGCTTCCCTCCACCCATCCGGTGTTGAGGCCGATAAGGTTGGCATTGCCGGCATACAGGGTGCCTGACTCATTAGAGCCGCGTGTTTTCCACACTTTCACCCCGCCCTGCAAGAAGGTGATGTCTCCGTCGCCGCTGTTGAGCCCCTTCACACACCCGGTGCTGATTTCGCTCATGGTGGCCTGGCCGGCGTACAGGGCGCCTGACTCCTCGGAACCGCGTGTCTTCCACACTTTCACCCCGCCCTGCAAGAAGGTGATGTCTCCGTCGCCGCTGTTGAGCCCCTTCACACACCCGGTGCTGATTTCGCTCATGGTGGCCTGGCCGGCGTACAGGGCGCCTGACTCCTCGGAACCGCGCGTCTTCCACACTTTCACCCCGCCCTGGACGAACGTGATGTCTCCGTCGCCGCTGTTGAGCCCCTTCACACACCCGGCGGCGATGCCGTTGGTAGCGGTGAGCGCTTCCAAGATGGGATTGCGCACTTGAACGGTCGTGGTGAGGATGTGCCGCTGGGTACCGAAGCTGGCGATGAGGGTGTAAGTGGTGTCGCGTTTCGGGGCGTCGGCGCCGTCCAGCGCGAAGGAGTACGGGCTCTGCGACCCGGCGCCCTTGACCTTGGGAACGAGCTTCCGGCCACCCGGAAAAAGGATCTCGTATGTGAAGTCGTCGGAACCTTCCCAGCTCAGCAAGACCTTTGCTCCGGCGTCTACTATGGCGTTATCCGCGAGGAAGCCGTGCGGCGCCGGTATCTCCTTTGGCGCGGTCTTCACCAACGCCACCGCCGTGTTGCTGGTGCGCAGGCCACCGCCCCTGCTTCTGCTGGCGGCCTCGGTCACCCGTAGCACGACCAGCCCGGGTTTGGGGGCTACGGTGACGTTCTCCAGTGTCAGCACCATGTAGTCACCCGGACCGAAACTGATTGCTGAACCGCCTTGGTCGGTGACCTGGAAAGCGAAACCCTGCGCCTTGACGGTCGCCGAACGGGTGCGGCCCGACTTGACGTCGGTGAACTCGCCTTTGGGCGTGATCGTGGTGAAGTCCTGGGTGAGGTGGCCGACGCCAGTGCCGACGGGGACCGTCACCGTGATCTTGGAGTACGCCGTCTGTCCGGTGTTCGTGACGAGCAGGTACACCGTCCCAGTGGACTTGGACTGCCGCCCAGCCTCTGACGCCGCCAGGGGCGCCGGGTCGGTGATGAGGGTGTAGTTCAGCATGGTCATGGTCGCGACTCCTTCTCTTGGAGGACGGCGCAGGCTGATGACCGGCGCACCCAGGCAGGACCGAACTGGGCGAGGCAGGCAGCGATACGGGCGACATCTCCGAAATCTGCTGCTTGTGAGGCACCGCAGAAGACCACCCCTAGATCCAAACGTCAGCGTTGGAGCGTGACAAGAGCATTCAAGGACGCCATAAAAGAGCGACTCGGCAATATCCTCAGCGTCTTGACACATATCCGGACGTGGCGTCAACTGCGCCACGACGAGACGGAGCGGCCGGCACGGGAAGGAGGAAGACATGACCCTAATTCGGTGCGGGACGTTCACCCCGCCGCCGTCGTCGTAGCCACACATCCATCCGTGCGGAAAATCTGACGATCGTCTCGTTCGGCGCGAGCAGGCACTCCGTCACCACTGAAAGGGAGATAGAGCCGATTACGGGACAGACCCAAAGAACGTACAGTCACACACCCCTGATGGCTTGCGGACCGTTCGCACGTACGGGACGCGATCAGCGACGTTCATCGCGCGATCGACGAGGGCCGTGTACCCGTGCCTACCGGTCGCCCCGGGCGCCCATCGCTTACAGGCTCGAGCACACATTCCCCAAGGGTCTCCTTCAGAGTTCCTGAGGAGTTGCGTGAACGCGCGAAGGCCCGGGCCGAGCAAGAGGGTAAGAGCGTATCCGCGCTGGCACGGGAAGCCTTTGAACAGTTCCTCAGAGCTGGATGAGCACGCGCGACGAGCGACGGCACCATGTGGCCAAGCAGCTCGACAGCCTCGCGCGAGACTGGATCGGGCACGCAACGGGCACGGAAGAACACCAAGGCGGATCAACGATCAAAGCCCAGGCGCGGGAAACTGTCCCTGGCCTGGGCTTTTGAGTAGGTGGAGCCTAGGGGATTCGAACCCCTGACTTCCTGCTTGCAAATCGGCCTGATCACCAGGGGAAATGGCCCCCCACCTGGACGAGAAGCAGTCCACGAGTGACCGTGAGTCCCCCCCTGTTGACCACCCTTAATGGCCCGCTGACGGCCCGGCGGCTTGCCACCCGCAGGGTGATCAGGCCCCTACCTCAGCCACCGATGAACTGCGCGGAAAGGTTCGCTCGGCCCGGAGCTGGCCCCACCCCCGCGGCAGGCACAGTGCTGTAACGGATCTCAATCACTCGACACGCCCCTTACTTGGGGTGCTATCCCTGGGAGGAGAAGGTCTGCGTCGAGTTTTCGGAGGTCTTGTGCCCGAAGCGTTGTGGAGCAAGCTGATCGACATGGTTCCTGCCATACTTTGGGTCAGCTTTGCCTTCGTGGTTTATCTGAGCTTACGGGAACCGCTCAAGGAAGCCATACCACGAATGACGAGAATCGGGGCGTTAGGTGTCGTCGAGGTCGAGTTCACGGAGGTTGAGCGACTACTGACCAAGGCTGTCGAAAGCAGCGACCAGGAGGAGACAGGACCGCTGATCAGTCGTGCGGATCGTCGGGCGGTCATCCGCAGGCTGGACCATGCGGCCGTGTATCTAAAGGGCGGCCGGATACTCTGGGTGGATGACCTTCCAGAAGGTAATTCGTATCTAACCGCACTGTTCAGGCAGTTGGGCATGGTGGTGGACGAGGTTACCTCGACAGATAGAGCGTTAGGGCGCCTCGATCAACACACGTATGACCTCGTGATCAGCGATCTTCACAGGGGGGCGGATAGTCAAGCTGGGATCGAAATGCTTCGCGCCTTCCGGTCCAGAGGTATCAGCCTGCCGGTCATAATCCATGCGGCACGGTTTGACCCCACGCTGGGCGTTGACCCCATGATCTTCGGCGGCACGAATCGCGTCGACGATGTCGTGCACTACGTGATCGATGTGATGGAACGAGTACGGCTGGGAGATGGCTGACGCTGTGGCATTTCCTGAGTGGCGCACCTCGCGCAAGAACGGCCTGGGGCTCGGGCCGCACTGCCGTACGCGCGAACGGTGAAGACGGCCTCAGGCGCTCGGGCGGTGCAGATCGTCTACTCCTCCCACCGCGTGTCACGGGAGATCGAGCACATCGGGTCGGCGCACGATGACGCCGAGCTGGAGACGCTCAAAGCGGTGGCGCGTCGGCGGTTGGCCGCCGGTCAGCAAGAGCTGGATCTGGGCTGGACGACGGGCCGGCGGCGGGAGGGCCGCTGGAGATCGTCAGCTCGCGGATGGAACACCTGTGGGATGCGCTGTCGCGCGCCTACGGGGCGCTGGGATTTGCCGCCGCGGCCGGTGGCGATGAGGTGTTCTGGCAGTCGGTGCTCGCGCAGGTGATGGAGCCGCCAGCAAACACGACAGCCTGCGCGTGCTTGCCGAGGCCGGGATCGACGCGGTGTCGTATGCCACGGTGAAATGCCGCCCGCCGGACTACGCCACACCGCAGTGGCGCCATACCCTGGCCGCTGCGTGCGCGGCCCACACCCGCCTGGGACCGCCCAGCCTGGTCCTGTACGACGTGTCGACCCTATATTTGGAGACCGACGCCGGTGACGGGTTCCGCGAGCTGGGCTTTTCCAAGGAACGCCGCCTGGACTCGCAGATCACGATCGGGCTGCTACCGACTCCTCCGGGTTCCCGCTCATGGTGACCGCCTTCGAAGGCAACAAGGCCGAGACCCACACTATGCTCCCGATGATCGCCACGTTCATGGCCGCCCACAACCCGCCGGACGTCACGATCGTGGCCGACGCCGACATGATCTCCGAGGCGAACAAGCAGGCCATCGATGCTACGGGATTGTCGTTCACCCTCGGCCTGAAGATCCCCGAGGTGCCGTATGTGGTCAAGCAGTGGCGGCGCGAGCACCCCGGCACCCCGATCCTCGACGGGCACATCTTCACCCAGCCCTGGCCGTCGGGAGCGAGCCGACCCCCCCGCGATCAGATGATCTACTACCAGTACCGCTCTGAGCGGGCCCGGCGCACCCTGCGCCGCATCGACGAGCAGGTCGCCAAGGCCCAGAGCGCCGTCAACGGGCAGGCGCCGGTCAAGCGCAATCAGTTCATCAGGCTGTCCGGCCCCACCAAGAGCGTCAACACCAAGCTGGTGAACAAAGCCAAGACCCACGGACCGGATGGTCGATCAGGAAGTTCGTCCGCACCGCTCGCCGCTATCGCACCATCCGTGTCCAAGCAGGCAACCACGTCCTGACCGCCACCGACCCCCTGCCCGCCGATCTACGCGACGCCCTCAAGCAGATCCACGGCCCCGAAGATGCGCACTAAATTGAGCCATCTCAGGTTCAACGGTGCGCTCAACGGAGAGGGAGCGCCCGTACACGGATGCCTGTCGCGGCGAACGTCGCAATCGCTCCCGCTCGCAAGTGTGGTTCGAGGACATCGAGGTGCCCCAGGATGACGTTCACCATGTCAGGCGGCCGAAGCTTCACAATCTCTCGTACAAGGACAACTGAGGGCTCCGTTGGCACGGGCGTAAGCCAAGAGGGCGCCGAAGTCGGTGTCAGCGGAGATGATGATCCGTGCGTCCGCCGCGGCAAGGGCCATGATCGTCGAATCGGGCGCGCTCGTCGCTTAGAGGTCACGGACGTGCACCGCGTCATGGCCGGCTTTGGCCAATAGCTCAGCGGCGCGAGGAGAGAGGTTTTCGTCAACCAGAAAGTTCACGCCGTCTCGCGGAGCCGGTAGTAGTGGACGTTTGTGGAAGCAGCAGCGTATTCGAGAGCCTGCTTGATGTCCGCACGTTCCAGGTCTGGGTAGTCCGACACGATGTCATCGAAGGTCCATCCGGCGGCAACGAGTCGGACCACCGTCTCGACGGTGATGCGGAGGCTTCTGATTGTCGGTCTGCCTTCGAGCTTGTCCAGCTCAGCAGTGATGCGATCGAAGTCCATGGTGTCTCCCCTCGCCTCCGATAGTGCCAGGCAGAGCGTGGATCGGCGACTGAGAAGCTCCAGCCTCGATCCGCTGCCCGGGTCACGCCTCTGGCGTACCCAGGACATAGGCGACGGGATCACAAGCGCTCCACGAACGTCCACCAGCACGCGACGGACTACAGACGAGCGTGAAAACCGACCAACGATCAGAGCCCAGGCCGGAAAACAGCCCTTGGCCTGGGTTTTCGAGTGAGTGGAGCCTAGGGGATTCGAACCCCTTGCTTCCCGCTTGCAAATCGGCCTGATCACCAGGGGAAACGGCCCCGGACTGAGTGAGAGGAGTCCGGGAGCGACCGTGAGTGCCCCCCGTTGACCGCCCTTGATGGCCCGCTGATGGCCCGACCGCACCGGCCCCGGAACGCTCGTCTCGACGATTGGGCACCCCGCAGTGCTACTTGGTAGCACCAGATGCCACGCTCTCGTTACACTCATACGGTGAGCGTCTCTGAGCCTGAACATTCCCATCAGATCTCGCAGCGCGATCTCCGCAATCGGTCTGCCGAGATCATGGATGGGCTGGAACGCGGGGAACGGTACGCCGTCACCCGCAACGGCCATCACATCGGCGACCTCGTGCCGATCAGGCGCCGGCGCCGGGCCGTCTCGCGAGCGGAGTTCGCCGCGATGTCCCGGGGCATGCCGCGCCTGGATGACCGGAAGTACCGCGAGGACATGGACCGACACGTCAACGACGATCTCTACGACCCCTACGATCGCGCGTACGACAGAGGCGAGTTCACCGAGGACGGGCAATGACCCTCACGCGAGGGCTGCTCGACACCAACATCCTCATCCTGCGCGCTGGGATCGACCCGGACGAGCTACCCGACGAGATGACGATCAGCGCCATCACAACGGCAGAGTTGTCGGTCGGTGTACTCGTGGCGTCCGGGCCGCAGGAACTCGCTCAGCGCATGAAGATTCTGCAGGCAGCCGAGGCTGAGTTCGACCCGCTTCCCTTCGACGAAACCGCCGCCCGTGAGTACGGCCAACTCTGGACCGCTGTAATCGCCTCAGGCCGCAAACCGCGTCCCCGCACTGCCGATTTGATGATCGCTTGTGTGGCGATCGCCAACCAACTGCCGCTCTACACCTGCAACCCAAAGGACTTCAAAGGCTTAGATCATCTACTCAACGTTGTTCCAGTCACTCGACCACGGTGAGACGGCACGTGACCGCGCCCACCAATCTGCTTCCGCCCGCAGGAACCAACTCAAAGGCCCAGGCGAGGAAAACGGTCCCTGGCCTGGGCTTTCTGGTAAGTGGAGCCTAGGGAATTCGAACCCCTGACTTCCTGCTTGCAAATCGGCCTGATCTCCAGGGACAACGGCTCCGACCTGGGCGAGGGGCAGCCCGCGAGCGACCGTGAGTGCCCCCTGCTAACCGCCCTTAATGGCCCGCTAATGGCCCGGCGATCACGCCACCAACCTGCCCAGACAGGGGGTCGACGGAGCCCGTCTCCTGGTCCGCCCCCGTCCTCCTCGTAGCGCCGGGACCCAGGACGCAACCATCGCTCCAGCGGTCGGCTCGCTGTAGACCGGAACCCCCTACCTACAGCGGTTGTGTCCGACATAATATGGGCATGAAAAAGTTGCGCTTCTACCGGTCGGCGCGGAAGCACCGCATCGGACAGGCGCATGCCTTGTATGTCGTCCGATCTGGGCCACCAGCAATCGTGCCGGCCACCGACCCGACGTTGGAGGATCGATGGGTCTGGATCGGGCCCGATGATCGGGGCGTTGAGCTGGAGGTGATCGGCATCCTCACCGACAAAGCTCTTGTGATCATCCATGTGATGCCGACCGCGCTACGGAGAAGGACGCCATGACTGAGCACCAGGCAGCCTGGCCACCCGAAGACATCGAACTGGCCATGGACCACGACTCCGATATCGACAGCGACTCCGAAGAGATCCACGACGCCAAAGGCAACCTCATCACCGACGAGTACGTACGGGACGCGATCAGCGACGTTCACCGGGCGATCGACGAGGGCCGCGTATCCGTGCCTACCGGTCGCCCGGGGCGCCCATCGCTTACAGGCGAGAGCACACATTCCCCGAGGGTCTCCTTCAGAGTCCCTGAGGAGTTGCGTGAACGCGCGAAGGCCCGCGCCGAGCAAGAAGGGAAGAGTGTGTCAGCGCTGGCGCGGGAAGCCTTTGAGCAATTCCTTAGAGCGGGGTGAGCACCCGCGACGAGCGACGGCACCAGGTGGCCAAGCAGCCCGACAGCGTCGCACGAGGACAACTCAAGAGCGGATCGGGCACGCAACGGGCACGCAAGAGCGCCAAGGCCGACTAACGATCAAAGCCCAGGCAGGGGAGACAACTCCTGGCCTGGGCTTTCGAGTGGGTGGAGCCTAGGGGATTCGAACCCCTGACTTCCTGCTTGCAAAGCAGGCGCTCTGCCAGCTGAGCTAAGGCCCCTTGGCGGGCGCGAATCGCGAAGACAGGCAGATCTTCGAGCCCTCCGGTGCGTACACCGTAGCAACAGCGCGTGTGCGAGCGCCACTCGGCAACGGCGGGACCACAGCTACGGGGAACGGCCCCGCGGGTCAGGAGGCGGAGGTGACCACCGAGGGGGCGCCGACCTCGTTGGGCAGGACGAGGCTGGGGAAGTCGGCGACGGAGTCGAGGATGTGGGTGGCGCCGCCGCCGAGCAGGCGCTCCCTGCTGTGGACGCCGGTGAGCACCCCGGCGACGATGGAGGCGCCCGCGCGCCGACCGCAGAGCATGTCGCTCTCGGAGTCGCCCGCCACGGCCACCTGCCGTACGTCGTCGACGCCGGAGCGCAGGACGGCGGTGAGCACCATGTCCGGGTACGGACGGCCACGTCCGGCGTCCTCCGGGCACAGCGCGAGGTCCAGCATGTCGACCCAGCTGAGGGAGCTCAGCACCCGCCCCAGGGTCGCCCGGCTGAAGCCGGTGATCAGGGCGATCTTCACACCGGCGTCGCGCAGCTTCTCGATCGCCTCGATGGTGCCGGGGATCGGGACCAGGCCGGCCCGCTCGATGGCTCCTTCGTACGAACGCTCGAAAGTGAGGTTGGCGGCCTGCGCCTGGGCCTCGTTGCCGGGGAAGATGCCGCGGAAGACCTCGATCTTCGGGCATCCCCGGGACCTGTGCACATGCACCATCGCGCGGGCATAGGCGCTGGTCCCGGGGACGATGCCCTGCGTGGCGATCGCCTCGGCGAACGCCCGTTCCACCATTTCGGTGTCACCGATCGTGGTCCCGGCCAGGTCCAGACAGGCCAGCTTCACGGGAGTCATTCCCGCACCTCTGCCACGATCAAGCACCATCCCTGGTGGTCAGTTCTCGCTGCCGGTCGCCTCGGTCCACAGATCGAGCTCGGCCCGGTCGGCCTGCACCTTGCGCCAGACAAGGAGCCCGCCGACGGCGACCAGAGCGAGAACAAGCAGCTTCTTCACGGTGTGACCCCACTTCTCGACGGTCTCACCTGCCGGGTGAGACAACGCCCGGTTCTACGGTTCCCTGCAGCCTAGCAAGGCTTCGGCGTCCGACTCGGATTGCTCGTAATTTCGGTGAACCTGAATACTGGTTTCGGATTTCCTGCCGAGCCTGTCGCACGATCGTCACGGCAGGACGACGAGATCAGAACTGCCCAGCTCTCACCGGCGCTAACCCTGACGACCGGGGCTACGGGCTCTCGGAGGACGCGTGGTTTCGGACAGGCGGGAGGCGCTCCGCTCTCAGCGGAAGCCACTCAAACCGCTCAGGGAAGGGCCACGCAGAGGCGGATCGTCGTTCCGTCGATCCCGGTGCGAACGGCGAGGTCGGCCAGGCGGTTCATCAGCCACAGCCCTCGCCCGCCGAAGTCGAACCTCTTCGCGGGCTCCTCACGCTCCAGGACCTCGGCAGGGATACCGGGCCCCTTGTCCGTGATCTCGCACACGAGGGAGCCGGCCTCGCTCCACATGGCGATGCCGCGCGGCGGTGAGCCGTAACGAACGGCGTTGGCGACGGCCTCGTGCACGGCGAGGACGAAGTCCTCCAGCACGATGCCGTTCAAACCGGCCTCCTGCGCGGACACCATGACCAGATGCCGCACCCGGGTGACCGAACTACGGTCGAACTCCAGGCTGAGCAGGCTGCCCGCCACGGTTCTCACCACCCTTCTGCTTCCCCCGCGCTACTACACCACTTACCGCCCATACGGACCTGACACGTATTTTCGGGTACGGCTTGCGCCACCGTTCCAGCGGCCGCGGGCAGCGGAGGTCGCGCACGTGACGCTAGCGCATCGTCACAGCTCCGTCAGGTGCTGGTTCAGGATCCGCTTGGTGTCGGCAAGCGGTCTGGCCTGGATGCACAGGCGTTCCATGACCGCGAGATAGCGGTCGATGTCTTCGTGCTTTTCCAGGTAGATGGCGCTTGTCAGTTGTTCGAGATAGACGACGTCGGGCAGGCCGACCCCCGCGAAGCGCAGGATGCTGAACGGCCCGCCGGCGGCCGCGTGCCCTCCGGCGCTGAACGGGATGACCTGGAGCGTCACCCGGGGCAGGTTGACCATCTCGATGAGGTGCTCGATCTGGGCCCGCATCACCTCGGGGCCGCCGACCGGGCGGCGCAGCACGGCCTCGTCGATCACCGCCCACAGGTGCGGGGCGTCCGGCCGGGCCAGCAGTTGCTGGCGGTCCATCCGCAGCCGTACGCGGCGCTCGACCTCCTCCGGCTGGGCGTCCGGGTGCCCGAGCCGCACCACCGCCGCGGCGTACTCGGGGGTCTGCAGCAGCCCGGGGACGAACTGCACCTCGTAGCAGCGGATGGTGCTCGCGGCCTGCTCCAGGCCGACGTACGCCTCGAACCAGGAGGGCAGGACATCGTCGTACTTGTGCCACCAGCCCGGCGCGTTGGCCTGGGCGACGAGGGACAGCAACGCCTCTCGCTCCGCCTCGTCGCTCACGCCGTACAGGGTGAGGAGGTCGGCGACGTCGCGGCGGCGGAAACCGACGCGCCCGAGCTCCATCCGGCTGATCTTCGAGTGCGAGGCGCGGATGGCGTGCCCGGCCTCCTCCAGCCGGATGTGCTTGCTTTCGCGCAGGCGGCGTAACTGGGTGCCGAGGAGGAGACGCAGAACGGTGGGACTACGGCGTGACTGTGACGCCAAGTCAGGGAGTTGAGGCACACCCTCCGCAGGGGCCGCAGTCATATGAGGTCCTTTGAGGTGCACCGATGTTTACGCCCTGTTAACGATACTCTCCCCGCCGTCTCGCGCAAGCGTTGTGATCAGGTCTGCAGCAGATCGTCGAATTCGCCCTCTTTGACAGAGCGGACGAAAGCGGCCATGTCCTGGACGGGAAGGATGAGGGCGGGGCCGGACGGGTGCCGGGAGTTGCGCAGCGCCACCCGGCCGTCGGGGAGGACGGCGACCTCGACGCAGTTTCCGCTCGGATTGCTGTGCCGGCTCTTGCGCCAGCCCACCCGGCCCAGATGAGATGAGGACATCCCGTTGTAGATCACGGACATGTGGGGCCTCGTTTCGGATTCCCCCGCCCATGCAAGGACTTTCAAGCGCTTGCACGTGCATCTGTACTTGCACAGGAGCACCAATGGGAGCAGTATGACTTACTGAGTCATCCCGCCACACGGTCGACATCAACCTCATAAGGCTCTCAATGACTGGTTATCGGACAGACCGCGCTTCACTCGCAGAAGCCGATAGCGGTGCCCGTGATCCCTGGCTGGGCACGCTTGAGCAGGTCTTTCCGGATGGTGTGCGGTGGCCGTGGACCAACGGGACCGAGCCCGACGGCGCACCCCAGGTGGCGGTGCACGAATTCCACCGCGAGAGTCTCGCCGCGCGCACCGCGCGGCATTTCACCGCGGGCGTGCTGCGCACCTGGTCGATGGACGACGTCTCCGACGACGCCGCGCTCGCGGTCTGCGAACTGGTCACGAACGCCCTGCGGCACGGCCTGCGCCACCAGGCGATCCACCCCGTCCCGGTACGACTGCTGATGTTCCGCTCGGCCCGGGCGCTGCTGTGCATGGTCACCGACCCCAGCAGCGCCGCCCCGGTGCTGCGTGAGCCCGACTACGTGTCGGAGACGGGACGCGGCCTCCAGGTCGTGGCGGGGGTCAGCCGCATGTGGGGCTGGACGCCCCTGCGTCCCATGGGCAAGGCGGTGTGGGCCGGCTTCACGGCCGAGTGCTCCGGCTCGCTGCGCTGACCCACCCGGGCCTCCCCGCCCCTGTCAGGTGCTCACCCGGCTCTTCCCCTCTCTTCCGCCCGATTTTCCCCGGTAGTATCGCGGTCTGGGCTGAACGGAGGATCATGCCGGGTTTCCCCCCGGTCGAGCCAGTGGGTTTCGACCCGTCCATCCCGAACGAGGCCCGGGTCTACGACTACTGGCTCGGCGGGAAGAACAACTTCGCCGCGGACCGCAGCGCCGCGGAGATGGCGCTGCGGATCGCGCCCGAGCTGCCGATGTTGTGCCGCGAGGGGCGCAAGTTCATGCGCAGGGCCGTACGGTTCCTGGCCGAGGCCGGAATACGGCAGTTCATCGACATCGGGTGCGGTCTGCCGACCCAGGGCAACGTCCATGAGATCGCGCAGCGGTACGCCCCCGACGCCCGGGTGGTGTACGTGGACTACGACCCCGTCGTGGTGAACCACGGGCAGGCGCTGGTCGAGGACGACGAGCGCGTGGTGGTGATCCACGGCGACGTGCGCGACCCCGACGGGCTGTTCGCGCACCCGCGGCTGCGCGGGCTCGTGGATCTCGGCGAGCCCGTGGCCGTCCTGCTCGTCGGCGTCCTCTCCACCATCAACGACGACGATCTGACGCTCGCCCTCACCCGGCGGTTACGCCAAGTGATCACCCCTGGCAGCTACATCGTCATCAGCCACGCGGTCTCCGACATCCGGCCGGAGGTGACGGACAAGCTGTCCCTCCTGTTCGCCAACGAGTGGGCCGCCAAGGACGACGGCCGCACGCGCCTGCCCACACGGGCGGAAATTCCTCGGCTGTTCGGAGACCTTGAGCTGGTGGAACCCGGCCTCGTCCTGCTGCCGGACTGGCGCCCCGATCCGGGACGGCTGCGGCCGCCGAAGAACGCGGTGTGGTCGGTCGGGGGCGTCGGCCGCAAGCGCTGACGCCCCGCCCTTGTTAGATCTTCGTTGAATATTAACGAGGCTAACCATTGACAGAAGTAGCGTCAGACGACAACGCTCAGTGAATACTCCAGCTTCCCTAGGGAGGTGGGACAGCGATGATCAACGCCATGTCCTGCTCCATGACCGCCCGTCCGTACGCGGCGAGCGGTGGATCGACCACCGGCGTTCCCAGCCGGTGCACCTCGTGACCCCCGCCGCGGATCAGTGCGGAGTTCTCTACACAGACACCTATCTCAGCGTCAGGTGGTCCCCGGCGGACTCTTCGGTGATCATCGCTGGCGAGGTCGACGTCTCCAACAGCGAGGCCCTGGCGAGCGCGCTCACCGCGGCGAGGAAGGCGAGCGGCGAGATCGTCATCGACACGGGAGACCTGCGGTTCATCGATCTCGCGGGGCTGCGGGCCCTGCTGGCTCCCGCCTCCTTCGTCACGCACGACGCCGTACGGCTGCGGAACGTGCCGCCGTACCTGGGCCGTCTGCTGAGGATGCTCGACTACTGACGACGCGCGGCGCCTGAGGTCCGCTCCGGGTTCAGCCGACGAGGTCGCGCGCCAGCGTCTCTATCCGGTCCCGCCACGCCTCCAGCACGGAGGCACGGCCGGTCGCGCCGGTGTCCGTGACGACCAGTCGCGCGCCGTGCCCGGTGCCCCGGGACAGCTCCCAGCGCACCCGTCGTCCATCCCCTTCCGCGGCAGGGCCGGGTCCGCCCGGTCCCGCGTCCGGCCGCGCCGGTGCGACCGTGAACTCCACGTACGCCGGCGCCTCCGCGCCGGGCGCGGCGCCCGGAGCCCCCAAAGCCCCCTGAGCCCCCGGCGTACGGACGGCCGTGACGGTCCCCTCGCCGAGGCGGTCCGGCACCGGGGCGCCGATCCTCGCCTCGGCGGCCCCCGCCACTTTCCAGACCTCCTCGACCGGCCGCGTGAGCTGCCGCTCGAACCGAACCCGCCGGCCGTCCGTCCCGTCGGCGCGTCCGTCCGCTTCCTCGGCCACTCCCTCAGCGAGCCCGAGCGCCTCCACGTACGCCTGATGGAGCTCCGGGAAGTTCCCCTCCGGCCACTCGGGTGACCTTCCTGCGACGACCGCCTCCAGGGCGCCGAGGCACACCTGCCATCCGGAGGCGTAACTCGCGGCGGCCGGGCGGTCGTCGAAGACCTGCGTGAAGACGAGCAGGCAGCCACCGTCCTCCTCGGGCGACAGCTCGAAGCGCAGCAGGTTGTCGCCCTCGCGCGGCGCCTCCGGCGTGGAGCGCTGGACGAAGGCGAACACGCGGGGCGGGTCCAGCTCGGTGATCTCCGCGTCCAGCGTCATGCCGCCGCCGAATCTGATCTTCCCGCCCACCCGCAGGTCCATCTCGTCGACCGTGAACGGGAACCACCGGCCGAGCCGCTCGGGCTCGGTGATCGCCCGCCAGACCTTCTCCCTCGGGTGGGACAGCCTGCGCTCCATCCGCAGCACCGGCCGTCCGTCGAGCTCGTCGAGCGTCGCCTTCACTTCGTCTCCTCCGGGTCGTCGTCGGGCGCCTCGTCCAGATGTCTCTCCAGCGCGTCGAAGCTCGCCGACCACAGCCTCCGGTACGGCGCGAGCCACGCGTCGATCTCGGCGAGCGGCTCGGGGCGGAGCTCGTACCACCGGCGCTGGGCGTCCCTGCGCACGCGGACCAGCCCGGCATCTCGCAGCACCTTGAGGTGCTTGGAGGTGCCGGGCTGGGTCAGGCCGAGCCGCTCGGTGAGCTCCCCGACGAGACGGGGGCGTTCGAGCAGCAGGTCGAGGATCCGCCGCCGCACGGGCTCGGCGAGCACGTCGAAAGTCGCTGGCACGGCCCCGAACATACCCGCTCAGCTATATTCCCGCAAGGTTATGTAACGACGTCACGTGCCTGAGAGGATCTCGTCGAGCTCCTTCAGCGCCGTCTCGTCCGGCCGCCAGGCGGCGGCCGCCGCGTTGGCTTCGACCTGCTCCGGCCGGGTCGCGCCCGCGATCACCGACGACACGGCGGGCCGCGCGAGCAGCCCCCCGATCGCCACGTCGAGCAGGGTCACGCCCTGCCGCCCGGCGAACTCCCGCAGCCGCTCCACCACGTCGAACCGCTCATCGGTCAGATACTGCGGGCGCCCGGCGAGGCGGCTGCCCTCCGGCGGCTGCTCCCCGCGCCGGTACTTGCCGGTCAGCAGGCCGTTGGCGAGCGGGAAGTACGGCAGCAGGCCGATGCCGTGGTGGGCCAGCGCCGGGACGAGCTCCTGCTCCACCCGGCGGTCCAGCAGGCTGTACTCGTTCTGGGCGCTGACGAAGCGCTCCAGGCCCCCGGTGCGGGCGATCCAGTCGGCGTCGGTGACCTGCCAGGCCGCAAAGTTGGACGAGCCGAGATAGCGGACCTTCCCCTCCCGCACCAGGTCCGTGAGCACCGACAGGGTCTCCTCGACCGGTGTGGACGGGTCGGGGAAGTGCAACTGGTAGAGGTCGATCCAGTCGGTCCTGAGCCGCCGCAGCGACCGTTCGACCGCCAGACGGACGTAGCGCCGCGAGGCCCGCGCGCCCCAGTCGGGCCCGTTGGCGCCCTGGACGTCCCCGCCGAACTTGGTCGCGAGGACGACCTGGTCGCGCCGCCCCTTCAGCACCTCGCCGAGCAGGGACTCCGACTCGCCGTAGATGTCGGCGGTGTCGATCAGCGTGACGCCGGCGTCGAGCGCCGCGCCGACCACGGCCCGCGTGGCGTCGAGGTCGATCCTGCGGCCGAAGTTGTTGCCGCCGAGGCCGACGGCCGAGACGACGAGCCCCGAGTCCCCCAGCCGCCGGTAGGTCATCTCCGTCATCGTTCCCTCACAGTCGTCGGCAGCGGAAGCATCACCTCACCGTATTCGGGGCCGTCAGAGAGGCCGTCCGGGGGGCGGGCGGCGGACGCCCGCGAGAGGATGCCGGGCATGACCACCGTGCGGCACGCTGTCCGGGCCATCCTCTTCGACGGCGACGACGTCGTCCTGTTCCGCCGGGTGCGCCCCGAGCGCGAGCCGTACTGGGTCACGCCGGGCGGCGGGGTGGAGCCGGGCGACCCCTCCCTGGAGGCGGCGCTGCGCCGCGAGCTCGACGAGGAGCTCGGCGCCACGGCGGGACCGGCGCTGCACGTGTTCACCCTCGCCGAGCCGGGCCGCCTGAGCACCGTCTTCGCCTGCCGGCTCGTCTCGCTCGACCTGTCGCGCCGCAGCGGCCCGGAGTTCCTCGAACCGGACATCGGCCTGCACCAGGTCCGGCGGGTCCGCCCCGCGGACGTGCGCACGCTGAACGTGGTGCCGCCGGAGCTGGGGGAGTTCATCTCGGCGAGCGCCGCCACGCTGCCCGCGCTGCTCGACGCCGCGACGTACGCCCCGGGCCGGTACCGGCCGGTCGTGGACGTGCACCTGCTGGTGACGGACGGGGACAGGGTGCTGCTCGGCCGCCGCCACGGCACCGGGTACGCCGACGGGGAGTGGCAGATCATGCCGTCCGGGCACCTGGAGGAGGGGGAGACCGCCGTGGACGCCACGGTCCGCGAGGCGCGCGAGGAGCTGGGCATCGAGCCGTACGGCTGCGAGGTGGTCCACGTGATGCACCATCGCAACCCGGGCGGCACGGCCCGGGTCGGGCTGTTCCTCGTGCCTGGGGGATACACCGGCACGCCGGTCAACGCCGAGCCGCACAAGTGCGCGGAGCTGGGCTGGTTCCCGATGGACCGGCTGCCCGAGCGGACGGTGCCGTACGCGCGGGCCGGCGTCGAGGCCGTGCGCCGCGCGCTCGCCCACGGCGGGACGGCCGCCCGCTCGAACGGGTCCGGCCCGCCGGTCTTCTCCCTGCACGGGTGGGAGACGCCGGGCGCGGCGGAGGCGGCGGCCGAGGCGGCGCGGTCCGGGTTCGAGGAGGTCACGGTCTGTCTCGTCGGCTGGCTCGACGGCACGCCGCTCGTGCGGTCCGACGAGGAGACCGACCGCCTGCCCGCGACGGTCGTACGGCCGGGGGAGGACGTCGAGGCGGCGCTGGCGCGGATCGCGCCCGTCGGAGCGGCCGGGGAGACGTGGTTCGCGGGCGCGGACGACTACGTCTCGCCGGACGGGCGCCCCGGGCGCCGGCTGGCCTTCGCCGCCCACCTGACCACCGCGCCCGAGGGCATGGTGCCGCTGCCGGCGGGATCGCTCGGCCGTCTCCCGTACGCCGAGGGGGCGTTCGTCCGCTCTTCGGGACTTCTGTCCGGCGTGTCCGACCGATAGCCTGGTCCGGGGCGTGCCGGGAAGTCTGGTCGGCGAAGGGGTCTCCCATACCCGGGAGGCCGGACCGCCGACCGGAAGGCAGACGTGAGCACAGCCGTACGTCGTGGGCAGGTGAGATCATGCGCGCCCGGGATCTCCTAGTGCCGTTCCCCACGGTGGGGCTCGACTCCCCCGTGGCCGAGGCCGCGCGTCTCATGGCCGAACGCGAACTGCCGGGGCTGATCGTGCTGGACGAGCGCGGCACGCCGGTGTCGATCCTGCCGGGCACGCAGGTGCTGCGCCTGGCCGTGCCCCGCTACTGCCAGGACGACCCCGCGCTGGCCCGGGTGATCGACGAGGCGCACGCCGACGCGTTCGTGCGCGCGCTGGGCGAGCGCACGGTCCGCCAGGCGCTGCCGGAGCGTCCGCGCGAACTGCCGGTCACCGACCCGGACGCCACCCTCCTGGAGATCGGCGCGTTGATGGCCCGCACCCGCAGTCCCCTGGTCGCGGTGCTGGACGGCGGCCGCCTGCTGGGCGCGGTCACGCTCTCCGCGCTGCTCAAGCGGCTCGCATGACGGTGACCGCCTGGGTGGCGACGATCGTCTTCGCCGCCACGTACGTCCTCATCGCGACTGAGAAGATCCACCGGGTCAAGGCCGCCCTCGGCGGCGCCGCGATCATGCTGCTGGTCCACGCGACGGCGGCCGGCTCCGCGTTCTTCTCGCAGGAGTCGGGCGTGGACTGGAACGTCGTCTTCCTGCTGCTCGGCATGATGGTCATCGTCGGCGTGCTGCGGCAGACCGGCGTGTTCGAATACCTGGCCATCTGGGCCGCCAAGCGCGCCAGGGGACGGCCGTTCCGGCTCATGGTGCTGCTCCTGGTGATCACGGCCCTCGCGTCGGCGCTGCTGGACAACGTCACGACCGTGCTGCTGATCGCGCCGGTGACGTTCCTCGTCTGCGAGCGCCTCGCCCTGCCGGTCGCGCCGTTCCTGATCGCCGAGGCGATGGCGTCCAACATCGGCGGCACCGCGACGCTCGTCGGCGACCCGCCGAACATCATCATCGCCTCCCGCGCCGGGCTGACCTTCAACGACTTCCTCGTCCACCTGGCGCCGCTGGTGATCGTGCTGACGGCGGTGTTCATCGGGCTGTGCCGGGTGCTGTTCCGCAGCGCCTTCCGGTACGACCCGGAACGGGCGGCCGAGATCATGCAACTCGACGAGAAGGCGGCCATCGAGGACCGGGTCATGCTCGTGCAGAGCCTGTCCGTGCTCGGGGTGGTCATCGCCGCGTTCGTGCTGCACCCGGTGCTGCACTACGAGCCGTCCGTCGTGGCGCTGCTCGGCGCGGGGCTGCTCGTGCTGGTCACCAAGATTACCACGGACGAGGCCCTGCGCGAGGTGGAGTGGCCGACGCTGGTGTTCTTCGCCGGGTTGTTCGTGATGGTCGGGGCACTCGTCGAGACCGGCGTGATCGCCCAGGTGTCGCAGGCGGCGGCGGAGGCGACGGCCGGGCGGCCGGGCGTGACGACCATGGTCCTGCTCTGGGCCTCGGCCGGGCTGTCGGCGATCGTGGACAACATCCCCTACGTCGCCACGATGAGCCCGATCGTGGCCGACCTCGCCCAGCACGTGCCCGGCGACCACAACGTCCTGTGGTGGGCCCTCGCGCTGGGCGCGGACCTCGGCGGGAACGCCACCGCCGTCGGCGCCTCCGCCAACGTCGTCATCCTCGGCATCGCCGAGCGCAACGGCGCGCGCATCAGCTTCTGGGAGTTCACCAAGTACGGCCTGGTGGTCACCGTCGTCACCGTGGCCCTGGCCACGCCGTACCTCTGGCTGCGGTATCTGCTCTGAGCCCGGCTCAGCGGAGCCGGCCTGCGGAAAGGCCACGGGGCAGGAGCAGGGGCAGCAGCAGGGGGCAGCAGCAGTGGGCAGCGTGTGCGTTTCGGCCTGATTGCGGAAAACCGCGTCCCCGGTCCGCTCACCGGACCGGGGAATTGCGCTCGGGAATATGAGTAGGGGGATACTCAGGCGAGCCGGCCGCGATTCGTCGTAACACTTCTTCGAGAAGCCCTTCGTTCGGGAAGCCCGCCCCCGTTCCCTTCGGACAACCCCGGGCGACCCGGACCCGTTCCCTTCGGACACCCCCGACCCGTTCCGGAGACGATGATGCCGGTACGCCTGATCGTGGCCCTCGCCGTCGCCGCCGCCGCGTTCTGGGCCACGCCGGCGCGGGCCACGAGCTGCCCGCCCCCGCCCGACGTGACCGGTCAGACGTACGAGCAGGCGTACGCGACGCTCAACGGCCGTTTCGGCTACGCGGTCGTGACCGTGCCCGATCCCGTGCCTCCCGGGACGAGTTACGTGAGCAGCGCGGAGACGGCGTCGTGCATCGAATTCAAAATCACGAGGGTCCGGGTCCATCTGGAAGGACAGGTGCCCGACCTGACCGGGATGACGCTGACCGCGGCCACCGCCGAAGCGGAGAGGGCCGGGTTCGGCGTGACCACCCGGCAGCCGGAGGCCACCGGCGACTGGAAGGTCGCCCAGCAGACTCCCGCGCCCGGCGGGCGGCTCGCCTACGGGCAGGCCGTCGACCTGCTCCTCGACGGCTCGACCGAGGTGCCGTACGTCATCGGCCGCACGGTCGCGGAGGCGCGGCAGATGGCGGCGGACCGGGGGCTGACGCTCAGAGGGGCGGACGACGCGCGCGACGACCAGATCGTCGAGGACCAGAGCCCTCCCGGCGGAGGCGAGCTGACCATCGGCGACGCCATCGACGTCGTCCTGAGCGAAGTGTCCCCCGTGAGCCCGTCCGTGAGCCCACCGGTAAGCCCAGCTGTGAGTCCACCGGCGAGCCCGGACGGCAGTCCCGCACCGAGTCCACCGGAGTCGCCAGGGTCGGAGGAGTCGCCCGAGGCGAGCCCCGAGGTGGTGCCGACGGCCGGGCTCTCCGGCGAGGAGACGGGCTCCGACTTCGGTGTGCCACCGGGGCTCGCCGTCGTCGTGGTCGCCGCCGCGCTCCTCGCTCTCGTCGTATGGCTGGCCCAGGGCGGCCGGCGCGCGCCTGACCGGGACCACGACCGTCGCCGGGAGGTGCGTCTCATCTCCCGCGCCGACCCGTCCCCGAACGTGCGGATCCACGAGAGCCGCGATCCCGGCCCGGCGGCCGTACGCCTCCACGCTGTCGCGGACCCGGGCCGGCAGGAGATCCGGGAGGGCCTGTCTTGAACCTGACCGTCAACCCGAATCCGGGCACGGCCGCCCTCGCGCTCTATGACGGCGCGCGCGGCGCGGTGGTGGCGGCGGCCAGCGTCGTCCGCGACCCCCAGGTGATGAGCACGATCTGCCGCGACGCCCCGGACATCGCCGGGCAACTCGTCGCTCAGCTGCCCGAGGCCGGCGCCCGCCTGCTCCACGGGATCACCCTCGGGAGGGTCCTGGCGGCCGGGTGGCAGAAGTCCCGCGAGCTGCGGGCCGCCGCGGTGCGCAGTCACGAGGAGGGCTTCCGCGGAAAGACCAACCAGGTCCTTCTGGCCGCGCACTCGATCACCTCGGAGCACCGCCCGTACGTCGAGGTCTACGCCGGCGAGCGCAAGGTGCTCACGATCACGTTCTCCGTCGACCTGACGTTCACGATCGGGCTGCTGTACGCGGGAATCCGCGACGGGCGGCTGGTGACCCTCCATCCCGGCGGGGACTGCGAGGTCGCGGTGAGCTGGGGGATGGAGGGATTCAAGATCGGCGAAAGGAAGGCGCCGATCCGCGTCCCGGCCGTCGCCGTTCCCCTCGGCGGGGGAATCCTGCTGGCCCGGCCACCCTTCTGACCACGTCTCCGGCCGGCCCGCGGTCGCGATCGTCAGGCACTGGTCACCCGTGCGTACCGATGACGAAAGGAAACGTTCAGCCTGACGGAATTTGATCGCATCGCCTGCTGTATGCACGAAAGGTACGTCTGTGAGTTCCTCCCTTTCCCGCCGCGATCTCATGCGTTCGGCCGCCGCCGGCGGCCTCGGCATCGCCGTCGCGGGCAGCATCGAGGCCATCGCCGGTCCCGCGGCCGCCCAGGCCGCCCAGGCCGGGGTCGGCAGGACGACCGGGTACGGGCCCGTCGTTCCCGACCCCGCCGGTCTGCTCGCCCTGCCGAAGGGCTTCTCGTACAAGATCGTCGCCCAGGCCGGGACGACGAAGCTGGAGTCGGGCGAGCCGACTCCGAGCGACGCCGACGGCACCGGGTGCTTCGCCGGTCGCGACGGCTGGGTCCTGGTGAACAACCACGAGATCAACGGCAGCGAGCCGTACGGCGTGCCCGCCCTGCCCGGCCTGACCTACGACCCCGGCGCCAAGGGCGGCACCACGAACATCGAGGTGGACCGGAACGGCAACCGGGTCCGGGAGTACGTCAGCGTCGCGGGCACGCACAACAACTGCGCGGGCGGCATCACGCCGTGGAACACCTGGCTGACCTGTGAGGAGACCGAGCAGCGGGCCGGGGGCGTGTACCAGAAGGACCACGGCTACGTCTTCGAGGTGGACCCGTTCGACCGGGCGGCCAACCGCGACCCGGTCCCGCTGAAGTTCCTCGGCCGCTACTCGCACGAGGCCGTCGCGGTCAACCCCCGCAACTCGGAGATCTACCTGACCGAGGACGCGAGCGGCCCGAACGGGCTCTACTTCCGGTGGGTCCCGCCGAAGCACTTCCACGCCCGCAAGGGCGCGCTGCGCGCGCTCGCGCTCGGCCCCGGCGGCGACACCGCGGGGAAGCTGCAGGCCATGCGGTGCCGCAAGGGCAGCAAGCACATCGCCGACCTGTCCGAGGCGACCCAGCCGGGCACCCGCTACAAGGTCGAGTGGGTCGACGTGCCGGACCGGGACGCCAAGACCACCTCGGTGCGCAAGCAGTTCACCGACGACCAGGTCACCCGCAGCCGCAAGCTGGAGGGCGCCTGGTGGGGTGACGGCGGCGCGTACTTCGTCGCCAGCTACGCCCGGCACGACGACGGCAGCAAGAACGAGCACGACGGCCAGGTCTGGTTCTACGACCCCGAGTCGGAGACCGTCACGCTCAAGACGATCTTCGGTGTGAACCCCGACCCGGAGCAGGACACCCACTACGACGGGCCGGACAACATCACCGTCTCGCCGTACGGCGGGGTCATCCTGGCCGAGGACGGCGAGGGCCTGTCGCACCTGGTCGGCGTCACCGACAAGGGCACCCCCTACCCGATGGCCCGCAACGAGCTCAACGACAGCGAGTTCACCGGCCCGACGTTCAGCGCGGACGGGCGCATCCTGTTCGCCAACATCCAGACCCCGGGCTACGTCTTCGCGATCACCGGTCCCTGGACCCAGAAGCACGACGGGCACGGACACCACTGACCTGCCTGATGCGCTCCACCCCACCCTCCGGGTGGGGTGGACGTGTTTCCGGGCTGTTCTTCGCGGGCTCACCGGGCGGGGCCGAGCGGGCCGGCTCAGGCGAGCAGGTGGGCGAGGCCGAGCCCGGCGGCGGCGGCGAGGACGCCGAGAAGCAGGCTGCCGAGCGCGTTGAGCGCGGCCTGCGCGGCCGAGCCCTCCTCCAGCAGGCGCACGGTCTCGAAGCCGAACGTGCTGAAGGTCGTGAGCGCCCCGCAGACACCGGTGCCGAGCAGGGCGACCGCGGGATCGGGCAGGCCGAGGCCGTCCCGCGCGCCGAGCAGCAGCCCGAGCACGAGCGACCCCACCAGGTTCACCGTCAGCGTCCCCCAGGGGAAGACGCTGTCGTGCAGGCGCTGCACCAGCCGGTCGGTCAGATAGCGGGCGGGGGCGCCGATCGCGCCGCCGAGGAAGACGAGCAGCAGGGTCACCGCTCCGTACGCCCCACGTAGCGGTAGACCTCCACGGGATCGACGATCACGAGGCCCTCGGTGACCAGTTCGTCCAGCTCCGTCATGAACGCGGCGATCCGCTCCGGGGCGTCCACGACGACGACGGCGACGGGCAGGTCCTCGCTGAGCGACAGCAGGCGGCTGGTGTGGATGAGCGAGGAGGCGCCGAAGCCCTCGATGCCGCGGAACACGCTCGCGCCGGCGAGCCCTCTCTTGTGCGCCCGGTGCACGATCTCGCTGTACAGCGGCCGATGACGATACTGGTCGGTCTCGCCGACGAAGATCGTCAGGCGTTGCGCCGGGCCGTGCAGCCTCATTGACTCGTCTCCTTGCCGTGCCGTACGGGGAGGCCGGCCACGGCGCGGGCCAAGGTGGCCCCGCACCAGACCGCGGCCAGACCGGCGACCAGGCTGCCCGCCGCGTACGCGACGGCCGTCGTCCAGCCGCCGGCTGACATCCTTCCCACGATCTCGGTGGTGAAGGTGGAGAACGTGGTGAACCCGCCGAGGAACCCGACCCCGAGGAACGGGCGCACGTAGCGGCGCGGGGGCCAGACGGACAGCACGAAGACCATCAGCGCCCCCAGCGCGAGGCAGCCGGTGACGTTGACCAGGAACGTCGCCCAGGGGAACCCGGAGGGCGGCGCGGGCAGGGCCCGGCCGGCCAGGTAGCGGGCCACGCTGCCGGCCCCGCCGCCGACCGCGATCATCGCGAGCACATCCCAGCCACGGCGGCGCGCGGGGGCCGCCAGGCGGAAGACGTCCCGATCGCGCCGCAGGTCCACGTCGGGGTCGATCGGCAGCTCGGCCTCTTCCCGATCGCCGCGTACGCGCCGGCTCACGCCGTCCTCCTCGTCCTGGTCACCCGGCCTCTGTGCCGGGTTCCCTCCGTCCGTGGATCCCGTACGCCGGTCGCGACGGGGGCGCGACGGGGGCCGGTCCGCACGAGTGGGTCCCAGTCTACGCACCGGGCCGGAACGGCCGCCGTGGCCGCCGGGTCAGCGGGCTATGTCCCTAAACAGGAATTTCTCCGGACCACAAATATCATGTTACGGAGAGCTGGTGAGCGGGACATCCGAAAGCCGTCACTTTCCGGAAGCCGACACCATCCGACCTGGACAAACAAAGAAATCCGACATATAGCAATTACTTAAACAATCGGCCATATATGGTTCTATTGACATTAAACCGCGGCCCCCGTTGACTGGTTCAGTGTGGGCGGGATAGCGAGAACGAGGCCGGTGGAGGCGCCACCGGGGGGATCTTACGGATCCGGGCCGCGCACGACTGCGGTCCCGCCTTGCTGAGCGCCGCCGGAGACGCCGGCACACCCGACCCGGGCCGATCGTACGACCCTCCCCTCACCGTCGACCTGCGCGGAACGCCGGGATCGGTGTCGTGGCGGCCAGCGGACAGCGAACTGCACATCGAGCCGGGCACCGGGCCGGACGCGGGGGTCCTGCCCTGCGTCGTGCTGGCCGACCGCGCGGGCTGCGCGGAGTTCGCCGTGCTGCAGGACACCCTGCATCACCTCGGCGTGCCGAGCGTGCGCGTCGACGCCGAGACCATCGCCTCGCTGCGGCTGTCCACCGCTGTCACCGGTGACACGGGCGGGATGAGCGCAGTGCTCGACCTGGACGGCCGCCGCATCATGCCGACCGTCGTGTGGGCGCGCCACTTCTCGCCCAGGGCCATGCCCGCGACTGCGGACGCCGTGGAGACCCTGCTGCGGGCCGAGTCCTGGCACGCGCTGGTCCGCCAGCTCTGCTCGCTGGCCCCGGCGAGCCTGCCGGGCAACCGGCCCGGCCGCCTGGAACAGCTCGCCGGTGCGGCGAGGGCCGGGGTCCGCGTCCCGCGTACGGTCGTCACCACCAGCCCGGCGGAGGCGGCGGCCCGCCTGCCGGGGCCCAGGGTGGTCGTCAAGGTCGTCGAGGAGCACTTCGTCGAGACCGAGCCCGGGCTCCTGACCGGGGTCCTCCCCGAGATCGCGGCCCGCGAGGAGGTGCTGCGCCGGCCCGCCCTCGACTACCCCGTCATCGTGCAGGAGCACATCGAGCACGACGCCGAGCTGCGGGTCTACCACGTCGCCGGCGGCCTGCACGGGTACGCCGTCGGCAAGCGCTCCCCCGACTCGCCGTGGCGCGAGGAGGGCGAGGTGACGGTCGCCCCGGTCGCCGTGCCGCCCGCGGCCGCCGACGCCGTACGGCGGCTCGCGGCCCTGTGGGGGATGACGTACGGCGCCTTCGACCTGCTGCTGAGGAAAGACGAGGTGGTGTTCCTCGAAGTGAACCCGGACGGCGACTGGCGCTGGTTCGAGGCGAAGGCCGGGGGACACGCGGTCTCCACGGCCGTCGCGCTCGCGGCACGAACGCTCCATCTGGCGGCCCTGGGCAACGCCGTGCCCCCGGCTCCGCTCGACCTCGTCGACTTCCTCCTCCTGGGCGCCCGGAGAGCCGGTTCCGTCCGGTGACCGGGACCGCCGCGGAGACCCGGACCAAGGACTGCACCATGGGTGACGCGATCTCACCGCGACTGCACTGCTCGATTCTCGGTCCGCTGGAGGTCCGCGTGGAGGACCACAGGGCGGTCATCGGCGCTCCGAAACAACGGCTGCTCCTGGCGATACTGCTGTGCCACGCGAACGCGGTCATCCCGTCCGAGCAGCTGATCGACTCGCTGTGGGGCGAGACGCCGCCGCGTACGGCCCGCAAGAACCTGCAGGTCTACGTGTCCGCGCTACGCAAGATCGTGGGTGACCGGATCAGCTTCCAGGGGTGGGGCTACCGGATGCGCGCCGACCGCGAGGAGCTCGACCTGCTGCGGTTCCTGGAACTGAGCAGGTCGGGCCGCTCCGCCGTCCGGAGCGGCGACCTCCCCGTCGCCGCGTCGCAACTGGGCGACGCCGTCAGCATGTGGCACGAACGACCGCTTGTGGAGTTCCGCCATGTCCCGCTCGTGGCCGCCGAGGTGGGCCGCTTCACCGAGCTCTTCCTGTCGGTCTACGAGGACTGGGTGGAGCTGGAGATCGAACTGGGCCGCCACGTCGAGACTCTGGGCTCCCTCGACGTCGTCGCCGCGCGGTTCCCCGCCCGCGAGCGCATCGCCGCGGCGAGGATGACGGCGCTGTCGCGGTGCGGGCGGACCGCGGAGGCGCTGTCGCATTTCGAGGGCCTGCGGCGGCACCTCGCCGCCGAGATGGGCATCGATCCCAGCCCGCTGATCAGGCAGCTCTACCAGACCATCCTCCGTTGTGACGGGCCTCCCACGCGAAACCCGGGCCCGGCCGCCGCCCGCCCCCGGTCCGTACGGGCCCTGGCGAACCGGCTCCCCCGCGACGTCGACGACTTCGCCGGCCGGGAGGCGGAGGTGCGCCGCGTTCTCGAGGAGCCCGCCCCCGTCACGGTGATCACAGGCGGGCTGGGCGCCGGTAAGACCGCCCTCGCCGTACACGTCGCGCACCTGCTCGCCTCCCGCTATCCGGACGGCGCGGTGGTGATCCCGCTGCGGCGCCACGGCGTCCCCCGGCCGGCCGCCGGCGTCCAGCGGGAGATCCTGGAGAGCGTGGGGCTGGAGGTCGCCGGAGTGCGCGAGGACGACGCGCTGGCGTCCGTCTGGCGGTCGTGGCTCGCCGACCGGAAGGTCCTGCTGGTCCTCGACGACGCGCCCGACGAGGAGAGCGTCCGCACGCTGCTTCCCGGCACCACGTCGAGCAGGGTCCTGGTGACGAGCCGGAGCAGGCTCAGCGGCCTGGACTCGGTTGCCCGGATCGGGCTCGGAGACCTGTCCACGAGCGAGGGTGTCGAGTTCCTGAGCCGGATGATCGGCCGTGACCGGGTGGCCGGCGACCTGCCCGCCGTCCTGCGGATCTTCCGGAGGTACGGGCTGTCGCCGCTGGTCCTGCGCCTGCTCGGGGCCCGGCTCGCCGGGCTGTGGCACCTGCCGCTCGGTCCGCTGGCCGACCGGCTGGACCGGACCGAGAACGTGCTGGACGAGTTCGCCGCGGGAGACGTGTCGCTGCGCCGGCGGTTCGAGGAGTCCTACGCCCACCCGTCGTGGCCGCACCGCGCCGCGTTCCTCGCCCTGGGCGCGCTCGGCGGCCCGGTCTTCGGGCACGAAGAGCTCGTCGAGGCCCTGGACGGCACCGGCGAGCCGGGCGAGCGGGTCGTCGAGTCGCTCCTGGAGGCGGGCGTCCTGTCGATCTCGCAGACCCCGGCCGACGCGGAGGTGGCCGCCCACTCCCTGTCGTACGCGATGTCACCGCTCGCCCACCGGTTCGCGGCCGAACTGCACGCAGGACCGCACGCCGCACCGCACGGAAACCGGGAGCGCTGAGCCCCGCGTACGCGGTCAGTATGGCGGCGGCATGGCGTCGCCATACTGGCGCTGAACCACGCGTCCCTACCGTTGGCGGCGTACCACAGTGGCCGCGAGGCCAGGCACGACCAGGAGGTGGGCCGTTGAACAGCCACGACGTTCAGACCGGGCCGGCGCCGTTCGACCCGCTGACGGCCCTGCGCGAGGCGGGCCACCCCGTGGACATGCTCAACGAGCGGCAGCGGCAGGTGTTCGCCGAGCTGAGCAGGCCGGAGGTCGAGCTGCTCAACTCGATCAAGACCCGCCTGGACGAGGCGGCCGGCGAGGTCGAGGGCCAGGAGCTCAAATTAGTGTGAACGCCGGGGCAGCCCGCCCTGCGCGCCGGAACGTGGTGGTCGTCTTCATCGACCTGGTGGGCTCGACTGAGCTGGCCGAACGGCTCGACCCCGAGCTCCTCCGGGACATCCTCGACCGGTACTACCAGGCGTGCACCTCCGGGATCAGCGAGCACGGCGGCGTCGTGGAGAAGTACATCGGGGACGCGATCATGGCGGTCTTCGGCATCCCCGCCAGCCGTGAGGACGACGCGCTCCGGGCGGTCCGCGCCGCCCACGCGGCGCTGCAGGGGGTGCGGGAGCTGAGCGACGGCCTCGCTCCGACGCACGGCATCCGGCTCGACGTGCACTGCGGCGTCAGCGCCGGGCAGGCGGTGGTCATCGCCACTCCGGGAGCCGACCTGCGCGTCATCGGTGACACCGTCAACACGGCCGCCCGCCTGCAGTCCGCCGCGGGCGTCGGCGAGATCCTCGTCGGGGACGAGGTCGCGCGCCTGGTCCGCGCCCAGGCGCGGCTGGAGCCCGTGCCTCCGCTCACGCTGAAGGGCAAGAGCAACCCCGTGCGGGCCTGGCGGGTGACCTCGCTGGAGCCGGACGCCGGGGACGCCGACGCCCAGGTCCCGCTCATCGGCCGCGCCGCGGAGACCGCGCGGCTCCGGACGGCGTACCGCGAGGCGGTGCGGGACCACCGGTGCCGGGTGGTGACCGTGCTCGGCGTGCCGGGCATCGGCAAGTCCCGGCTCGTGCGCGACTTCGTCCACGAACTGCCCGCCGGGGTCACCGTGCTCGCCGGGAGGTGCCGCTCGTACGGCGCCGGGATCACCTACCGCCCCATCGCGGAGATGGTCGAGTCCCTCGGTGACGACTGGCCGGACACGCTGGAGGAGGCGAGCGGCGCCGCCCTGCGCGGCCTGGTGACCGGGCACGCCGCACGCGCTCCGCGTACGGGAGAGGACGCGGGAGTCGAGGAGATCGCGCGGGCGGTGTGCGCGCTGTTCGAGGCGCTGGCCCGGCGCGAGCCGCTGGTGGTGGTCTGGGAGGACCTGCACTGGGCCGAGCCGACCCTGCTCGACCTGATCGACGACCTCACGACGTGGCTGGTCGACGTGCCGGTCCTGGTCGTACGGGTGGCCCGTCCCGAGTTGCTGGAGGCGCGGCCCTCCTGGGGGATCGACGTCGGCCGCGCCGTCGCGTTCGAGCTCGGGGCGCTGGACGCGGCGCGGATGGAGCGGCTGGTCGCCGAGCTCGCCGCGCTCCGGTCGCCGGACGACGAGGTGGTCGCCCACGCCGTGGTCGCGAGCCCGGCCCTGTGCCGGCGGGTCGCGGAGAGCTCCGACGGCAACCCGCTGTTCGCCGAACTGCTGCTGGAGACGCTGGCCGAGGAGGGGGAGGACGCCCCGCTTCCGCGCACCATCCAGGCGCTGCTCGGCGCGCGGCTCGACCTGCTCGACGACGGTGAGCGCGACGTGCTCGAACGGGCCGCGGCGATCGGTCACGTCTTCACCCTCGACCAGCTCGGCGTTATCTGCGCGGCCCAGCCGGAGGCCCGGTTCGACGTCGATGAGACGGTCGGGCTCCTGATCCGCAAACGCCTGGTCCGGCGCGGGGAGGCGGCGGGGTCGTTCCATTTCACCCAGACGCTGACCCGCGACACCGTCTACGCCATGACCCGCAAGGACCTGCGGGCCACCTGGCATCTGGCCCTCGCCGACCGGATCTCCGAGCAGATCTCCGGCCGGCTCTCCGGGCCCGCGGAGGTCTCCGTCTGGGCCTCGTCCGGGGAGGAGTCGTCGCACGGCGACCTGACCCACCATCTGGAGACCGCCTGCCTGCTGAAACGCGAGGTGCGGCCGGACGACCCGCTGCTGCCGGCGCTGACCGAGCGGGCCGCCCGCGCCCTCGTCGGCGAGGGCACCCGGGCCCTGCACCGCAAGGACCTGCCCGCGGCCATCGCCCTGCTGGAGCGTGGGCGCGACCTGCTGCCGGCCGGGCACCCCGACCACCGGCCGCTCGCCGTACGCATCTGCGACGCCGGGCTGGCCCGCGGCGAGTCCGACCGGCCGTACGCCGCGTTGGAGGTGGCCGAGCGGATGCTGCCGGGCGACCCGCGCACCCGGCTCACGTGCGCCGTCCAGCGCGAGACGCTGGCGCTGCGCTTCGGCGCCCGGCCGGCCTCGGCCGGGCCGTTCCGCGACCTGCTGGCGGCCGACCCCGGCGACGACCTCGGCTGGTGCCGGTTCCACCACCTGGAGGCGCTGCTGCGCATCGGCGAGGGCCGCTTCGGGGCGGCCGAGGCCGCGCTGCGCGACGCCCTGGCCCGGGCCCGCTCCCTCGGCGACAGATACGAGGAGAACCGCCTGCTCAGCGGGTTGTGCGAGCTGGCGCAGTGGTCCCCGACACCGCTGGCGGAGGGGTTGTCCCTGTGTGCCGGTCTGTCGGCCAGGTTCGGCGCCGACCGGGCGATGCTCCTGCCCGTGCTGGTCACCGAGGCGCGGCTGCTCGCGCTGGCCGGTGACGTCGCCGAGGCCTGGGCCGTCCTCCACGCCGCCGACCGGCACGCCCGGGACCTCCATCTGGACCTGGCGGCCGCCGCGGTCCTCCAGGTGCGCGGGCTGGTGGAGTCGCTCGTCGACCGGCACGCCGCGGCCGAGGCGCTGTTCCGCCAGGCGGCGGCGGACCTCCACCGCGTGGGGCAGTCCGAGCCGGCCCGGACGCTGGAGCTCTACGCCGCGCGTGAGCTGATCCGGCGGGGACGTCACGCCGAGGCCGCGGGAGAGCTCGCCCGGCTGCGCGCGACGGGCGCACGACTGCAGGCCCGCGGTGAGCTGACCCTTCTCACGCTGAGCGCCCTGGTCGCGTCCCTCGACGGCGACCACGGCGCGGCGGGCGCGCTCGCCGCCCGCGCGGAGGAGCTGCTCGCCCGGACCGACGACCCCTGCCTGTGCGGCGACGTGCTGGCCGACCTGGCCCGCGTCCACCACGCGGCCGGGCGCACCGGCCCGGCGACCGAGGCCGCGGCCCGCGCGCTGCGTGGATACGCAGCCAAGGGAGCGGAGCTGCCCGCCCGGCGGGTACGCCGGTGGATCGAGGAGGAGAGGCTACCGTGACACAGCCCCCCTGGCGCCGGGAGCGGCGTGAGCAGTTCCCCGGCGTGCCGGCCTGGAGCCTCGCGACCTCACGGCTGGCGCCGGAGGAGTTCGGCGTGAGCCGCCTGGAGGAGGTCACCAGGGAATGGGCGTGGGGTGACGACGGCACGGGCCCCGCCGACGGGGCGGGTGTGCGCGTCTGCGTGCTCGACACCGGGGTGGACGCCTCCCATCCGCTGGTCGGCGGCCTGGAGCGGTCGCTGGTGGTCGCCGAGGACGGCGACGGCCTGACGGTCGTCGACTGCGACCCGGCCGACCCGGTGGGGCACGGGACCGCGTGCGCCGGACTGATCCGCTCGATCGCCCCGGCCGTCTCGCTGACCTCGGTGCGGGTGCTGACCGACGGGCGCTCCGGCAGCGGCGCCGCCCTCCTGGCCGGTCTGCGCTGGGCCGTCGAGGAGGGGTTCGACCTCGTCAACCTCAGCCTGTCCACGACCAGGAGCCAGTTCCTGCCCGAGCTGCACGAGCTGGCCGACCGCGCGTACTTCCGGCGCTGCCTGCTCGTGGCCGCGGCGCACAACATGCCGGTGCTCAGCTTTCCCTGGACGTTCTCCTCGGTCATCTCCGTGGCCAGCCACGACGAACCCGACCCGATGACCTACTACTACAACCCCGCGCCGCCGGCCGAGTTCTACGCCCGGGGCGTCAAGGTCCGGGTGGCCTGGCGCGGCGGCAGGCAGATCCGCAGCACCGGGAACAGCTTCGCCGCGCCGCACATCACCGGGATGTGCGCGCTCGCCCTGAGCAGGCACCGGTGGATGACCCCCTTCCAGCTCAAGTCGGTGCTCTACCTGGCCGCCAGCAACGTCGTCGTATCCAAGGGAGACGCACATGTCCGTGCATGAACGGCGCTCCGACAGCGAGATCACCGAGCGCAGGCTGCTGCAGTCGACCGTCGAGGTCGCCCGGCACGTGTTCGCCTCCGCCGCGGCGTCGGTCTTCCTGGTGGACCAGGAGACCGGCGAACTGGTCTTCGAGGCCGTGTCGGGCGAGGGGGAGAAGCACCTCATCGGCACGCGCTTCCCGCCCGGCACGGGCATCGCGGGCTGGGTCGCGGCGAGCGGCCAGCCGATGATCGCCGACGAGGTGACCGCCGTGCCGCAGTTCGCCCACGACGCCGCCGAGTCCACGGGGTACGTCCCGCACAGCATCATGGCGGCGCCGGTCATCCGGGAGGAGAGCTGCATCGGCGTGCTGGAGGTGCTCGACAGGTCCTCCGACCTGCGGGGGGAGCTCGCCGACGTGGACCTCCTCGGGCTGCTCGCCGCCCAGGCGGCGTACGGCCTGGAGCTGCTGCTGCGGCTGCGGCGATCGGAGGCGGCGGTCCCGGCCGCGGCCGGCGGGGACGACGTCCACCTCCTGCTGCAGCGGATCTCCGACCGGATGCCCCGGGGCGCCGGGCCCGCCGACCCCACCGCCCTGAAGCTCCTCGCCGTCGCCGAGGAACTGCTGCACTAAGGCCTGTCCGACAATTCACATCAAGTAGCGCAGCGGCATATCCGGGCGGGGCCGCGCGTCCAGAGCGACGAGGTCGTGCGGCCCCTCTGAGGAACGCCGCGTGCTCTAGCGGGCCAGGCGGTCCAGCAGCTCGCCGAGCAGCGCGCGTTCGCCAGGGGTGAGGTCGCCCGGGTCGTTGCCGACCAGCGCACGCAACGTCAGTGCGGCGCTCGCACGGGTCGCGGGGGCGTCGGCGGAGGGCGTGTGCAGGACTCCGGCCAGCGCGGCCTCGCGGACGCGTCCGGACAGCCTGAAGTCCGGCTCCGGCTGGCTGATCAAGGTGAGCGTGATGCCGACGTTGGCGGCAAGCACCTGTTCGGCGGCTTCGTCTGCCGGCACCTTGAGCAGGCCCTGGGTGGCGGCGGCGGTCAACCGCTCGCGCAACGCGGCGTGCGCGGGAGCGGTGACGGCGCAGGGCTTTCCCGGCTCGGCGCGGCCGTAAAGCAGCCCGTAGAACGACGGGTGCTCCAGCCCGAACCGCACGTGCCTGTCCCAGCCCTCGCGCAGGTCGTCCAGCGGGTCGCCAGAGCTCTCGACCGCCGTGTACTGGGTGAAGCCGTGGTTCAGCACGGCGTCGATGAGGCCCTGCTTACTACCGAAGTGGTGGTACAGCGTCGGGGCCTGCACCCCGGCGCGTTCGCACACCGCCCTTGTGGACACCGTGCCGCCGCCCTCCAGCAGCTCCGCCGCGGCGAGCAGGAGTCGATCCCGTGCATTCTGCATGGTTGCTATAGTAGCCTATATAGCGCTACATTGCTTGCTATAGCGAGAGGAGAAGCCCATGAGGACTTGGTTCGTCACTGGCGGGACACCCGGAGGGTTCGGCCTGGTCTATGCCGAGGCTGCACTGGAACAGGGCGATCAGGTGGTGGTGACAGCACGTCGGCCCTCTGAACTGCGGGAATGGGCTGAACCGCACCGCGGCCGTGTGCTGGTTCTCCAGCTCGATGTCACCGATGCCGAGCAGGTGCGTGCGGCGGTCAAGACGGCAGAGGAGCGGTTCGGCGGGATCGACGTGCTCGTCAACAACGCGGGCCGTGGCTGGTTCGGCTCGGTCGAGGGGGCCCCCGACGAGACGATCCGCCGCACGTTCGACCTCAACCTGTTCGCCGTGGTCGAGTTGATACGCGCGGTCCTGCCAGGTATGCGGGCCCGCGGCGACGGCTGGATCGTGAACATGTCGTCGGTGGCAGGCCTCGTCGGCGCACAGGGGTTCGGCTACTACTCGGCGGCGAAGTTCGCGCTCGAAGGACTGTCGGAGACACTGCGCCATGAAGTTGAGCCGTTCGGTGTGCGCGTGCTCGTCGTGGAGCCGGGAGCGTTCCGCACCAAGGCTTACGCCGGCTTCCAGAACGAGCCCGTCAACGAGACCGTCGACGCCTACGTGCCGCTGGTCGAGGGCGTCAAGGCGGCGTTCGTGGAACATAACGGCAAGCAAGAGGGTGACCCTGAACGCGGAGTGCGGGCCGTGATCAGCGCGATGAACGCACCCGTTCCGCCGCAACGGATCGTGCTCGGCAACTCTGGCTACGACGTCGTTGTCGCGATGCACGAGAACGCACTCGCGGAGCTGCGCGCGAACGAAAAGCTCTCGCGCGGTGCGGACTTCTAAGCCTGTTGCCAGAACGCGAGGAGCCTCGTCGGGGTGGATTGAGTTACCACACACAACCGACCCGACGAAGCCTTCATCAGCATGCGCCCCGCGCATGTCTATGCCGCCTTGACCCTGCTCGGCACCTCGAGCTGGTCACCGCGCTGCACGGCCTGTGGCGGGTCGCCGTCCACATCGTCATCGTGCTGCTGAGGTGCTGCAGGGACGTACCAGGACGCGCCCGCGTCCTGGTACCCGAGAAGACCGGAGAGCAGAAATGGACGACATCACCCTTCCCAAGGCTGTCGAGAACTTCATCGCGGCCACCAACGCGCACGACGCGAACGCGCTGACCGCGGTCTTCGGCGACGGGGCCACCGTGCGCGATGACGGGACGACCTACGCCGGCGAGGCCGAGATACGCGAGTGGATCCAGGGGCACCTGATCAACCCCAAGATCGTGATCACGCCGACCTCGTTCGCGGGCGACCGTCTGGTGGCCTCCGGGGACGGTGAGTTCCCCGGCGGGCCTCTGTCCTTCGCGTTCGTGTTCGGCATCAAGGACGACCAGGTCACCGACCTCGCGATCGACCCCCTCTGACTCATCACCGGCCGGGGCGGCCTGAGGGCTGCCCCGGCCATGAGCAGGCGAGCAGCGATGGGCACCATGGACGCGCCCCAGCGCGTGATCGGCCGGCTCGGTACCGGCCCTGCCGCCGGGCGGCTCGGCCTGAAGATCCCCCTTTTGCGCGCCCCGGCGGCGTGCTGATGCGCGCGGGCGATGGTGGAATCGACGCTGACGTCCCAGGTGATGCGCCCGGCCGCGTCCGCCTGGGCTTGCAACGCGGTCAGGATCTGCTGCACTAACGCTGCTCCCCTGGCGGGACTTGGCGGAGTCTGGTGGCGCCGGGGAGATTGCCGACCTGGTCAACAGCGGTATGAGCCGGGCGAAAGCCGTGACTGCCAGGGGGGACGCCGCTCATGGAGATGCCCGTTGTCAACCGTTGCGAGGCCACCTCGTGCGCGTACAACCGTGACCGCAGGTGTCACGCGACCGCCATCACGGTGGGCGACCTGTCCCACGCGCACTGCGACACCTTCTTCACCACCGGAGGGCCGGGCGGCGACCAGCAGACCATGGGACGCGTGGGCGCGTGCAAGATGTTCGACTGCCGGCACAACGTGGCTCTGGAGTGCCAGGCGCCCGGCATCGACATCGGCCCCGTGCAGGACGAGGCCGACTGCATGACGTACGCGCCCGCCTGAGCGGCCCGTCGCTCAGGCGGGTGGTGCTCAGGCGGGCGGCGCGAACCGGGCGATCGGGTTGACCAGGTCACCGGCCGTCTGGAGGGCGGCCGACGGGTCGGTCAGGTCCACCATCTGCCGGTTGTCGCGCAGTTGCAGGCGGTTGAGGCACGAGAGCGCGAACGTCTCCGCGAACAGGTCGTAACGCCGGAACCGCTCGGCGAGGTGGGGCGCCGACCGCCGGTAGTCCGCCGCGCATTCGGCGACCGTCCGCCAGAACGTCTCCTCGCCGAGCACGCCGCCCATGGCCAGGATCGCGTTGAGGAAGCGCAGGAAGCAGTCGAACACGTCGGTGAAGATCGACAGAAGGCGCATCTCCTCGGGCACCTCGGCGCGGATCCGCCGCACGCCGGGCGGCAGGTCCGTGTCCGGGTCCATCACCACGATCTCCTCGGCGATGTCCTTGAAGATCACCCGCTCCACCACGCCGCCGTCGAGCACCAGGATCACGTTCTCGCCGTGCGGCATGAACACCAGTCCGTACGCGTAGAAGGCGTGCAGCAGCGGGGTGAGATAGGCGTCGAGGTAGCGCCGCAGCCACACCTCGGGCGGCAGGCCCGACTGCTCGATCAGCGCCGCCGCGAACGACCGGCCCGCCTCGTCGGTGTGCAGGAGGGAGGCCATGGTGGCCAGGCGCCTGCCCGGTTCGAGGCCCGCGACCGGGCTCTCCCGCCACAGCGCCGCGAGCATCTTCCGGTACGGCGAGTGGGGGCGGGTGGCCGACTCGTACAGGCGGTCGCGGTAGCCGGCGGCGGCCCTCTCGCGGATGATCGTCAGGCGCGTCGCGCGGAAGACGTCGTCGTCCCGCAGCAGTCCGGCGAGCCAGTCGTTGATCGCCGGGGTGGCCTCCATGTACGCCGCGGACAGGCCGCGCATGAAGCCCATGTTGAGCACCGACAGCGCGGTCTTCACGTAGTGCTTCGACGGCGCGCCGGCGTTGAAGAACGTGCGCACCGACTGCTGGGGGAGATAGTCGTCGTCGCCGTAGCCCAGGCAGACCAGGCGCCGCGTGGCGACCGCCGCGGCGAAGGTGACCGACAGTTTGTTCCACCACTGCCAGGGATGCACCGGAAGGAGCAGGTAGTCGGTCATGTCCAGGCCGAGGCCGGCGAGCGTATCCGCGAAGCGGGCGAGGGTCTCCTCGCCGAGTTCGTCACGCGTCAGCCGGTCGTAGTCGATGTCGCCGGAGCAGGAGAACACGCAGTGGTCGCGGTGGGCGGCCAGCCAGATCAGGCGTACGGGGGCGGCGGCCTCGGGGGCGTACCGGTGGTGGTCGCCGACGCCGTAGCCGATCCGGCCGCTGTTGGCCACGAAGCACGGATGTCCCTCGGTCATCGCGGCCTCGATCTCCTGGAAGCCGGCCTTCGCCAGTTCGTCCGCGCCGGCCGCGCGCCTGGTCAGCTTGTACGCGAGGCTCGCCAGGGTGGAGGAGATCTCCTCCAGGTAGACGGGGAGGATCTCGTCGCTCAGCCCGAGGGAGCCGCGCGTCTCCACGACCAGATCCAGTGCGTCGAGAGGCAGGGCCTCTCCCGTCGTGCGGCGGCGGGTGATCTCGCCGATGTGCCAGTGGTCGAGCGACAGCAGCGTGGCGGTGAAGCGGTATTCCACCGCGCCGTCGTCGGACCGCACGGCGTACCGGCCGTCGCCGAGCGGACGCGGGACGAGCAGCCGCTCGTGGGCGAACTCGGCGAGCGCCTTGCGCACCAGCCGCCGGTTGGCCCTCTGCCAGGTCTCTGGCGTGAGATGGGCGACCGCCGCGACAGGATCGACGGCAGGGTCTCCGGTGGCGGCGTGGAACCGCTCGCGGGTGCACACGCTCAGCAGGGCCTCCTTCTCCGGTTTGGCGATCACGCCGACGACCTCGAAACCGACGGCCGCGTTCAGCGCGTGGACGGCGGTGTTGCGCACGTCGGGCTCGACGACCACCCGCCGCACCGCCGGGTCGGCGAAGAGCGTCTCCAGCACGGTCGTGATCACGGCCCGGGAGAAGCCGTGCACCGGGCTGCCGGTGGGCGCGCAGAGGAAGTGCATGCCCACGTCGCCGTCCCGCGCGTCGTACAGGCCCGCGAGCTCGACCCGGGCGGGGTCGTACCGCTCCGCCAGGAAGGCGGGGTGCCCGTCGACCAGCCCGAGGTAGGCGTCGCGGTGCGGGTGGGCCACGATCCGGCGGTACTCCTCGGCGACCCCGGCGACGTCGGCGTCGCCCATCATCCAGAACACCGCCTTGGGATGGGTCACCCAGGCGTGCACGATCTCGGCGTCAGCGTCGGGGTCGAGCCGGCGCACGGCCAGTTCGCCGACCCCCTCGTGGACGCGGCGGAAGACGATCCCGCTCACGCGACCACCCCTTCGGGGGCGCCGAACTCCTGGAAGGCGATCGACTTCTCGATGGGGTAGTGCTCGCGGCCGAGGATCTGGGCGATGATCCACGAGTTGCGGTACGGCCCCATGCCCAGGTCGGGCGAGGTGACGCTGTGGGCGTGGGTCGCGCCGTTCTGCACGAAGATCCCCCGGCCGGTGACGTCGACGCTGTAGTTCCTGGCCACGTCGAACCGGCCGCGCCGGTCCCACCGGATGCGGTCCCGTACGGGATCGAGGAAGGCGGGCGGCTCGTAGCGGTAGCCGGTCGCCAGCACGAGCCCCTGGGTGACGAGCGTGAAGTCGCGCTCCTGCTCCAGGTGGCGCAGGCCGAGCGTGAACTCGCCCCGGGCCGCGTCGTGGGCCGCCTCGCGCAGTTCGGTGCAGGTCAGCAGCCGCGACGGGACCGGGCCGCCGGCGGTCTTGGCGTACAGCAGGTCGTAGATCTCGTTGATCAGCGCCGCGTCGATGCCCTTGTGCAGGCACTTCTGCTCGGCTTCGAGGCGGTATCGGGTGTCCTCCGGCAACGCGTGGAAGTAGTCCACGTAGTCCGGGGAGGTCATCTCCAGGGTCAGCTTGGTGTATTCCAGCGGGAAGAACCGGGGCGACCGGGTCACCCAGTTCAGCCGGTAGCCATGGGTGTCGATGCCGGACAGCAGGTCGCGGTAGATCTCGGCGGCGCTCTGCCCGCTGCCGACGACCGTGATGCTCTCCTTGGCCAGCAGGTCCTGCCTGCGGGCGAGGTAGTCGCTGTTGTGGACGACGCCGCCGCCGAGGCCGCGGCACGGCTCGGGCACGTACGGCGGGGTGCCGGTGCCGAGCACGAGGTGCGGGGCGCGGTGCTCGGTCCGCTCGCCCGCGTCCGTCAGCGCGTGGACGACGTACCGCCCGTCCGCCTCTTCGTACGTCACGGAGGTGACCCGGTGGCCGAAGCGGACGCTCCGCAGCCGCCCGGCGGCCCACCTGCAGTACGCGTCGTACTCCGCGCGGAGCTGGTAGAAGTTCTCCCGGATGTAGAAGGGATAGAGCCTGCCGGTCTCCTTGAGGTAGTTGAGGAAGGAGTACGGCGAGGTCGGGTCGGCCAGCGTGACGAGGTCGGCGATGAACGGCGTCTGCAGCGTGACCGAGTCGAGCATCATCCCCGGATGCCAGGCGAAGCCGGGCCTCGCCTCCAGGAACAGCCCGTCGAGCCCGGCCACCGGCTCGGCCAGGCAGGCGAGGCCCAGATTGAACGGCCCCAGCCCGATCGCGACGAAGTCATGAGTGGACATGCGTCACCTCCGGCTGGCCGGCGAGCGGGGCGAGGTCGTCCACGTGGCGCTGGGCGTGCCCGGCGAGGAGATCGAGGACGTACGCGACGTCGTCCCGCGTGGTCTCCGGGTTGAGCAGGGTGAGCTTGAGGTGGTGGCGGCCGTCGACGGTCGTGCCGGCGACGACGGCCTCGCCCGAGGCGGCCAGCGCCTCCCGGGCGTACAGGTTGGCGTCGTCGGCCAGTTCACGGCCCGGACCCTCCGGCGGCAGGTAGCGGAAGACCAGCGTGCTGAGCGGCGATCGCGTGACGACCTCGAAGCGCGGGTCGGCGGCGAGCATCGCGTGCGCCTCGGCCGCGAGATCCACCACCTGGTCGAACAGCTCGCCGACCGCGTCCGCGCCCATCACGCGCAGGGTCAGCCAGAGCTTCAGCGCGTCGAAGCGGCGGGTGGTCTGCAGGCTCTTGTCCACCTGGTTGGGGATCCCCCGCTCGGCCATCCGCAGCGGGTTGAGGTAGTCGGCGTGGTGGGCGGCGTGCCGCAGCGCCGCGCCGTCCCGCACCAGCAGGGCGCTGGAGCTGACCGGCTGGAAGAAGGACTTGTGGAAGTCGACCGTGACCGAGTCGGCCCGCTCGATCCCGTCGAGCAGGTGCCGGCGTCTGCGGGAGACCAGCAGCCCACAGCCGTACGCCGCGTCCACGTGCAGCCACACCCCGGCCGCCGCGCACAGCCGGGCGATCTCCGGCAGCGGGTCGATCGAGCCGAAGTCGGTGGTGCCCGCGGTGGCGGCGACGGCCATGACCGTCAGCCCGGCGCGGCGGCAGCGGTCGAGCTCGCGGGCGAGCCCGTCGAGCCGCATGCGCCGCTCCGCGTCGGTCTCCACGGCGACGACCGCCTCCGGCCCGAGGCCGAGCAGGGCCGCCGCCTTGCGCACGCTGAAGTGGCCCGCCTCGGACGTGATCACGCGCAGCCGGGACAGCGGCGTCCCGGCGGCGCGGGCCTCCTCGCGGGCGAGGAACAGCGCTTGGAGGTTCGACTGGGTGCCGCCGCTGGTGAAGACGCCGTCGGCGGCGGGACCGAAGCCGATCCGGCCGGCCGTCCACTCGACCATGCGGCGCTCGATGAGCGTGCCGCCCGCGCTCTGGTCCCAGGTGTCGAGCGAGGAGTTGACGGCCGACAGGACCACCTCGCCCAGCAGCGCGGGGATCACCACCGGGCAGTTGAGGTGGGCCAGATAGCGGGGGTGGTGGAAGTAGACGGCGTCGCGGAGGTAGACCCGTTCGAGCTCGTCGAGCGCGGCGGCGTGGTCGTGCAACGGCCGTTCGAGGTCGATCGCGGCGATCTCCGGCGCGAGCCGCGCCGGGGCGGCGCCGCTGAACGGCCGGTCGGTCCGCCCGACACGGCCGGCCACGCGGGCGCTCCCGGCGGCCACCGCACGCCGGTATCCCTCCACGGTGTGGTCGTTGAACAGGTACGACCGCGCGTCTCCGGCGCGGGGATGGGTCATGGTCATCCTCAGTTCGTTAGGCTAGGCAAACCTAAGTTGACAGAGCGCAGACGGGGGCCCGGGTGATTTCCGGCAGGTGCGGGTCAGCCGAGCTTCTTGGCGTTCCGGATCGCCGTCGCCAGGTTCTCCAGGATCGGCGCGGCGCCCGCGTACGAGAAGCGGGGCACCGGGTCCCAGGCGGCGACCTGGCCGGCCTTGACCGCCGGCAGCTTCGGCCAGGCGGGCTTGGCCTCGAGGTCCTTGGGCTGCAGCGCGGTGGGGCGGTTGTCGAGCAGGATCAGGTCGGCGTCGTACTTGCCGGCGTTCTCCCAGCTGAGGTTCTCGTAGTAGCCGCCGTCACCGGGCTTGTCGGGCTGGACGACCTCGACCCCCAGTTCGGCGAAGTACATGAGATCGGTGTTGACCTTGGGATTGGAGACGTACAGCACGTCGGGGCTGCCGGAGGCGGCCATCACCCTGATCCCGGGGTTCTCGGCGACCGCCTTGCGCACACTCTCGGCGGCGGCCTCGAACCTCGCCTTCGCCTGGGCGATCTCGGGAGACTTCAGGTCGGCGCCGAGGGTCTCGGCGAGGGCGGCGTAGCGCTCGATCGTCTCGGTCATCGGCACCCGGGCGGCGCTGACGGCGACCGTGGGGGCGAGCTTGACGATCTTGTCCTTGCTCTCGTCCGGCACGTACCAGAGCGCGCCGGGGTCGTACAGGTGGGTGACGAGCAGGTCGGGGCGCAGCGCGGCGTACTTCTCGATGTTGAACTCGCCCCAGACGTTGCCGAGGATCGTCACCTTGTCCACGTCGAGGTCGCCCGCCTGTGGCTCGGGCGAGCCGTCGGCGCGCTTGGTCTCGCCGAACACGCCGACGAGTTTGTCCTGCAACCCGTAGTCGGCGAGGGCCGCCGCCGTGCCGATGAACGCCACGACCCGCGCCGGGACCCCCGCCGCCGTGGCCGTCTCCTTCCTGTCGTCGGTGAAGGACCACGCCCCGGCGCTCCCACTCGCGGCGGCGGCACTCTGACCTGCGGCGGAGGGGGTGGAGCCGCCCGATCCGCAGGCGGCCAGGGCCAGCGTGAGAGCGGCGGCTCCGCCCACGGCGAAGAGCCCGCGACGGGACATGGTGGTGTTCAGGTTTCGCACGGTTTGTCTTTCTCTTGCATGCTCATGCCCTTGGGGCGGATCGATTGTTAGGTTACCCTTACCTAAGTTCTTGTCCAGAGGGGCGATCGGAATTCGTCCCCCGCCCCGATGGAGCCGGCCGTGGTCGTCACCGAGTCGTCGCAGCTCAGCGGGCCCGCACGGGCACCGCGAAAACATCCGCCGAAGGCCCGGCCGACGGCGGCGCTGCTCGGCCCAGTGTTCGGCACGGTGTTCGGGCCGGTGCTCGCGCTGCTCGCCGTCCTCGTGCTGAGCCTCGGGCTCGGCGCCCGGCCGATGTCCCCCGCCGAGGTCTGGCAGGGACTTGTGGACACCGGGTCCGGCGCGTACACGGTGGTGCACGAGATGCGGCTGCCCCGCACCCTGCTCGGGCTGCTCGCGGGCGCGGCGCTGGGAGTGGCGGGCGGGGTCATGCAGGCACTGACCCGCAACCCGCTCGCCGACCCCGGCCTGCTGGGGATCAACGCCGGGGCCTCCGCGGCGGTGGCGACGGCCGCCGGGCTGCTGGGGGTGGCGACGTTCCAGGGCTATGTCTGGTTCGCGCTGGCCGGAGCCGCGGCCGTGTCCGTGCTCGTGTACGGCGTGGGCGGCGGGCGGGCGGCCACCCCGGCGCGGCTGGCGCTCGCCGGAGCCGCGATCAACGCCGCGCTCTACTCGTATGTGAACGGGACGATGCTGCTCGACGCGGCCTCGCTGGAGACGATGCGCTTCTGGACGGTCGGCTCGCTGGCGGGCGCGCAGAGCGCGACGGTGGCCATGGTCGCGCCGTTCGTCGCGGCGGGGCTGCTGCTGGCCCTGGCCCTGGCCCGGCCGCTCAACGCGCTCGCCCTCGGTGACGACTCCGCCCGGTCGCTCGGCGCGCGTCCCGCGCTGATCCGTACGGCCGCCATCGTGGCCGTGACGCTGCTGTGCGGGGCGGCGACGGCGGCCTGCGGGCCGATCGTCTTCGTCGGGCTGATGGTGCCGCACCTCGTCAAGGCGCTGACCGGCCCCGACCTGCGGCGGCTGCTGCCCTGCTGCGCGGTGCTCGCACCCGCGCTGCTGCTCGGCGCGGACGTGCTCGGGCGGATCGTGGCCCGGCCCGGCGAGTTGCAGGCGGGCATCGTCACGGCGGTGCTCGGCGGCCCGCTGTTCCTCTACTTCGTGCGAAGGAAGGTGCGGGCGTGAACCCGGAACCCGCGTGCCTGCGCTCGGCGTGCGGCCGCTCGGCCTGCTCGCGTTCGGCGCGCCTGCGTTCGGCGTCCGGGCCTGCGGCGCTAGGGCGTGCGGCGTCCGGGCCTGCGGCGTGGGAGAGGTGTGGCCGGTGAGCGTGGTCCGCACCGCCGCCGGGCGGCCCGTGGTCGCCGGGGTCGTCGCCGTACGCCCCCGGGCCGTGGCCGTGGGGATCGGCTGCCTGCTGCTGGCCCTCGCCTTCGGCGTGCTCTCGGTCGGCGGCGGCGACTACCCGATGAGCCCGGCCGACGTGCTGCGCACCCTCGCGGGCGGCGGCGGCCCCGCCGAGGACTTCGTCGTACGCGAACTCCGGCTGCCCCGGGTGGTGACCGCGCTGGTCGTGGGCGCGGCCCTCGCGCTGGCCGGCGCGATCTTCCAGTCGCTGGTGCGCAATCCGCTCGGCAGCCCCGACCTGCTCGGCTTCACCCAGGGCGCGGCGACGGGCGCGCTCCTGGTGGTGGTCGCGGGCGGCGGCAGCGCGGCCCTCGCGGGCGGCGCGGTGCTCGGCGGCGTCGTCACCGGCGTGGTGATCTACCTTCTGGCCTGGCGCGGAGGCCTGCACGGGCACCGCCTCGTGCTGGTGGGCATCGGCGCCACCGCGGTCCTCACGGGAGTCAACGGCTACCTGCTGACCCGCGGGCGGCTGATGGAGGCGGCCCGCGCCATGCTGTGGCTCACCGGCAGCCTGGACGGCCGGGGCTGGGAGGACGCCCTCCCGCTGCTCGCCGCGACGGCGGTGCTGGTCCCGGTGGTGCTGCTCGGCTGCGCGCGGCCCCTGGCGATGACCGAGATGGGCGACGACCTCGCCCGCGGCCTCGGTGTGCGGGTGCAGGGGCTGCGGCTGGTCCTGACCGCGGCGGCCGTGCTGCTCGCCTCCCTCGCGGCGGCCGCCGCCGGGCCGGTGTCGTTCGTGGCGCTCACCGCGCCGCATCTGGCCCGGCGGATGACCCGGACACCCGGGCCCAACCTGCTCACCGCGGCCTGCGTGGGCGCCGCGCTGCTGACCGGCGCCGACCTCGCGGCGCAGCGGCTCTTCGGGGACCACCAGTTGCCGGTGGGAGTGGTGACGGGAGTGCTCGGCGGCGGCTACCTCGTCTGGCTGCTCGCCGCCCAGCGGAAGGCGGGCCGGATTTGACCAGGACGAACGCGTACGGACACCTCGCGCAGGGCGACCGCGCGTGCGGAAACGGAGTGGCAGGCGTGGTGACAGCGGGTGTGGCAGACAGAGTGGCGAGCCGGGCGAGCGGCCCGGCGAGAACCCTGGCGAGCGGCCCAGTGGGCGACTCGGCGAGAGGCTTGGCGGGCGACTCGGTGGGCGGTGAGGCGGGGGACGTGCGGGGCGACGGGCCCCGGCTGCGCGGCGACGCGCTGACCCTTGCCTACGACGGGCGGGTCGTCGCGGAGGGGCTGGACGTCTCCATCCCGGACCGGTCCTTCACGGTCGTCGTCGGGCCCAACGCCTGCGGCAAGTCCACCCTGCTGCGGGCGCTGGCGCGCACGCTCAGGCCGTCCGCCGGGGCGGTGCTCCTCGACGGACGGGACGTCACCTCGCTGTCGGCCAGGAAGGTCGCGCGTACCCTCGGCCTGCTGCCGCAGTCGTCGGTCGCGCCGGACGGGATCACGGTCGCCGAGCTGGTCGGCCGCGGCCGGTATCCCCACCAGCGGCTGCTGCGCCAGTGGTCGGCGGACGACGAGCGGGTCGTGGGGGAGGCGATGGCGGCCACCGGGGTCGCCGACCTCGCCGGGCGGCTGGTCGACGAGTTGTCCGGCGGCCAGCGCCAGCGGGTGTGGATCGCGATGGCGCTGGCGCAGGAGACGCCGCTGCTGCTGCTGGACGAGCCGACGACCTACCTCGACATCGCCCACCAGATCGAGATCCTCGACCTGTGCGCCCGGCTGCACGAGGAGCGGGGGCGCACGCTCGTGGCCGTGCTCCACGACCTCAACCACGCCGCGCGCTACGCCACCCACCTGATCGCGATGCGTGCCGGGCGCGTCGTGGCCTCCGGCGCTCCCGCCGAGGTGATGACCGCCGGCCTGGTGGAGGAGGTCTTCGGCCTCCCCTGCCGGGTGATCGACGACCCGGAGACCGGCACGCCGCTGGTCGTCCCCGCCGCCCGCCGCCGTACGGGAGGGAAGGTGTCATGAGCGTCCGGGTCTTCCGAGATCGGTGGGGCATCCCCCACCTGCGGGCGGGCGACGCCCGCGAACTGGCCTACGCCCAGGGGTTCGTCACGGCGGTGGACCGGGCCTGGCAGATCGAGGTCGAGCGGCTCCGCGCGGCCGGCGCCTCGGCCGCCGTCCTCGGCGCGGACGCCGTCCCGTGGGACCGCTTCGTACGGCAGGTCAGGCTGGACGACACGGCCAGGCGCTGCCTGGCGGCGCTCGACGCGGACACCGCGGCCTGGGTGGGCGCGTACGTGGACGGCGTCAACGCGGGCCTGCCCGAGGGAGCCCGCCGCGCCCCAGAGTTCCGAGCAGCCGGGCAGGCGGCGGACGCGACAGGACACGACACGGCCGGGGACAGCACAGGCGGGAACAGCACGGCCGGGGGCGGCAGCACGGCCGGGGGCGGCAGCACGGCCGGGGGCGGCAGCGCAGCGGGGGGCGGCAGCACGGCCGGGGGCGGCGACGCGGCGGCGCTCGTGCCGGGCCGGTGGGAGGCGTGGACGCCGCTGGCGGTCTGGCTGTCGCACCACGTCCTGTTCGCGCACGTCCCGGCGAAACTGTGGCGTGAGGCGGTCACCGCCCGGCTCGGCCCGGAAGCCGTCGCGTTGTTCGCCACCGACGGGCCGGGCACCTCCGGAAGCAACGGCTGGCTGGTCCCCGGCGACCGCACCCGCACGGGAGCGCCGATCATCGCCGGAGACCCGCACAGGCCCATCGAGGACCCCGGTTTCTACCAGCAGGTTCGCCTGGCCTGTCCGGAGTTCGACGTGGCCGGGCTGGCCGTGCCGGGAGTGCCGGGCGTCGCCCACTTCGGGCACGCCGGGCCGGTCGCCTGGGCGATCACCAACGCCATGGCCGACTACCAGGACCTCTTCCGCGAACGCCTCCGGCGCCGGGACGGCCGCGTCGAGGCGCTCGGCCCCGCGGGCTGGCGGCAAGCCAGCGCCCACACCGAGGTCATCGAGGTCGCCGGAGGCGAACCGGTCGAGGTGGAGGTGATCGAGACCGAACGCGGCCCGGTCGTCATGGACGAGCCACCCCGGCCGTACGAGCCCGCTCGGCACGATCCGACGGGACACCCTCCCCACGACCGGGACGCCGGGCAGGAAGGCGGGCCGGATGCCGGGCGCGAGGGCCAGCGCGAAGACGGCCCGGACATCGGGCAGGACAGCGAGCGCGCGGGTGGGCCAGATGCCGGGCGCCAAAACGACCTGGAAGCCGTATGGGTAGGCGGGCGCGAGGGTGAGTGGGAGGGGGTGAGCCTGCGGTATCCGCCGCGGGTGTTCCACGACCTGGGATTCGCGGCGATTCCCGCCCTGATGCGGGCCAGGACCGTGGCCGACGTGGACCGGGCGTTCGACCGGTGGGTGGAGCCCGTCAACGTCGTGCTCGCCGCGGACACCGGCGGCGGCCTGCTGCACCGCGTCGCCGGTCTGGTGCCCGTCCGCCACCCGGGCAACTCGCTGCGGGTCGTGCCCGCCTGGGAGCCCGGCCACGAATGGAGCGGCGAGCACGCGCCGATGCCCCGCCGGGAGGTCACGGGGATCACGGTGATGGCCAACGAACGAGGCCTCTCGGCTCCGCTCGGCGTCGAGTTCGCCCCGCCGTACCGGGCCGACCGGATCAGGACGCTCCTGGAGGCCGCCCCCGTCTGGTCCGCCGGGGACATGGCGGCGGTCCACACCGACACGCTCCTGCCCGGCGCGAAGCCGCTGCTGGGGATGCTGGCGCGGCTGACCGGGCTCACCCCCGGCGCCGTACGCCTCCGGGACCGGCTGACCGGCTGGGACCGGCGCATGGACGCGGACAGCACCGACGCCGCGGCGTACGCGGCCGTGCGGGCGGAGGTGGTGCGGCGCCTGGCGGCCCATCCCGCGCTCGCGCCGCTGGCCGATCTGTCACACCCGCTCCAGCCCGACCAGGCGCGCAGCCCGAATCCGCTCACGCCCGTGGAGACTCGTCCCGGGCAGACCGGCGCCGCGAAGGACCGTCCCGTGCCGGGCGGTGCCGGGCAGGAGAGACCTGCGCAGGCCGGCACCGGTGATCGGGAGGAGCCGGGGGGAGGCATCGCGTGTCCGGAGGTGTTCCGGCCGTGGCTGACGGCGGCTCCCCGGATCGCGCACGCCCTGGAGACCCTGCTGACGACCGACCGGCTCCCCGGCCTCGGCGGCGACGATCTGGCCGAGGTGGCGCGGGCCGCGCTGGAGGACGTCGCGGCCGATGGCGAGACCGGCGTCCGGTGGGGCGACCTGCACCGGCTCGTCCCCTGGCGGGCGCTGCCCTCCCCGGCGCCGACTCCTCCGGTGGCGCAGGACGACCCGCAGACCGAGCCGGGGCTGTCGGGTGACCACGGCTGTGTGCTGTGTACGTCGAGCGTGCCGGGAGTCACCCATCACTGCGCCCGCGGCCCGGCCGCCCGCTACGTCTGGGATCTCGCGCGGCGCGACGCGAGTCTCTGGGTCGTCCCGTTCGGCGCGAGCGGCGTGCCGGGCGACCCCCACCACCGTGACCAGCAGCCGCTGTGGGTGCGCGGCGAACTCGTGCCCCTGGCCACCGACTGGGCCCTGCTGACGGAGGAACGACATGATCTCTGAGACGTCCGCCCGGCGTGCGGCCGTGTACGAGCAGGTGATGGCCGGGTTTGGCACCGTCCGCGTCGTCCCGGTGGACCCGGCGGCCGACGCCGGACTGATCCACTCGTGGGTCACCCAGGAGCGGGCCCGGTTCTGGGGCATGCTCGACGCGAGCCCCGAGCGGGTCCTGGAGATCTACGACTACCTGGACGGGCTGACCACCCACCACGCCTACCTCGTCCACCGCGACGACCGGCCGGTGGCGCTCTTCCAGACCTACGCGCCGGAGGCGGACGCCGTCGGGGAGTGCTACGACGTCCGGCCGGGCGACTTCGGCGTCCACCTGCTGCTCGGCCCGGCGGCGGCCGGGGAGGGCGAGCGCGGCTTCACCGCCGCCCTGCTCTCCGCGCTCCTGGCGTACGCGTTCTCCGATCCCGCCCACACCCGGATCGTCGCCGAGCCGGACGCCCGCAACGAGAAGGTGATCGGCCGCATGCTGCGGACCGGTTTCACGCTCGGGCCCGAGATCGACCTGCCGGACAAGCGCGCCCGGCTGCTCTTCCTGACCCGAGACGACCGCTGAGAACCAAGGAGTACGGAGTGCTGCTCGACGCCCTTTCCCGGCATCTGGAAGGCCTCGCGGCCGAACGCGGCGGCGTGCTGGGAGTGCTGCCCGGGCTGGTCGCCGACGACTCCCCCGGCTGGATCCCCGCCGCCGACCTGCTGCGGGAGCCGTACGAAGGACTGCTCGCGCTGGTGGACGAGACGGCGGCGCGCTGGAACGCGCCGCGTCACGTGGCGGCGGCGCTGCTGTGGAAGACCTACGGCTACTGGCACACGATGCCGATGGTCCTCGGCTGGGCCCTCCATCGTCGGGTGCCGCTGATGCGGCTGGAGGACACGCTGGTCAGGCCGTCGGCGGCGGGCGTCACGGTGGCGGCGTCCCGGCTGACCGTGGCCGTGCTCCCCGACGACCCGGCCGCCGGCGGCACGGTCGTGGTCCCGGACCTGGCGGCGGCCATCAGGGCGGCGATCCTCGACGGGCAGCGTCCGTTCGTCCGGGCGCTGAGCGCGGTGGCGCGGGTGGGCGAGCGCACCCTGTGGGGATCGACGGCGGAGGCGGTCGCCCACCCCCTGCTCACACTCGGGCCGTACGCCGAGGCGGCCCGGCTGCTGGAGGAGATCGGACCGCCGGTGGCCGGGCTGCTCGCGCCCGACGGCGACGGCTACCGCCGCCGCACCTGCTGCCTGTGGATCACGCTGCCGGACGCCGAACCGTGCTCCTCCTGCTGCGTTCCGGCCGCGCGCATACCCTGATCCGGGACCGAAACAAAAATTTCCGGCGATCGTGTCCATCCGGCGGAGTCCCATCCGTAGAGGTGGCGTGCGGCGACGCCCGCACGCGACTCCACAGGAAAGGAAGGCTCGGCATGAAATACATGCTCCTGATCAACAGCAGCCCCGAAGGCCCCTCCGAGGAGGTCGAGGGCGCCTCGTTCGACGACTGGGTCGCCTACGACAAGATGGTGCGGGAGTCCGGCATTTACGTGTCGGGGCACTCCCTCGCCGACCTGACCACCGCGACGACCGTACGGGTCGCCCCGGACGGGCAGCGGGCCATCACCACGGACGGGCCGTTCGCCGAGACCCGTGAGGTACTCGGCGGCTACTACGTGCTCGACGTGCCCGACCTCGACGCCGCCCTCGACTGGGCCGCCCGCTGCCCCGGGTCGCGCGGCGGCGGGTCGGTCGTGGTGCGGCCGGTGGCCGAGTTCTGACATCTGGCGATCCGAGAGCCGGCGATGACGGACGGCCGGGCGGCGACGGCGGTGGAGGCCGTGTTCCGGGAGGAACGCGGCCGGCTGCTGGCCGCGCTGGTGCGCCGCTTCGGCGACCTCGATCTCGCCGAGGAGGTCACCGCCGAGGCGATCGAGGCGGCCTTGGTGCACTGGCCGGTGAACGGCGTGCCGCCGAACCCGGGGGCGTGGCTCGCGACCACCGCGCGCCGCAAGGCGGTCGACCGCCTGCGGCGCGACACGGCCTACGCCGCCCGGCTGGCCATCCTGCAGGTGGAGGCGGAGCGGGCCCCGCCGCCCGCTCCGGAGACCGGCGACGGTGACGATCTGCCCGACGAACGGCTCCTGCTGTTCTTCACGTGCGGCCACCCGGCCCTGCCCGCCGAGGACCGCGTCGCGCTGAGCCTGCGGTGCCTCGCCGGGCTGACCACCCCCGAGGTGGCCCGGGCCTTCCTCGTCCCGGTGGCCACGATGGCGAAGCGGATCGTCCGGGCGAAGAAGAAGATCCGCGAGGCCCGGATCCCGTTCCGCGTGCCGGGGCCGGACGAACGGCCGGAGCGGCTGGCGGGGGTGCTCCAGGTCGTCTACTCGATCTTCACCGAGGGGTACGTCGCGAGTTCGGGGTCCGACCTGCAGCGTCCCGACCTCGCCGAGGAGGCGATCCGCCTGGCGCGCATCCTGCGCCGGCTGCTGCCTGCCGAACGGGAGGTCTGCGGCCTGCTGGCGCTGATGCTGCTGGTCCACGCCCGCCGCGACGCCCGGACCGCTCCCGGCGGTGGGCTGGTGCTCCTCGCCGACCAGGACCGCGGCCGCTGGGACCGTACGATGATCGAGGAAGGGCTGGCCCTGGTGCCCGTGGCGCTGACCGGCGGCCCGGTGGGACCGTACGGCGTGCAGGCCGCGATCGCCGCCCTGCACGACGAGGCGGCGGACGTCACCACGACCGACTGGCCGCAGATCGTGGCCCTCTACGACGTCCTGTCCTCCCTGACTCCGTCGCCGATCGTGGCGCTGAACCGCGCGGTCGCGGTCGCCATGCGCGACGGGCCGCAGGCCGGGCTGGCGCTCCTGGAGCAGCTCGCGGACGAGCCCCAGTTGCGGGACCATCACCCCTTCCACGTGGCGTGCGCCGACCTGCTGTCCCGGCTGGGCCGGGACGCCGAGGCGGCCGCGGCGTACCGGCGGGCCCTCGACCTCGCCGGCACCGAACCCGAACGCGCTCACCTGCGCCGGAAGCTGGCCCTGGAATGAGCCCTGGAATGAGCCCCGGGATGAGGCCGGCCGCCGCGGTCAGCCCGCTGCCTTCGCCTCGGCGGCGCGACGAGCGGCGGCGGGATCGGGGATGCCCTCGCCGGTCGGCTCGTAGGTGAGCAGGACCACCCCGGACGAGAACGGCCTCGACTCGGCGAGCCGGAGGGTGGCGGGCTCGCCGCCCTGGTCGAACAGCCGGGCTCCGCGCCCGGCGATGACGGGATAGACCGCGAGACGCATCTCGTCGAGCAGGTTCTCGTCAAGCAGCCAGCGCACCAGCGCCGCGCTGCCGAAGACGAGGATGTCGCCGTCCACCTCGCCCTTCAGCGCCTTGACGCGGTCGGCCGCGTCCGCGCCGATGATCGTGGTGTTGTTCCAGGCGGCCTCGGTCAGCGTGGTCGACACGACGTACTTCGGCAGCGTGTTCATCGCGTCCGCGTAACCGACCTCGTCGGTCATCGACGGCCAGGAGGCCGCGAAGCCCTCGTAGGTGACCCGGCCGAGCAACAGCGCCCTCGCGGCACGGATCTGGTCGAGACCCGCCTGCATGGAGTCTTCGCTCACGAAGCCGAAGGCCCATTCGTGCGGGTTCTCGATGACACCGTCGAGGGTGGTGAAGACGGACAGAACTATGCGTCCCATGGTGCGGTTCCTTCAGGTGGAGTGGTACAGGTGGCGGTCGCCGGCGGATGGCCGGCCGCGCGCCGCATGCTGGGCGCCGGTGGGCGGCGACGTCACGGTGACGTCCGCCGTCGTGACCAGCCCCCGTGGTGTCGGCCACGTGCACCGGCGCTCCAGCATGAACGGACCGGTGGTGCGACGGCCACCGTCGCCCGGGCGCACCCGCGCCGTCCACCCGTTCCGGTGTCCGGGACTGTCCGGGACGCCCCGCTTCTCACGTCTCCGCAGGTGGCGGCCATGGCGCGGAGAGGAGTCCGTTCCGACGGGCGGCGGAGGGGTACCAGGATCGCGCGATCCACCTCCGGCGGGTGCATAGGCTCCGTCGGGAGCGAATGATCCAACGGGGATGGGACAAGCGTGAGCGACACCCGGCCACAGCCGCAGACCGCCGCCACACCCGCCGAGTTCGTCGCCCAGATGCGGCGGTTGCGGGCATGGAGCGCGTGCAGTTACCGAGATCTCGAACGCCGCGCGGCGGCCGCGGGGGACGTCCTGCCCCGCGCCACCCTCTCCGGCGCGCTCAACCGCGCGGATCTGCCGCGGGAGGATCTGCTGGCCGCGTTCGTGCGGGCCTGCGGGGCGGACGACGACACCGTCGCCGAGTGGGTGGACGCCCGGCGTCGCCTGGCCGCCGCCGCGGAGACACACGCCTCCGGCCCTGCGCCCGTGTCACCGCCTCCCGTCCCGCCGACTGCGCCGCCGCCCGGCGACCGCGTACGGCAGGACGACGAGCGCTCCGGCGGCGAAGCAGGCCCGCGTGTGGATTCGGACGCGCCCGACCGGCGGCTCACCCGCCGACGACGGCTGGCAGGCGTGGGGGGCGTCACCCTGCTCTGCCTGCTCGGCGCCTGGCAGCTCGGTCACATCTCCGCCCGTGACACCGCCTCCCGGACCTCGGCGCACGTCTCGTCCGTTCCGGCGGCCCGCGAGGCGGCCTCGGAGGAGCAGGCCGGCCCGACAGACGGCGGCACGACACACAGCGGTGGAGCCCAGAGCATCTCGGAAGCACTGGCCACTTCAGCGGCACCGGGCAGTTCGGCAACACCCGGCGGGCCGGCAACAAAGGGCGGGTCGGGAACACAGAGCGGTTCGGGGACACAGAGCGGTTCGGCAACAAAGGGCGGCGTCGTGTCCTCCTCGGCCGGACCGATGCCGGCCCGTACGTGGGTACGGGTGCGCCCGGCCGGCGACCCCTCGTTGTGTCTCACGGCGGGACGTGCCCGCGGCATCGCCTACGTCCCCGAGATCGCGGCCCTGCGCCCCTGCGCCGAGGCGACGCCGCTCCGGACCTTCCTCACTCCCGCCGGGGCGGGGCTGCTCCACCTGCAGTGGGATCACCCCGACCCGGCGAAGGGCGTCGGCTGCCTGACCGTCGTCCCGGCGGGCCCGGCGGCGGGCATGCTGGAGCCCTGGAGCGACTGCACCGGCGCCCGCGCCAACCAGCGTTTCCGGCTCGAACCCGTCGGGGCCGCCTACCGCATCCGTCCGGCGTCCAGCGGCCGGTGCGTCGCCCTCAAGGGCGGGGACACCGAGCCGGCGGCCGAGGCCGTCGTACGGCCCTGCTCCTCCGCGAGAGACCAGCTCTTCCTCATCGGGCCGGAGTGATCCCCGTAGTCCCCGCCGCTCCGGCCCTGCTGGGCGGGTCCAGGCGGTCCGGAACACCCATGGTTCCGGTGCCAGTGCCGCATGAGAGAACCTTTGCCCCGTAGTGACATGACGCGCCGTTCGGATGCTGGTCCGTGCGACGCGGTGTCGCCAGGCTGCCCGGGTGGCAGAACGGGTACGCGTCCGCGAGATCGATGACGACGAGGGCCGGCGCCTGGAGTCGTCTTCTGCCTGGACGTCGCCTGAATCCGGCTGATCCTAACGACTGTGTCACCGGCCGCATCGATCCCCACTTCGTTCGCCGCTCATCAGGGCAGGCGGGCGTGTTCGGCTCGGGTGGCAGCGATCCGCTCACGCGCGAGCGTACGGGCCCGCTTGGTGTCGTCGCCGGTGAGTCGGGCGAGGATCGTTGCGAGCGGCCTGATCTGGCCCCAGCCGCCCCAGTGACCCTCGGGGATCTCGGTCGGGAATACCCAGATCCGGCTGGCGTCACGCGGCCAGGCGCCGTTCTCCGCGTCGAGGATTGCCTCGGTGACCTCGGCGATGACGCTCGCGCGCTTCTGCTCGTCGAGCTGGCCCTCGGGGACGGACGGGACGACCTTGTAGCGAGGTGCGTCCGCGGGTTCTCCGCCGACATAGATGCCGGCCGGTCGGTGCAGCCAGAGCCAGGAGACGGAACGGCTCACCGGGTCGGCGGGGTCGAATCCCTCGTTGCGGACGAGGATCTCGGTGATGCGGTTCAGCAGGGCCGCCTCGGCGTCCGGCTGGAGCGCGCCGGCGGGAATGTACACGTCGAGCATGGGCATGGTCGATCTCCTTCATGAGTTTATTTCTTCAACTCAGGCCGGAGCTTACGAGGGCTAAGTACAGCTTGTAAACCCAGATGGGTACACTCGTCCCATGGAGACGCGGCGAATCGACCCGGTGAACTGCTCGGTGGCGCGCGCCCTCTCGGTGGTGGGGGAGCGCTGGTCGCTGCTGATCGTTCGTGAAGCGCTGGACGGCGCGCGCCGGTTCGGAGAGTTCCACTCCCGTCTCGGGATCGCCAGAAATCTCCTGGCGACTCGGCTCGAAACCTTGGTGACCGCGGGAGTGATGCGCCGTGTGCCCTATCAGGAGCCCGGGGATCGGCAGCGCTTCGCCTACGAGCTCACCGAGCAGGGCCGGGCGTTGCGGCCCACGCTCGTGGCACTCCTGGAATGGGGCGACACGTACCTCGCCGACCCGCAGGGCCCATCGGTCATAGTCCGGCACCGGCCCGCCGACGATGCGAGCTCCTGCGACGAGCCGGTCAAGGTCGTCCTCGAGTGCGCTGCGGGGCACAGCCACCTCGCCCCGGAAGACGTCTGCCGCACGCCCGGGCCGGGCGCGCGCTTCGTGGAAAGCTCCTGAGATCCCAGGATCGTACTGATCCTTCACCTGCTCCAGGTGTTATTGGCGACCTGGACAGGCCGATGCCCCACCTGCCGCCAACGACCACCATGACGACCTGACAAAGTCCCACTAGTGCGCTGTCCGCCAACGTTCACCGGGGTGGAGGGAGCGGAGCGGAAGGGAGCGAGGACCGCAGCGAAGGCCCAGCGAAGCGGGCTTCGCGAGGACCGGAGGTTCCTTCCGGCGCAGTGACCGACAAGGCCAAAGAAGGACCGGGGATTCCTTCCTGCGCAGTGACCGACTTGGCCAAAGAAGGGCCGGGGATTCCTTCCGGCGCAGTGACCGGCCCAGCAAAGTCCGTGGACATCCCGCTGGGCAGGTCTGGGCAGATCGGCGCGGTACGCGGCGCGCGTCGGCACCCGTGCGGCTATGACCGGCTTCCGCGCCGGCCCGCGGTAGCCGCACGTATTGACATGCAGCCATCCGGCTGCCTAAGTTGATGACACCAAAGGCAGCCGAAAGGCTGCATATCAACACACGGCAACCCGGATACGAGGGCGGGCATGGACGAGGTGTTCAAGGCGCTGGCCGATCCGAGCCGGCGCGCGCTGCTCGACTCGCTCAACGCCCGCAACGGGCAGACGCTGCGCGAGCTGTGCGCCGGGCTCGACATGGCCCGGCAGTCCGTCAGCAAGCACCTCGCGGTGCTGGAGGAGGCCGGGCTCGTCACCACCGTGCGGCGGGGCCGGGAGAAGCTGCACTACCTCAACGCCGCGCCCGTGCACGAGATCGCCCACCGGTGGATCAGCCGGTACGACCGGGCCAGGGTCCAAGCCCTGGCCGACCTGAAACTCGCTCTGGAGGAGACCCCGATGGACGCGCCGACCTTCGTCTACACCACCTACATCCGCACGACTCCGCAGAAGCTCTGGCAGGCGCTGACCGAGCCCGCCTTCACCCGCCGCTACTGGGCCACGGAGTTCACCACGGACTGGTCCCCCGGCTCGCCGATGACCTGGGACAACCACGGCGTGCTGATCAGCGACCCGGAACAGGTCGTGCTGGAAGCCGAACCCTACAGCCGGCTCTCCTACACCTGGCACACCGTCACCCCGGAGCTCGCCAAGCGTTTCGGCTGGGACGAGGAGACGCTCGCCCGGCTGTCCGGCGAGGCCCGCTCGAAGGTCACCTTCACGATCGAGGAGGCCGAGCAGGCCGTGAAGCTCACCGTCGTGCACGACGGCTTCGAGGCCGGATCGAGTATGGCCGAGATGGTCAGCCACGGCTGGCCGAGCGTGGTGTCGAGCCTGAAGTCTCTGCTGGAGACCGGCGAACCGCTGCCGGCCTGACGCGTGACCTCCCCGATCAGGCCCGGATCCCCGATCAGGCCCGCCCCTGATCAGACCCGGATCCCCATCAGGCCCGGACGGTGTCGTCCAGGGTGATGACGACCTTGACGTCCTCGGGTTCCGCCGTGAACGCGTCGGCGAACGACTCCAGCGGCACCCGGCGGGTGATCAGCCGGCTCAGCCAGGCGTGGTCGGCCTGCGCGAGGGCGTCGGCCGCGGCGGCGTAGTGCCGGAGGTTGGCGTTCACCGACCCGATGAGGACGTCGTTCTCCAGCACGATGTCGCGGTTGAGGCTCCCTGCGTCGATCGTGAGCCGGCGCCCGGCCGAGGAGACCCCGGTGAGACAGACGATGCCGTACGGCGCGGTGTTGAAGGCCACCCCGAAGATCACCGGTCCGGCGCCGGTGGCCTCGATGACGACGTCGGGCCGGATCTTCGCGGCGACCTCGCCCGCGTCGCCCGCGTGGTAGACGGCGCCGAGGTCGCGAACCAGTTCCGGCTTGGGGCCGTCGGTGACCCGGTCGAGGACGTGCACCTCCAGGCCGCGCCGCACCCCGAGCAGCGCGGCCAGCAGGCCGATCGGCCCGGCGCCGGTGACCAGCGCCGTCTTCGGCTCGAACCAGGCCCGGGCGCCGACCTTCTCGACCTCGTCCCAGGCCTTGACGACGACGCTGGTGGGTTCGAGCAGCATGCCGACGTCCGCCAGCGCGGGGTCCAGCTTCACCGCGTAGCCGGGCTCGACCACCCAGGTCTGGCTCGCGTACCCGTCCAGGTCCTTGATGCCGCGCTCGGTGTAGCGGCCGTTGCGGCACATGTCGAACTGCCCGTGCGCGCACGCGCCGCACGGCACCGGGTCGGGCCGCCGGACCACGCCGACCACCAGGTCGCCCGGGGCGAAGCCGCTGCCCCCGGGCGCCCGCCGCACCCGGCCCAGCGACTCGTGGCCGATGACCAGCCGCTCGCGGCCGGGCGGGGCCGAGCCGTAGTCGCCCGCGGCGATCTCCTTGTCCGTGCCGCACACTCCGACGGCGAGGCCGTCGACGAGCAGGTCGCCGTCTCCCGGCTCCGGGTCGGGGACGTCGGCGACCGCGAGGGAGTCCTTCCGCAGCGGGACGACGGTGAGAGCGCGCATCAGCGCCTACCTCCAGCATGCTCGGCCGGGTCCGTCCCGGACAGGTGACGGGCCGCGTTGACCAGCCCGACGTGGCTGAACGCCTGCGGGGTGTTGCCGAGCTGCCGCCGGGCGACGGGGTCGTACTCCTCGCTGAGCAGACCGAGGTCGTTGCGCAGATCCAGCAGCCGTTCGAACAGCTCGTACGCCTCGCGCCGGCGGCCGATGCCGTACAGGGCGTCGGCGAGCCAGAACGTGCAGGTGACGAACGCGCCCTCCGCGCCGGGCAGGCCGTCGACGCCGCCGTCGGCCCCGGTCCGGTAACGCAGCAGGAAGCCGTCGGAGCACAGCTCACGTTGGACCGCTTCCACGGTACCCCGCACGCGCGGGTCGTCCCAGGGCAGGAACCCCGCCCGGGGGATCAGCAGCAGAGCGGCGTCGAGGCCCTTCGACCCGTAGAACTGGGTGAAGGTGTTGCGCCCGGAGTCGTAGCCGCGGTCGCACACCTCGGCGTGGATCTTGTCGCGGGTGGCCCGCCACCGGTCCACCGGCCCCTCCAGGCCGAACCGCTCGACGGCCCGCACGGCGCGGTCCATGCCCGCCCAGGCCATGACCTTGGAGTGCACGAAGTGGCGGCGGTCGCCGCGCACCTCCCACAGCCCGTTGTCCGGGTCGTCCCAGTGGCCCTCCAGGAAGTCCAGCAGCGCGCGTTGCAGGTCCCAGGCCTCTTCCTCGGACTCGATGCCGGCCAGGCGGGTCAGGTGCAGCCCGTCGAGGACCTCGCCCCACACGTCGAGCTGGAACTGGCCGGACGCCGCGTTGCCCACGCGCACCGGGGCCGACCCCTCGTAGCCGGCCAGCCAGTCGACCGTGTATTCGGGCAGGCGGCGGGTGCCGTCGATGCCGTACATGATCTGCAGGTCGGCCGGATCTCCGGCGGCGGCGCGCAGCAGCCACTCGCGCCACGCCTTGGCCTCCGCGACGAAGCCGGTGCCGAGGAGGGCCTGCAGCGTGAACGTCGCGTCACGCAGCCAGCAGAACCGGTAGTCCCAGTTGCGCGGGCCGCCGAGCTGTTCCGGCAGCGAGGTGGTGACCGCGGCGACGATGCCGCCGGTCGGCTTGTAGGTCAGGGCCTTGAGGACGACCAGCGAGCGGCGCACCGCGTCCTCCCACCGGCCCTCGTAGCGGAAGCCCCGCAGCCACGACGTCCAGAACGCCTCGGTGTCGGCGAGGGCCCGCTCGGCGTCCACCGCCTTCGGTTTGCGCTCGTGCGAGCGCCGGTAGGTCAGCACGAACGGCACCCGCTGCCCGGCGGCGACGGTGAAATCGGCGTAGGTGGTCATGTCCTCGCCGCGCAGCGGCACCGGAGTGTTCAGCCAGGCGGCGTCCGGCCCTGCGACCGCGACCAGTTCGCCGTCCCGGTTCCGCACCCAGGGCACGACCTGGCCGTAGTCGAACCGCAGCCGGAGCGCCATCCGCATCGGCACCCGTCCGCTCAGCCCCTCGACCACGCGGACGACGTCGGCGGCCTCGCCGCGCGGCGGCATCGCGTCGATCACCCGTACGGAGCCCTCGGGGGTGTCCCACTCCGTTTCGAGCACGAGGGAGTCGCCCCGGTAGCGGCGGCGCGTGCACAGCCCGCCGGCGGCGGGGGCCACCCGCCAGAAGCCCGCCCGCTCGTCGCCGAGCAGGGCCGCGAAGCACGCCGGAGCGTCGAACCGGGGCAGGCACAGCCAGTCGACCGACCCGTCCCGGCCCACCAGCGCCGCCGTCTGCAGGTCGCCGATCAGCCCGTAGTCCTCGATCCGCAACGCCACCGCGCGCCCCCACAGCCGTCCACCGCTCCTGCACCGCGCGCCTACCCTGGCAAAGGGAACGTATGCCCAGTGCAAAAAGGCGTGCGGCGGAGTGGTGCCGGACGGGCAGGAGCCCCCGTTATCCGCTCCTGCCCGTCCTGCCTGTGGACCCGCCGGGCCGTCAGGCGCGCCTGGGCTCCAGACGGAGGGCGGTGACGCCGCACTCGAACGGCGTCGCCGAGACGAGGCGGAACCGCTTCTTGTCGCCGCCGCCGGGGAACACCGGCAGGCCCGCGCCGATCGCGCTCGGGTTGACGAACAGGTTGAGCTCGTCGATCAGGTCGGCGGCGATCAGGCTCGTCACCAGCGTGCTGCCGCCGTACGTGATCAGGTCGCCGCCCGGCTCGGCCTTGAGCTTGCCGATGGTCTCGGCGAGGTCGCCGCCGGCCACGACGGCGTTGTCCCAGGGCGACTCGGCGAGACTGTTGGAGATCACGGTCTTGGGCGTGTTGTTCATGAAGTCGATCGCCTCCTGCGACTCCCCCTCGGGACCGGCGGCCCAGGCCGGGATGAACCCTTCGGCGAGCCGGCGGCCGAGGACGATGTGGTCGACGTTCTCCATGAGCCCGGTGATGTAGGCGGCGAGGTCGTCGGTCCAGGGGAAGGTCATCCAGTCCATCTCGCCCTGCGGGCCGCCCATGTAGCCGTCGACGGTGGTCTGGACCTGAAGCTTGAGCTTGCGCATGATGTGTTCCTTCTTCGTGAGCTTCGTGAACTTCGTGAGTGAGTGAGAGGTCAGGCGACGTAGGGAGTCCTGGCGCGGGCCGCGCTGAGCGCGGCGGCCCACCAGGCGAGCTGGTCGAGCATCGTGGTGACACTGGTGTTGCAGGCGGCGCCGTCCTTCGGCCAGCTTCCGTCCGCGGCGAACAGGTCCCAGTAGCACGGAAGGCTGATGGTGCCCTGGAGCGTCACCGCGTGCAGTTCGGCGAAGATCTGCCGCAACTGCGCGACGGCGTGCAGGCCGCCGGACTCCCGGCCGTAGGAGATGAAGGCGACCGGCTTGGCGTGCCACTCCTGGTAGTACCAGTCGATCGCGGTCTTGAGCGACGCGGGGAAGCTCTGGTTGTACTCCGGGGTGACGATGGCGAAGGCGTCGGCGGCGGCGAGGCGCGCGCCCAGCTCCGCCACCTGCGGCGGGACGAGGTCGTCGTGGTCGCCGAGGGTCGCCGGGACCCGGGTCTCCGCGAGATCGATCAGGTCGATCTCGAAGTCGCCGCGCCGGCGTGCCCGGGTGGTGAACCACCGCGCCACCGTCGGGCCGAACCTGCCGCTCCTGGTGCTGCCGATGATGACCGCCAGCACTGGTCTCGTGGTGTCCGGCATCCTCGGCCTCCTTCCTGCCTCGCCGTCCGGCTGATGTCCCCGACTCTCGCAGGGGGCGTTTACCGTTCGTTTACGGTGTCCTCTCGCCCCGGGCGTTAGGGTGCGCACCATGCGGTTTGGGGTCCTGGGTCCGCTCGCGGTGTGGACGGCAGGGGGCGAGCCGGTCGCGGTGCCCGGTGCGAAGGTGCGCGCCCTGCTCGCCGTGCTGCTGCTCAACGACGGGCGGCCGGTCTCCGCCGACCGGCTGATCGACGACCTGTGGGGGGACGACCCGCCGCGGCGCAATCCCCTCGGCGCGTTGTCGGCCAAGGTCTCCCAGCTCCGCAGGGCGCTGGAGGACGCGCAGCCGGGGGCACGTGAGCTCGTCGTCTCCCGCCCGCCGGCCTACCGGCTGCTCCTGGACGACGAGGCGGTGGACGTCCGGCGCTTCCACACGCTCACCACGCGGGCGCGGCAGGCCGGCGACCCGAGGGCCGGGGCAGCCCTGTTCGCCGAGGCGCTCGCCCTGTGGCGGGGCCCGGCGTTCGCCGACTTCGCCGACGAGCCGTTCGCCCAGCCGGTGATCGCGAGGCTGGCCGAGCAGCGGCTGACCACGCTGGAGGACGCGGCCGAGGCCCGGCTGGCGCTCGGCGAGCACGCGGTGCTGGCCGCCGAGCTCGGCGACCTGGTCGCCGCCCATCCGCTGCGCGAACGGCTGCGGGCGGCGTACATGCGGGCGCTGTACGGCGCCGGGCGCCAGAGCGAGGCGCTGGAGAGCTACGAGGAGCTGCGCCGCCTGCTCGGCGACGAGCTGGGGCTGGACCCCGGCCCCGAACTCGCCGCGCTGCAGCGGGCGATCCTCACCCAGGACCTGCAGGCGCCGCCCGCACCCGACCGGCGGCCCCGCTCGAACCTGCCCGCCCCGCACACCGAGCTGATCGGGCGGGAGAGCGCGGTCGCCGAGATCGGCGCGCTGCTGCGGGAGGAACGGCTGGTGACGCTGACCGGCCCGGGCGGCGTGGGGAAGACCCGGCTCGCGACCGAGGTCGCCGACGGCCGGCGGGACCTGCCCGACGGGGTGTGGCTCGTCGAGCTCGCCGGCGTACGGAACGGCGCCCGGACCGGGGTGGGGAACGGCATGGGGGCAGGTGCGGTGGCCGACGCGGTCACCGCGGCGCTCGACATCAGGGAGGGCGACCACGCGGACCTGTCCGCGGCGCTGCGGTCGAGAGATCTCCTGCTCGTCCTGGACAACTGCGAACACGTGATCGACGAGGTGGCGGCCCTGGCGGAGCGCCTGCTGCGGACCTCTCCCGGCCTGCGGATCCTCGCCACCAGCCGGGAGCCCCTCGCCCTGGCGGGGGAGGTCGTCTGGGACGTGCCGCCGCTCGACGTGCCGGGACGCGACGCCGAGCCGGGCGCGCTGGCGGAGTCCAGCGCCGTGCGGCTGTTCGTCGCGCGTACGGCCGCCGCCGTCCGGGGCTTCACGCTCGACGACGGCAACGCCGCGGCCGTCGGCCTGCTGTGCCGCCGCCTGGACGGCATCCCGCTCGCTTTGGAGCTGGCCGCGACGCGGGTCCGCGCGCTGGGCGTGCAGGGGGTGGTGGACCGGCTGGACGACCGGTTCCGCCTGCTGGCCACCGGCCACCGCGGCGCCCCGCCCCGGCAGCGGACGCTCATGGCGATGATCGACTGGAGCTGGGAGCTGCTGACCGTTCCCGAGCGGACGGTGCTGCGCAGGCTGGCCGTACACGCCGACGGATGCACGGTGGAGGCCGCCGAGTCGGTGTGCGGCGGGGACGACCTCGACGTGCTCACCCTGCTCGTACGGCTGGTCGACCGCTCGCTGGTCGTGATGCTGCCGACGCCGGAGGGGCCGCGCTACCGGTTGCTGGAGTCGGTGGCCGCCTACTGCGCCGACCGTCTGGCGGAGGCCGGGGAACGGGAACGGATCCGGCGGCGGCACCGGGACCACTACCTCGCCCTCGCGGAGCGGGCCGCGCCCCTTCTGCGCGGCCCCGAACAGCGCCACACGCTGCGGCTCCTCGACGCCGAGGCCGCCAACCTGCGCGCCGCCCTGGACCACTGCCTGGCGGACTCCGACGCCGCCGCCGCGCTGCGGCTGACCGGCGCGCTCGCCTGGCACTGGTTCCTGCGCGGCCGGCTGACCGAGGCCCGGCGCTCCCTCCAGGCCGCCCTGGTGCTCGCCGAAGACGGCACGGCGGACGGCACGGGGCACGGCACGGCGGACGGCGGGGAGGACGGCGGGGAGGACATCGCGGGTCTCGCCGACGAGGTCCGGATCTGGCTGGCCGGATTCGCGGCCCTCCAGGGCGACATCGGCGACACGGCGGTCGCGGAGCGTCTGGACGCCGGCCGGGGCAGGGCCGGGTGGTTCCTCGCCCACGCCTCGCTCGGTTACCTGGACCTCGCCGACAGCGAGAAGCTGCTGGCCCGCGCCCTCGACGCCGCCGTGGCCGAGGGCGACCGGTGGGCCGAGGCCGCCGCCCTGATGACCCGTGCCCAGCTCGCCCACGTACGCGGCGACCTGACGGGGCTGGAACGCGACGCGGCGCGGAGCGCCCGGATGTTCGCCGAGATCGGCGACCGCTTTGGCCGGATGGGCGCCACGGGCTGGCTCGCCGCCCTGGCCGAGGCCACCGGCGACCACGCGCACGCCACCCGGCTGCACCGGGAGGCCCTCGGCATGGCCGAGGAGCTCGGGCTGTGGCCGGAGGTCTCGACCAGACTGTGCTGGCTCGGCTGGATCCACACCCAGCTGGGCGACCACGCGGCGGCCCTCGACGACGGCGCGAGGGCGCTGCGCCTGGCCGGCGAGCAGGGATACCGCACCGGCGAGATCTTCGCCGGGACCGTGATCGCCTACGCCTCCCGCCGCGGCGGCGACCTCGACACGGCCGAGACGCACCTGCGGCGGCTGCTGGAGGCCGCGCCGTACCCGCCGCCGAACGAGGACGACCCACCGTCCGTACACGTCCCGATGCTCCTGGTCGAGCTGGGGTTCGCCGCGGAACTACGCGGCGACGCGGACGCGGCGCTGCGCCTGCACCTGGAGGCGTTCGACCTCGCGGCGCGGCTCGACGCGCCGCGCGACCAGGTGGGCGCGCTGGAGGGGCTGGCCGGAGCGCTGGCCCTGACCGGCGACCACGCCGCCGCGGCCGAGGTGTTCGGCGCCGCCGAAGCGGCCCGCGACGCGAGCCGGCTGCCCCCCGCTCCGGCCGAACGGGCCGACCTCGACCGCGTCGCCGCCGCCTGCCGGGCCGCCCTCGGCGAGGAGGCATTCGCCGCCGTCCGCGCCCGCGGTGCCCTCCTCGGCCCCGAGGCGGCACGCGCCCGGCACGGCCGGGACCACCCGGATCGCGCGATCCAGCGATCTTCGTAGCGGAGACGTCAATAATCCCGCCATAGGCGTATAGAAAGCGTCAACGGGCGCGGAAACCGCATATTTCTCGTGATTCGCTGACTGGGAATCGCCCACTTGAGGGCGGCACAGTGCGAATCAAGGAGTGAGGATGACCGACGTCGTCTTCGCCGCCCTGACGATCGCGAGCTTCGCGATCCTGGGCCTGGTCGTGAGCGCGGTGGAGCGGTTGTGAGCGCCGCCAACGCCGCCGGGCTGGCCGTGGTCTCCATCCTGGTGATCTTCATGGTCGTGGCCCTGCTGTTCCCGGAGCGGTTCTGATGACCCCTCCGGCGAATCCCGCCGTCGGCGCCGTCCTGGTCACCGGGACCGTCTTCCTCGCCCTGGCGCTCTGCTACCGGCCGCTCGGCGACCACATGTTCCGGGTCTACACGGGCACCCGGCACTGGCGGGTCGAGCGGGTGGTCTACCGGCTGGTGGGCGTGGACGCCGACGCCGAGCAGCGGTGGCCGGCGTACGCCCGCGCCCTGCTCGCGTTCTCGGTCGTCTCCGTGCTCGTCCTCTACGCCCTGCAACGACTGCAGGACCACCTGTTCCTCAGCCTCGGGATGCCCGCCGTACCCCCGGACCTGGCGTGGAACACCGCGGCCGCGTTCGTCACCAACACCGACTGGCAGGCGTACTCGGGCGAGTCGGCCATGGGCCACGTCGTGCAGACCGCGGGCCTCGCCGTGCAGAACTTCGTGTCCTCGGCGGCGGGCCTCTCCGTGGCGGTCGCGCTGGTGCGCGGGTTCGCCCGCGCGAGGAGCGACACGCTCGGCAACTTCTGGGTCGACCTGGTGCGCGGCACGATCCGGATCCTGCTGCCGATCGCGTTCGCCGCCGCGATCCTGCTGGTGGCCGGGGGGGCACTACAGAGCTTCGGCGGCCACCACGGCTGGACCACCCTCGCGGGCGGTGGGCAGACCCTCACCCCGGCCGGGGCGGCGAGCCAGGAGGCGATCAAGGATCTGGGCACCAACGGCGGCGGCGTCTTCAACGCCAACTCCGCCCATCCCTGGGAGAACCCCACCGCCTGGACGAACCTGCTCCAGATCTTCCTGCTCCTGGTGATCGCGACGTCCCTGCCCCGGACCTTCGGGCGGATGGTCGGCGACAACCGGCAGGGCTACGTCATCGTCTCGGTGATGGCGTTTCTCGCCCTGATCAGCATCGGCGTGACCCAGACGGCCGAACTGCACGCGGCGGGCACCGTACCCCAGGCCACGGCGGGTGCGGCGCCGCAGTGGAGCGGCCTGGCGGCGGAGGGCCGCGAGGCCCGGTTCGGCGTGCCCGACTCCGCGCTGTTCGCGAGCGCGGCGACCCTGACCTCCACCGGCTCGGTCGACTCCGCCCACGACTCCTACACGGCGTTCGGCGGCGGCATGCTGATCTTCAACATGCTCCTCGGAGAGGTCGCGCCCGGCGGCGCGGGCTCCGGGTTGTACGGCATCCTCGTCCTCGCGGTGATCACCGTCTTCGTGGCCGGTCTGATGGTCGGCCGCACTCCCGAATACCTCGGCAAGAAGATCGGCTCCCGGGAGATCAAGCTGGCCTCGCTGTACTTCCTGGCGACCCCGGCCCTGGTGCTCCTGGGCACGGCGGTCGCGATGGGCACGGCAGCGGGCCGCGCGGGCATCGGGAACGGGGGCGCGCACGGCCTCTCGGAGGTCCTCTACGCCTTCGCCTCCGCGGGCAACAACAACGGCTCGGCCTTCTCCGGGCTGTCGGCGAACACGCCCTTCTACAACACGGCCCTCGGCCTGTGCATGCTGTTCGGCCGGTTCCTGCCGATGGTGCTGGTCCTGGCGCTGGCGGGCTCCCTGGCCCGGCAGGCTCCGGTCCCCGTCTCGGCGGGCACGCTGCCGACCCACCGCCCGCAGTTCGCCGGCCTGCTCGCCGGGGTGACGATCGTCCTCGTCGCCCTCACCTTCCTCCCCGCGCTCGCGCTCGGGCCGCTCGCGGAAGGACTGTCCCGATGAGCCGGAGGACCGTTCGGGGCGCCGGCGGGGGAACAGCCGGTCTCCGGCAGGCGGCCCGCGCGCTGCCCGGGGCGGTGCGGAAGCTGAACCCCGCCGTCATGTGGCGCAACCCGGTCATGTTCATCGTCGAGATCGGCGCGCTCTTCACCACCGTCCTCGCCGCCGCGACCCCGTCCTTCTTCGCCTGGGCGATCACCGGATGGCTGTGGCTGACCGTGCTGTTCGCCAACCTGGCCGAGGCGGTGGCGGAGGGCCGCGGCAGGGCGCAGGCGGCGGCGCTGCGCGCGGCGAGACGCGACACGGTCGCCCGCCGCCTCGTCGACCCGGCCGTCCACGCCAAGTGGGAGGAGATCGGCGCGCCCGACCTGCGCCAGGGCGACCACGTGATCGTCGAGGCCGGCGAGACCATCCCCGGCGACGGCGACGTGGTCGAGGGCATCGCCTCGGTGGACGAGTCGGCCATCACCGGGGAGTCGGCGCCGGTCATCCGCGAGTCCGGCGGCGACCGCTCCGCCGTCACCGGCGGCACCCGGGTCCTGTCGGATCGGATCGTCGTACGGATCACCCAGCGGCCGGGCGAGAGCTTCCTCGACCGGATGATCGCCCTGGTCGAGGGAGCCGACCGCAGGAAGACGCCCAACGAGATCGCCCTCAACATCCTGCTGGCCGCACTGACGATCATCTTCCTGGTGGCCACCGCGACCATGCAGCCATTGGCCGTCTTCTCGCGGTCGGTCAACCCCGGCGTGGCCGACTCGATCGCCCTCACCTCCGACGGGGTCACCGGCGTCGTGCTGGCGGCGCTGGTCGTCTGCCTCATCCCCACCACGATCGGCGCGCTGCTGTCGGCGATCGGCATCGCCGGGATGGACCGCCTGGTCCAGCGCAACGTGCTCGCCATGTCGGGCCGGGCGGTCGAGGCCGCGGGCGACGTGTCCACGCTCCTGCTCGACAAGACCGGCACGATCACCCTGGGCAACCGGCAGGCGGCGGCGTTCCTGCCCGTGCCGGGTGTGCCCGTGCTGGAGCTGGCCAGGGCGGCGCAGTTGTCGAGTCTCACCGACGCGACCCCCGAGGGCCGTTCCATCGTGGTCTACGCCAAGAACGCGTACGGGCTGCGCGAGCGGGAGCCGGGCGAGCTCGCCCACGCCGGGTGGGTCCCCTTCACGGCGCAGACCCGCATGTCCGGGGTGGACATGGACGGCCGGCGGATCCGCAAGGGCGCCGCCACCGCGGTCATGAAGTGGGTGCGCGACAACGGCGGCCATCCGACCGTCGACGCGGGACACCTGGTCGACGGCATCTCCGCCTCCGGCGGCACCCCGCTGGTGGTGGGCGAGGTGAGCGGCGGCGCGGCCCGGGTGCTCGGGGTCATCCACCTCAAGGACGTGGTCAAGGAGGGGATGCGCGAGCGGTTCGACGCGATGCGCCGGATGGGCATCAGGACCGTCATGATCACCGGGGACAACGCGCTGACCGCCAGGGCCATCGCGGAGGAGGCCGGGGTCGACGACTTCCTCGCCGAGGCCACCCCCGAGGACAAGCTCGCCCTGATCAAACGGGAGCAGGAGGGCGGCCGGCTGGTCGCGATGACGGGCGACGGCACCAACGACGCGCCCGCGCTGGCCCAGTCGGACGTCGGCGTCGCCATGAACACCGGCACCAGCGCCGCCAAGGAGGCCGGCAACATGGTCGACCTCGACTCCAACCCGACCAAGCTCATCGAGATCGTCGAGATCGGCAAGCAACTGCTGATCACCCGCGGCGCGCTGACCACGTTCTCGATCGCCAACGACGTCGCGAAGTATTTCGCGATCATCCCGGCGATGTTCGCCGCGGTCTATCCGGGCCTGGACGCTCTGAACGTCATGCGCCTGGCCAGCCCGCAGTCGGCGATCCTGTCGGCAGTCGTCTTCAACGCGCTGGTGATCGTCGCGCTGATCCCGCTGGCCCTCAAGGGCGTACGCTACCGGCCGAGCAGCGCCTCGACCCTGCTGCGGCGCAACCTGTGCGTGTACGGCCTGGGCGGGATCGTGGTCCCCTTCGCCGGCATCAAGCTGATCGACCTTGTCGTCCGCCTCCTTCCGGGGATGTCCTGAGATGAAACACCTGCCCAGTTCGATCCGCCGGCACCTGGCCGCCGTCCGCGCGGTGCTGGTGCTCACCGTGGTGACGGGGGTCGTCTACCCGCTGGCCGTCACCGGGGTGGCCCAGGTCCTGTTCCGGCACCAGGCGAACGGCAGCCTGGTCGAGCGGAACGGCAGGGTCGTCGGCAGTTCGCTCGTCGGCCAGTCGTTCACCGACGCCTCCGGCGCCCCGATCCCCCGTTACTTCCAGAGCCGCCCGGCCGCGGCGGAGCACGCGTACGACACCACCGCCACCGGGGCGAGCAACCTCGGGCCGGAGGACGTCGTCGACACCCTCCCCGCGCCGGGCCGGATCGGCCGGCGGTCCCTGCTCACGCAGGTCTGCGCGCGTTCCCTGGCGGTGGGCCGGCTGGAGGGCGTCAGCGGCGCCCGCCCGTTCTGCACCCCCGGCGGGGTCGGCGCCGTGCTCCAGGTCTTCCCCGCGGCCGGCGCCGCGACCAGGGCCGTCTCGGTCAACCAGGCCTGCCCGGCCACCCCGTTCGTCCCTCGCTACCAGGGCGTACGGGTCGAGTGCGCCCGGCCGGGCGAGGACTACTCCGCGGGCCGCACCGTGCCCGTCCGGGGCGCCGTCACCCGGGTCGCGGTCCCTCCCGACGCGGTCACCGCCGGCGCGTCGGGGCTCGACCCGCACATCTCCGTGGCGTACGCCGTGCTGCAGGCGCCCCGCGTCGCGAGGGCCCGCGGCCTCACAGTGGAGAGGGTGCTGGACCTCGTCCGCCGGCACACCGTGAGCCCCTGGCTCGGCTACGTGGGCCGCCCGGTCGTGAACGTGCTCGAACTCAACCTCGCCCTGGACGGGGAGTAGGAGGCCGCGGTGGCACGCGGGCGGCTGCGGATCTACCTGGGCGCGGCGCCGGGAGTGGGCAAGACGTACGCCATGCTCGACGAGGGCCGCCGGGGCCTGGAGCGCGGCCGGGACGTCGTCGTCGGGCTCGTCGAGACGCACGACCGCCCCCGGACCGCCGCGCTGCTGGCCGGGATGGAGGTGATCCCCCGCAGGCAGGTGGTCTACCGGGGGGCGGCCTTCGGCGAGCTGGACGTGAAGGCCGTCATCGCCCGCCACCCGAAGATCGCGCTGATCGACGAGCTGGCGCACACCAACGTGCCCGGCTCCGGGCACCCCAAGCGGTGGCAGGACATCGAGGAGATCCTCGACGCCGGCATCGACGTGATCTCCACTGTGAACATCCAGCACCTGGAGTCGGTCAACGACGTCGTGTTCCAGATCACCGGCATCCCGCAGCGCGAGACCGTGCCGGACGAGGTGGTGCGGCGGGCCGACCAGGTCGAGCTGGTCGACATGTCGCCCGAGGCGCTGCGCCGCCGCATGGCGCACGGGAACGTCTACCGGCCGGAGAAGATCGACGCGGCTCTGTCCAACTACTTCCGGGTGGGCAACCTCACCGCCCTGCGGGAGCTGGCGCTGCTGTGGGTCGCCGACAAGGTCGACGAGCAGCTCGACCGCTACCGCGCCGAGCACGGCATCGCGGGCACCTGGGAGGCGCGCGAGCGGGTGGTGGTGGCCCTCAGCGGCGGGCCCGAGGGAGACACCCTGCTCAGGCGGGCGGCCCGCATCGCCGACCGGACCAAGGGCGCCGACCTGCTGGCCGTACACGTGACCACCGGCGAGGGGCTGACCGGCGCGCACCCGGCGCACCTGGCCCGCCAGCGGGCGCTGGTGGAGAGCATGGGCGGCAGCTACCACCAGGTCGCCGGCGCCGACATCGCGCACGCGCTGCTCGACTTCGCCCGCGGGGTCAACGCCACCCAGCTGGTGCTCGGCGCGTCCCGGCGGGGCAGGCTGGCCCGGCTCCTCTCCCCGGGCGTCTCGGTGATCACCACCGCCGACTCCGGCTCGATCGACGTGCACATGGTCACGCACGAGGAGATGAGCAGGGGACGGCGCCGGGCGCCGCGGCGGGAGGCCGCCCTCACGCCGGGGCGGCGGCTGGCCGGCTGGGTGCTCGCCGTCCTGGGGATGGGCGCGCTGACCGCCGTGCTGCTCCCGTTCCGCGACGAGCTGCGGCTGCCCAGCGAGATGCTGCTGTATCTGCTCATGGTCATCGCGGTCGCCCTGGCCGGGGGCCTGTGGCCGGCCCTCGCCGCCGCCGTCGGCGGGTTCCTGCTGCTCAACTGGTTCTTCACCGCGCCCACTCACACCTGGACGGTCTCCGACCCGGAGAACGTCTTCTCGCTGGTCGTCTTCGTGCTCGTCGCCGCCACGGTCAGCGCCGTCGTGGATCTGGCGGCCCGCCGTACCCGCGAGGCCGCGCGGGCGGGCGCGGACGCCGCGCTGCTGTCCACCCTGGCAGGGCACGTGCTCCGGGGCGACGCCGCGCTGCCGTCCCTGCTGGCCCGGCTGCGGGAGACCTTCGGCCTCACCTCGGTCACGTTGCTCGAACGCGCCGGCACACCCGTACCGGACGACCGGAGCGACCCGCGGGCATGGCGGATCGCGGCCACCGCGGGCGGCACGCCCTGCACCAGCCCGGCCGCGGCCGACACCGACGTCGTGATCGACGAGGAACTGACGCTCGCGGTGCGCGGACGGCTGCTGGACGCCGCCGACCGCCGGGTGCTGGAGGCGTTCGCCGCGGAGGCCGCCGTGGCGCTGCGCCAGCGGCGGCTGCGGGAGGAGGCCGACCAGGCCCGGCCGCTGGCCGAGGCCGACCGGATGCGTACGGCGCTGCTCGCCGCCGTCGGCCACGATCTGCGCACGCCGCTGGCGTCGGCCAGGGCCGCGGTCGAGAGCCTGCGCACCACCGGCGTCGACTGGTCGCCCCAGGACCGGGAGGAGCTTCTCGCCACCGCCGACGAATCGCTGATCAAGCTGAACCGGCTGGTGGACAACCTGCTCGACATGAGCCGCCTGCAGGCGGGCGTGCTCGGCCTGGCGCGTCAGCCGGTCGCCCTGGAGGAGGTGGTGCCCCGGGCGATCGACGACCTCGGGCCGCCCGGCGACCGCGTCGACGCCGACGTCTCCGTCGAGCTTCCCGAGGTCGTCGCCGACGCCGCCCTGCTCGAACGGGTCCTGGTCAACCTGCTGTCGAACGCGGTCCGCTACAGTCCGCCCGAGGAGCGGGTCCTGGTCACCGCCAGCGCGTACGGCGACCACGTGGAGGTCCGGGTCGTCGACCGCGGCCCCGGCATCCCCCGGGAGGCCCACGACCGGGTCTTCCTGCCGTTCCAGCGGCTGGGCGACCGGGACAGCCACACCGGCGTCGGGCTGGGCCTGGCCCTGTCGCGCGGGCTGGCCGAGGCCATGGGTGGCACGCTGGTCCCGGAGGAGACGCCCGGGGGAGGCCTCACCATGATCCTCACCCTGCCCGTCTCCACACCGGCGCCCGCCGTACGTCCCAAGGAGCTTCCGTGATCCGCGTCCTGGTGGTCGACGACGAGCCGCAGATCCTCCGGGCGCTGCGGATCAACCTGGTCGCCCGCCACTACGAGGTGGCGACGGCCGCCGATGGCGGCACCGCCCTGCGCCAGGCCGCCGAGTTCAATCCCGATCTGGTGCTGCTCGATCTCGGCCTGCCCGACCTCGACGGCGTGGAGGTCATCCACGGCCTGCGCGGCTGGAGCGCCGTGCCTATCGTGGTGCTGTCCGGCCGGGCCGGAAACCAGGACAAGGTCGACGCGCTGGACGCCGGCGCCGACGACTACGTCACCAAGCCCTTCCACGTCGAGGAACTGCTGGCCCGCATCCGCGCCGTCACCCGCCGGACCTCCGTACCCGAGGCGGAAGCGGCGCGGGTCAACGTCGGCGACCACGTCGTCGACCTGGCCGCCAAGACGGTCTCGGGAGACGTGCGCCTCACCCCGACGGAGTGGCGCATCCTGCAGATCATGCTGCGCAACCCCGGCAAGCTGATCAGCCAGCGGCAGCTGCTGACCGAGGTGTGGGGGAGCACCCACGTCAGGGAGACCCACTATCTGCGGCAGTACCTGGCGCAGTTGCGCAAGAAGCTCGAACGCGACCCCGCCCGCCCGGTCCACCTCATCACCGAGCCCGGCATGGGCTACCGCTTCGCCCCCTGAACCGAGGTGGCGACCGCCCCGAACCGCTCAGCCGGGAAGGAACTGCGGCCCCTGGCCCCAGAACGAATGCCACAGCGCCGCCAGCAGCCAGAAGACGCCCACGCCGATCGCGGCAGCCAGCACGACGACGAGAACGATCAAGCGGGCACTTCCCCAGGCCGGCGATCGCGGGACCGCGGCGTGGTGTCCGCCGGATCCCGAGGAACGCCGCAGGCATGCCCTCGGATGATTGTTAACGCTAACAAACCGACGTCGTCTTCGCCCTCCGTTTCGAGAGACCAACCGGTGGTGGTTGGGCGGAGCAAAGCCGAGGCGGAGGCGCGGTGTCAAGTGCCGCGGTACGTCCGAACGCGAGCGCGGGAGGGTGTGCACGCGGTCCAACTGCCGCATCAGGGGGCTCTGCGCGGTCAACGGTGACAGCGGCAGGGTGAAACGTTCATCCGATGACTCCGCTCCCGGATCACGCGCCGACCGTGGCGATGCGGGATCACGAGGCGATTCACGCGGCGCGGGCCTTTCGCGGCTTCACCCTACTCTTGACACATTTCGGTGAGGTTTCCACACTGAGCCCCGAGGCGGTCTCCCGCTGTCCGGTGGTGGTGCGCGGGGCGGAGGGCCGCCATTCGCGACGCCCGCATGGTGTGCGCTCCCCCGCCCGGGAGCACGGCGTTCAGCGCTGAATGCCCCGCGTTCCCCTTTTCTGATTTCAGTCATGGAGGCTCAGGCATGGGCGCACACGCAGTTCCGCCGCCGGGGACCCGGCGGCCATCCACGGACCCGCCCGCGTCCGGGCCCGGCTCGCGGAGCCGGTCGCTCCGGCGCGCGCTGGGCCGGGCGATGGCGGCGGCGGTGGCCGTCGTCGGGCTGTTCTCGGCGGCCGTCGCGACCCAGTCGGCCTCGGCCGCGGACAATCCCTACCAGCGCGGGCCGGACCCGACCCTGGCGAGCGTCTCGGCCAACAGAGGGACCTTCGCGACCGCGCAGACCAGCGTGCCGGCCGGCAACGGCTTCGGCGGCGGAGTGATCTACTACCCGACCGACACCAGCCAGACGTTCGGCGGGGTCGCGATCGTGCCGGGCTACTCGGCCCTCTTCGCCAACGAAGAGGCCTGGATGGGCCCCTGGCTCGCCTCCTTCGGCTTCGTGGTGATCGGCATCGAGACCAACAGCCGCACCGACAGCGCGGACGCCCGGGGGACCCAGCTGCTCGCCGCGCTCGACTACCTCACCCAGCGCAGCTCGGTGCGCGACCGGGTCGACCCGAACCGGTTGTCGGTCGTCGGCCACTCGGCGGGCGGCGCGGGGGTCCTCAGCGCGATCCTCCGGCGGCCCACCCTGAAGGCCGGGATCGGGCTCGCGCCCGGCTCGCCCGTCGGCGACTACGGGCTGTCCAACGACCGCGTGCCGACGATGTTCATCTCCGGCCAGCGGGACACGACGGTCACGCAGTCCTACCTCAACGGGCTCTACACCACGATCCCGGCCTCGACGCCGAGCGCGTGGGTGGAGATCACCGGGGTGGACCACCTGTTCGCGACGCGGGCCAACACGACCGAGATGCGGGTGTTGATCCCCTGGCTGAAGATCTGGGTGGACAACGACACCCGGTACACCCAGTTCCTGTGCCCGCTGGCGGACTCCAGCAACATCTCGATGTACCGCAACAAGTGCCCGTACGTGCCGCCGGGCGGGTCGCCGTCGCCGAGCGCCTCCCCCTCGTCCAGCCCGTCGCAGTCGCCCTCCCAGTCACCGTCGCAGTCGCCCTCGCAGTCGCCGTCCCAGTCGCCGCACACCAGCCCGTCGCCCCCGCCGCCGGGCGCCTGCGTGGCCGAGTACCAGCCGCAGAACTCGTGGCCCGGCGGCTACCAGGCGCTGGTCACGGTGAAGGCGGGCAGCTCGGCGATCAACGGCTGGACCGTCAGGTGGACACTCGGCAGCGGCCAGACGATCACCCAGGCGTGGAACGGCACGCTGAGCACGAGCGGTTCCACGGTGACGGTGAAGAACGTCTCCTACAACGGCTCGCTCCCGGCGGGCGGCTCGACCAGCTTCGGGTTCCTCGCCACCGGCACGCCGTCGACCCCCACCCTCACCTGCACCAGTCCGTGACCGCTCACGGCACGGCGTGCCGATCGATGTCCCGTTGACTCCGGAGAGGGCCGGCACACGACCCTCTCCGGGCTCCGGCAGGGCCTCTTATGGCGGTGGGAGGCCCTGCCGGAGAGAACCACACCCTTACCGCCACCTCGCTCAGGGCCTTCGGGTCGCAGGTCATCCCCCCGGACACCCACCACGTCTCGCCGGAGTGGAACTCCCGGTCGAAACGATTCCTGGTGTCCGTCCCCGCCGTGAACTTGGAGAACTGAATTGTCTGATATCACCCGAAGGCAAGCGCTGCGATTCGGCGCGGCCGGAGCCGGAGCCGCACTGTTGCCCTTGCAATGGACGGCGGCCGCGCGAGCCGGGTCGGTGGCGCCGGCGCAGGTACTCGCCGCGAACGATCTGGCGCTGTGGTACGACGAGAGCGCCGGGACGGATTGGCTGCGCGCGCTGCCGATCGGCAACGGGCGCCTGGGCGCGATGGTGTTCGGCAACGTCGACGTCGAGCGGCTCCAGCTCAACGAGGACACCGTCTGGGGCGGCGGGCCGTACGACCAGAGCAACACGCGCGGCGCGGGGGCGCTGGCGCAGATCAGGCAGCTGGTCTTCCAGAACCAGTGGAGCCAGGCCCAGAGCCTGATCGACCAGAACATGCTCGGCAGTCCCGCGGGCCAGCTCGCCTACCAGACCGTGGGCAACCTGCGGCTCACCTTCAGCGCCGGCTCCAGCGGAGTCTCGGGGTACAACCGGCTGCTGGACCTGACCACGGCCACCACGGTGACGACGTACTCGCAGAACGGCGTCAACTACCGGCGTGAGACGTTCGCCAGCGCGCCCGACCAGGTCATCGTCGTCCGCCTGACCGCCGACCGGGCCGGATCGATCACCTTCTCCGCGACGTTCGACAGCCCGCAGCGCGTCACCCGCACCAGCCCCGACGGCACGTCGGTGGGTATCGACGGCATCTCGGGCAACTTCGAGGGCAAGACCGGCTCGGTCAAGTTCCTGGCACTGGCCAAGGCAGTCGCCGACGGTGGCACCGTCAGCAGTTCCGGCGGCACTCTCCAGGTACGGGGCGCCAACAGCGTGACGCTGCTGATCTCCATCGGCTCCAGCTACGTCAACTACCAGAACGTCGGCGGCGACTACCAGGGCATCGCCCGCAACCACCTCAACTCCGCCGTCGCCCGCACCTTCGACGACCTGCGGTCCCGGCACGTGGCCGACTACCAGAACCTGTTCGGGCGCACCACCCTCGACCTGGGCCGGACGTCCGCTGCCGACCAGCCGACCGACGTGCGCATCGCGCAGCACGCGAACACCAACGACCCGCAGTTCTCGGTGCTGCTGTTCCAGTTCGGCCGCTACCTGCTGATCTCCTCCTCGCGCCCCGGCACCCAGCCGGCCAACCTGCAGGGCATCTGGAACGACTCGCTGGCCCCGCAGTGGGACTCGAAGTACACCATCAACGCGAACCTGCCGATGAACTACTGGCCGGCCGACACGACGAACCTGTCGGAGTGCTTCGACCCGGTGTTCAGGATGATCAACGACCTCTCGGTGACCGGCGCCCGCACCGCGCGGGTGCAGTACAACGCCAGTGGCTGGGTCACCCACCACAACACCGACGCGTGGCGGGCCACGTCGGTCGTCGACGGCGCGTTGTGGGGCATGTGGCAGACCGGCGGCGCGTGGCTGTCCACCCTGATCTGGGAGCACTACCGGTTCACCGGCGACCTGAACTTCCTGCAGCAGTACTACCCCGCCATGAAGGGCGCCGCGCAGTTCTTCCTCGACACCCTGGTGACCGAACCGAGTCTCGGCTATCTCGTCACGAACCCGTCGAACTCCCCGGAACTGCCCCACCACTCGGGCGTCAGCGTGTGCGCCGGCCCGACCATGGACAACCAGATCCTGCGCGACCTGTTCAACGCATGCGCGCAGGCGAGCCAGGTGCTCGGCACCGACTCCGACTTCCGCACCCGGGTCCTCGCGGCCCGCGACCGGCTCGCGCCGATGAAGGTCGGCTCGCGCGGCAACATCCAGGAGTGGCTGTACGACTGGGTGGAGACCGAGCAGAACCACCGGCACATCTCCCACCTGTACGGCCTGCACCCCAGCAACCAGATCACCAAGCGGGGCACCCCCACGCTCTACAACGCCGCGCGCCGAACCCTGGAGCTGCGCGGAGACGACGGGACCGGCTGGTCGCTCGCCTGGAAGATCAATTACTGGGCGCGGATGGAGGAGGGCGCCCGCGCGCACAACCTGATCCGCCTCCTGGTCAGGACGGACCGGCTCGCGCCGAACATGTTCGACCTGCACCCGCCGTTCCAGATCGACGGCAACTTCGGCGCCACCTCGGGCATCGCCGAGATGCTGCTGCAGAGCCACAACGACGAGCTGCACGTGCTGCCCGCGCTGCCGTCGGCATGGCCGAGCGGGAAGGTTCAGGGCCTGCGGGGGCGCGGCGGCTACACCGTCGGCGCGACCTGGAGCTCCGGTATGGCCACCGAGATCCTCGTCAAGTTCGACCGCGCCGGCACCGTCAACGTGCGCAGCCGGATCTTCACCGGCACCTACCAGGTGGTCGACGCCGAGACCGGCGGCGCCGTCACCGTCACCAAGCCCGAGGCCGACGTCATCACGCTGCCCGGCGAGGCCGGCCGCACCTATCGTCTGACCGGCTCCGGCAGCACCTCCTCGCCGTCGCCGTCGCCGTCGCCGTCGGCGTCGCCGACACCGGTGCCGTCGACCTACTCGCGGATCGTCAACGCCACCACCGGCCTGGTGCTGGACAGCGGCGGCAACGTGGCGTCGGGGTCGAACGTCAAGCAGTGGAACTGGGACGGCAGCAACAACCTGCAGTGGCAGCTGGTCGACCTGGGCGGTGGTTGGTACCGGATCGTCAACCGCACCAACGGCATGGTCATCGACAGCTGGGGCAACACCGCCAACGGCGCGAACGCCAGGCAGTCGGCCTGGAACGGCGGCAACAACCAGCAGTGGCGCCTGAACAGTGTCGGCAACGGCCGCTACCAGATCATCAACCGCGGCACCGGGACGTCCCTCGACGGCATGGGCTACACCAGCGCCGGCTCCGCCGTCGGCATGTGGACGCCGAACAACAACACCAACAACCACTGGACGATCACCGGCGTGTGACCCGGCCGATCCGGGCATGATGGAAAGGAGTGTCGGGGCGGCGGGGGTTCGCCATGAGCACACGACGGAACACACGACCGGACGTACCAGGGGCCACACAAGGGGACGAACAGCGGCTGACCCGGCGTGACTTCCTCCAGGGATGCGCGGCGGTCACGCTCGTGGGGGCGCACGGCCCGGCGGGACCCGCCCGCCGGTCGGCGCCCTCCGGGCTCCCGCTGCTCGACGCGGCGTCGGTGCCCAAATACGTGGCCGCATTACCCGTTCCCGCCGTGATGCCCACCGCGATGCGGGCCGCGCCCACGGGTGACGGCTCGCTCGACCGCTACGTGATCGGGGTGCGCCGGTTCCGGCAGCAGATGCTGCCGCCCGGCGCACCGGCCACGGCCGTCTTCGGCTACGGCTCGGCCCCGCACCCGGGCACGTTCGCCGTTCCGGGACGCACGATCGAGGCCCGAGTGGACCACCCCGTTCAGGTGACCTGGGTGAACGAGCTGACGGACCGGTGGGGGGATCATCTCCCGCATCTGCTGCCCGTCGATCCGACGCTGCACTGGGCCAACCCGCCCGGCGGCCGGGCGGGCCGCGACCGCAGGCCGGAGTTCGCCGCGACCCCCGGGCCGTACCGGGGGCCGGTTCCGGTGGTGACCCACCTGCACGGCGGGCACAGCCCGGACGACAGCGACGGACACCCCGAGGCGTGGTTCCTCGCCGCCGCCGAGATCCCGGACGGCTACGCCCGGGAGGGGTCCCGGTACGCCGGCTTCGCCGCCGCCTACGCTGCTCGGACGGGCGCCGGCTGGCGGGCCGGGTCGGCCGTCTACCGGTACGGCAACGACCAGCACCCGGGCACCCTCTGGTACCACGACCACGTGCTCGGGATGACCCGGCTCAACGTCTACGCCGGCCTGGCCGGGTTCTACCTGCTCCGGGGCGGCCCGAACGACCTGCCGCCCGGCGTCCTCCCCGGGCCGGCGCCGGGGGCGGGCGATCCGGCGGGCGCCCGCTGCCACGAGATTCCGATCATCGTCCAGGACAGGACGTTCACGGCGGACGGCTCGCTCTTCTACCCGGACAGCCGCGCGGCGCGCGGGTACGGCGGCCCGTACATCCCGCGCACCGACGTCCCGCCCATCTGGGTGCCGGAGTTCTTCGGCGCCACCATGACGGTGAACGGCCGGACCTGGCCGCTGCTGGAGGTGGAGCGGCGCCGTTACCGGTTCCGCTTCCTCAACGGCTGCAACGCCAGGGTCCTCGACCTCGGCATCGCCGCCTCCCCGGTGGCCCGGCCCGTACGATCGGCGCTGCCGTTCTGGCAGATCGGCTCCGACGGCGCGTTCCTGCCCGCGCCGGTCGCGCTCGACCGGCTGCTGCTGGCCCCGGCCGAACGCGCCGACGTGGTGGTCGACTTCACCGGCGTTCCCCCGGGCACCCCGCTCTACCTGGTGAACGAGGGGCCCGACGGGCCGTACCAGGGGGACACGGCGGCCGCGCCCGCGGATCCCGCCACCACCGGGCAGGTGCTGAAGTTCCTGGTGCGGCCGGCCTCCGGCCGCGACTCCAGCGTGCCGCCCGACGAGCTGGAGCTCCCCCGGGCCGCCCGGCTCGGTCCGGCCGTACGGACGAGACGGCTCGCCCTGCTGGAGCAGGGCTCGACCGTCCGGGGGGCGGGTCCCGTCGCGACCCTGCTGGGCGACGCCGCCGGGCGGGGCTGGGCCGCGAGAAGGTGGCACGACCCGGTCACGGAGAACCCGGGCGTCGGCGACGTCGAGGTGTGGGAGTTCCACAACCTCACTCCGGACGCGCATCCCATCCACATCCACGAGATCCTGTTCGAGGTGCTGGACCGCACGCCGTTCCACGGCTCGGCGCGGCCGGCCCGGCCCTGGGAGCGGGGACGCAAGGACACGGTCATCGCCCTGCCCCGGGAGGTGACCCGGGTCAAGGCCCACTTCGACCGGCCCGGGCTCTTCGTGTGGCACTGCCACATGCTGGAGCACGAGGACAACGAGATGATGCGGCCCTACCGCATCGGCGGCTGAGGCGGGCGGACGGGGCGCGACCGGGCCAAAGATTGGCGGGAGAGGCACCAGTTTCGGGGCCGCCGACCTGCACGATGCGACCGCTGCCGGGGCATCACTCCATGCGGGTGGAGGTGAACGGATGGCTCGGTTGCGTGACTTCCTCCAGAGGTTCCGTCCGGCGGGCATACCCGGCGCCGCGGCGCCCGCCGGGGTGCCGGCGGACTACGTGGCCGACCCGGCGACCGAACTGGAGGCGGTCTTCTCCTTCCTGGAGGAGACGCGGGAGCGGTGTGCCCGTGAGCGGCGCGCCGCCCGGCTGCGCGCCGAGGAGACGCGGGACCACGCGCGGGCCCGGGCCGCCGACGTCCTGTCCGCGGCGCGGGTGGAGGCGACGGCCGCGCGGGCGCGGGCCGCGTCGTCGGCCAGGCTGAGGGCGGAGGAGGAGGCCGCGGCTCTCCTCCGGGACGCGGAGGCGGCGGCCGAGCGCGTCCGCGAACGCGCCGCGGAGCGGATGCCGGACCTGGTCGCCCTGGCCGTCGCGGAGGTCAGGGCCCTCGCGGGTGATCCGCCGTGACCGCCGCCTGGGTCTCCGGGTCCACCCGGGCGAGAGGGCTCCTGAGCAGGGGGCTCGGCCCGCGCCGGGCCCGCCGTCTGGCCGCCTGCGGCTCCTGCGCCGAGGCGGTGGCCGTGCTCGCGCGCTCCTCCTACGGGCACGACGTACGGCCCGGCCAGAGCCTGGCCGACGCCCAGTGGGCGGTGCTCGCCACGCTCCTGTGGCACCTGCGCGTCCTGGCCGGCTGGCTCCCGAGGGAGGGCGGCGAGATGATGCGCCTGATCGCCCGGTGGTTCGAGATCGCGAACGTGGACGAGCTGATGTGCCGCCTGGGCGGCCGGCCCGCCGAGCCCGAGTTCGTCCTCGGGTCGCTCGCCACGACCTGGCCGCGGCTGCGGGGGTGCCGGTCGCTGACCGAGATCCGGGCGACTTTGGCCGCCTCACCGTGGGGTGATCCCGGTGGCGCGGCCCGCCGGGAGATCCAGCTCGGCATGCGCCTGTCCTGGGCGGAACGGCTCGCCGCGACCCTTCCGCCCGCCGCCCGGGGCTGGGTCGCCGGCGCGACGGCCCTGCTGGTCGCCCGGGAACGGCACGCGGAGCGCCGTGAGCTTCCGGCCGGGACGGGTGGGCGCTCCCGGGCCCTGCTCGGGCCGGCCGCGCTCGCGGCGGCGTCCGTCGCCGACATGACCGCGCGCCTGCCCTCCTCCGCGCGCTGGGCGCTGCTGGAGATCGACGACCCGAGCGGGCTGTGGACCGCCGAACGGCGCTGGTGGAGACGGGTGGAGGACGACGGCCGCGCCCTGCTCGCGGGCTCCGCCTTCTCGGCCGGGCCCGTCCTGGGGGCCGTGGCCGTGCTCGCCGCCGACGCCCGCCGGGTGCGGGCCGCGCTGGAACTGGCCGCGCGGGGAGGCGGCGACGATGTCCTCCTCTGAGTCCTCCTCTCAGTCCTCCTCCGACGCCGGCCGCCCGCGCCCCGCCGCCTCGAACCCGGCCGATCCGTACCCCGCCGACCCACGCCGCGCCGCCTCGAACCGCGCCGCTTCGAACCCCGCCGACCCGCATCCGGCCGGCCCGCACCCGGCCTGGCGGGACGCCCTGCGGCCGGTCCGGATGGAACGGGTCGCGATCGTGGCGCCCTCTCGCGTGCTGACCAACGTGCTGCGGCGGGTCGGGGACGCCGGGCTGGTCGAGCTGTCCACGCCCGCCGACGCCTCCCTGGAGACGGTGGCGCGGGCGGCCGTGGTCCGGGACGAGGTCGCGGCGCTCGCCGGCTGGATGCCCGCCCCGACCGTGCCCGAACTGGCGGGCCGTCTCGCGGCCCTCGGCGGCGCGGTCGTCACGATCTCCCGGCCGAGGGGCGTCGAGGCGCCGTCGCTGCTCCGGGCGGGCGGGCTGCGCGGGTCGCTGAGCCCGGTCGTCTCCACGTACGGGACCGTGCCCTACCGCGACATCGATCCCACTCCGCTCGCGGCGGGGGCGTACGTGGTGATGTTCGGCATGATGTTCGGCGACGCCGGTCACGGGGTGATGCTGCTCGTCGCGGCGGCGGTGCTGTACCGCGCGCACCGGACGGGCCGCCAGGGCCACGCGGGCCGCCCGGGTGCGCTGGCCCGGTTCGGCCGGGGGTGGCCGTTCGCCCTCGGCGCGGGGGTGACGAGCATCCTGTTCGGTTTGGCCTACGGGGAGTTCTTCGGGCCCACCGGCCTGGTGCCGGTGCTGTGGCTGGCGCCGCTCGCCCGGCCCCTCCAGCTTCTGCTCGCCGCGCTCGGCGTCGGCGCGCTGCTGCTCGGCGCCGCCTACGCGCTCGGCGTCGTCAACCGATGGCGCGAGGGCGGCTGGCCGGTCGCGCTCTACTCCTCCGCCGGGATCGCGGGCGCGGCGCTGTTCACCGGGACCGGCCTGGCCGTCGCCGGGTGGTACACCGGCCTCGATCTCCTCGCGCTGGCCGGCGGCCTGCTCGCCGCCACGGGACTGGTCCTGGCGTTCACCGGCTTCCTGGCCGACGCCGGCGGTGGCCCGAGTGGGGTCGCCCAGGCCGTCATGCGGCTGTTCGACGTGGTCGTACGGCTGGGCGCGAACCTCGTGTCGTTCGCCCGGCTCGCGGCGTTCGGCCTCACCCACGCGGCCATCGGCTCCATCGTCTGGGTGGGCACGACCGCGCTGTGGGCGGGCCGTCCGGTCGCCGCGGTGGTGGTCTTCGTCGTCGGCAACGCGCTCGCGTTCACGATCGAGGCGCTGGTGGTCGGCGTCCAGGCGCTGCGGCTCGAATACTACGAGCTGTTCTCCCGGCTCTTCCAGGCCGAGGGGCGTCCGTTCCGTCCGTGGCGTCTTCCACCGACATCCGGGGAGGCGAGATCATGTCCGTCTGGATCAGGAGAGGCCTGCAGGCCGTGAACGCCGTCGTCGTGCTCGCCGCCCTCGCCCTCCTCCTCGCGGCGCTCACCGCCGCGGGCGCCCCGAGGGCGGACACGGGCGGTGCCCAGGGGGCGGTGGCCGCCGCCGCGGCCGTGAACGGGACGGCGCTGCTCGGCGCGGCGATCGCGGTCGGGGTCTCGGCGATCGGCGCGGGCATCGCCGTCGCCTACACCGGGGCCGCCGCCCTCGCCGCGATGAGCGAGCGGCCCGAACTCTTCGGCCGGGCCATCGTCATCGTCGGCCTCGCCGAGGGAATCGCGATCTACGGTCTCGTCGTCGGCGTCATCCTGATCCAGAGAGCGTGACGGGCATGGGAACCGTGGCCGTGATCGGGGAGGCCGTCCGCGTCGCCGGTTTCGGCCTGGCGGGCGCGCGGGTCCTCGTGGCCGAGGACGCCGCGGAGGTCCGTACGGCCTGGCGGAGCCTCGGGCCCAGGGTGGCGGTCGTGGTCCTCACTCCCCGGGCCGCCGAGGCCCTCGACGCCACCGCCCCGGGGGAGGCGTCCGACGGGCCGCTGACGGTGGTGATGCCGGAATGACGCCCGTGCCCCGAGCGAGCCGGAGGGGCGCGCCGGCGGTCTGGACTGAGGAGCGAGGGACGAGGGCTGGATTCCTCGCGTGCCTCCGGCACGACCAGCCGGGTGTGAGCACCCCGATGAGCGAAGCGGAAACACGATGATGCCCCTGGTGGCGCTGGGAACGGTGTACAGGTGATCACGATGCGGGACGCGCTCGGGCCCGTGACCGAGGCGCTGCTGCGGCAGGCGCGGCTGGACGCGGACGCCGTCGCCGGCGCGGCCGAGCGCGAGGCCGCCCGTACGGTCGCCGACGCCCGCCGGGAGGCCTCGGCCGTCATCTCCGACGCCACCCGGCAGGGGGAGGCGGAAGCGGAGGCGCACGCGGCGGCGGCGCGGGCGCGAGCCCGCCGGGAGGCGCGCGGCCGGGAACTGGCCGCCCGGCGGGAGGTCCTGGCCGACCTGCGCGGGCGGGTCGTCGCGGCGGTGCGGGCGCTCCGCGACGATCCCTGTTATCCCCGGCTCATCGAGCGCCTGGGCGAACTGGCCCGCGAGTCGGGCGGCGCGGATCTGGTGGTGCGTGAGCACCCGGACGGCGGGGTCGTGGCCGAGGGACCGGGCCGCCGGGTCGACTGCTCCCTCACGGCACTCGCGGAACGCGCCGTGAACGCCCTCGGCGCGGAGGTGGAACGCCTGTGGGCACCGTGACGAGGGTGGACGGTCCGCTGGTCGAGATCGAGGGCCTGGCCGGCGCGGCGATGTTCGAGTCGGTGGTCCTCGGGCCCCACCGGCTGCCCGGCGAGATCATCGCCCTGCGCGGCGACCGGGCCACCGTCCAGGCGTACGAGTACACGGGCGGGCTCGCCCCGGGCCAGCCCGCCGAGCGCCGGGGCGCGCCGCTGTCGGCCCGGCTGGGCCCCCATCTGCTCGGCGGGGTGTTCGACGGGCTGCTCCGCCCGCTCGGCGGCGCGGGCATGTGGCTCGACCCCGCCGCACCGCCCGCCCGTACGGAGGCCCGCTCGTGGCGCTTCACGCCGCTGGCCGGGGAGGGGCGCGCGGCGGCGCGCGGAACGCCCCTGGGCAGCGTCGAGAGCGGATCGTCACCGCCGTACCTGGTGCTCTCACCCGGCGGCGAGGTGTCGCGGATCAGGCCGGCGGGCCCCTGCCCCTCCGGGGCGCCGGTCGCGGTCGTCGGAGGCGCCGAGGTGGCCCTCGAACGGGAGCAGCCGGTGCGGCGGGCCCTGCCGTACGCCGCCCGGCTCCCCGAACCGGTCCCGCTGACGACCGGGCAACGGGTCGTCGACCTGCTGCTGCCGGTGTCCCTCGGCGGCACGGTGGCCGTGCCCGGGGGGTTCGGCACCGGCAAGACCGTGCTGCTGCAGCAGATCGCCAAGTGGTGCGACGCCGACGTGGTGGTGTACGTCGGCTGCGGGGAGCGCGGCAACGAGATGGCGGACGTCGTCGCCGAGCTGGGCCGGCTGGCCGACCCGCGCACCGGCGGGCGGCTCGCGGACCGGACCGTCGTGATCGCGAACACGTCGAACATGCCGATGATGGCCCGCGAGGCCGGCGTCTACACCGGTGTCACGGTGGCCGAGCACTTCCGCGACATGGGCTACGACGTGGTGGTCATCGCCGACTCGACCTCCCGGTGGGCGGAGGCTCTGAGGGAGCTGGGCTCGCGCCGCGGCGCGCTCCCGGCGGAGGAGGGCTATCCGGCCGATCTGGCCTCCGCCCTCGCGGCCTTCTACGAAAGAGCGGGCCGGGTGACCACGCTCGGCGGCGCCACCGGGTCGGTCACGATCATCGGCGCGGTCTCCCCGCCCGGCGGCGACATGACGGAGCCGGTCACCGCGCAGACCCAGCGGTTCGTGCGCACCCTCTGGGCGCTGGACCGCGACCTCGCCTACGCGCGGCACTACCCGGCGGTGTCCTGGCCGGGGTCCTTCGCCCGCGACGCGGACGCGATGGCCGCGGCGGTCCCGGGCGGCGCGGAGCGGCGGGGGCGGATGAGCGGCCTGCTCGCGGAGGCCGAGCGCGTGTCCGCGCTGGCCGAGCTGGTCGGAGCCGGCACGCTTCCCCCGCAGGAACGGGTCGCCCTGCTCGCCGGACGACTGATCGCGGAGGGCTTCCTGCGGCAGAGCGCGCTCAGCCCTCGCGACGCCTTCTGCCGGCCGGAGCGCACCGCCCTGCTCGCCGACGCGCTGCTCGCGGTCGTCGCCCGCTGCCGGACCCTCGTCGAGGGTCAGGTGCCGGTCGCGCGGCTGGAACAGCTGGACTTCACCCCGATCCTTCGGGCCAAGGAGGCGCCCGAGGAGGAGATCGCGGCCCGGCGCGACGCGGTGCTCGCCGCGCTGGAGGCATCGCGATGACGGTCTGGGCCCCGGTGGAGTACACGGACGTGGTGGAGCTGCGCGGGCCGCTGGTCGTGGTCCGCGCCACCAGGGGCGTCGGCTGGGACGAGCAGGCGTCGATCGAGCTGGAGACGGGGGAGCGCCGGCAGGGTCTCGTCCTGGAGGCCGACCACGACCTCGCCGTCGTCCAGGTCTTCGAGGGCACCGCCGGAATCCGGGCCGAGGGCACCCGTGTCGCCTTCGCCGGGCATCCCCTGCGTATCCCGGTCGGCCCGGGCTGGCTGGGCCGGGTCTGCGACGGCCGCGGCCGGCCGCTGGACGGCGGCCCGCCGGTCTTCGGCGCGGCGGACGCGGCCGTGAACGGCCTCCCCCTCAACCCCACCCTGCGTGAGCCCCCGTCGGAGCCGGTGCTCACCGGTGTCTCCGCCATCGACCTGCTGACCACCCTGGTCCGGGGACAGAAGATCGCCGTTTTCTCCGCCGGCGGGCTGCCCCACCTGGAGCTGGCCGCCCAGATCGCCGCGCAGGCGAACGCCGGAGGCGAGACGTTCACCGTCGTCTTCGCCGCGATCGGGCTGACCCACGCCGACGCGGCGACCGTACGGGACACCCTGGACGAGCGCTCCGCCGCCGGCGAGCTGACCCTGCTGCTGAACCTCGCCGACGACCCGGTCATCGAACGGATCCTCACCCCGCGGCTCGCCCTGACCATCGCCGAGCACCTCGCCTTCGCCATGGGACACCACGTGCTGGTGGTGCTCGCCGACATGACCGGCTACTGCGAGGCGGTGCGGGAGGTGTCGGCCGCACGCGGGGAGATCCCCGCCCGGCGGGCCTACCCCGGCTATCTCTACAGCGACCTCGCCTCCCTGTACGAACGGTGCGGACGAGTGCGGGGACGTCCCGGCTCCCTCACCGTGCTGCCGGTGCTCACCATGCCGGCGGGGGACATCACGCACCCGGTGCCCGACCTCACCGGCTACATCACCGAGGGCCAGATCCTGCTGACCAGGGACGTCGCCCCCTATCCGCACATCGACCCGCTCTCCTCCCTGTCGCGGATGATGCGGTCGGGCGTGGGTCCGGGCCGTACGCGGCCGGAACACGCCGACCTCGCCGCGCAGATCGTCGCCGCCCTCTCCCGCGCCCGGCAGGCGAGGGAACTGGCCGAACTCGTCGGCGAGAGCGCGCTCGGCGAGGGAGACCGCCGTCACCTCGCGCTGGCGGAGGCGCTCACGCGGCGGCTGCTCGCGCAGCACGGCGACGAGCCCCGCTCGCTCGCGGACACCTTCGACCGTGCCTGGGAGGTCGTCTCCGTGCTCCCCCGCCGGGACCTGACCATGCTGTCGCCCGAAGCGCTCGACGCGGGCTACCGGGGGAGGCGATGAGAATCCGCGTCCCTCCCGGGAGAGCCGGGCGGCTGTGGCTCCGGCACCGGCTGGCCGTGCTGCGCCACGGACTCGCCGTGCTCGACCGCAAGCTGCGGATCCTGCGGCAGGAGCGGGACCGCCTCGCCCGCGAGGCCGCCCGCACCGGCCGGGAGTGGGAGGAGGCCTGCCGGGCCGCCGACGCGTGGGTGTCGCGTGCCGCGCTGCTCGGCGGACGGCGGGCGATCCGGCTGGGCGACGACGGGCGACTCGCCGAGGTGCGGGTGGACTGGACCGACGCGATGGGCACGCGCTATCCCCGCCGGGCGCTCTTCCGCCCGCCGGACGAGCCCGGGCCGTCGGCTCCGCTCCCGCTCACCGCCGCGCTCGTCCCCGCCCGTGAGGCCTGCCGCGCCGCGTTGCGGGCCGCCGTGGACCACGCGGTCGCCGCGGAGGCCGCCCGCCTCGTGGCCGCCGAGGAGGAGGCGACCGGCCGCCGCATCCGCGCGCTCCGCGACCACGTCCTCCCCCGCCTGGAGGCGGCGCTGGCCGAGGTCGAACTGTCCCTGGACGAGGCGGAACGCGCCGACGGCGCCCGGATCCGCCGCGCCGCCGCCGCCCGCGAGGCTGAGCAGGACCCCTGAGCAGGATCCCAAGGCTGATCCACCCGCGGCGACAGGGCAGGAGGTCCCTCGGTTCCGGGACCTCCTGCCCTAAGCGGGAGGCGCGGCCCCGGCCACGCTGGAAGAGCAGCGACGGGGTGAGAAGGGGGCGTACATGAAAGCGGCAGTCGGCGACCGGCTGATCATCGAGAGCCTTCACCTGGACGGGCCTCGCCGTAAGGGCGTCATCACGGCCCTCCACCACAGCGACGGATCCCCGCCGTACGTGGTCAGGTGGCTGGACGAGGAGCACGAGACCCTCATCTTCCCCGGCCCGGACGCCCACGTGGAGCCCCGCCGCGAGCACCGCAGAGAGGAAGAGGCCCGCCCGGCCGCCCGGTGACGGGCGAGACGCGCCCGACGCCGACGCCGTGACAAGCGCGCGGCACGCGCGGGTCAGTCCCCTGGCACATGCGGGTCAGCGCAGCCGGCGCCGGAAGGGCGAGGGGAGCGGCGGTGCGGGTGCGAGCCGTACGCGCGCGTGCACGACCACCGCTCCGTACGGCGTCACGACGACGGGGTCGAGGTCGATCCCGGCGACGCCGGGCTGGTCGTCCATGAGGCGGCCGACGCGGACGATCTGGTCCTCCAGCGCGCGGAGGCCGGCCTCCGGCAGGCCTCGGTGACCGTGCGGGAGCGCCGCGCGGCACGACTCGCCGATCATCCGCCCGGCCTCGGCCCGGTCGATCGGCGGCACCCGGAAGGCGTGGTCACCCGCGTGGTCACCCGCCTGGTCATCGGCATGGTCATCGGCATTTACACCGGGCGCCCCGGGGCGCCCGGGCGCCGTCGAGCCGGGTCCCACCATGACCAGCGGGCCGAACGTCTCGTACGCGACGCCCCTGACCACCATCTCGACGCCCCGGACGCCCTCGCCGCCGGGGACCGGCCCGGCAGTCGTCTCCGCGACCGTCTCGGCGACCGGCCCGATGACGCGGATGCCGTAGGCCGCCAGCAGCCGGGCCGCCGTATGGTCGTCCAGCAGGCGCCCCTCGGGATAAGCGGCCAGGTCCGCGGCCACGAGGCGGCGGGCGAGCGGCGGATCGACTCCCGGGAGTTCTTCCGGCGCGGGCACCGGCCGTGCCCGCCAGGCGGCATATCCGGCCGCCTGGGCGAGAGCGTGCACGGCCCGCTCAGGGGTGGCGTACGCCGGAATCCGGCCGTCGATCAGCCCGTCCCACCCGGCCAGGCAGGCGAGCACGGGTTTCGTCGCACCCCTGGTCGCGGCGGCGATCGCCTCCCGGGGCGCCTGCCTGACCGCCCCCGGGTCCAGGCCGGACGGCGGGGCGGAAATGACGAGGACGGCGTCGACGCCCGGGTCCGCGAGAACCGCCGTGATCGCGGAAGCGAGGTCGTCCACGTTGCCCAGAACAGCCTTGATCGCGGCGGCGAAGTCGCCCACGCCCCCCGCGTCGGCCTCGGCGGTGCAACCGCCACTGAGATCGCCGCTGAGATCGCCGCTGAGATCGGCGGTGGGATGTTCGGTGAGATCAGCGGTGTGATGGTCGGTGAGGTCGAGAGGGCTGCCAAGGGCCAAGCCCGAGCGGAGCCGGGCGCGGAGCGCCGCGACGGTGGCGGGGCACAGGTCCGCCACGACCAGGCCGGCCCGCTCGCAGGCTCTGGAGGTCGCCGCCGCATGGACCGCCGCATGGCCGGAGTCGCTCACGATCGCCACCCGAGGGCCGTCCGGCAGCGGCTGGAAGGCCAGCAACCGGGCGGTGTCGAGCATGCCCCGCACGCTGTCCTCCCTGATCGCACCACACGCGCGCAACAGCGCGTCCACAGCGGCCTCCATGCTCGCCGCACCGAGGGTCGTGGCAGCGGCGTGGGGGTGGCTCACTGAGAGGTCGCGGGCGCGCTTCATCACGATGATCGGTTCGCGGGCGCCGATCCTGCGGGCGATGCGGCCGAACCTGCGCGGGTTGCCGAACGATTCGAGGTGCAGGGCGATGACCCGGGTCGCGGGATCGTCCTCCCAGTATTCGAGCAGGTCGTTGCCGCTGACGTCCGCCTTGTCCCCGACCGAGGCGAAGGAGGAGACGCCGAGGCCGAGCCGCCCGGCCCCCTCGAGCAGGGCGACCGCTGCCGTACCCGACTGCGCCATCAGGCCCAGCGGTCCGGCGGCGGGACGTATGGGCAGGAGACCGGCGTGCAGGCGGGCGGCCGTGTTCACGACGCCCAGGGAGCCGGGCCCGACCAGCCGCATGCCCGCCTCGCGGCAGACGCGCAGCAGGTCCCTTTCCTCCTCGCGGTCCCCCGCCTCGGCGAAGCCGCCGGTGATGACGACCAGGGCCCGCACCCGGCGGCGGGCGCATTCGCGGGCGACACCGAGCACCGCGGGGGCCGGGACGGCGACCACGGCCAGGTCGACCGGCCCGGGCACGGCGGCGACGCCGGCATGGACGGATAGGCCGCACACCTCGGTCGCCGGGGGTGCCTGGGCCGCGCGGGGGTCGACGGGGTGGATCGGGCCGGGGAAGCCTCCGGCGACCAGGTCGCGCAGCACGCGGTTGCCCAGGCCGTCGGGGTCGAGAACGTCTCCGATCACGGCCACCGAACCCGGGGTGAACACGTGCGCCAGCGACCCGCGCTCCGCCTCGTGCGCCCGGGCCTCGATCTCGGCCACGAGCCTCTCGGTGGGCCGGGCGGCGATGCGGATCTCGACCTGCCCCCGCTCGTACCGCTGCTCAACCGGCAGGCCGAGATCGTGCAGGACGCGCAGCATCGCCCGGTTCTCCGGCAGGACGGTGGCGACCAGCTCCTCGACGCCAGCATCCGCCGCGTCCAGCGCGACGTGCTCCAGCAGCAGCGTGCCGAGCCCCTGGCCGTGCACCCGGTCGTCCAGCAGGATCCCGACCTCGGCCTCCGCCCCGCCGGGGCCGGGGATGCACTCGGCCACGCCGACCACGAGACCACCGGCCAGGGCGACCAGGGCGTGCCCGAGATATCCCGGACCGGTGATCAGGTCCATGTACGCGTGGGCCGACGCGGTGCCACCGGCGAAGAACCTCAGGTACGCCGAGCGCGGGGACGATCGGGCGATCAGCGCGTGCAGGGCCGCGCGGTCCGACGGCCGCAACGGGCGGATGTGCGCCATGCCGCCGTCACGCAGCAGGACGTCACACGCCTCGGCGACGCTTCGGGTCATGGTCCCAGCGTCGGCCGTCGCCGGGCCCGGCCCCAGGGACTTCCTCCCCCGTCAGGAGGGACCCTGGTCCCCAGTCCATCGAGAGCTGGTCGCCGCCTGCGACAGCCGGTCGCGGGGCGGTCGTCTGCCCTCGGCAGACATTCCGGTGGTCGGCGGGGGTGGGGCGGATACAAAGGCGGCATGCCTGTTTCACCGAGCACGAGTTACCGGGATCGGCTGAACGAGAAGCTGTTCCAGCAACGGACACTGCTGTTGACCGGAGAGGTCGACGACGAGATGGCCGAGCGGGTGTGCGCCGAGATGGTGCTGCTGGCCTCGGCGGACCCCGAACGCGACATCATCCTCTACATCAACTCACCCGGCGGGTCGGTGCTGGCCGGCCTCGCGATCTACGACACGATGAAGCTGGTCCCGAACGACGTGGTCACCGTCGCGCTCGGGATGGCGGCGAGCATGGGGCAGGTGCTGCTGGCCTCCGGCACGCACGGCAAGCGGATCAGCCTCGCGCACAGCCGGATCATGATGCACCAGCCGTCGGCCGGGATCGGCGGCACGGCGATCGACATCGCGATCCAGTCCGAGAACCTCAGGTACATGAAGCGGCAGTCCGAGGAGATCCTCGCCGCCGAGACGGGCCGCAGTGTCGAGGAGATCTCCGCCGACAGCGACCGGGACCGCTGGTTCACCCCTGAGCAGGCCCGCGACTACGGGATGATCGACGAGATCGTCGGCTCCTTCCGCATCCTCGCGCCGTACGCCGCGCCCAACCGGATGGGGTTCGCGTCATGAGCCAGTACACGATTCCGTACGTGATCGAGAAGACGCCGGTCGGGGAGCGGTCGTTCGACATCTTCAGCCGGCTGCTCAACGAGCGGATCATCTTCCTCGGCACCGAGATCGACGACGGCGTCGCGAACGTCGTGATGGCGCAGTTGCTCCACCTGGAGGCGGACAGCCCGGACCAGGAGATCAACCTGTACATCAACTCGCCCGGCGGATCGTCGACCGCGATGCTGGCGATCTACGACACCATGCAGTTCATCCGCGCCAAGGTCGCGACGTACTGCATGGGCCAGGCGGCCTCCGCGGCCGCGGTGCTGTTCGCCGCCGGAGCCCCCGGACGGCGGTTCGTGCTGAACCACTCCCGCGTGCTGCTGCACCAGCCGTCCACCCAGGGGCAGGGCACCATCTCCGATCTGGCGCTCCAGGCGGCCGAGGTGATGCGCATGCGCACGCAGACCGAGGAGATCCTCAGCCGCCACACCGGGGTGGACATCGAGCGGCTGCGCAGGGACACCGACCGGGACCGGATCTTCAGCGCCCGCGAGGCCATCGAGTACGGCCTGGCCGACGAGCTGATCGACACCCGCGCCTAGCGCTCACGCCGCCAGCAGCAGCGTCGTGCCGGACGCGCCGCGCCCGGCGATCCGGCGCGACGCCGTGATCCGCCGTACGGCACGGGTGAGCAGGTGTTCGATCGGCAGTCCGAGCGCGTCGCACACCGAGTGCAGCATCTCCGACGACGGCTCCTTGCGGCCGCGCTCGACCTCCGACAGATACTGCTTGGACATCCCGACCGCACGCGCCACGTCCTCGAGCGTGCGGTCCTGGTCCAGTCGCTCGTCGCGGAGGATCTCGCCGTACACGGTGCGCAGCAGCCGGTCGGGGCCGTCGGGAGTCTCCGGGCCGCGCTTCTCGCCGTCCCGGCGCGTCCGGATGTCGACGACCGCTGGTCGGCCCGAAGCTGCCATGCCTGGAGTCTGACACGACCGGATCTCCGGCGACACGCCTGTTCGCGCACAGAGGAGCGGCCGGCCTCCGAGATTCAGGAGCGGGTGGCGGCAGGGCGGACGGCGTTCACGTAGTAGAGCACCGGCCCCACGGTGCCCGTGCTCTCGACGCGGAGACCGGCGCCGGGCACCAGGGTGGCGAGCAGTTCCGGCATGGTGGGCCGCACCGCCGGACCCGCCACGATCTCGGCCAAGCGGGCGGCGAGAGGGTTGGCCGGCGGGCGGAACTCAGCGATCAGCAGCCGTCCGCCCGGCCGCAGGACGCGGAACATCTCCTTCACGGCGGCGCCTCGGGCCGAGCCCGGCATGTGGTGCACCGCGAAGCTGGAGACCACGATGTCGAACGACGCGTCCGGGAACGGCAACGCCTGCCCCTCGCCCACCTCGTAGGAGCAGTTGCCGGGGGAGCGCCGGCGCGCGTGCCCGATCATCGGAAGTGACGGGTCGAGCCCGATCACCCGCCCCTCGGGGCCCACGAGAGGGGCCAGCACCCGGCTCAGGTAGCCGGTGCCGCAGCCGACGTCCAGAATCCGATCGCCCGGCCCCGCCCCGGACAACGCGGCCAGCCGGGTGAAAACGCTGCGGCGACGCCCGGCGAACCCGATTTCGGCCAGAATCTCATAACCCCGCGGATAATTGATCACGCCACCCCCGTCGTCGTTTCTCGAATGACGGTGCATGAGCTTTCCCCTGGCCACAGCGCTTCTCCTTCTTGTTCCGGAACAACCTGTTCGGTTATAAATGATCGATTCGCCGGGCCGGAGTGGTCAACAAGCAGATCGGTCAGGCTGTGCCGTACTGAACAAAGGGGGAAAAGTGGTCGGAAACCCGCGGCGGGAGAGCACCGACCGCCGGGTACGGCGCACCCGCAAGGCCGTTCAGCAGGCGCTGATAGAGCTGGTCCTGGAGAAGGGCTACGAGGCGGTGACCGTCACGGATCTGATCAACCGCGCCGACGTCGGCCGCTCGACCTTCTACGCGCACTTCACCGACAAGCAGGACGTGCTGTTCAGCAACCTCGACGAGCTCTCCGGCCTGCTTCGTCTCGCTCCCGCGGCCGCGCCGGGCACGCTGTTCGCGTTCAGCCTGCCGATGTTCGAGCACCTGCACGAGCAGCGCCGGCTGGCGCGCGCGTTGCTCGGGCGGCGCGGAGGCAGCGCCGTGCTCGCGCGCGGCGAACAGATCCTGGCCACGGTCGTACGCGACGAACTGCTGGCGGCCCTCCCTCCGCGAAGCGCGCCGCCACCCTCGCTCGACCTGCTGGTGACCTGCGTCGTGGGGGCGTTCATGGCGCTGCTGCGGAAGTGGGCGGACGGCGAGATCACCGCGACGCCCACCGAGATGGACGCGGCGTTCCGCGCCGTGGTGACGCCAGGTGTGGAAACCGCCCTGGCGGCAGGCCGAAGACCGTGAGGTCGCTCAGGCGAACAGGCTGAGGACTCGCTTTCCTTGTCGCTCCAACGCGTCGTCGGCGTTGCGCTCGGCGAACAGACCGCCCGGCCCGAGCATGTGCAGCCAGACGAGGGCGAGCAGACGCCGGACTTCCCGGATGCGGTCCGTCTCCGCCGTGGTCAGATCGAAGTGTTCCAGCAACGCGGAGCCGTCGAACTCCCCGTCGAACCGGGAGACGTGCTCGACGACCTCGGCGAGTTCGAACGCACGGTCGCTGCGGCCGGAGTCCTCCCAGTCGACCAGCCGCACGCACTCGCCGTCCCACAGGTAGTTGGCCAGGTTGCCGTCCGACAGGCCGAACACCGGCGTGACCGTCGCCTCGGCCAGTTCGTCGAGAGGGCGGCTGTCGAGCCACTCCGCGCCCACCGCGAAGGCCCGCAGCACCAGCGGGTCCTCGCCCGGATACGGCCGCTCCGCTCGGAGCCGCCGGGCCTTGGCCACCGCCACTCTCGGGTTCCACGGCGACGGAGCCAGTCCGGTCAGCACGGGCTCGGGCACCGACGCGTGCAGGGTGGTGATCGCCTCAGCCATGGCCTCGATCTGTCCGGGCGTGACGGCCCGCCCTCGGAGCGGAACCCCGTCCAGCCTGGACATCACGATGACCGGCGGCTCGGCGCGTAGATCCGCCTCGAGGGGAAGCGGAGCCAGGCCGGGCGCGTACCGCGCCAGCAGGTTCAGGGCGCGCCATTCCCGCTCGTGCTCGCCGCGGTCCCAGGACGCGTACGTCTTGACGACCCCGCCGGCGGACATCGTGATGCCGTGGGTGCTGGACTGGCCGGTCATGTCGTCCTCCGGCGGTCGCGGTGGGCCGCCTCGAGGGCGGGTGGACTGTCGGTTCCGGACGTTACGCTGCCGGGATGACCGACGTCACGCAGAAGATCGAGCGGATCAGGCCGCAGCGGTTCCACGAGATCGGCGGCCTGGAGGACTGGCGGGTGCTGGGTGAGGGGGCGTGCGCCTACTTCCGCACCGGGTCGTTCGCGGCCGGGGCCGCGCTCGTGCGGGCGATCAGCGAGCTGCCCGGCGTGGGGAGCGGGCACCCCGACGTCGACCTGCGCCACGAGGGTGTCACGGTACGGCTGATCACGATCGCGGACTTCTACGGGCTGAGCGACCGGGACGCCGAACTGGCCCGGCGGATCTCGGAGGTGGCCCGCACGCTCGGCATCCCCGCCGATCCCTCGGCCGTGCAGAGTGTGCAGGTCACCGTCGACGCCCTCGCCGGCGCCGAGGTGGTGGCGTTCTGGCGGGCTCTGCTCGGCTACGAGGACCGCGCGAACAGCCCGGAAGACCTGATCGACCCGCACCGGCGCGGCGCGGCGTTCTACTTCCAGCAGATAGACGCGCCGCGCCCGCAGCGCAACCGGGTCCACGTCGACGTCTGGGTGCCGTACGACCAGGCCGAGGCGCGGATCGCGGCGGCGATCGCGGCCGGCGGCCGCCTGGTCTCCGACGCGTACGCGCCGTCGCACTGGGTGCTGGCCGACCCCGAGGGCAACGAGGCCTGCGTGGGCGTTGCGGGCTGGATCGACCCCGGCCCGCGCGACCGGTAGGAGTCGTCCGCCGTCGTCGGGGCCGTGGGCGCCGCGGTCGTGGTTCAGCCCGGTTCCATCCGGGACCGCCGGAACCGCCGTGGCACGGCGGCCCAGCGGGCGTGGATCGCCGTCATCGCCCGTTCCAGTGTCCGTTCCGGGGGTGCGTCGGTGTCGATCTCGGTCGCGTCGGGCCAGGGGGTCGTCGTCGCCGTCATCGCCGCGGCGATCGCCTGGTCCGCGTCCGATATGCCGCCGACGCGGCGTGCGAGGCGTTCGGCGGTGACCTCGGGAGGGGCGACGCAACGCAGGGCTGTGAGATGGGCGGAGGTACGCCGGGCCACGCACGCCGCGGCGTCGCGGTGCGCGGCGTCCGTCCAGGAGGCGTCCACGACGACCGGCTCGCCGAGACCGAGCAGCCGCTCGGCCCTGGACAGCAGCTCGGCGTAGGTCCGTTCGGTGGACTCCGCGCGGTAGATGCCCTCGCCGAAGGGGGCGGCCGCCGGCTGGTACGGCGATATGCCGGCGAGTTCCTTGCGGAGGCGGTCGCTGGTCAGCAACGTGCAGCCGAGCCGGTCGGCGACGGCGGCGGCCAGGGTCGACTTACCGGTCCCCGGGAGCCCGCCGACGAGGACCAGGGTGACCACACCCGCCTGAAGGTGGCCCAGCGTGAGCTCGGCCAGACGCCGGGCCTCCCACGCCGCCGCGTCGTCCCCCTGGCCATGGCGCAGACAGGCAACCTTGGCGCGGACGAAGGCCCGGTAGGCGACGTAGTGATGCCACAGCGAGGGCGGTGAGGGGTCGCCGGAGAACTCGGCGTACCAGCACAGGAACGACTCCGCCAGGCGAGGCGCGCCCAGTCGCTCCAGATCCATGGCGAGGAAGGCGGCGTCGTCCAGGCCGTCGACGAAGCGGAGCCGGTCGTCGAACTCCAGGCAGTCGAGGATCCGGGGCCCGTCGTCCAGGCAGAAGATGTCGTCGGCGAGCAGATCGCCGTGCCCGTCCACGATCCGGCCTTCCGCGACCCGGACGGCGAAGAGCGGTCCCCGGCCGTCGAGATATCGCAGCGTGAGCCCTTCGATCTCGTCGAGGACATCGGCGTCGAGGACCGCCTCTGGCAGTGCCCGCACCTCACGGAAGCTCGCGGTCCAGCGAGATCGCAGCGCCTGCCCGCTCCCCTGTTCGTCGATCCGCCGGCTGTGCGGAGATCGGGCGTGCATGCCGGCGATCATCCGCGCGATCCGGCACAAGGCGTCCTCCACCGGTGCTCCCGACTGGACCAGCGCGGACAACCGGCGTTCGTCCGGCATCCGCCGCATCACCACGAGGTGCTCCCGGACCCGTCCGTCCGGGCCGGACACGTCGGCCACTCCTTCGTAGACGTCCGGTGCCAGCCGGCGGTTGAGCTCGACCTCCTTGTGGCACATCACCCGCCGGGCCTCCAGCGTCGTGAAGTCCAGGAAGCCCAGATCGACCGGCTTCTTCAGCTTGAAAGCGTGATCCCCGAGGAGGATCACCACCCCGGCGTGCGTCTCCTTGACCTGCGCCCACGGCCTCATCGAGGTGCCCCCGTCCCCGGTCGGTGCCAGGACAGCGTCTCCATGTCCGCTTCCTGGAGACATTCCCCCCGCAGAGACTCCTCCCCCCGCGGGTTATCCGTCCGCGTCCCAGGGGATTTTCGGTCCGGAGGGCCGAGGAGGCGGCGATGACCTGGGGGCCGATTCGGAAAACAGGGCAGGAGGCGGCGCGGTCCAACCTGACGGACTACGAACGTGAGCGCCGCGGCTTCTCCTGGCGGACGGCGCGGCGAGCACTGACCGGCCTGCCCGGTGGCCGAGGGCTGAACATCGCCCATGAGGCCGTGGACCGCCACGCGGACACGCCGCGACGCGATCACGTGGCGCTGCTGTGTGTCGGCAGGGACGACAAGGTCACCGAGATGACCTACGAGGATCTCCGCCTCGCCACCAACCGCTTCGCCAACGTGCTTCGCGGCATGGGGGTGGGCAAGGGCGAACGGGTGTTCACGCTGCTCGGCCGGGTGCCCGATCTCTATGTGGCCGTCCTGGGAACGCTGAAGAACCTGAGCGTGCTGTGCCCGTTGTTCTCCGCCTTCGGCCCGGAACCGGTCCGCGAGCGGCTGCGCCTCGGCGACGCGCGTGTCCTGGTGACCACCCCGGAGATCTACGCCCGGAAGGTCGCCGTGATCCGCGCGTCGCTGCCCGGCCTGAAGCACGTGCTGGTCACCGGTGATGCTCCCCCGCCGCAGGGCGCCGTGTCCCTGCGGGAACTGATGGCCGAAGCGTCGGCGGAGTTCGAGATCCCCGCCACCGACCCGGAGGACATGGCGCTCCTCCACTTCACCAGCGGGACGACGGGGACCCCCAAAGGCGCCGTCCACGTGCACGAGGCGGTGGTCGCGCACCACGTCACCGCCGCCTACGCCCTCGACCTGCGCCCCTCCGACGTCTTCTGGTGCACCGCCGACCCCGGCTGGGTCACCGGAACGTCGTACGGAGTCATCGCGCCGCTCAGCCTGGGAGCCACTCTCGTCACGGACGCGGGCGAGTTCGACGCGCGGCGCTGGTGCCGCGTCCTCCAGGACCAGCGGGTCACCGTCTGGTACACCGCCCCGACGGCGCTGCGCATGCTCATGCGCCACGGCGACACCCTTCCGGGCGAGTACGACCTGTCCAGGCTGCGCTTCGTCGCCAGCGTGGGGGAGCCGCTCAACGCCGAGGTGGTGGTGTGGGGGCCGCGCGCGCTCGGCCTGCCGATCCACGACAACTGGTGGCAGACCGAGACCGGCGCCATCATGATCAGCAATTTCGCCGCGACGGACATCAGGCCGGGGTCCATGGGCCGTCCGCTTCCCGGCATCGAGGCGGCCGTACTGGAACGAGGCCCGGACGGGCGTGCCCGCGTCGTCGACGGCCGGGTGCGGGCGCTGGAGGAGCCCGACGTCGAGGGGGAGCTCGCGCTCCGCCCCGGCTGGCCCTCGATGTTCCGCGGCTATCTTGGTGACCCCGGAAGGTACCGCAAGGCGTTCGCCGGGGGCTGGTACCTGAGCGGCGACATCGTCCGCAGGGACCGGGACGGTTACTTCTGGTTCGTCGGCAGGTCGGACGATGTGATCAAGTCGGCGGGGCATCTCGTCGGGCCGTTCGAGGTGGAGAGCGTGCTGATGGAGCATCCGGCCGTGGCGGAGGCAGGGGTGATCGGCAAGCCCGACCCGGTGGCCGGCGAGCTGGTGAAGGCCTTCGTCGCGCTCAACACCGGTTTCGAGCCGACCGAGAGGCTCCGGCTGGAGCTGATCGCGCTCGGCCGGCGCCGCCTCGGCGCGGTCGCCCCCAAGGAGCTGTGCTTCGACCAGAACCTGCCGCACACACGCAGCGGCAAGGTCATGCGCCGCCTGCTCAAGGCTCGGGAGCTCGGACTGCCCGAAGGCGACGTCTCGGCCCTTGAGCGCCACGAAGGAACCGCACCGTGACAGTCCCGCACCCGAAGCTCACGCCCGGGCGTGGGCGGCGAGGAAGTCCGCTCCCCCGGCGATGGTGGCGAAGGCGGGGTAGTCGTCCTCCTCGATCCGGCACCCGCCGGATTCGCTGAGCGCCTGCACGTAGGTGAGGAAGTCGAGCGAGTCCAGCTCCAGGGCGTCGCGGATGTCGGCGTCCCGCGGTAGCGCCGCCGGGTCCGTGTCCGGCGCCACCCGGCGCAACGCGGTCATGACGACTTCCTGAGCTCGCTGTGGCGTCATAGCGTCTCCGGCTGGTCGAGTAGCCGTCCGAGGATGCCGAGGAACCGCCCGCCGGTGTAGCCGTCGGTCGCCCGGTGATCGGCGGCCAGCGTGCAGGTCACCAGCGGGCGGACACCCAGCAACCCGTCGACGGCCCACGGGCGATCGACGATCCTCCCGAAACCCACCAGGGCCACCTGCGGCGGGTAGATGACCCCGTGCACCGCTTCGACTCCCTGGTCGCCGAGGTTGGTGACGGTGATGGTCGCCTCGGTCATCTCGGCGCCGCGCAGCCGCCCCGCGCGCGCCCGGGCGACCAGGTCTTCCAGGGCGGCCATGAGATCCTCGAGTTCGAGGCGGGCCGCGTCGTGCAGGGCCGGGGCGATCAGTCCGCCGCCTCTGAGCGAGATCGCCACCCCCAGATGCACGGCCTCGCCGGGGACGAAGGCGTCGTCGACCCAGAAGCCGTTCAGGCGCGGCACCTCGGCGGCGGCGCGGGCGGCCGCCTTGAGGAGCAGGGCCGCGGGGAGCAGCCGGCGTGCGACCGGCAGATCGCGGTTGCGCTCGCGCAACCAGGCGAGAGCCCGGGTGAGGTCCACGGTCGTGCTCAGGTAGTAGTGCGGAATCTCCCGCTTCGACCTGGCCATCGCCCGTGCGATCGCCTGGCGCATCGCCTCCCGCCGGCGTTCCAGGTCAGCCCCCGGCACGGCTCGCGCCTCGGCAGGCTCGGCCGGTGGGCGCGCGGCCTCCTCCATCGCCTCGGGCGGCCGTGGCCCGGCACCCCGTTCGGCCGCCTCCCGCACGTCCTGGGCGCGGATCGCCCCGCCCCGCCCCGTGCCGTGGACGCCGGCGAGGTCGACGCCGAGTCGCGCGGCGAGCCCGCGGGCCAGCGGTGAGACCCTGGCCTCCGGTGCGGGCTTCGCGTGCTCGACGTCCGCGCGGGTCACCCGTCCCTGCGGGCCCGTCCCGTGCAGGCGGGCGATGTCCACTCCGCGCTGCTCGGCGAGGTGCCGTACCAGGGGTGAGGCGACCGGTGCCGGAGCGTGCGGCGCGCCCGGCGCCGACGGGGGCCGTCGTGGGCGCACCGGCCTCTTCTCCGGCGGAGCGGGCGACACCGGTTCGGGAGGCACCGGTTCGGCGGCAGGCGGGGCGCCGGTGATCACGGCGAGGGCCGTGCCGACCGGCACCCGCCGGCCGGTCCCCACCAGCAGGCTCTCGACCGTCCCCGTGTGGAAGGACTCGACCTCGATCATGGCCTTGTCCGTGTCTATCACCGCGACGACGTCGCCTTTGCTGATCCGGTCTCCCGGCTTGACCAGCCACTCGGCGACGGTGCCCGACTCCATGTCCGCGCCGAGCGAGGGCATCACGAACTCCGCGCGCTCGTTCACGAGGCGACCGCCTCTCGCGCCGCGGCGACGATCGACGGCACCTGGGGGAGGGCGGCCTCCTCCAGGTGGCGGGCGTAGGGGATGGGGACCTCGGCCGTACAGACCCGCTGGATCGGCGCGTCCAGCTGGTAGAAGGCCTGCTCCGCGATCCGGCTGCCGATCTCGGCCGACAGGCCGCCCGAGCGCCAGCCCTCGTCCACGATGACGGCCCGGTGCGTCCTGCCGACCGACTCCATGATCGTGGCATCGTCGAGCGGGCGCAGGACACGCAGGTCGACGACGTCCGCCTCGGTACCTTCAGCGGAGAGCACGTCGGCGGCCGCCAGCGCCTTCCCGGTCGTGCCGCCGTAGGCGATCAGTGTCACGTCCTTGCCGGAACGCCGGAGCGCGGCGGAGGTGATGTCCACCTGACCGGGACCCGGCTGCCCCGAGGTGCCGTACAGCGAGCCGTGCTCGAAGATCAGGACAGGATCGGGGTCCTCCAGGGCCGGCCAGAGCATGCCGCGGGCGTCCTCGACGGTCGCGGGTGCGAGGATCCGCAGGCCCGGAATGTGGGCGTACCAGCCTTCGAGGCTGTGCGAATGCTGCGCGGCGAGCTGCCGCCCGGCTCCGGTGGTCATCCGGATCACCAGCGGGACGTTCAGCTGCCCGCCCGACATGTGCAGGAGCGTCGCGGCGTTGTTGAGAATCTGGTCGAGGGCCAGCAGGCTGAAGTTCACCGTCATGATCTCGACGATGGGCCGCATCCCGCCCAGCGCGGCGCCGATGCCCGCACCGACGAAGGCCGCCTCCGACAACGGGGTGTCACGGACGCGCTCGGGGCCGAACTCCTCCAGCAGTCCCAGACTCACCGCGAAGCAGCCCCCGTACGCGCCCACGTCCTCGCCCATCAGGAACACGCGATCATCGCGGCGGAGCGCCTCGCGGATCGCCTCCCGCATCGCCTCGCGATAGGTGATCGTGTTCGCCGCGCTCACGACTCGGCCTCCACCGGCCCCACGCGCGCCCTGCCGCTCGTCTCGGGCGTCTCGCTGTAGACGAAACGGGACAGGTCCTCCACCGGCTCGACGGGCGCCTGCTCAGCGAAGGCGACGGCGTGGTCGATCTCCGCCGAGATCTCCTTCTCCAGCACGGCGAGGTCGTCGTCCGTGATCTCGCGCTCCGCCTTCATCGAGGCGACGAGGGCATCGATGGGGTCGCGCTTCTTCCACTGTTCGATCTCCTGCTTGCTCCGGTAACGGTCCGGGTCGTACATCGAGTGGGCGCGGAAGCGGTAGGTGCGCGACTCCACGAGATGCGGCCCGGCCCCGGCGCGGATCGCCTCGGCGGCTCGGGCCGCCGCGTCGGCGACCGCCAGCACGTCCATCCCGTCCACCGGCCACGCCGCGACGCCGTATCCCGCCGCGCGAAGGGCCAGATCGGTCTGCGCGTGCGACCTGGCCAGCGCGGTGCCCATCGCGTACAGGTTGTTCTCACAGGCGAACAGCACCGGCAGCCGCCAGAGCGCCGCGAGATTCAGGCATTCGTGGAACTCGCCCTCGGCCACCGCGCCGTCGCCGAAGAAACACACGGTCACCCGGTTGCGGTCCTGCATCTTGTCGGCGAGGGCGAGCCCGACCGCCAGGGGAAGGCCGCCGCCGACGATCGCGTTGCCGCCGTAGAAGCGGCGGGCGACGTCGAAGAGGTGCATGGAACCACCGCGGCCCCGGCTGCACCCCGTGGCTTTGCCGTACATCTCAGCCATGATCGTCGTGGCGGGCACTCCACGGATCAGCGCGTGCCCGTGTTCCCGGTAGGTGGAGACGACCACGTCGTCCGCGGTCAGCGCATGACAGACGCCGACGGCCACCGCCTCCTCACCGATGTAGAGGTGCATGAATCCGCGGATCTTCTCGCCGCTGTACAGCTCGACGCAGCGTTCCTCGAACCGCCTGATGCGCAGCATCTGGCGCAGGAGGTCCCGATGCGACTCGGCCCGCGCGCTCTTCTTTCCAGCCATAAGGCCCGCCTCGTGTGCGGCTCGCTCCACTCGCGTCCCTACCCACAGACAGTGCGGTCCACTTCTCGGATCGGGTCATCGCCTGGTCGGCGTCATCAGCTGGACCGACCCGCCGGCCGCGGCTCGTACGGGCCCAGGCACCCGGCGGCCGAACGGCGTCCCACGGCGGTGTGGTTGGCTGGATGTGCTGGTGAGGAGGGGAGGACCATGCGTATCGCCAACGTTTACCGTCCCCTGGTGTTCGGGTGCCCGGTGACTGCGAAGCTGCCCGAGGTGGCGCGCCGGATGACGGAGAAGAACATCGGCGCGCTCGCCGTACTCGAAGCGGACCGGGTCACGGGAGTGATCACAGAACGGGACCTCGTGACGGCGCTCGCCACATCCGCCGATCCCGCCGCCCTGAGCGCGGGGATGTGCGCGTCGTCGGACATCAAGACCGCGACCTTGGACGAGGACACGCGTGAGGTGGCCCGCCGCATGCTCGACTACGGCATCCGTCACATTCCGGTGGACCAGGACGGGCGCCTGATCGGCATGGTGTCGATGCGCGACCTTCTCGCCCTGGAGACGCTCACGCCCTGACCACCGCCGCCTGGTCTTCGGGGAAGTGGGATCACACCGGTCCGTGGGTACGGAGCCAGGAACCAGGGGGTGGAACGCGAGATGTCCGGTCACGTTTTCCAGGACGAGATGCGGCAGGTGCTCGACGAGGTGTACCGCGGACGCGAAACGGTCGCGGTCCGGGATGTCTACGCGCAGGCGTCGGCGCGTCTGCACCTGACCGCCGACATGCTCGCGCACCTGAACGAGATCCCGGAGGGCGCCTACACCAGGCAGGAGATGGTCGCGGCGATCAACAGGGTGATCCTGCACCGCAACGAGCAGGACACTCTCGGCTTGATCGACGAGCCTTCCCGGACCGAGTAAGCGGCTGGGACGTAACGCGGCCGCGTACGTCCGCACCATGTCGGACAGGATCCGGCGTTCGCTGGTGATCGGCCGGTCGGGACCCTCACGGATCCGGCGATCGGAGCGCCGCGTGAGCGGAACGACCTGCCCGCGCCGCCGGAGCGGGTGCGCCGGGAGGAGCTGCGGTGAATCCGTGGTCGCTGACCTACGAGGGGTTCGATCCCGATCACGAAGGACTGCGCGAGGCGCTGTGCACGCTGGGCAACGGCCGGTTCGCCACGCGAGGCGCGGCACCCGAGGCCGAGGCCGGCGCCGTCCACTACCCGGGGACGTACGTCGCCGGATGCTACGACCGGCTCACGTCGGACATCGCGGGCCATCGGCTGACCAACGAGGACATGGTCAACCTGCCGAACTGGCTGCCGCTGACCTTCGCGACGCCCGGCTGCCCGTGGTTCTCCCCCGGCACGGCGGACCTGCTCCTGTATCGGCAGGACCTGGACATGCGCCACGCCGTCCTGCACCGGTTGATTCGCTTCCGGGACGCCGAGGGCCGCGTCACGTCCGTACGGCAACGCCGCCTGGTCTCCATGGCCGATCCCTACCTGGCCGCTCTGGAGACGACCTTCACGGCCGAGAACTGGTCGGGGCCTCTCCGCGTACGCTCCGGGCTCGACGGCCGGGTGACCAACTCGGGAGTGGCGCGGTATCGGGACCTGCGGGGCGACCACCTGACAGAGCACGCGACCGGAATCCTGGAGCCCCTGACGTGGCTCCGCGCGCGCACCCGCTCCTCCGGCGTCGAGGTCGCCCTGGCCGCCCGGATCGACACCTCCTCCGGCGGCGGAGGCGGGGCGGAGATCGAGCGGCACGACGACCACGTCATGGAGACACGTGTGCTGCCGCTGGACCGGGACCACCCCGCCACGGTCGTCAAGACGGTCGCGCTCACCACGTCGCGCGACCTCGCGGTCGCCGACGCGACCTCGGCCGCGCTGCGGCGGGCCGGGCTCGCACCCGGCTTCGGCGAACTCCTGGAACAGCACGAGATCGCCTGGCGTGACCTGTGGGAACGGGCCCGGCTGGAGGTGACTGGCCCGCGCACCCAGCGGGACATCCGCCTGAACACCTTCCACGTGCTGCAGACCCTGTCGCCGCACACCGCCGACCTCGACGCGGGCGTGCCCGCGCGCGGCCTGCACGGCGAGGCGTACCGGGGACACGTGTTCTGGGACGAACTGTTCGTGCTGCCCTGGCTGACCCTGCGGTTCCCCGAGATCGCCCGCGGGGCGCTGCGCTACCGCCTGCGGCGGCTGCCGGAGGCCCGGGCCGCCGCCCGCGCCGCCGGTCTACGAGGGGCGATGTTCCCCTGGCAGAGCGGGAGCGACGGACGCGACGAGACCCAGCGGTTCCACCTCAACCCCCGCTCCGGCCGGTGGACGCCCGACCACACCCACCTCCAGCGGCACGTCGGGCTGGCCATCGCCTACAACGCCTGGCAGCACTACGCGATCACCGGTGACATGGAGTTCCTCGCCGGGACGGGCGCGCGTCTCCTGGTCGAGATCGCCCGCTTCTTCGCCTCGCTGGCGCGGCTCCACCCCGGGTCGGGCCGCTACGAGATCCATGGCGTGATGGGCCCGGACGAGTATCACGACAGCTGTCCCGGCGCGGCGTCCCCGGGCCTGGACAACAACGCGTACACCAACATCATGACGGTGTGGCTGCTGCTGCGCGCCCGTCAGGCGCTCGACCTGATGCCGCGACGCGCGCGGGAGGACCTGCGCCGCCGTCTCGGCCTGACGGACGTGGAGACCGAGCGGTGGGAGGAGATCACCCGGCGGATGCGGGTGGACTTCCACGACGGCGTCATCAGCCAGTTCACCGGATACGAGCAGCTGGCGGAGCTGGACTGGGATCGTTACCGGGGCGTGCGCCGGCTGGACCGGGCGCTGGAGGCCGCCAGCGACAGCCCCGACCGCTACCGGGCGTCGAAGCAGGCCGACGTGCTCATGCTGTTCTACCTGCTCACGGCCCGGGAGGTGCGGGAGATCCTCGACCGGCTGGGCTATCCGGCGGCGCCGGGCCTGACCCGCCGCACCATCCGCTACTACCTCGCCCGCACCTGTCACGGTTCGACACTGAGCGCCGTTGTGCACGCCTGGGTGCTGGCGCGGTCGGACCGCACCGGCTCGTGGCGGTTCTTCACCGAGACGCTGACGGGTGACATCACCGACGTCCAGGGAGGGACCACCGCCGAGGGCGTCCACCTCGGCGCCATGGCCGGCACGCTGGACCTGGTCCAGCGCTGCTACCTCGACCTGGAGGCCCGGCCCGACGGCCTGCACCTGAACCCGGTGCTCCCCGAACAGCTCACCACGCTGTCGCTGTGCCTCCGCTACCGAGGCGCGGAACTCGACGTCGACGCCGACCCGGCCCGCGTACGGATCGCCCGGGCCGACGACGGCCCCACCGCCCTGGACCTCTTCGTGCACGGCCAGCACGCCCGGCTCCGGCGCGGCGACAGCCGTACGTTCCCCCTGCCGGAACGCAGGCACGACAGGTGACCGGAGGCCGCGTGGAGACACCGTCAGCTGGGCTGCCACAGCTCGACGCGGTTGCCCTCGGGATCGGTGACCCAGCCGAAGCGGCCGACGCCCTCCATGTCCTCGGTCTCCTTGGCCACGTCCGCTCCCTTGGCGCGCAGTTGGGCGAGCATCGCGTCCAGGTCGCGGACCCGGAAGTTGAGCATCGTCCCCTGGGTCCGGGAGCCGAAGTAGTCGGTCCCGGACTCGAAGGTGGCGAACACCGTCACCCCGGCCTCCTGACGCCACACGCCGTTCTCGTCGGCGTCCAGGCCCAGGCACTCGCGGTACCACGCGCCCAGGGCCGCCGGGTCGGCGGCGCGCAGGAAGTATCCGCCGATTCCAAGCACACGTTCCATGCCGCTCATCCTGCCAGGATCGCGATCATTCGCCACGCCCCTCGCCCCGGTCGCGTCACCTCCGCGCGGTGCGGATGGTGATGCTGCCGTACGGCAGGTCGCCGGTGATCCGGACGTGCAGCCTGCCCGGGCTCCGGCGGCCCGGCGCCTTGGACGTCACCCTGCCCCAGCCGAGGCGCACCCCGTCGGCGTTCGCGCTCGCGCCGGCGGGCAGGATGATCGTGGCGCCGCCGTACGCGAGCCGGAGCTCGATGTCGATCCGCGGGTGCGGGATGTGGGCCCGGGACAGGTCGAGCCGCACTCTGCCGTACTCGGAGTCGACGCGCAGCCGGCGCGGGACGTGCCAGTCGCCCGTCCGCTTGACGAGCCCGCCGTTGGCGGCGATGTGCACCACTTCGTCCTCGGCTTCGTCCGCCAGGTCGGCGACGACCGGCTCCAGCTCACCGGAGGCGGTGGCGGTGAGCGCCAGTTCGAGCCGCCGCTCCAGCTCGGCCGGGCCGAGCCGGCCGTCCGCGTACGCCTGCTGGACCAGCTCCACGGCCCTGTCCCGCTCCTGCTCGGGGACGTGTCCCATCGCGTGGCTCATCGGCTGACCGCTCTCTTGTACAGCCGCGTGGCCAGCGGCACGAACACGGCCAGGAGCAGGACCGACCACAGCAGCGACACCGGCACCGCGTGCCGCAGCGGCCAGGCGGCGGGCGCCGGGACGGCCGGGCTGGTGTTGCCGAACAGTTCGCGGGCGGCCTGGACGAGCGTGGACACCGGGTTCCATTCGGCGATCGGCCTCAGCGGCCCGGGGAGCCGGGCGCTGTCGACGAAGGCGTTCGACAGGAAGACCAGCGGCAACGACACGAGGGTGGCGACGTTGTTGAAGACCTCGGGCGTGCGCAGGGCCAGCGCGACCGTGGCCGTCACCCACGAGAAGGCGTATGCGAACAGCAGCAGCATCAGGAAGCCGAGGAGCGCTTCGAGCGGCGAGGTGTGGACGCGCCATCCGACGAGCAGCCCGACGAGGGTCATCGTGACGATGCTGGTCACGTTCATGATCAGATCGCTGAAGGTCTGGCCGGTCAGCACCGCCGAGGGCGACATCGGCAGCGTACGGAACCGGTCGAAGATGCCCTTCTGCAGGTCCTGGGTGAGGGTGTAGCCGGTGATCTGCGCGCTCGTGGTGATCGTCATGACGAAGATGCCGGGGAGCATGTACTCCGCGTACGACATCCCGGGCAAAGTGATCATGCTGCCGAAGACGTAGGTGAACAGCAGCACGAACACGATCGGGAGCATGACCACGCCGCCCAGCAGGTCGGGAGCCCGCCGGATCTTCAGGGCGTTCCGCTTGGTGATCGTCACGCCGTCGGCGACGGCCAGCCGCAGGGTGTTCATCACGCGATCTCCTCGATTTTCTCGTCGGTCCGCTGTCCCGTGAGGCTCAGGAACACGTCGTCCAGGGTCGGCCGGCGCAGACCGGCATCGCGTACGGTGATCCGCTCGGCTGCCAGGTGGCCGAGCGCCTCGGTCAGCGCGGCCGCGCCGCCGGCAACCGGGATCGTCAGCCGCAGGGCCGCGGCGTCGATCCGCATGTCCCCGGCGGCCAGCGGCGCCAGTGTCCTGGCGGCGCTCTCCAGACTCGCCGTGCTCGTCACCGACAGCTGGATCCGGTCACCGCCGACCTGGTCCTTGAGCTCGTCGGCCGTGCCGAGCGCGATCACGCGCCCGTGGTCGACCACCGCGACGCGGTCGGCGAGCCGGTCGGCCTCCTCCAGATACTGCGTGGTGAGCAGCACCGTCGTGCCTCCCGCGACGAGCTCGGCGATGATCTTCCACAGTCCGATCCTGGCCCGGGGGTCCAGGCCGGTCGTGGGCTCGTCGAGGAACAGCACGGGCGGTGCGGCGACCAGCGCGCCGGCCAGGTCGAGCCTGCGTCGCATGCCGCCGGAGTATCCGCGCACGGGACGGTCGGCCGCGCCGGTCAGGTCGAAGCGGTCCAGCAGCTCGCGGGCGCGCTCCCTGCTGCGCCTGGTGCCCAGGTGGTGGAGGCGGCCGACCATCTCCAGGTTCTCGGCGCCGGTCAGGTGCTCGTCCACGGCGGCGTACTGGCCGGAGACGCCGATGTGCGCCCGCAGCCGGTCGGCGTCACGGACGACGTCGAACCCGGCCACCGTGGCGTGGCCCGCGTCCGGCCTGAGCAGTGTGGTGAGGATGCGCACCGTGGTGGTCTTGCCGGCGCCGTTCGGGCCGAGCAGCCCGAGCACCGTCCCCTCGGGAACGGTCAGCCCCATCCCGTCGAGGGCGACGACGTCGCCGTATCTCTTGACCAAGCCCTCGGCCACTATCGCGTCTGGCATGGGAATCTCCCTGGTTTCAGGAACGGTGGATGACGACGTCGCCGTAGGTGGTGTGGGTCCGCACCTCGACGATCCGGTCTGCCCGCTCTGGGTCGTCGCCGGGATCGTCGCCGGGGTCGAGGGAGACGTCCACGGTGCCGTACGTGGAGGTCACGTCCAGCCAGGCGGCGGTGCCCTCCCGGATCCCAAGGTCCAGGCCGCCGCCGGTCGTCTCCATGACGACCGAGCCGGACACCACCTCGCCGATCCGCACACTGGCGTACGCGGTCTTGGCCGCGACGCCCGCCAGAGCGCGGTCGACGGTGATGTCCCCGTGGGCGCTGTTCAGCCGCAGTTCGCCGGTCACCTCGCGGACGCGGACGGCGCCGTGGGAGGTCCTGACCGCGGCGGTGCCGTCGATCTCGCCGATGTGGATGCCGCCGTGGGTCGTGGTGACCTCGGCGTGCCCGGACGCGCGGGTGACCGAGATGTCGCCGTGGGTGCTCCTCACCCGCATCCGAGCGGCCTGTTCGATCCGGATGTCGCCGTAGGAGGTGGTGATCGTCACCTCACCCAGCGGCCCCCGGCACCGGACGGTTCCCGCCGTCCTGGCGTCGAGCCGGGAACCGGCCGGCAGGTCGATCGTCACGTCCGCCGAACCCGGGCCGAGCAGCAGTGAGCGCGCCCAGGTGGCCGGCGACTCGACGAGCCTGCCCAGTGAAAGCCCCCGGCCGAAGGCGGGACCCGCGTACTCCTTGTCGGTCCGCACCACGAGCCTGCCGTCGGCGTAGTCCACCTGGATGTGCCGGGCGGCCTGCACGTCGGCGTCGTTGTGTTCGTCACTCGGGCGGACGTCGACCACGGTCTCGGTACGGTCGCCCGCGTTGATCCGGACGGTGGCGGTCGCGAGGTCGAGGACGGCGAGGATGGGCCGCGGGGTCTCGAAGGCCCGCATCCCCGCCTCCTTGTCGCCGGTCATCAGCGCACCCACCCGGTGTAGCCGCTGCCGGTCTGCCGCGCCTGGCGCCGGCCGGAGCGGCGGTCGGCGCTGCCGGGGTCGAGCGCGGCGGCGACGGCGCGGACCAGCCAGGCGTTGACCGACAACCCCTCACGGGTGGCCGCCTCCTCGATGCGCGGCTTGAGGTGCTCGGGAACCCGGAGGGAGATCCGAGACGTCCCGCCCTCGTCGGCGTCCGAGAACGGCGGCGGAGCGGGCTGTCTCTCCGCCTGCCCGGTCTCGCCCTCTCCCTCGTACGAACGGGCGCTCTGCGGTGCCGGCGTCACGACGAAACCGGGATCGCGCCCGCGCAGCCGCACCTCGACCGAGCCCGGTGCGAGGTCCTGGGTGATCTCGTCGGCGGCGGCCGACAGTGCCTCCAGCAGCGCGAGCCGGGTGGCCGATTCGAGCGTCGCGGCGAGGCGCTCGGCCAGCGCGCGGACGTCGTCGCCGCCCGCCGCGGCGACCATCGCGAGCTCCCGCCGGAGCTGATCGACATAAGGCGCAAGGTCCATGACGTCAGCATGACATCAGAATGACGCCATGCCAAGCCCTGAATCTCATCTAGGCGATGCCATGGAGACGCCACTGGCGTCGTCTACCCGCGGTCGCGCTTCGAGGGCTCGGGCCGGTCGGCGAGCCAGCGCAGCAGGCGGAAAGCGCGCTCGCTGAAGCGGTCGGAGCCGAAAAGGGCGGTGATCACGACGGCGAGGCCGGCGGCGGCCCCCAACCCGGCGATGACGGTGCTCAGCACGGGGTGGACGACCCAGACGGCGGCGGGTGCGGTCGCCGCGGCGGCGGCGAGGGCGGCGGCACGGCCACGGCGTGAGGTTGATCGGGGCATGCTCCGATCTCACCCGCCGGCCGCCCGCGACAACCCTTGTCCGGGGCGATGTGGGGATATCCGGGGTTGCCCCCAGTCGTGAGGCGCCTCCGGTCCGGCGAACGGTCGCCTAGGGTGAGATCGTCGCCGCACCGTCGGCGGCAGCACGGAGATCTGTCGCGGCTAGCGGCGAAGGGACACGAGATGACGGGACCGCCGGACGACCGCGGCGAGGCCGTCCAGATCTTCCTCGGCCATCTGACGCGAGCGCGTGCGGCAGCCTGGAACCCCTCGGCCCAGTGGCTGTCCCGCCAGTCCGGCATACCGAAGAGCACCGTCGAGGCGTTGATCAACGGCAGTCGAAAGCGGCTGCCGGACTGGACCGATCAGATCGTGCCCCTGCTGCGTGCGTACCGGAGAAGAGCGGAGGACGAGCACAGGGACCCGGACGCGGTGCTGGGCGGCATGACGGCCTGGCACCAGGCCTACAACGACGCGCAGAACGGCCGGTCCCCGGCCTGTCCTCTTCCGGCTCCGCCGTCACCCGTCCCGGCCTCGCCCCCGCCGGGAGCGGGCCGGCCCGTCAGCCGGGCGCGGCCGCTGGAACTCGAGGTCCATCCCGCCATCCAGGTCGGCGCGGCCGGCCGCGGCGACCTCGACGAACTGCCCGTCTACATCCGGCGGGCGCACGACGAGGCGCTGACCCGCGTCGTGGAGGAGGCCCGGACCGGCGCGTCCCAGCTGGTCGTGCTGGTCGGCGGATCGTCCACCGGGAAGACACGCGCCCTGTGGGAGGCCGTCCGCACGCTGCCCGAGCCGTGGCGGCTGTGGCATCCGATCTACCCCGGCAGGTCCGAGGCGGTCCTGGCCGGCCTGGAGGCGGTCGGCCCGCGGACGGTGGTGTGGCTCAACGAGGCCCAGCACTATCTGCGTACGGCCGACCCGAGGGTCGGGGAGCAGGTCGCGGCCGGACTCCGTGAGCTTCTGCGGGCTCCCGGGCGTGGGCCGGTGCTGGTCGCCGGCACGCTCTGGCCGGAGCACTGGGACGCCCTCACCGGCGTCCCGGATCGGGACGAACCGGATCCGCACGCCCAGGCCCGCGACCTGCTCAAGAACGCCAGTGTCCCCGTCCCCGACCGTTTCGGCGACGCCGATCTGGAGGCCGTGGCCGCACGGGCCGGAACCGGCGGTGACCCTCGGCTGGCCGAGGCCCTGCGCCGGGCCTCTTCCGGTCGGCTGACCCAGTATCTGGCCGGCGGCCCGGCTCTCGTCCAGCGCTATGACAACGCCGAACCAGGGGCGCGGGCCATCCTGGACGCGGCGATCGACCTCCGCCGCCTCGGCCACGGCTCCGCGCTGCCCCGCCTCCTGCTCGAGGCGGTCGCCCCCGGATATCTCGGCGACGAGCAGTGGGACCTGCTCGACGACGACGACTGGCTGGAGCGGGCTTTCGCCTATCTCACCGATCGCCGTCCCTGCCGGGGCGCGCGCCCTCCGCTGAGCCGGAGCAGACCCCGTCCCGGGGCCCACGCCGCTCCGGCGGCGTATGGCGCGGGGAAACCGTCGTACCGCCTGGCCGACTACCTCGAACAGCACGCCGGGCCGAGTCGCCGGTTCGAGGTTCCACCCGAGGAGTTCTGGACGGCGGCCGCCCGGCGTGTCACCACGGCGGAGGATCTTGAGGCGCTGTCCGCAGCGGCCCGTGACCGCCTGCGCTACCGTCATGCGGCCGATCTGGCCCTGCGGGCCGCGTCCCTGGGCCGCTTCGGTCAGCTGTATCGGCTGGCGGACGAGTTGGAAGGGAACGGAAACGGGGACGGAGCGGAACGGCTCTGCCGGGCCGGGGCCGAGGCGGGGGACACCGCCTGTGCCTATCGGCTGGCGATGATCCGGGAGAGGTGCGGCGACCATGCCGAGGCGGAGCGGCTCGCCTTCGCGATCACTGGGGAGGACGGTGCGCACGTCCTGGAACGGCTCGTCGAACACCGCTGGGAGAACGGCCGGCGCGACCTCGCCGAGCGGCTCGCCATCAGGGCCTTCCACGCCGGGCACCACGAGGTCCTGTGGTACGTCGCCCGCGGACTCTGGCATCCGGACGACCGGGGTGGAACCGCCCGGATGTACCGGGCGGCCGCCGACGCGGGCGAGGTCCGGGCCCTCGTCCCGCTCGCAGAGACCACGGACGATCCCGGCGAGGCCGACCGGCTCTACCGGGCCGCCGCCGAGCAGGGGGTTCTGGAGGCCCTGTGGGCGATGGCCTGGAAATCGGAGGAGGCCGGTGATCACGAGGAGTGCGAGCGCTACGCCCGCCTGGCCGTCGCGGCCGAGCAGAGCACGTTCATGCTCTGGGACACGTTGTGGCATCTGGTACGCCGGCGTGAGGAGCGCGGGGATCACCAGGGGGCCGAGCGCCTGAACGCCATCGCCGAAGGCAGGGGCGTCAGCTTCCTCGGTTGGATCGCTCATCTCCGGATGGACACCGGCGACGACGCGGCCGCCGTGTCCCTCGCACCCGGCCTGGCTGCCTCGGGAAAGACCCGCACCCTCGGGGCGCTCTCCGCCAGACGCGAAGCGGCCGACGACTTCGAGGGCGCGGAGCACCTCGCTCGAATGGCCTTCGACGCGGGTGATCCCGAGCCGCTGCGCGCCCTTGCCCGCCTTAAGGAACGGTCTGGAGCCGTGGATGACGCGGAACGCCTCTACGTCCTCGCCCGCGACCGCGGGGCGCTGCGCGCGAAGGCCAGGCGGCTGGAGCGAGCGGGGGACGTCCGCGGGGCGGTGCGGGTCTACCGCCTCGGCGCGGATCTGGGCGACACTCTCGCCCTTCACGCGCTGGCCCGGGTGAGGGAGTCCGAAGGAGACCTCGACCAGGCCGAACGCCTGGCCGTAGAGGCCGCCGAGGCCGGCGACGCCCGAGCCCTGCGCACGCTGGCCTGGATGCGCGAATGCCGGGGCGACGGCCCGACGGCCGAACGCCTGGCGGTCAAGGCCGCGAACCACGGCGCCACCGGCGCCCTGCGTGCCCTCGCCGTGGCGCGGGAGAGGGCCGGGGACCGGGACGGCGCGGAGTCGCTGGCCTGCCGGGCGGCGGGTTACGGGGACGCGCACACCCTGGCGGTGCTCGCCCGCCTGCGCCTGCGTGGCGGAGCGAGAGACCAGGCCGAACGGCTCTATGAGAGCGCGGCCGAGGCCGGCGATCCCCTCGCCGTACGAGCCCTCGCCGCGCTGTGCGAGCGGACGGGGGACACCGAGAGGGCCGAGAGGCTGGCCCGCCAGGCGGCGGCCGTGGGTGACCGGGGCGCGCTGTGGGACCTGGCCAGGCTGCGTGAGCAGGCCGGGAAGCACGGCGATGCCGCGCGGCTGTACCGGACGTTGGGGGCGGTGGACGTTCTCGCGGACATGGCGGACCGCCGGGCGCGGGCGGGTGACCTCGACGGCGCGGAACGCCTGGCGCTCATCGCCGCGGAACTGGGCGACAGCGATGCCCTGCTTTCCGTCCTGCGGCTCCGCGCCATGGCTGGAGATCGTTCCGGTGCCGAGCGGGTGGCCGATCTCCTCGGGGATCCCCGCAAGCTGCGCCTGTGGTCTCTCTTCGGGACGTTGGCCCCTCAGCCGGACCGGCATGACCTGGCCGAACTCATCGCGTCACGGATCGCCGAGAAAGGAGTGCCCGAGCCGCTCGAGGAGGTGGCGGTCTCCGTGTCGCGAACCGATCCGGTGCAAGCGGAGCGGCTGTTGCGCCGGGCGGCCGAGGCCGGGAGCGTGAACGCGCTGCTCCAGCTCGCGAACCTGCGTGAACAGGCGGGCGATCACGCCGAAGCGGAGCAGTGGGCACGCCGCCTGTGCGAAGCCGGGTCGAGTAATCACCCGATCAGGCGCATGGCCGAGTCCCGGAGGGAGCGGGGTGACCACCCGGGGGCGGAACGGCTCTACCGCATTCTGGTGGAGTCCGGAGAGATCACAGCGCTTCTCGCGCTGACCCGGCTTCGGCTGGAGCTGGGCGACGAGCCGGGGGCCGAGAAGACGGCCCGGCAGGCGGCGGACGCCGGCTACTCGATCCCAATCGTGATCCTGGCGAGAGAACGGGCCGGACACGACGTCTGGCAGCGGCTCCTCCACTACGGCCTCGAGGCGGACGGACGAGTCGCGGACCCCTGGTGACGTTCCCATCGTGCGCTCTCGGACCGACCGCGGCGCCGCTGGGCGAGCCGCGCCGCAGCGACGTCCGGTCCGGCTCGGTGGCTCAGGTCACCAGGCCTCTGCGGTAGGCGTAGACCACGGCCTGTACGCGGTCACGCAGGTCGAGCTTGGTGAGGATGCGTGACACGTACGTCTTGACGGTCTCCTGGCTGATCACCAGTGCCGTGGCGATCTCGCTGTTGGACAGGCCGTCCGCGATGAGGCGCAGGACCTCCAGCTCACGCGGCGTCAGCGCGACGTCGTCCGGTGTGCCCGGGGCGGGACGGATGCGCGCCGCGTATCTGCCGACGAGCTGCCGCGTCACCTCGGGAGCCAGCAGCGCGGCACCGGCCGCGACGGTACGGATGCCGTGCAGGAGCTGCGCCGGTGGGGCGTCCTTGAGCAGGAAACCGCTCGCCCCCGCGCGCAGCGCCTCGTAGACGTACTCGTCCAGGTTGAACGTCGTCACCACGAGCACCTTGACGGGGTCCGCCACCCCGGCGCCGGCGAGCAGGCGGGTCGCCTCGATGCCGTCGAGCACCGGCATCCGCACGTCCATCACCACGATGTCCGGGCTCACCCGGCGGGCGAGGTCGACCGCGGCGCGCCCGTCGCCGCACTCGCCCACCACCTCCAGGTCGGGCTGGGCGTCGATGATCGTCGCGAACCCGGTGCGGATCAGCGCCTGGTCGTCGCAGACCAGGACCCGGACCGGCGTGGTCACGACGGACTCCCCGCCGGGATCCGCGCCCGTACGACGAAGCCGCCGTCCGCGCGCCGACCGGCGCTGAACTCGCCGCCCAGGGCGTCGACCCGCTCCCGGAGCCCGGCCAGGCCCCGCCCGCTTCCGCCGGGCGACTCGGCCCGGGAGGCGGAAGCTCCGGTGCTCACCTCCACGACAATCTCCTTCTCGCCATAGCGCACGCGGACCGCCGTGGGGCTGCCCTGGGCGTACTTGAGGGCGTTCGTCAGGGACTCCTGCACGACCCTGTAGGCGACATACTCGGCGCTGCCGGTCGATTCCGCCCGCCTGCCGTCCTCGGTGAACTGCACCGGCTGCCCGGCCCGGCGCGTCTGCTCGACGAGCGTGTTGAGCTCGCCCACAGACGGCATCCTGACGTCGGTGTGGTCGGGATTGAGCAGATCGAGCAGGTGCCGCAGGTCGGAAATGGCCCGCCGGCCGGTGTCGGTGACCGCGCTCAGGGCCGCGTCGAGGCGATCGGGCGCCGCGGTCAGGTAACGCGCGGCCTCGGCCTGCACGACCATCGCCGTCACGTGGTGGGTCACGACGTCGTGCAGTTCGCGGGCGATCCTGGTGCGCTCCGCGGCACGGGTGGTCTCGGCGACGTGGCGGCGGCGTTCCTCCTCGGCGGCCCGGGCGGAGCGCTGCCAGGCCCCGATGCCCCACGCGAGGGCCAGCGCCAGGTAGAACACCACGTAACCTTCCGCCTTCTCCGTCGCGCCGATCCGCGCGAGCGCGAACGCCAGCGGCACGTACGCCGCGGAGAGGAGGACCACGGCGACGCGCCGGTGACGTTCCAGATGGATGCCCGTGCTGATGAGCACGACGGGCATCGCGTTGCTCGCGAGCACGTGGTAGGCGCGGATCTGGTCCAGGACGAAGCCGAGCGACACCAGAGCGAGGCACACGGCCGGCCACCGCCGGCGCACGGCGAGCGGAAGGCACTCCAGGGCGATCACCACGAGCGCCAGTGCGTCGAAGGGACGGATCGGAAGGTCGCCGACCTGCGTCCCCTTGCCGTGCAGCGCCGGCAGGAGCGAGGCGACGGCCAGCAGCAGCCCGAACGGCAGATCGCGGACCACGACGTCGCACCGCCGCCACAGATCCGTGACCCGCCGTGAATCGATCACCGGGGGAGCGTAGCGGTCGCGCGGCGCCGGAGCGGGATCACGTTGCCGCGCCGGCGGGCCAGCCACATGAACACGACCGTCAGCAGGAGGCCGAACACCACCGCGTACGGGCTCGCCTCCGGCCCGAACTCGCCGCCCGTGAGCAGGGCGGGGCCCGACGTCACGCCGTGCAACAGCCCCTGCGTCGCGCCGTTGCCCGAGACCTCGGTGCCGAAAATGCCGGCCGCGGCGAAGTTCCAGCCGAAGTGCACACCGATCGGCACCCACAGGGTGCGGGTCGCGGCGTAGGCGGCGGCGAGCATGCCGCCCGCCTCGACCGCGATGGCGAGCGCGCCCCACAGGCTGGCGTGCTGGTTGGTCAGGTGCATGAGGCCGAACACCAGGCCGGTCAGCACCATCGCGATCCACGTGCCGGTCCGTTCCTCGACGATCCGGAACAGGATGCCGCGGAACAACAGCTCCTCCGTCACGGCCGCGGCGGCCATGAAGCCGAACAGCCCGGCCGCTCCCGCCACCGAGCCGAGGCCGTCGACCCGGTAGCCCCCCAGGAAGGCGATGTTCGCGATGACGGCCGCGAACATCCCGGCACCGATCAGCAGCCCCCGGCCGACGGCGGCGACGGCCCCTTGGGCAGCCACCTCCACCGGCGCGCGGCGCTCGGACCACCGCACCACCCGGGCGTACACGAACACCGCGAGCGCGGCCGTCGCGACACCGAGAACCAGGGTCAGGAGCGGGCTCCCCTGCACCGCGCCCACGATCGAGCCGCCGGCGAAGGCGACCAACGCGACGGGCACGAGCTGTTTCAACAAACGCATGACGACTTCCTCACGTGGGGGGCTCAGCGACGGGGCGCCGCCGCTACGCCGGAAACGCTAGGGATTCGACGGCCGGGAATCGTCCCCGCACAGTGGACACTCGCGGGTAGCTCGCACGGGGGACAGACGCACGCGGCGCATGACTCATGGCTCTCGGGAATGCCAGGAGAAAGACGTCGATCCTGTCGCTGTTGCGGCGATCACTAGGTCTTCAGGTTGGAATATGCGAAGGGTAAGGTGAGGGTCTGTGACGACGTTCCGGATCAGCGAGGCCGCCGCGTTGCTCGGGGTCAGCTCCGACACCGTCCGCCGGTGGGTGGACGCGGGCCGGCTGGCCGCCGTACGGGACGAGCACGGCCACCGGCAGGTCAGCGGGGCCGACTTGGCCGCCTTCGCCCGATCGCAGGTCGAGACGACCGGCGACGGCACGCGGTCCTCGGCGCGGAACCGTTTCCGCGGGATCGTCACCGAGGTCATCAGGGACGCGGTGATGGCTCAGGTGGAGATCGCCGCCGGGCCGTTCCGCGTGGTGTCGCTGATGAGCCGCCAGGCCGCCGACGAGCTGGGCCTGGAGGCGGGGGTGGTGGCGGTCGCCGTGATCAAGTCCACCAACGTCGTCGTCGAGATCCCCGGCCACGAGCGCGTGGCCACTTCCCCCTGAGGAGCTCCCTTGGTGTTAAGGCTGGTGTTCAGGCGCCTTCCGCGATGGGCGGTCGCCGCACCCGTCGCGCTGGTGATCGCCGGGCTGTCCGGTTGCGGCTCGGCCGAACCGGCCGCGTCTTCGGCATCGGCACCGGCCGCCGCCGGGGCGAAGGAGGTGAACGTCTTCGCGGCCGCGTCGCTGACCGGGACGTTCACCGAGCTCGGCAGGGCCTTTGAGGCCGCCCACCCGGGCACGACGGTGAAGTTCAACTTCGGTTCCAGCGCGACACTGGCCCAGCAGATCGTGCAGGGGGCTCCGGCCGACGTGTTCGCCGCGGCCAGTCCGGCCACGATGAAGACCGTCACCGACGCGTCGCCGGCGAGCAGGCCGGCCACCTTCGTGCGTAACAAGCTGGAGATCGCCGTGCCGAAGGACAACCCGGCCAAGGTGGACGAGCTGAAGGACCTGACCGATCCCAGGGTGAAGGTGGCGCTGTGCGCCGAGCAGGTGCCGTGCGGGGCGGCGGCCGTCAAGGCGCTGGGGGCGGCCGGGCTGAAGGTCACCCCGGTCACCCTGGAGCAGGACGTCAAGGCCACGCTGACCAAGGTCGAGCTCGGCGAGGTGGACGCCGCCCTCGTCTACACGACCGACGTGATCGCCGCGGCGGACAGGGTGCGGGGCATCGACTTCCCCGAGGCGGACAAAGCGATCAACGACTACCCGATCGCGACCCTGTCGAAGGCTCCCGCCGGTGACCTCGCCAAGCAGTTCGTCGATCTCGTGCTGTCCCCGCGGGGCAGGGACGTGCTGACCAAGGCCGGCTTCCAGTCGCCCTGACCCCGATGAGCTCCTCGTACGACTCAGACACGTCCGGCGCCGGCGCGGCCGCCGGTCGTGAGGTCTCGGGCCGTCTGCCGTGGATGCTGGTGCTCCCGGCGGTGGCGGGGCTGGCCTTCCTGGTGCTGCCGCTGGCCGGGCTGCTGGTCCGGGCGCCCTGGTCCACGCTGCTCCAGCGGCTCGCCGAGCCGCAGATGCTGGAGGCGTTACGGCTGTCGCTGCTGTGCGCCACCGCCGCCACGGTCGTCTGCGTGCTGCTGGGGGTGCCGCTGGCCTGGCTGCTGGCCCGGGTGGAGTTCCCAGGCCGGCGGCTGGCGCGGGCTCTGGTGACCGTGCCGCTGGTGCTGCCGCCGGTCGTGGGCGGCGTGGCGCTGCTGCTGGTGCTGGGGCGGCGCGGGCTGGCCGGGCAGTGGCTGGAGTCCGCCTTCGGGATCACGCTGCCCTTCACGACCGTCGGAGTGGTCGTCGCCGAGGCGTTCGTGGCCATGCCGTTCCTGGTGATCAGCGTGGAGGGGGCGCTGCGCGCCGCGGACCGGCGGTTCGAGGAGGCCGCCGCCACGCTGGGCGCCTCCCGCTGGACCGTCTTCCGGCGGGTCACCCTGCCGCTCGTCATGCCGGGCGTCGTGGCCGGAGCGGTGCTGTGCTGGGCGCGGGCGCTCGGAGAGTTCGGCGCCACCATCACGTTCGCCGGCAACTTCCCCGGCACCACCCGGACGATGCCGCTCGCGGTCTACCTGGCGCTGGAGACGGAGCCGGAGGCGGCCGTCGTGCTCAGCCTGGTCCTGCTGACCGTCTCCGTGGTCATCCTGGCCGGCCTGCGCGATCGGTGGGTGAACAGCCCGTGAGCCTGGACGGTCTGCGATCGGCCCTGGTCGTCCACCGGTCCGCCTTCACCCTGGACATCACGCTCGACGTCGCACCGGGCGAGGTCGTCGCGCTGCTCGGGCCGAACGGCGCGGGCAAGACCACCGCGCTGCGCGCCCTGGCCGGGCTGACCCCCCTGTCCGGTGGGCACATCACCCTGGACGGCCGGCCGCTGCACACCCTGGCCCCCGAGCGCCGCCCGATCGGCATGGTCTTCCAGGACTACCTGCTCTTCCCGCACCTGTCCGCGCTCGACAACGTCGCGTTCGGGCCGCGCTGCCAGGGCGTCGCCAAGGCCGAGGCGCGCCGCGCCGCCGCCGCCCTGCTGGAGCGCGTCGGCCTGGCCGGCCGGGCGGCCGCCAGACCTCGTGAGCTGTCCGGCGGGCAGGCACAGCGCGTCGCCCTCGCCCGGGCGCTGGCCGTACGGCCACGGCTGATGCTGCTGGACGAGCCGCTGGCCGCGCTGGACGCGCACACCCGGCTGGAGATCCGCTCCCAGCTGCGCCGCCACCTGGGCGACTTCGACGGCGCCACCGTGCTGGTCACCCACGACCCGCTCGACGCGATGGTGCTGGCCGACCGGTTGATCGTCGTCGAGGACGGCGCCGTCGTCCAGCAGGGCGCCCCCGCCGAGGTCGCCCGCCGCCCGCGCACCGACTACGTCGCCCGCCTCGTCGGGCTCAACCTCTACCGCGGGCTCGGCGACGGCGCCGGGGCGAAGGTCGGCGAACTGCTGCTGCACACCGCAGAACAGCTCGACGGGCCCGCCTTCGTGGCCTTCTCACCCACCGCCGTGGCCCTCTACCGCACCCGCCCCGACGGCAGCCCCCGCAACCTCTGGCAGGCCAGGATCGACGGCATCGAACGGCACGGCGACAACGTCCGCGTCCACCTCGACGGCCCGATCAGCGCCTTCGCCGACATCACCCCCGCCGCCCTGGCCGACCTCGATCTGAGCCCGGGCGAACGGATCTGGGCCTCGGTCAAGGCGACCGAGACCCACGCCTACCCGGCATGAGCAGATCCCGGACGCCCGCCACGACCGCGGGGGCCGGCGCATCGGCGAATGGGTGACGGCAACGCCAGGAACTCGTCCCTTCCCATGGAACGCCGGGAAGCTTCCCGCGATTATCCGAGTGACAGATCATCGGAGTGGGGGAGATCGATGGAAGTGCTGCTCGGCAACAGACCGGTCTTCGCCAGCACCGACCTCGACGAGATCCGTGACGAGGTGGCGAGGATCTTCTGCCCTCATCGGCTGGACCTGGCCGGCGCGGCCTCCCTGCTGTCGGCCCGGTTCAACTCCGCCCAGCTCGGCTCGGTCCGGATCAATTACCTCGACTATGGTGCCGACGTCCACATCGAACCCGGCGACCTCGGCACCTTCTTCCTGGTGCTGATCCCGCTGGCCGGGCGCAGCCTCATCCGCAGCGGGCACCAGGAGATCGTCTCGACCCCGACGACGGCCACCCTCCCCTCTCCGACGCAGCATCTCGACATGCGGTGGGCGGCGGGCACCCCCACACTGATCGTCAAGTTCGAGCGGACGGCGGTCGAGCGTTCGCTGGAGCAGATGCTCGGCGAGCCGCTCGACCGGCCGGTCGTCTTCGACCTGGGCGTGGACCTGACCGCGGGATGGGCGCGCGCCTGGCGGGCGATGGCCGACCTGATCGTCCGCGAGGCCGAGCACGACGACGGGCTGACCGCGCAACCGCTGGCCGTCGCCCACCTGGAGAACGCGCTGCTCACCTCCCTGCTCACGATGCAGCCCTCCAACTACCGGGAACGGCTGACGGCGCCCCGGCCGCCCGTGCTTCCCAAGGTGGTGCGCCGGGCGCTGGAGTTCATCGAGCAGCACGCCCACCTCCCGATCACCACCGAGGACGTCGCGCGGGCCGTGGCGGTCAGCGGCCGTTCTCTCCAGGAGGGCTTCCGCGTCCACCTGGGCCGCACGCCGATGGCGCAGCTCAGGGAGGTACGGCTGACCAAGGTGCACGAGGAGCTCGCCGCCGGGGATCCGGCCCGTGACACCGTCACGAGCGTCGCCGCCCGCTGGGGCTTCCTCCACCAGGGCCGGTTCGCCGCGCTCTATCGTCAGAGGTACGGCCGGCACCCGTCGGAGACCCTGAGACGCGGCTGAGGCGGATCCCGCGCCAGATGGACGGAACCCGCGCTGAGCGGATGGATCACCGGGCCGCTTCGGCCGTAATTTCGCTGAAACCGCAACTTTCAGCGAAAGGAAACACCCTCATGCGCAGAATCCTCGTCGTCGGTGCCGGTCAAGCGGGTCTGCACCTGGCCATCGGCCTGCTGCGGAACGGCTACGACGTCACCGTGGTCTCCAACCGCACCCCGGAGTCGATCCGCGACGGCCGGGTGATGTCGGGCCAGTGCATGTTCGGCACCGCCCGGGCACATGAGCGCGCGCTCGGCCTGGACTGGTGGGCGGACGTCTGCCCGCCCATCGAGGGCATCGAGTTATCCGTCCCGAGCCCCGCGGGTGGCAAGGCCCTCGGCTGGGCGGCCCGGCTGAGGACTCCCGCCCTCTCGGTCGACCAGCGGGTGAAGATGCCGGCCTGGCTGGACGAGGTCGAACGGCTCGGCGGCAAGCTCGTCATCCACGACGCCACTCCGGAGGATCTGGAGACCTACGCGGCCCAGTACGACCTGATCCTGGTCGCCGCGGGGAAGGGGGAGATCGCCTCGCTGTTCGAGCGGGACGCGGCCCGCTCGACGTACAGCACCCCGCAGCGGGCGCTGGCGGTCACCTACGTCAACGGTCTCGCCCCCCGGCCCGAGCACTCCGCGGTCTCCTTCAACCTGCTGCCCGGCGTCGGCGAGTACTTCGTCTTCCCCGCTCTGACGCACAGCGGCCCCTGCGAGATCATGGTGTTCGAGGGCGTCCCGGGCGGGCCGATGGACTGCTGGGGCGACGTCCGCGGCCCCGCCGAGCACCTGGCGCGCAGCCGCCGGATCCTGGAGAGCTTCTTCCCCTGGGAGGCGGAACGCTGCTCCGAGATCGAGCTGACCGACGCCAACGGGACGCTGACCGGGCGCTTCGCCCCCACCGTGCGCCGGCCGGTCGCCGTCCTGCCGTCAGGCGCACCGGTGCTCGGGGTCGCCGACGTGGTGGTGCTCAACGACCCGATCACCGGGCAGGGCAGCAACAACGCCGCCAAGTGCGCCGCCGCCTACCTCCAGGCCATCCTGGAGCGCGGCGAGCAGCCCTTCGACGCGGTCTGGATGCGGCAGACCTTCGATCGCTTCTGGGCGCAGGCCCAGCACGTCACCCGCTGGACCAACGCGCTGCTGGCCCCGGCCGAACCGCACCACCTGGCGATCCTGGGCGCCGCCGGCCAGGTGCCGGAGATCGCCTCCCGCTTCGTCAACGGCTTCGACGACCCCTCCGACTACGCCGAGTGGTTCATGGACGCCGACAAGGCGCAGGCCTACCTCGACCGGGTCGCGTCATGAGATCGCTGCGCGAGGCGCTGGGACAGTTCGCCACCGGGGTCGCGGTGGTCACCACCGCGACCCCGGGCGGGGAGCGGGCAGGGGTGACGGTGAACTCCTTCAGTTCGGTCTCGCTCGATCCGCCGCTGGTGCTGTGGTGCCTGTCGGACCGCGCTCCCAGCGCGCCCGTCTTCCTGCGCGCGGGGCGTTTCGCGGTCAACATCCTGGCCGCCGGTCAGGACGAGCTGTCGCGGCGGTTCTCGACGCCGGCGCCGGACAAGTTCGCCGGCGTGGACGTGCAGGCCACCCCCACCGGGCTGCCCATGCTCGCCGGTACCCTGGCCACCTTCTCCTGCCGTACGGTGACCGTTCACGCCGGCGGCGACCACCACATCTTCGTCGGTGAGGTGGAGCACCACCAGCGGTCGGGAGGTGAGCCGCTGCTCTTCCACTCCGGCCGCTACCGCGAGTTCGCCTCCTCCCCGGGATGGTGAGCAGGCGCGGCCGGACGGCTCATCGGCCGCGCCTGTTCATCACAGTGCCGAGCCTCGGCTCGGCCCTGTGTCAGGACAGCAGGGTTTCTCCGATCCACCCCTTCGGGTCGCAGCCGGGAGGGACGGCGAAGACGGCGGAGCCGATCGGCGTCGTCCACTCGTTCAGCAGATCCGCCTCGGCCAGCCGCTGCTGAATCGGGATGAACTGCCGGGCGACGTCGGCCTGGTAGGAGGCGAACAACAGCCCGGTGTCGGCGGTGCCGTCGGAGGAGACTCCCTCGTCGTAGTTGTAGACACGGCGGAGGATGCGCGCGCCCGGGTCGGCGACATGCGCCCGGCGGATGTGGGCGTACTCGGAGATGACCGGCAGCCCGGCGGGGGTGAGGCGCGCGAGGTCCGGTTCGTCGTGCTCGCGCGTGCCGGTGAGTGGGGCGCCGTCGGTCAGGCGCCGGCCGATCGTGAACTCCTTGGCGACGGTGTCGGCGGCGTCCCAGGTCTCCATCTCCGCGCGGATGCGCCGCAGGACCAGGGTGGTCCCGCCGCGCAGCCACTCCTGCTCCCCGGCGAACCAGACCGCCCGATCGAAGTCGGGCGTGCCAGCGACGGGGTTGACGGTCCCGTCGAGCTGCCCCATCACGTTGCGCTGGGTGGTGTGGGGCTGCTGGGCGTGCGCGGCCCGCCGGAAGCCGCGCTGGGTCCAGCGGACCTTCGCGAACGACCGGGCGTCCTTGACGAGCACCCGCAGCGCGTGGGTGACGGTGAGCGGGTCGTCCGCGCAGATCTGGACGAGCAGGTCGCCGCCCGTCCACCGCTCCTTCAGCCGGTCGATGCCGAACGCGGGGAGGGGAGCGACGGACTCCGGCCGCTGATCGGACGTCCTGGTGGCCGCGAACAGACCCGGCCCGAAGCCGAAGGTGACGGTCAGCCGGGCGGGCAGCACGGCCAGATGGGGCTCGGTGTCGGCGAGCGCGGGCTGTCCCTGGGTGATGCGCCGGGCGTCGTCGGTGAGCACGCGCATCAGCCGCGCCACGCTCTCCCGGTCCGAGCCCGCCCGCAGGTCGAACGCCACGAACGCGGCGTGCGCCTGCGGCGCCGTCGCGACACCGGACTGGTGGACACCGTAGAACGGCTCCACCGCCGTCGCCTGGGGCGAGTCCACGTCCGAGCCGGTGGTACGGGCCGCCGCCGTACGTGTGTCGTCGGCGCTGGCACGTGCCACGACGGCCCCGCTCGTCGCGGCGGCGGCCACCACGGCGCCGCCCGACAGCAGCGCCCTGCGGCTCAGCCGCGGGCGGGAGACGTTCTCCGCCCCGGTGTGCCGCTCGCTCATCCCATGCCACCCATGTCGGCGCCCGGCTGGTAGTTCTCCTTGGCTCCGGCGAAGTCCTTGCCCAGAGCCGTGAAGGTGTAGGTGCCGCCCCCCTGCAGCTCCAGCGTGAACGGCACTTCGGACCCCGGCTTGATCTCCGCGGGCACGTCCATGACCATGATGTGGTCGCCGCCGGGCTGCAGGACGTGGGTGCCGTGGGCGGGGACCACGAAACCGCCCTTCTTCGGCCGCATCACCATCTTTCCCTTGGACTCCACGACCTCGTGCAACTCCACCATGGGTGCCACGGGAGTGCTGCCGGCGATGACGGTGACGTCCGAATCGGAGTTGTTGACCAGCGTGCCGAAGGCGGCGGTCATTCCCTTCTTGGCGGTCTTGACCCACGGGTCGGTGATGCTGAGCGCGGCTGGGGCGGACGACGGAGAGGCCGCCACCGCCACCGCCGACGGCGACGCCGCCGCCGAGGCGGAGGACGGCTCCTCGGAACCGCAGGCCGCCGTGGCCGTCACTGCGCCCAGGCTGAGAGCTACGAGCATGACACGGGAGAACATGAAGATCCCTTCATCCCGGCTGAGCCGGTACTGGTACCGCTGCACTGAACGATTTCGGCGCACGCGAGCGCACGCCGGACGCACCCCGCCACTAGGGGGGTGCCGGTCACATCAGAGAGGGCCCGCCGACCAGGTGACGGTCAGGCGGGAACAGTGCGAACGGTGCCAGGAGGGCCGCGCCGGCCCACCGAATGGCCGAGCACGACCGACCGCGCGACCACCCGGCGCTCGATCACCGGGACGACGACCGCGCCGTACGCCGGGTCCGGGAAGACGGCGAGCACGATGCGCAGCCGGACGGCCAGCCGGCGCAGCAGCGCCCAGAGCAATGCCTCGCCACGTGCCAGCCACGCCGCCGTCAGCGCGACCGCCCAGCCGTGCATGATCAGCATGCCCAGGCCGGGCACCAGCCCGGAGTGGACATGCCCCCCGCTCATCGCGGAGCCGGCGGTGACCGGCTCCAGGGTGTGCGCGAACGAGAACAGCAGGTGGAGCGCCGCCTGCGAGGCCGCCAGGGCCGGCAGGATCACGGCCAGCGACCGCTCACGCCGGGCGAGGGCGTGCGCGGGCAGGAAGGCGACGAGCAGGGCCACGAGAACGGCGGGCGCGGAGACCGACCCGCCGCCGACAGCATGCGCCCCGACCCCGAGCGCCACCGAGACCGCGGCGAACGCGGCGGCCCGTACGGCACGGAAGGGCATGGTTGCTGTCATGGCGCCGCAATCATCGCACACCGCCTCCCCGCCCCCCAGAGCGTGCGGTGACATACGCCGCGACCGGGTCGAAGGAGCCTGTCGCCCGGCACCGCGATTCCGCCTTCGCGCAGTGGCCCGAGCCCGCCTTGAACGAGCGGACGGCGTGGTATTGGGGCTGACCAGCCTTTGTGCGATAGTCGTTTTCATCATGCGCGCCGCATTGCCCCTGCGACTCGCGCGGTCGGCCGCCTTCACGGTCGTCTGCGTGCTCCTCGCCGTAGGCGCGCACGGGTTCGCCGGCGGGGCCGCCCCGACTCTCCCCGCCCTTCTCGTGGGCGGAGCGGTCGTCATGACCACCGCCACGGCGATGGCGGGCCGGGAGCGGTCGCCATGGGTCGTCATCGGCCTGCTCCTGTCGGCCCAGGCCTTCCTGCACGAACTCCTCGCGTCCCTCTCGCCGTCGGTGGAGACAACGGCCGTGGCACACTCGCACCGGCTGGGGGTGGGCGCCGGGATGCTCACCGCGCATGTCACCGCGGCGGTGGTCACGGGGTGGTGGCTGTCGCGGGGCGAGGCGGCGCTGTGGTCGATCCTGCGCAGGATCGGCACGGGAGCGATCCGCTGGCTCCGGGCCGTGCTCGCGGTGTTCCACCTCTTCGCCCGCCTGCGCCCCCGCCCCCGGCTCGCGTCGTACGACCTCGACCGCGAACCCCGGCGCGGGGCTGTCCTGCGACACGCCGTCATCCGGCGCGGACCGCCGGTTCTCGTGTTCCTGTGATTCTCTCCGAACCCTTCTGAGGGTTCCCTCACGCGGCCTGCCCGCTCGGACGTCACGCCTGCCCGCGGAAGCGGCTCGCCTCGACGTCCCGCGGACCGCTCATGTCGGTCCGTACGGCCCGCGCGCCCGCAGGTATTCACACACGATGACTGGAGATCTCCTGTGACACCCGCTGTCCGCTGTCACCCGCCGGGCCACGGCCTCCCCGTACGCCTGGAGCCTGTCGTGAAGCATCCCTCGTTCAGAGCGGTTTTCCTGTTCGGCGTCTCGTGCCTCTTCGCGGTGGTTCTCGCCGCACCCGCGTCCGCGCACGACAGCCTGAAGAAGAGCACACCCGCCGCGAACGCCGTCGTCTCCGGGCTCGACGAGATCGAGCTGGAGTTCAGCGCGCATGTCAGCTTTCCCGTGGTCGTCCTGCACGACGCGACCGGACGCCGCTTCGAATCGGGGACTCCACGCGTCAGCGGCTCCACGGTGACGGAAGCGGTCGCAGGCCCGCTTCCCTCGGGCGGCTACACAATCGCCTGGCGGGTCGTCTCCTCCGACGGCCACCCCATCCAAGGGGAGATACCGTTCGTCGTCCGATCGTCATCGGTGGCGTCGGCCGGAGGTACGGCACCCGCCGCCGCCCCGGTCGCCGGATCGGACCGCCCGGATCAGGCGACCGGCACACGGGGCTGGATCTGGGCGGCCGTGGTCGCGGTCGTGGTTCTCGGGGCAGCCGCCGTCCTGGTGGCGCGGGGCAGGAGACCGGCGACGCCCCCGGGCAACCCGGAGAATCGCCCATCGGGTCACGAGAACGGTGAGGGCGAGTGACAGGGAAAACGGCCAGAGCGTTTCCGCTCCTCGGCGTTCTGTGCGCCGTCCTGGGAGTGTTCGCCGCACCGGCGCTGGCACACGACACCCTGCGATCGAGCACACCCGTCAGCAACGCCGTGGTCTCCAGCCTCGACCTCGTCGAGTTGGAGTTCAACAGCCACGTGCGTTATCCCGTGGTGCTCCTGCACGACGCGGCCGGGCAGCGCTTTCCGTCCGGCACACCCCGAACCCGCGGGTCCAAGGTGACCGTGGACGTCGCCCAGCCACTTCCCTCCGGGAGCTACACCGTCGCCTGGCGCGTCGTCGCCGCCGATGGCAGCCCCATCGAAGGGGAGATCCCGTTCACCGTACGGTCGTCGACGGCTCCGCTGCCGAGCGCCCCTGTGTCCAGCGCCCCCGTGACCAGCGTTCCGGCGCCGTCACGTACGCCCGTGAGCGCGACAGGCGAGACGGACGAGCAGAGCGGCCTCCCCGGCTGGACCTGGGCGGCTCTGGCAGGGGTACTCGTCGGAACCGGGGCACTACTGATGTGGCGGAGGAGGAAACCCGCTGGCAGGGGCACCCCTTCCTGACCGGCAGTTCCCCGGCGCGGCCGACAGACGATCCCGGCAAAGACTGGACGATTTCGTCTAGTTTGTGGTGGTATGTCAGTAATTGTCAATGCCGTCCCTCCGGCTTGGCTCCAGCGGACCGGCTCGCCCGAGGGGGTGGTCACATGGCCGTTCGAGGGCCGGGGAAGGAGTCTCCGCGGCTCACCGCCCGCGGGGCGGCCACTCGCGCGCGCATCGTCACGACCGCCGCGAACCTCATGTTCCGGCAGGGGGTGACGGCGACGACCCTCGATCAGGTGGTGGACGCCTCCGGCGTCAGCAAGTCGCAGCTCTATCACTACTTCCCGGACAAGGAAGCACTGATCACCGAGGTGATCGCGATGCGCGAGCACCACATGGTCTCCTCTCAGAAGCCGCAACTCGACCAGGTGCGCTCGATGCGGGACCTCGAGAGATGGCGCGACTCCCTGGTGACGGGCCACTGGGAGCGCGACGTGCCCTACAGATGCCCCATCGGCGCGCTGGCCACCGAGATCGCCTGCCGCTACGAAGACGCCCGCCAGTCCCTGGCGGCCGTCTTCGCCAGGTGGCAGGAACTGCTCGCGGACGGCCTCGCCCGCATGCGGGCGAGCGGCGAACTCGACCCCGGCGCGGACCCCGCGAAACTCGCCGTCGCCTTCATCGCCGCCATGCAGGGCGGCTACCTGCTCGCCGAGACCATGCAGGACGAACGGCCCCTGGTCGTCGCCCTCGACATGGCACTGGAACACATAAAAGCCCAGGTCAAGACCCCTGTCGCCAACTTGACACAACCGGACAACTGACCCCAAGGTGGACGAAATCGTCCAATTTTCCCTTGGTGGTGGCCCACCGGGTGCGGCAGGAGAATGGTGAGGCGGATGCCGTCTCTGCACTCGATGCAGACGTACTACACGACAGCGGCGACGATGCTGCTGTTCCTGATCACGGGCTTGGGCGGCGTGAGCCTGGACCTGGCGATCCGATACCGGGTCGAAGACCAGGTTTTCTTTGACGCCGAGCAGGTCGCCGCCCAGTGGAGCGCGCAGGTGCGCGGCGGCGCGCTGCCGAATCCCGACTCCGTCTCCGGCACCGTCGACCTGGTCCAACTCGTGGACGCACGCGGCAGGGTCGTGGAGGCCACCCCGGGCGCGATGGAGCGGCCACGGCTGAGCACGTTCCGGCCCGCACCCGACGAGCGGCTCCAGCGGCGGGTCGAGTGCCGCCCGGGCGAGCCGTGCCTCCTGCTCATGGCCAACCGCGTGTCGCCGGCCCCCGACTCCCCCGTCGTCTACGCCGGAACGGTCGAGCGGCCCCTTATCGCGACGCACCGCCTCGAATACCTCATCGCCGGGGCCGCGCTCCTTATCACCCTGCTGGGCGGCTGGCTCATGTGGCGGATCATCGGCCGGGCGCTGCGTCCGGCCGAGCAGCAGCGCCAGCTCGCCTCCGTCACCTCCCACGAGCTCAGGACACCGATCGCCGGGCTGCGGGTGCAACTGGAGGAAGCGCTGCTCCACCCCGATCACGTCGACCCCCGCGACACCATCCGGGGGGCGCTGTCGGCCACCGGCCGGTTGGAGGCGATCGTGCAGGACCTGCTGACGATGGCCAGACTCCGCGGAGGGCAGCCGGAGCCGCGCGAACCGATCGACCTCGTGGCGCTGGTCACCGAGGAGGTGGACGCCCACTTCGGCGGCACGCCGGTGGAGCTCTACGCCGCCGGGGACGTGTGGGCGCACGGCTCGCGGATCCAGCTGATCCGGCTGGTCGGCAACCTGCTGAGCAACGCGCGGCGGCACGCGGCGACCGGCGTCACGGTCTGCGTCGGAGCCGCCGACGGCCAGGCGGTCCTCTCGGTGACCGACGACGGGAACGGCATCGCCCCCGCTGACCGTGAGCGGGTCTTCGAGCGATTCACCCGATTGGACGAGGGGCGGCGCCGGGACGCCGGTGGCACCGGGCTGGGGCTCGCCATCTCTCGCGACATCGCCCGCGCGCATCGGGGAAGCCTGCGCGTCGAGGACTCCCCGCGCGGCGCGCGGTTCGTCCTCCGGCTGCCGCTCCTCGACCGGAGCAGCGCTGTGGGCGGGTCGGACAACGCCTGGATCCGCGCCTAACCGAGGGCCGGCGGGTGGTCGGCCGGACGGCGTCCCCAGGCCGAGATCAGCGGCGCGAGTGTCAGATCGAGTTCGCCCGCGTGGATGGCGGCCAGGTGCGCGTCGATCTCGGCGTCGTCGGCCAGGCCGGCCGCGAGCAGCTCGCCGCGCACGTGCCGGATGGTCGCCGCCTCCAGCCGGTCGCAGGCCGGCCCGCCGACCGGGAAGGAGCCCGACGCGGCGACATCGACCAGGCCGGTTTCGCGCAGTGCCCGCGGCAGCGTCCGTCCGTAGCGCAGGTCCGCGCCGCGGCGCGCCAGCAGCTCCCGGACCGCGTCGCGCAGCCGGTTGGCCCGCCGCTGCGCCGGGCCGCTGTCGTCCAGGCATGCCAGTGGCTGCAGAGCGGTGTCGGCGTCCTCGACCAGCAGCCAGCCGCCGGGCCGCAGCGCCGCCGCCATGGTGGCCAGCGCCCGAGCCCGGTCGGGCACATGGACCAGCACGAGCCGGGCGTGCACCAGATCGAACGTCCCCGGCTCCGGGGGCGGATCAGCGGCGACGTCGTGCCGGCGCACCTCGTACCCGCCGCCTGCCTCCAGCCACGACGGGTCGAGGTCCGTGGCCAGCACGTACCCGGTCGGACCGACGGCCGCCGCGAGCGCCTCCGGGACGCTGCGGCCACCGGCCCCCACCTCCCAGCAGCGCGAGCCGGGCCCGACCCCCAGTCGATCGAAGTGCCCCCGCGTCACACCGTCGAACAGCTCGGCCAGCCAGACGAATCGCTCGCCCGCCTCGGCGCGCGCGTTGTCCAGCAGGTACCCGCGGGCGGGCTCTCCGCCGAGTGCGGGAGTCCCGCCGGTCGGATCCGGTCGGCCACCGACATGCGGCGGGCGGGGCGATGAGGTCATCACCACATGGTCACCTCACCGGCCCACCAGCGCCACGAGGACGGGGAGAGGGATATCTCACACAGCCGGCGGACCCCGCACGTCCTTCGGCACGGTTCTGCACCGTGACGTCCCGGGGAACCGGCGGCGACTGGGCGGGCGGGCGAGGATGCTCTCGCCCGCCCGCCCATGCCGCTTGTGGCGGGCCGACGAGGATGAACTCGCCCGGCCCCGGTTCAGTAGCGGGAATGCGCCGTGGCCGGTCGGGTTAGGCGCAGTTGATGGCGGTGTAGGAGGGGTTGTAGGTCGAGGTGACCTGTCGGCCATCGATCGTCGCGGTCGCCGTCACGGTCGCCGTGCCCGCGGCGATCTGGCCGGCCCTGGTGTTGAAGGACTGGTAGGCCTGCTTGCCTTGGGCAACGTCGGCCACGGCCTTCGAACCGTAGGGGGTGGTCAGCGTCACGTTCGCCGGCACGGTGGCGTCGTTGACCGCGGTCACGGCCACGTACGCCGTGGTGCCCACGCAGCGGGCGGTGGCGGTCACGGTCAGCGCGAGCTCCGGAGCGACCGGCACCTCGAACGACGCCGTGGTTTCCGACGCCTTCAGATAGTCGAAGCCGAGGTACTCGGCCTTGACCGTCCGGGTGCCCGCAGGCAGACCCGCCGGCAGCGTGACCGTGGCCGCGCCGTCCTCCAGCTGGGCGAGCTTCGACCACGAGCCGACGCTGAACCGCACCTGACCGCCGGTCTCGAACCCGTCGGCAGCCTCGACCGTGGCGGTGGCCGTGGTCGTCTGGGCCCCGCTCGCGTACGGCTTGACAGCCACCTTCGTGGTGGTCGTGACGTCGCTGTTCGGGATCTTGCGGATGTCGTTCCACTCGCGGAGGGTGAGCGGGATCACGGTGCCGTGACGCGGACGGACGACGCCCGCGTTGGTCATCGTGATCGCCTTGGCGTTCCAGGTCGGAGCCTCGATGTTCTCGTGGCACGCGGCCTGGTATCCGCCACCGTTCGTGTACCGGTCACCCCAGAGGTAGAACTTGCCGGGGCAGGAGGTGTCACCAGGGTTGGCTTTGAAGATGATCGGCCCCTCGTACCCCTGGTTGGCGACCCACGTCGTGCGCCCCAAAGCCGGAGCGACCAACGTCCAGTTGTCGATGTTGCTGTCCAGGAAGTCGGTGTGCTTCTCCGAGAAGATGTCCGAGCCCTGGTTGCCGGCCTCGTTCTTGGTCACGCGGTAGTAGTGGTCACCGACCCGGATCGCGGTCGTGTCGATCCGCGACAGAGGGGCCGGGTTCTGCCAGACCTTGGGAGCGGAGAACGTCTGGAAGTCGCGCGTCGTGGTGTACCACATCTGCGCGTTCCCCTGACCGGTGCGGTTCACGGGGTCGTTCCACAGCGACTGTGCCCAGAACACGGCGTAGGCGCCGAGCTCCTCGACCCACAGCGACTCGGGTGCGAAGGCGTTGCCCGCGTTGTCGGGCGCGACTTTCACGTGCCGCTGAGGAGTCCAGTTCACCAGGTCGTGCGACTCGAACACCTCGATGTACTGGGTGTCGTTGATGGCGTATCCGCCCTGGTCGTACCAGTTCAGGTCGGTGGCGATCATGTAGAACGTGTCGCCGTCGGGTGAGCGGACGATGTGCGGGTCACGAAGGCCCTGGTCGCCCAGCTGGGAGATGAGCGACGGCCGGCCTCCGGTCAGACCGGTCCAGTCCAGAGCGGTGTTCCCGTTGGACGTCGCGAACATGATCTGCTCGCCGTCGGCGATCCCCTCGCCCTTGAAGTATCCCAGGAAGTACCGCTCGTACTCCTCGGAACGGGGCATGGCGGTGATGGTCACCGGGAACGACTTCGTCTGCGAGGCCGAGCCCTTGGTGACGGTCGCCGTGAGGACGGCCTTGACATCCGCACGGCCGAAGGCCGGACGGGTCACCTTACCCGTCGGGGTGACGAGGTCGGAGGTCGACTTCCAGGTGATCGTGGATCCGAATTCGCCGGCCGCAGGGAGGTCGATGTTTCCGCGCACGTCGCCGGTGGCGTGCAGGGTCAGGTCGAACGTGTCACGGTCGACCGCCTTCGCGTCGTCGAACTCGGCCTTCACCACAACGGGGATCTCCCGTGTGGTGACCTCTTGGGCGCCCTTGCGGACAGTCGCCGTGAGCGTGGCCGTCGCGTCGGGCTGCCCCTTCGCGGGCCGGGTGATCCTGCCGGTCACCGCGACCTTGCGTGCGCTGGGGACGGCCGGCGGGGTGTAGACCGCGACGACCGACGGGTCCGAACTCGTCCACGTGATGGTGGAGCCCGCCACGGAGCCCACCTTGGGCAGAACGATGTCGCGTACGATCGCGCTGGTCAGGCCGAGGTCGATGGCGTCCGCGTCGGCGTGAACGCCAGTGGAGACGGTCTCTTTCGCCAGGGCGAGTGTCTCGTCGAGGCTCACTGCCCGGTCGTAGACCCGGAAGTCCCGGATCGTTCCGCGGAACGAGTAGTTGCCGGACGTCTGCGAGCGAGCGAGGAAGTTGCAGTTGGTCCCCGCGGCGTTCACCGACGGCGGCGTGGTCAGATTCGTCGACGTCGCGTGCAGCACGCCGTCGAGGTAGACACTGCCGGTCCAGCTCGTACCGTTCGCGTTCAGCGACTGGGTGTAGGTGACGTGCGTCCACGCTCCCTCGGGCATGCGGACCCGGTTCTGCTGGAGGTTCGCCGAACCCACCGCGACGCGGAACCGCTGGGTGTTCGACGCGAAGATGGAGCCCTGGGCGCCGGTGTCGGCGTCGCACGAGCCGGACTTCGCGCCGAAGCCCCACATCTGGTGCTCGCCGACGTTCGCCGGGTCGATCCAGACGTCATAGTCGACGGTGAGGTTCGACATGCCGGCGGTGATGTTCTTCGGCAGCGCCACGTACGCACCGTCGAGGGCGTTCTCGTAGGAGTCGGGGTTGAACCTGACTCCATCGCCGGTCAAGGTCGCCTTCTGCGGATTCACGAGCGTGGCGTTCGCCGCCGAGCCCGCGCTCCCCGAGTTGACCAGCGTCGTCCCACCGGTCTCGTCGAGGGCGAAGTGGTGCACCAGACCCTCGTTGAGCTGCTCCTCGGCAGCCTGCGAGGGCGTCGCCACGAACGAGACCGAGAGAAGCGCACCCAGCGTGATCAGACTCAATCGAGGACTACGACGAGACGAGGGCAGCACAGACAAAAGGTTCACCTCGCTGTGAGATGTGGGGGGTGGGGTGAGTTGGGGGGTACGGGGCTACATGTCACAAGTGTCCGGGTCTTGAATGCAGACACTAACCCCCAACCCCATCGAAAGATAGCGCTAACATGAGTCAACTTTGTCAGTTGGCCGATGAAAGCCGCGCAAGACCTCGATGAAGGCCTCGCCTTGTCAGCACTCAGCGGTACTGCCGCCGTGGTGGCGCTGCGCTGCTCGCGACCGCTCAGACCCGCCGGCAGAGAAACAGGAAGGCGGTGCCTGGTCTGTCGGCGAACCGTGGGGCGGGCAGGCCGATGGCGGCGAGGGCGCGGCCGGTGAGCCGCACCTGGCTCGACGCCCAGCCGGGATGACGGTCGAGCGGTCCGGACACCTCTCCTGGGACGGCCTCGACGACGTACTCGGCGTCGGGGTCGAGCCCGGGCAGTCGCATCGGCGCTGTCCGCTCCACGACGCCGGTCTCCAGCTGCACATAGGAGTACACGGCCCGGCTCCGGTCGAGGGCCACGATGCCGTGGACCCATGCGGCAGGGTCGGGGTGGTCGGCCCGCACCACCTCGCCGGTGTGCAGCAGCGGGCGCAGTTCCTTGTACAGGGCGATCCATTCGGCCAGCGCGGCCCGCTCGGTGGGGGCCCATGCGGTGATGTCGGCCTCGATTCCGGCATGTCCGAACAAAGCGGTGGCAGCCCGGAAACCGAGCGTGGTGACGCGTCCTGTGATGTGGGAGGGGGACGAGCCGACGTGTGAGCCGATCAGCTCGTACGGCAGCAGCAGGCTGGTCCACCGCTGGATGTGCTGGCGTTCGACGGGGTCGATGTTGTCCGAGCCCCAGACACGGTCGGTGCGCTCCAGAATGCCGAGATCGGCCCGGGCGCCACCGGAGGAGCACGACTCGATTTCCAGGGCGGGGAACCGGGCGCGCAGGTCGTCCAGCAGCCGGTAGACGGCCTCGGTCTGCGCACGGGTACCGGGCACGCCTTCGTGCACGGGCTCGGCCAGGTCGCGGTTGTGATCCCACTTGATGTAGTCGATGCCGTACTCGGCCACCATGCTGCTGATCCGTTCCAGCAGGTAGGCGTACACCTCGGGATGTGCCAGGTCCAGAGTGTGCTGGCTGCGTCGGGGTAGCGGCCACCGCTGCGGGTCGGCCAGCAGCCAGTCCGGGTGGGCACGAACCAGATCGGAGTCGAGGTTGGCCATCTCGGGTTCGAACCACAGCCCGAACTGCATGCCGTGCTCGCGCACCCGCCCGACCAGTTTGTGCAGGCCGCCGGGCCAGACGGTCTCGTCCACGTACCAGTCGCCCAGGCCCGCGTCGTCGCTCCTGCGGTGCCGGAACCAGCCGTCGTCGACGACGAACCGCTCGGCACCCACGTCCGCCGCGGCGTCGGCGAGCGCGAGCAGGCGGTCCTCGCGGTGGTCGAAGTAGACCGCCTCCCAGGTGTTCATCGTCACCGGTCGCGCCGATTTCGGATGGGTCGCCCGGGCGCGCAGCATGGCGTGGAACCGTCGGCTCAACCCGTCCAGACCGGCGTCGGAGGCCGCGAAGTACACCCACGGCGTGCTGTACGACTCCCCCTGGCCGAGCCGTACCTCGCCGGGTTCGAGCAGCTCGCCGGCGGCGAGCACGGTGTCCCCCTCCGGGAGCCGCTCGACGTACTGGACGTGGTTGCCGCTCCAGGCGATGTGCACTCCCCACACTTCGCCGGTCCGGAACCCGAACCCCGGAGTGCCGACGACGAGCGGGCCGGCGTCGAACCAGGTCCGGCCACGGCGGTTCTCCCGTGACCAGGCGCCCTGGCGCAGCGGCGCCCGCTGCGGGGACCGCTCCCTGGCCCAGCGGCCGGCGAAGTCGAGCACCTCGCCGGCCTGCGCGGGCAGCGGCAGCAGGCAGGCCAGGCGGTCCAGCGCGTACGGCGAGGTGGCGGTGTTGACGAGCGTGTGCCGCATCCGTAGCACACCCTGGGGCGTCAGCTCGATCTCAGTCGTCAGGCCCAGGCCACAGTCAGGGTCCTCGGCACGCGCCTCGACACGGCTTCCGTTCACGGTGACGGCCTCGGCCAGCGTGAAACGGGACGGACGCCAACCGCTGTCGTGACGCCCGGACAGCACCGGCCGACCGAACCAGCCGTCGCCCTGGCTGGGCACCACATCCTGGCCGGGCACCGGCGGAAGCCCCGTGAGCGGTCCCGGGCAGACACCCCAGTGCGACACCCGCGGCGGGCGCGGGCCGGTGAGGTCGAGGACGACGCCGACGCCGTCCGCGGACAAAGCGATCACCAAAGCTCCAAGCCAGGGGTGTCGGATGGGCCGGCGGGTGGGTGGGATGACGCACTCCTCATGCGGTGCTCGCCGGTGCCGTGGTCCCTCGGGGGATGAGCGTGGCTGTCGGGCACCGGCGTTCCGCGACCGGGCCTCCCTCGACGAGTTCCAGCAGAGACGCGGCGACCGACTGTCCGAACAGGTGCACGTCGAGACTCATGGTGGTGAGCGGAGGCGATGCCAGGCGACACATGCTGGAGTCGTCCCAGGCGATCAGACTGAGGTCGCCGGGCACATCACAGCCCAGATCCTTGGCGGCGCCCAGGCCCGCGACCCCCATGAGGTCGTTGTCGTAGATGATCGCTGTGGGAGGGTCGGGCCGCTCCAGCAACATGGCGGTGAGTTTCGCCCCCGACTCCTCCGAGTAGTCCCCCTCCAGCACGACCGGCTCGATGCTGGCCGACCTCATGCTGTCGAACAGCGCTTCGGTGCGGATCCGTGTGTGGATCAAGGCGGTGGGACCGCTGACCCGGGCGATGCGACGGTGCCCGAGCCTGCTGAGGTGGGCGACCGCTTCCCGCACCGCGCCGACGTCGTCCGTGCGGACGGCCGGGGTGTCTCCTTCCGGCTCGCCCGCCACCACGGCCGGCAGCCCGATCTCGCGAAGGACCGCGGGTCTGACGTCCTCGACCGTACGATTCACCAGCACCACGGCGTCGACCATGCGGTTGTCCGCCCACCGGCGGTACGCGGCGATCTCGGCCTCGTGTGTGTTGACGACATGCAACAGCACGGAACGGTCGTGCTCGGCGAGCAACTCTTCGATACCCGCGATGAACTCCAGGAAGAACGGTTCCGCACCCAGCAGGCGTGGTGGCCTGGCGAGCACCAGGCCGACAGGGGTGCCCGCGCTCACGTCGCGACCGCCGTCAAGGCGTTGGCGCTGCACAGCACGCCGGGAGCGGTCAGGGCGGACGGGTCGTCCAGCACCTCGGAGGTCCGCACGAGGAAGGTGTGCGACTGTCCGGCAGGCAGTGAGACCAGCATGTCGTCCACCAGGGCGTCGGCGGCGACCTTGTCGGCCAGCAGCGCGATGTCACGGGTGAAGGAGACGGCTCGCACCTCCACCTCGTAGCCGCCGGGCAGCCTCCTGACGGCCGTGACGAGCGGCGCGGGCTCGTACGCCAGGTCCCGATCCTCCGCGAACACGTGACAGACGCGGACGTCACCGACGGTCATCACCACCACCTCCCGCTTCACGTCGGCGGGATCGAGCAGGTCACCGGGCAGTTCGACGGCACTCACCGACCGGGGCGGCACGACGAGGGTCAGGTCGGCGTCGGCCAGCACGTTGCCGGCGAGCGTCTGCCGGACCGCGGCAACCGTCCCCGTCCACGCCTCGTCGTGGTCGTTGACGGCGATCAGAACCGCTCGGCCGTCCCTCGGCTGAACGGTGAGCAGCCGGGGCGCGAAGGCGTGCTTGAGGGCGTAGTAGAGGGGCTTGGGCCGTCCGTCGCCGTCCACCGCCGCCCAGGATGTGACCGGCCAGCAGTCGTTGAGCTGCCACACCAGTGCCCCGGCCGTGCGCGGCCACCAGGAGCGGAAGTGCTCGACGCCGAACGCGACGGCGCGGGCCTGGTTGAGCTGCGCCGCCCAGTGCCAGTCCTCGAAGGCGGCGGGCACGGAAAGGTGCGGCTCCATCCCCCGGTCGAGCTTGACGTCGCCGTTCTCCGCCTTCTGATGGAGCAGAAACCCCGGTGAGCTCGGCGTCATCGGCTCGTCGTGGATCCACCTGGTCAAGGTGCGCCAGGTAGGCGGCGCCTGGAAGCCGAACTCGGCGCAGAAGCGCGGGATGTGGTCGCGGTAGTGGGTGTAGTCGACCTTGTTCCAGACGGCCCATTCGTGCCGGGTGCCGTGGTCGTCGTCGTTCGGCCGTGAGTCGCCGGGGCTGTAGGGGCTACCGGGCGTGTAGGGCCGGGTGGGGTCGAGCTCCGCCACGATCCTCGGCAGCAGTTCGGTGTAGTAGCCGAGTCCCCAGGTGCGTCCCTGAAGTGTGTCGCACCAGCCGGGCCACTCCGCGAAAGCCTCCAGGTTCTCGTTGTTGCCGTTCCACAGTGCCAGCGAGGGGCGGGAGACCAGGCGGGTGACGTTCTCCCGCGCCTCGGCCTCGACCTCGCTCCACAGCGGCTCCTCCTCGGCATAGAAGGCGCAGGCGAAGGGGAAGTCCTGCCATACGAGCACACCCCGCTCGTCGCAGACGTCGTAGAAGTCGTCGCTCTCGTAGACACCGCCGCCCCAGACCCGCAGCATGTTCATGTTCGCGGCCACGGCCTGGTCGACTCTCCGGGCGATCCGCTCACGATCGACCCGGGTGAGGAAGTGGTCGTCGGGAATCCAGTTGGCGCCCTTGGCGAAGACGCGCCTGCCGTTGACGACGAAGGTGAACGGGCTGCCTGTCGAGTCGGGTTCGGTGTCAAGGGCGATCGTGCGGAAGCCGACACGTCGCCGGGCGACGTCCACCGGCTGGTCGTCCTCCAGCAGCGTGACCGTCAGGTCGTACAACGGCTGGTCACCGTAGCCGACCGGCCACCACAGGCTCACCCGCGGCACCAGCACGGTGACCGTCGCCGCGCCTCCGGACACGGGCACGTGTTCGGAACGGCCTCCCACATCGGCCCTGATGCTGTGACAGCCGTCGCGGACGCGGTCGAGTTCCACGTGTACCTCGACGCGGCCGGTGCCGTCGGCGTCCACGGTCACCAGCGGGCGTACGCGGGAGAGCCGGGCGCTGTCCCAACGCTCCAGCCGTACCGGCTTCCAGATGCCGGCTGTCTGCAGGTCGGGGCCCCAGTCCCAGCCGAACGAACAGGCCATCTTGCGGACGGCGTTGTAGGGATGAGGGTAGGCGCGCATGCGCGAGCCCAGTTTCTCCTCCACCTCCTCGGCGTGGTTCAGGGCGGAGCGGATCGTCACCACGAGTTCGTTCGCGCCGTCCTGCAGGATCTCGCCCACGTCGAAGCGGTATCCGCGATGCATGTTCGCGGTATGGCCGAGAAGCCGTCCGTTGAGGTGCACCGTCGCGACCGTGTCGATGCCGTCGAACACCAGGTCCACTCGCTCGCCGGGCCGCGCGGCCGACGTCTGGAAGGTCGTCGTGTACCTCCAGTCGGCGCGGTGCGTCCACACCAGTTCCGCTTCGTTCCGGTCCAGGTACGGGTCCGGGACAAGACCCGCCGCCATGAGATCCAGGTGGGAGCTGCCCGGCACCCGCGCCGGGATGTCGCAGCCGGCGACCGCCTCCGGGACGGGTCCTCCGACCACCCGCAGACGCCACCCGTCGTGCAACATCTCGCGGATCATGTGCCCTCTTCCCTCGGGTGCCGAGTAGCCGTCTGCGCTACTTGCTTACTTAAACTATCGAAGTTAGTCAACCTCTGACGCGACGAGGGAATAGGGAAGCGCGACGGGCTCGGCGTCCAGCCTCTCCGGAAGGCGGGCGGCCTGGCTGAGGGGCACCAGTTCCGACTCCAGCACCAGTGCGGCGGCGCCGACGGCGGAAGCGGTGGCGGCCGAGCGGGAGAGCCGTACGTCCACAGGCTGCGCGGCGCGCGAGAAGGCCGTCCGCTGGAGCTCCTGCTGGACGACGGGAAGGTAGACCGAGCCCGCGATCGCGAAGCCCGGCCCGGTCAGCACGAGGACTTCGAGGTCCATGATGTTGGCCAGGCCACGGGCCGCCGCCGCGATGTAGCGGGCCGACCTCTCGAGCAGCGCCAGGGCACCCGGCTGGCCCCTGGAGGCCGCCCGGCTGATCGCGGCGAAGTCGGCGGCGGTCGAGACGCGCCTCCCACGGGTCCCCAGGCCGACGGCCTCGGCCAGCGCGGCGTCCGCCTGCGCGGCCGCCACCACCGCGGCGGTGCCGGCCATCACCTCCGCGCAGCCCCGAGCTCCGCACCAGCACTCAGGGCCGTCCATGTCGACGCAGATGTGCCCGAATTCGCCCGCGTTGCCGTTGGGGCCGCGGTAGGTGATGCCGTTGATGACCAGGCCGGCGCCGATCCCCGTACCGAGATAGACGACCGCCGCCGATGTGGCGCCGCCGAAGCCGCCCGACCAGTGCTCACCCAGCGCCGCGGCGGTGGCGTCGTTGTCGAGCACCACCGGCAGGCCCGTCGCACGCTCCAGCGCTTCGCCCAGCGGGAACCCCTCCCAGTGCCGCATGGTCGGCGGCGCGAGGCCCACCCCGGGAGCGGAGCTGCGCGGGCCGGGAGAGACCAGGCCGACGCCGAGCACGCGTCCGCGCCGCACACCGATGCTCTCGATCAGCCTGGAGATCTCCTCGGCCGTCCGCGACACGACGGTGTCCGGCTCCTCCGCGCCGGCGCCGCGCCGCACGATGCGGGCCACCACGGTTCCGGCGAGATCGGTCAGGACGTACGTCATGGCGCCGTGGTCGAGATGGACGCCCACCGCGTAGCGGGCGGTGTGGTTGAGCTGGAGCAGGATCCGCCGCTTGCCACCCGTCGACTCCGCGCGGCCGGTCTCCACCACCAGGCCCTCCTCGATGAGCCGGCGGACCAGCGCGGAGATCGTGGGCCCGGTGAAGCCGGTGGCGGCGGCCAGCCCGACGCGGCTGATCGTGCCCGCGGCCCTGATCGCGTCCAGGACGGCGGCCTTGCTGCTCGCGTGCGGCTTCGCCCTTGCTCCTGTGCTCACTGCCACCCCGCCTTGGCCTGAATCCCGTCGGCCTGCGGTGAGCGTACAAGCCCGCTCCGAGACCCCATAGAGCCGCACATTACGCCGGAGCAGCCTGCCCTGAAATTTTCACGACCCGTTGACTTACTTAAGTCAGCGAATTAACAATGCTCAGCATCGTTCGAGAGGACTTTCCCGCTATGTCCATCAAGACATCCCGCGTGGCGGCCGGACTCGCTGCGTTGACACTGGTCGCCGGATGCTCCTCGTCCGGAGGCTCGCCGGGACAGGCGGCCGGAGCGACGTCCGGGGCCGGCGGATCGGCGGCCTCCTCCGAGCCTCTGGTCGTGTACACCGGCGGATCAGGTGACATCCAGCCCATCTTCAACCCGTACCTGCCGGGGGCCCTCGGCGGCGGGGGAACGATCTTCGAGCCGTTGTTCTTCTACAACACCGTGCGCAGCGAGGGCGCACCCAGGCCCCGGCTCGGCGAGAGCTTCTCCTGGAACGACGACGGTACGGAGCTGTCGATCTCGCTGCGCAGCGGCGTCAAGTGGTCCGACGGCCGGCCGTTCACCGCCGACGACGTCGTGTTCACGCTGAAAATGATCACTGAGCACAAGGCCATGAACGGCACGGCCTACCAGGGCAGGGCGACCGCCGTCGACGCCACCCACGTAGTGATCAAATTCGACGAGCCGGCCTTCGTGGACGGCCCGCAGGTGCTCGGCCGGATCTGGATCGTGCCCGAGCACAAGTGGAAGGACATTCCCGACCCCACGAAGGAGCAGCTGCGCGAGCCCGTCGGCACCGGGCCCTATGTGGTGGACGAGCTCAAGCCCCAGGCGTTCACGTTGAAGGCGAACCCGAACCACTGGGGTGGCGAGCCCGCCGTGAAGAAGATCCGTTTCCCCTCGCTGTCAGGCAACCAGTCCGGCGCCACCGCGCTCAAGGCCGGCCAGATCGACTGGCAGACCGGACCGGTGCCGGACATCGCGAACGTGGAGCAGAGCTATCCCGGGTACAAGCTGATCACCACTCCGGTGAACCAGATGGTGCTGGACACCTGCGCCAATGCCGACCTGGGGTGTAAAGGCCCGCAGACCGACCCGGCCGTCCGCCAGGCGATCTACTATGCCGTCAACCGGACCCAGTTGAACGCGCTGGCCTTCGAGAACACCAGCGCCGAGATCTCGCCGAGCATGGCCCTGCTGCAGCGGGACCAGGCGGTCATCTCCGGCCGGCTGCAGAACAAGGTCGCGCCAATGCGACCGGACGCGGCGAGGGCGCAGCAGATCCTCGAGAGCGCGGGCTACGCGAAGGGTGCCGACGGGATCTACGTCAAGGACGGCAAGCCCGTCAAGCTGACCCTCAAGACGGTCGCAGGGTGGACCGACTACATCACCGCGGCCGACACACTGAGCCAGCAGCTGGCGAAGGCCGGCATCAAGGTGACCGCGCAACAGCTGTCGTACAACGAATGGGCCGACGCGCGGGGGCGTGGCGACTTCGAGCTGATGCTCGACTCGTTGTTCCAGGGCCCGGCCGCCGACCCGTTCTACGTCTACAGCTACTTCTACAGCACCGACACCACCGACAAGGTCGGCGGGACGCCCGGCGCGAACGTCAGCCGCTTCTCCGATCCTGACGTGGACAAGGCCATCGCCGAACTGAAGAAGATCAACGTGTCGGACACCGCGGCGCGGCAGCCGTACTTCGACACGATCCAGACCCGCATCGAGCAGTCGATGCCCTATGTCCCGCTGCTCACCCAGGGGACGATCAACATCTACAACGCCAGGAAGTTCACCGGCTGGCCGACCAAGGAGGACCTGTACGCCTTCCCGGCGGCCTGGCAGGCTCCGGACGCCTCGGAGATCTACCTACGGCTCAGGCCCACGGGCAAGTGAGCCGATGCGGTACTACCTCCGCAAGTTCGGTTTCTACCTGGCCGCCTTGTGGGCGGCGGTCACACTGAACTTCTTCATCCCCCGGATGATGCCGGGCGACCCCGTGAGCATCCTGATGGCGAAGCTGCAGCAGCGGGGCGGCTCGGTGAACCCCGAGGCTCGCAGAGCCTACGAACTGCTGCTCGGCACCGACACGGGCGAGCCGTTGGCCAAGCAGTATCTGTCCTATCTCGGCAACATGCTGCACGGCGACTTCGGAATCTCGGTCAGCGCCTACCCGGTGCCCGTCTCGGAGGTCATCGCGACCTCCCTGCCCTGGACGGTCGTGCTGGTGGGCATCGCGACGGTGCTGTCGGTCCTGGTCGGCGCCGGGCTGGGAATGGTGGTGGGATGGCGGCGGGGCACCTGGCTCGACTCGCTGGTGCCCGCGACCACGGTGCTGGCGGCGGTGCCGTACTTCTGGCTGGCGCTCGTCCTCGTCGCCGTCTTCGGGTCCGCTCTGGGCTGGTTCCCGCTCATCGGCGGCTACGACGTCGACTCCACCCCCGGGTGGAACCTCGACTTCCTCGGCTCGGCCGTCCACCACGGCATCCTGCCCGCGCTGACGATCGTGATCTCTTCGGTGGGCGGCTGGTTGCTGGGCCTACGCAACATGATGGTGTCCACGTTGTCCGAGGACTATGTGCTCACCGCCACCGCGAAGGGGCTGCCGGACAGACGCGTGATGATCTGGTACGCCGCACGCAACGCGGCACTGCCGTCGATCGCCGGGTTCGCCATCTCCCTCGGGTTCGTGGTGGCCGGCTCCATCGTCACCGAACAGGTGTTCTCCTACCCCGGCATCGGCTCCAAGCTGCTTGAGGCCGTGCAGAACAACGACTACGCGCTCATGCAGGGCATCTTCCTGGTCACGACCGTGGCGGTGCTCGGCGCCAATCTGGTGGTCGACCTGCTCTACAGCGTCATCGACCCCCGAACCCGCGCGGGAGCGAACGCATGACCGATCTCGGTCCGGATTCCCCGGCGCCCCGGCGCGCCGCGCTGCCCCGGTTGTCGCCCAAACTGGTCACCGGGCTCGCCCTGATCACCGCGATCACCCTGTTCGGCGTCGCCGGCCCGCTCCTCCTCGGCGATCCGGACGCGATCAACGACATCGGACTGACGTCGCCCGGCGGAGGCCACGTCCTCGGCACCACGCAGATGGGCCAGGACGTGCTGGCCCAGATCGCGTACGCGACCAGGGGATCGCTCTACATCGGCGTGCTCGTCGGCGTGATGGCCACGGTCCTGTCGGCGCTGTTCGGCATCGTGGGCAGCTACGTCGGCGGCGTGGTGGACGAGGCGTTCTCCCTGCTGTCCAACGTGATGCTGGTGATACCCGGTCTCCCACTGGTCATCGTCATCTCCGCGTTCGTACCGCCCGAGCAGCGGGGGGCGTGGACCATCGCGGTGGTGCTCGCGATCACCGGCTGGGCCGGGTCGGCCCGGGTGCTTCGCGCGCAGACGCTGACGTTGCGCAACCGGGAGTACGTCCTGGCCGCCCGCGTGGCGGGGGAGCCGGCATGGCGGATCATCACCGTCGAGATCCTGCCGAACCTCCTGCCGCTGCTGGCCTCCCAGTTCGTGTTCTCGGTGATCGCGGCGATCCTGTCAGAGGCCGGTCTGTCGTTCCTCGGGCTCGGCGCTTCGAACTCCTCCACCCTCGGCACGATGCTCTACTACGCCCAGAACGGCTTCGCGCTCCAACGCGGCGCGTGGTGGTGGTTCGCGCCGCCGGGCCTGATCATCGCGCTGTTCGGATGCGGCCTCGCGCTGATCAACTTCAGCATCGACGAGATCATCAACCCCAAGCTGCGCGCCGTACCACGCCGGATCCGGCACCCGCGGCGCGAGCCGGCGCCGGTCGGGCGGCCCTCGCAGGATGTCGTGGTGAGTGTGCGGAACCTGTCGGTGACCTACGGAAACACGGTGCAGGCGGTCAAGGACGTGTCGCTGGAGGTACGGCGGGGCGAGATTCTGGGCCTGGCCGGCGAGTCGGGCAGCGGGAAGACGACGCTCGCGTACGCGATCAACCGCCTGCACCGGCCGCCGGCGGAGGTCACCGCCGGATCGGTCACATTCCATCACCGGGACGGCGGGGACATGGACGTGCTCGCCCTGCCGTCCGGCGAGCTGCGGGCCTTCCGGTGGTCGCAGATGTCGGTGGTGTTCCAGGGAGCGATGAACTCGCTGAACCCTGTCATGACGATCCGGGCGCAACTGGAGGACGTACTCACCACGCACCGCCCCCAGCTCTCGCGGCACGATCGCCGGGCGCGCTGCGCCAGGGCGTTGGAGCTGGTAAGCGTGGACCCCGCGCGGCTGCGCTCCTACCCCCACGAGCTGTCCGGAGGCATGCGACAGCGCGTCATGATCGCAATGGCCATGCTGCTCGACCCGCAGGTCATGATCATGGATGAGCCGACCAGCGCCCTCGACGTGGTGGTGCAACGAGGCATCCTCCGCGAGATCCTGCGCCTGCGCGACGAGCTGGGATTCGGGATCGTGCTCATCACCCACGACCTTCCCCTTCTCCTTGAGGTGAGCGACCGCATCGCCGTGATGCTGGGCGGGGAGATCGTCGAGTGCGCGGCGGCTGAGGAAGTCCTCGCCCGGCCCCGCCATCCCTACACCCGGCGCCTGCTCGGATCGTTTCCCAGCCTCACAGGTGAGCGCGGCGCGTTCGTCCGCACCGGTGAGGCCACCGGAGGTGCACGGTGACCACGCTCGACGTGAAGGACCTCGTCAAGGACTTCCGCATCCGGACCGGTCTGCGCGGACGGCGGCTGCGGGCGGTGGACCACGTCTCGTTCACACTCACGCCCGGCCGTACGGTCGCCCTGGTCGGGGAGTCGGGTTCGGGCAAGTCCACGATCGCCAGGATCATCGCCCGGCTGGAACGGCCCACCGCCGGACAGGTCGTCGTGAAGGACGACGACGGCGGCCGGGTGCCCGATCGGGCGTACCGCGACCACGTGCAGATGGTGTTCCAAGACCCGTTCTCCTCACTGAACCCCTTCCACACCGTCGAGCACCATCTGATCCGCCCGCTGCTGCTGCACGGGCAGGCCCGTACCGGTGCCGAGGCCCGGAAGAAGGCCGGCGACCTGCTGGAACGGGTCAACCTACCGGCACGCGACATCGTCCACCGCCGCCCACACGAGCTGTCCGGCGGCCAGCGGCAGCGGGTCGCCATCGCCCGCGCGCTCGCGCCGGGGGCGAAGGTGATCGTGGCCGACGAGCCCGTGTCGATGCTGGACGTCTCCATCCGGCTGGGCGTGCTGAACGTGCTGGCTCGTCTGCAGCGCGAGGAGAACCTCGCCGTCCTCTACATCACCCACGACCTGGCCACCGCACGGCACTTCTCCGACGACATCCTCGTGCTCTACCGAGGCCGGGTCGTGGAGCGCGGCCCGGCCGACGAGGTCATCCTCGGCCCGCGGCACCCCTACACCCGGCTCCTGGCCGCCGCCTCGCCCGACCCGGAGGCGCGTGGCCGTTCGTTCGACATCGACGCGGCGGCCGTCGTGGCCGCCGGCGAGGCTCCCGCCTACGACCATCGGATCCAGTCGTGAGGCGGCCGATCTCCGGATCCGCAAAGGAGAAAGAGGAAAGCCCAATGAAACACCGCGTCGCGTTAGTGACGGCGGCCGTCGGCCTCGTGGCCGCAGGCGCCGCGCTCGTGAATGCACCGGCCTCAGCCGCCGCCAGTGGCTGCTCAGTGAAATACAAGGTCGCAGGTGAGTGGTCGGGCGGCTTCCAGGGTGACGTCTCGATCACCAATCTGGGCGACCCGCTGACCAGCTGGACGCTGGAGTTCGACTTCCCCAATGCCGGTCAGGGTGTGAACAACGGCTGGAGCGCCGACTGGTCGCAGTCCGGCACCCACGTCACCGCCAAGAGCCTGAGCTGGAACGCCAATGTGGCCACCGGCGCCTCGGTGTCGATCGGCTTCGTCGGCAAGTGGAGCGGGAGCAACCCGGTTCCCACCGCGTTCAAGGTCAATGGTGTCGCCTGCACCGGCCAGTCCCCCAGCGCAAGTCCCAGCGCGAGTCCCAGTTCGAGCCCCAGTTCGAGCCCCAGCGCAAGTCCCAGCGCAAGTCCCAGCGCGAGCCCCAGCGCGAGCCCCAGCTCTGATCCCGGTGGCCCCGCACCGCAGCTGCACGTCTCCGGCAACAAGATCGTGACGGCGGCCGGGAAGCCGTACCGGCTGCTGGGCGTCTCCCGCTCCAGCGGCGAGTTCGCCTGCGTCCAGGGCAAGGGGATGTGGGACTCCGGCCCGGTGGACCAGGCGTCGGTCGACGCGATGAAGAGCTGGAACATCCACGCCGTCCGCATCCCGCTCAACGAGGAGTGCTGGCTCGGCCTCAACGGCTCGCCCAGCGGCGCCGCCTACCAGCAGGAGGTCAAGGGCTACGCGGACCTGCTGGTCGCCAACGGCATCACGCCGATCCTCGACCTGCACTGGACCACGGGCGCCTTCAGCAACGGACCGGACTGGCACTGCAAGGACGCCACCGCGACGTGCCAGAAGCCGATGCCGGACGCGCAGTACGCTCCCCAGTTCTGGACCGGCGTCGCGAAGACCTTCAAGGGCAACAACGCGGTGGTCTTCGATCTGTTCAACGAGCCGTACCCGGAGGTCGGCAGCGACTGGAACAAGACCTTGGGCTGGCAGTGCCTGCGTGACGGCGGCACCTGCACCGGCATTCCCTATGAGGTGGCCGGCATGCAGGACCTCGTCGACGCGGTCCGGGCGACCGGCGCGACCAACATCCTCATGGTGGGCGGCCTGGAGTGGGCCAACGACATGCGGGAGTGGCTGGCGTACAAGCCGAACGACCCGCTGAACAACATCGCCGCATCCTGGCACTCCTACAGCTTCAACGCCTGCGCCACGGCGTCCTGCTGGGACAGCCAGATCGCTCCGCTCGCCGCGAAGGTCCCCGTGGTGACCGGTGAGTTCGGCGCGGACAACTGCGGCTACGACTACATGGACCAGCTCACGAAGTGGGCGGACAAGAACGGCGTGTCGTACCTCGCCTGGACCTGGAGCCCGTGGGGCTGTAGCACGGGCGCGGTGCTCATCAAGGACTACGCCGGCACGCCCGAGCCCGGCATCGGCGAGGGCTACAAGGCGCACCTGCTCACCCAGAACCCGTACGCGTGATCATCTGTCCTGACCGCAGGTGACAGCGCCGGGCCCAGCCATCGGACCGCGGTGGCTGGGCCCGCAACGGTTCGCCAAGGAGCGTCACATGACCAACCCTCGTATGCACGCCTTCAGGAGCCGCCTGGGCGGCCTGGCCTACGGAGGCGACTACAACCCTGAGCAGTGGGACCGCGCCACCTGGCGGGAGGACGTCCGGCTGATGCGTGAGGCCGGAGTGAACCTGGTCTCGCTGGGGATCTTCGCCTGGGTCGCGATCGAACCAGCGCCCGGGGAGTACGAGTTCGGCTGGCTCGACGAGGTCATGGACCTCCTGCACGAGGGCGGCGTCAGCGTCAACCTGGCCACCCCCACCGCCGTGCCGCCCGCCTGGCTCACCCAACTGCACCCGGAGGTTTTCCCCATCATGGAGGACGGCCGGCCCCTCGGCCTGGGCAGCCGTCAGCACTTCGACCATGCCTCCCCTGTCTACCGTGAGTACGCCGCGAACATCGTCACCCGGCTCGCCGAGCGCTACTCCTTCCACCCGGCGCTCGCGATGTGGCATGTCAACAACGAATACGGCCCCACGTCGTACAGCCAGGCCGCCGCCGAGGGCTTCCGCCGCTGGCTCAAGCGCAGGTACGGCGACCTCGACACCCTCAACGCCGCCTGGACCACCCGCTTCTGGGGCCAGGTCTACACAGACTGGAACCAGATCGAGGTGGCCAACGTCATGGGCATCTGGATGAACCCCGCTCGCCGCCTCGACTTCCGGCGCTTCACCTCCGACTCCCTGCTCGAGTGCTACCTCGCCGAGCGTGACATCCTCCGCTCCTTCCGCGACGACATCCCCATCATGACCAACCTGATGTCCTTCTACCCGCACGCGGACTACTGGAGGTGGGCGCCGGAACAGGACGTCGCCGCCCTCGACGTCTACCCCGACCCCGGCGATTCCGAATCGCACATATCGACCGCATTCCACTACGACATGTTCCGCTCGCTGAAGAACGGTCAGCCGTGGATGGTCATGGAGCAGGCCGCGAGCGCCGTCAACTGGAGAGACGTCAACCTGGCCAAGGAACCCGGGCGGATGCGGCTCGGCTCGCTGCAGGCGCTGGCACGTGGATCCGACTCGGTGATGTTCTTCCAATGGCGGGCCGCCCGGGGCGGGGTGGAGCGCTTCCACTCCGCGATGGTTCCTCACTCCGGGCCGGACTCGCGGACCTTCCGGGAGATCACCGACCTGGGACACGAGCTGAGCCTCCTCGCCCCGGTGGCGGGTACGACCATGCGCTGCGCCGACGTCGCGATCCTGTTCGACTGGGATGGCCGGTGGGGGCTGGAGGACACCGGATGGCTGCCCCGTGACGACTTCGACTATGGCGAAAGCGTGCTGCGCCACCATCGGCCGCTTTGGGAACACCACCACACCATCGACGTCGTGTCTCCCAGAAGTGACCTGGCGCCGTACAAGGTCCTGATCATCCCCAACGCGTACCTGATCGGCGACGAGGGCGTCGCAGCCGTCACCGAGTTCGCCCGCGCCGGTGGCACCGTCGTCATTTCCTTCTTCTCAGGGGTCGTGGACGAGTGCGACCGCGTCCGCCCCCACGGCTATCCGGGGGCGTTCCGCCACCTCATCGGGGCGAAGATCGACGAGTACTGGCCCGCGCGTCCCGGAGAGCGGTTCGCGGTCCAGTTCGCCGACGGGCGCACCGCCACCGCGAGCTGGTGGCGGGAGGACATTCATCTGGAGACCGGCACCGCGCTGGCGAGATACGCCGACGGGCCGCTGGCAGGACGCGCCGCGATCGTCGCGAACGCCTACGGCTCCGGCCGGGTCGTCTACTTCGCGACTCTCCTGGACGACGCCGCCTTCCATGCCGTCCTTCTGGACCAGGTCCGGACGGCCGGGGTCACGGATCCCTTCCCGGGCCTGCCCACCCACGTCGAGTGCACGGTACGGGAGGGCGGGGGGAACGAGTACCTCTTCCTCCTCAACCACAGCCCCGACGAGGACGTCGCCGTTCCCCTGGACCGCTCGGGAATCGACCTGCTGACGGGCGCCGCGGCAACCGAGGAGATCACATTGGCTCCTCTCGGCGCCGCCGTCATCCAGACAACACGGCACGTGTGACGGCTCCGGCGACGTCAGGCTCGTACGTCCCGCTCGAGGAGGGCCAGCTCGCCCTGCAGGACAAGCACGGCGCCGCCGATCGCCGCCGCGTCCGAGCTGCTGACCGAGGTGACCACCCGGACCGGGTGCGCCCGCCGGGCGAAGGTACGCCGTTGCACCTCCTCCTCGATCACAGACTGGTAGATCGACGCCGCGGTGGTGAAACTGGGGCCGGCGAGCACGATCAGGTCGAGGTCGAACAGGCTCGTCATCGTGACGGCGGCGGTGCCCAGATGGCGGGCGGAGCGCTCGATCAAGGTCCGTGCCGCCGGGTCTCCGGCGACGGCGGCGGTCGCGATGCGGGCGAACCCGGTCATGACGTCAGTATCCGCAGGGTCGAGCCCAAGCCGTTGACCGAGGCTCGATTCCTTCAGCGCCTGCCTTATCACGGCGGCGGGTTCCACGTAGTTTCCAAGGCAGCCGTAGTTGCCGCAATCGCATGGTCCTCCGTTGACGTCGATGGTGATGTGGCCGATCTCGACGGCGTTGGAAGAGACGCCGCGGTACACCTCGCCATCGATGACGACGCCCCCGCCGAGGCCACTGGCCATGTAGAGGCACCCGTACGTACGAGACTCCACCGCCCCCAGCCAGTGCTCGCCGATCGCCGCGGCCGCCGCGTCGTTGTCGAGCAGCACCGGCAGGCCCAGGAGTTCGGACAGGCGCGGCGCGACCGGATATCGGAACCACTCGGCGGTCGGCTGGTGGGTCAGCAGCACGCCCGCCTGCCGGTCCTGTGGTCCGTAGGTCGCCAGCCCCACTCCGAGCACTTTGCCGCGATCGACTCCGGCGGTCTCGATCAGGGCGTCCACACGCGAGGCCACCAGCGAGAGTGCCTGCTCGGGAGGCAGCAGCGCCGTTCCGGGGAACGCGGTCCTGGCCACCTGCCGGCCGGTCAGATCGACGATGACGATGATGCAGATGTTGCGTTCGAACAACACTCCTACGGCGTACCGTGCGTGCGGGTTGATCTGCAGCAGTGTCGGAGGCTTGCCTCCGGTCGACGCGCCGCGCCCGACCTCGACGACCAGCCCAAGGTCCATGAGCTCACGGACGACCTGGGTGATGGTCGCCGCCGTGACTCCGGTGTCGGCGGCGAGCTCGACCCGGCTGATGGTGCGTGCCTTCCGGATCCTGTTGAGCACGATGCCGCGGGTCCTCGGCCTCCCCGCCCCGATGGGGCTGGTCGCCATTCGGCCTCCCTTGAAGCCACCGACCGACCACAGGTTGCGAGGCTCGGTGGGGACGGTGTCTCACGTGATTCAGCGACAACGGTTCATCGATCAGTCAATGGACTATTTTCCCACCGTCCTATGTAGTTGTCGTATCCGGCCACGTAACCGACAGTGGCGACCGCCGCGAGATCTGCGAGCGCACGGACGATTCGCCGGGGACGCGTAGGAGCGGCTGCACCGTACGGAGATCAGGAGCCTGGTCGTCACCGGACACCCTCGCGCGCAGGACGAGACGTCCCTGCCGTCCCTGAAGGTGTGCCCGGCCGCACCGCTGCCGGCCGATGCGATCCGCGTACACAGGGATGAGACAACCATCCTGACGCTGCGGCGTGATTCACGCTATGAGCAGGCGGAGGCCGAGATCTGCCGCGTCGAGGGCGGTGAGGTCGCTGTTGCGCTCGGCCCACCGGCCGGAGTCAAGGTCGTCGCCGAGGCTTCGCACCGCCCGCTGCTCGGCCTCGGGCCCGACCTTCGTCCACACCGACATCGCACGGCGCACGTGCTCCTCCAGATAAGCCGCCGGTCGGCGCCAGTACGCCTCGAACAGGCCGTCAGCGCAGTCCCACGGGATGGGCACCGGCTCAGCGCGGGCGCCGATCGCGTCGGCCGCGATCGGGAGGCTCGTAGGAGCCGGTGCCGGCCCCGACGTTCAGCACCGTCTGCGCGTCCCCGAGTGCAGTCCAGATCTGCGCGGCGATCCGCGGCTCAGTACGCCGTGTCGCGGGGTAAGCGCTGCCGATCTCGTTGTACAGCCGTGCACCGAGCATCTCCAGTTGCTCCTCCGGTGTCACCTTCAGCCCCCTCGCCCGTGCCTCGAGTCCCCTCTCGATGGCCGCCCGGACACTCACACCGGCCGGCTCGGCCACGTGTCCACAGTCCAGTGATCCTCCACGGCACCGACTATGCAGCCTGACGTCACCGCCACGTGAGGGTCAAGAGCCTCACTCGCGCAACAAGTGCCGAATGCGGAGCAGCGTGTTGCACATCGCGTGGTCAGGCCGCTACGACCGCGCTGAGACGGTCCCTATCGAGCAGTGATGCCCGAGGACCGCGGGAGGCGTGGTCGATGAGCGTGGCGGATCGCGCGCATCCCGTACGAGCTGTGCGTGCGAGTCGCCACCTGGAGCTGGACGGCGTCCCGCTCGGGCCTCCCAGCGCCCCGTGACGCACGGAGCCAGGCGCCGGGGTTCGCGGTCGAGGGCGCGGAAGCGGTCATGATGGGTCCGGGCCTCCCAGTGCAAGAACGCGTCCTGCATGGTCGCTTCGGTGTCGAAGCGATCAGTGGCGGTGCTGTCCACGCGGACCACGTGAGGTGGTTACGCGAGCGCCTTCTCGGCGGACACATCCGGCGTGGCGGCCAGGCGGTGCTTGCGCTTGGGCATGCCGAGCGTCGGGTGCGAGGTGGCCCAAAGTGACAGCTTGACGATGCCCGCCTTGATCCGCGCGGCCATGCGGCCGCCCACGTACTTGGGCTTTGCCTGTCCCTCGTACCGACCGCATGGTGCGATCGACGACGATCTGATCGTTTTCGGTGACCTCCAGCCCGCGTGCTCGGCCGCGCCGGGGACGGCGCGGCCGGCGCCGTGAATGCCGAGCGCGTACAAAGCGTGTCGTAGCCGAGTTCGCCGCCGCCGTCGGCGTCGGCCACGGCGACGACCTGGCGCTCAGGGTCCACGGCGGTGACGCGGGCCACGCGCAGCCGTATCCCCGTGCCCGCGAAGACGTCGGCGAGCTTGCTGAGCGAGCAGGTGGGCGCGGTGGTGCGGCTCAAGCACAGCGCCGAGGCCACCGGCGAGCATCTCCAGGAGTTCCTACGCGACCGCATCGCGGCGTTCAAGGCGCCGGTCCGGTTCTGGTCCAGGGAGGCCGAGCTGCCGCGCAACCCGGGGCAAGGTCCTCAAGACCCACCTGCGCAAGGAGACGCGCGGGCCGGAAGCATTACCCGGCGCGTAATCGCCTCTCCTCAAGGGTCCATGACACCGTTCACGTGTCGTCACCGAGACAACCTGAAGGAGCACGAAGATGACCGACTACACCGCCCTGGCCGAGCGTTACATCGCCGCCTGGAACGAGCGTGACCCCGAGGCCAGGGCGAAGGCGGTGGCCGCGCTGTGGACCGAGGACGGCGGCTACATCGACCCGCTGGCCACGGTGACCGGCCACGAGGGCGTCGCCGCCGTGATCGCCGGCGCGCAGGACATGTTCCCCGGGTTCGTGTTCACCCTGGGCGGCGCCGTGGACGGTCACCACGACACGGCCCGGTTCACCTGGCACCTCGGCCCCGAGGGCGCCGCCGAGCCCGTCGTGATCGGTTTCGACGTCGTCGCGATCGCCGAGGACGGCCGGATCGGCAACGTGTACGGCTTCCTCGACAAGGTCCCCGCCTGACCGCCTCTCTGCGGGCTCCCGGCCGCCCCTCGTGCCTGTCGATGAAGACTGACCTCTGTCACCTGGTCAAGGCTGGCCCGCTAACGAGTGACTGACAAACGATCAAGGGCCAGGTCCCGGATCTTGGGAACTGGCCTCTGAGCTGGTGGTTCGTGGTGGGACTACCAGGACTTGAACCTGGGACCTCTTATCAGCCTTCACATCTCGACGCGAAGGGCAAGACATACAGGCACGGCACCCTGACGGCCTTGACCGCGGACTGCCCGGCCCTGGCCGCGCTCCGTGAGCACGGGGCTGCGGCGCGACTTCGACGCCGCCAAAGCCGGCCTGACCCTGCCCCACAGCTCAGGCAAGGTCGAGGGCCACGTCAACCGCGTCAAGACGCTCAAGCGGCAAATGTACGGCCGAGCCAACCCCGACCTCCTGCGCAAACGCATCCTCCTCGCCACTGAGACGGGCCAACGCACGAAGTCAGTGCCAGAGCCACGATCGAGCCGGAATCGACACTGATACCTCGCCGCGGGGGCGGGGCGGACTGCGAGGCGTTTACCGCAGGGCCCGCACCCTGGACCCACTTTCGAGCGGCTCCCCGCCCAGTCGCCGAGAGAGCGTCCACAGACAGCGCTGGCGAGCCTTGCAGTCACCGACAGTACGACGGATTCAGACAACACAACCCTCAGAGCAGGGCGTTTGAGACGCCAGCGCGGTCGCGGTCTCGGCACACGATCTGCGCACCGTGGTGCCAATACGCGAGATGGATGCCTTCGTGCACGAACCTCCGGGCGGTGGCGGTGTCGTCTCCTGGTAAGGGGATGGTGGCGGATCGGTCGTTGCTGGGAGGAGGGCATTTGAATACTCTGCGTAGTAAGTCGATTACCCAAAGTAGAGGCAACTGGAGATCGCCAGCCGGCCCCGCCCAGGAAGGAAAGACGATTTCGGTCTGCCTTGCCTTTGCGCGACGTCCGGTCAAAGACATCTCGCCTCAGGAGAGGAGCATTCGATGACCCGTTGGGTTCGCCTGGCCGCCGTAGCGACGCTGGGAGCCGGGTTTGCGGCGGTTCCTGGTGCCGCCCAAGCCGTGCCGGCCCCCGACCTGGTGGCACAACAGCAGCGAGCGGCACGCAGCGTCGCCGTCACGTTCAACAACACCACCAAGTGTGTGCTGACGCTGCGCGACAAGGAGCTGGACCACGGAATCTGGGTCACGCACCCCGCGCGGACGATTCAGCCCGGCACCAGCGACGACTTCGAGACCGAGTCCGACGGATTCATGACCGGCACCGAGGCCGCGGTGGACTACCTGGCCAGCAACTGCACCCAGTCAGGCAAGCGGATCCGCTTCCACTGGGACAACCCCTACACGGGACGCAACAGCTACGACTGGGACGAGACCGACCAGGTCTTCGACACCGACTACACCGGTGGTAACGGCGACAACGCCTCCGTGACCGCAACGGTCTCGGCACCCGACTGATCCGCCGGCCTACCGGCTCTCAATCAGGCAGATCGGCGACCCGGTCCCGCAGCGGCGATCCCCCGCGGCCTGTTCTGAGCCTCCTGCCGGCCAGGTCAGGCCGGGGACCGACCGCGCCCTCCCGGGGGCGGTCCGGGGCGCGAAGGCCGGCCTCCCTGTGATCCTCCATCCCCAAGGAGCACGCTATGACGACAGCCGACCAGACCTACGACGCCTCCCAGACCTCCGGCGCCACGCTCAAGCCGGGCGGCATCTATCTGATCAAGCAGGCCGACGGGAACAACGTGCGGGTGTACCGGCCCGAGCTGCCCAAGTGCCTACTCGACCTGGCCGCCAAGCCCGAAGCCGCCAACTACTTCCACCTGATGCCGATCAACAGCGCACGCACCACCTACTGGATCGTCAACGCCAACCGGGGCGAGCTGGTGATGCCTGAAAACCTCAGCAGCGCCGCGGACACGAACCTTGTGATCGAGACCTCCGGCCAGCAGCGAGCCTGGGCGGCCAACACCCTCACCCACTGGGGCATCGTCGGCAATGGCGTCGGCTACGAGATCACCAACGCCAGCACCAGCCTGTACGCCCGCCGCAAGAAGGCGGGCGACCCGCCGCTGATCGCCGGGGACGACGATGAAACCCTGGCCCGGTTCACCCTCCAAAGGGTCAATCACCTGCCCAAGGTCGAGAACTTGGCGCACATCGACACCGACCCGTCCCAGATCGGTGACGTGGACCGGCTCAAGGGCTTCCAGCAGCCCAAGATGCGCACCGACGAGGTCCTCATCGGCCAGGTCGCCATCCCCTACCTGGCAATCAACGAGCCCGGTAAGGACACCACCTGGCAGGCCAAGCACAGCCCGTACTACATCGTGCGGCGTTACGGCTACTGGCAGCAGGTGCTGTACTACGAGCACGCCGGTAACAGCAACTACACCAAGACCGAAGAGGCCTACATTGGGCTGACCACTCGCAACGCGCAGGTGGTCGAGGAGACCACCAACATCCGCGTCAGCCTCGACCTCGCGTTCTCCTACGAGGGATTCTCCGCCGCGGTCAGCTCCTCCTACGAACACGAGCTGAAGGTCACCACCACCTCCGAAGAGGTCAAGGAGCAGTGGAAGAAGGTGAGCGTCAGCCGGGACTTCAAGAATGACGGGAAGCGTGTCGCCCTGTGCGTTTGGTACCGCGGAGATCACTACACCGTCCACCGGATCGATTCGGCCGAAACCCTGATCGCCGACTGGCGCACCCTCAGCGAGACCGGCCATATCGATGACGGATGGCCAAAGAACTGACCCATCCCGGCCTCGATGTCGACACGCCGTTCTCGCCAGCGGCAAGGTCGTCATCAAGACCTGCGACGGCTCAGGTGCCCAGGACTGCTGGTCCCGTCGACTGGAGGAGGCCGGTCCAGCCACGTCACCGGCTGGGCCGTCTTCCGCCCCCGCAACAACCCCAAGCTCGCCCTGACGCTGGACACCTACATGGGCCCTGGAAGTTGGGACACCCTCTACCTCAACCGCGGCCAAGACTCCTCCGACCGCCTCTGGCGTTTCCTGCGCGAGGGGGAACCTGGTACCCCCCGCCAGGCCCCACCGACGGTGGTCGGGCGGTTTCGTCGCGGTGGCCAGACGAGGCCTGCCCGCGACGCCCCTCGGCTGTAGGGCCGGGTTTCGTCGCGGCAGCCGCCGTCGAGCTCGGCGTAATGAAAGCCTCGGCGCAGCCGGTGCAGGAGTCCACAGTGAGGGCACCCAGCTCGCCGGCGAAGACAGCTTCGGACTCAACCAACGCCGGCCGGGGCAGCGCGAGCAGCACGTGCCGCTCCACCACCTCGCGGCGGAAGACCTCTTTGGCCTCCATCGCGTTCCTGAGCGGCCGTACGGCGGCGATCTCGTCCGGCCATCCCACTCGTACAGCCCCAACTCTGCAGCGGCACGTCCACCAGCCGGGCGACGTAGGCAACGACCTGGTCAGGGAACTCCGCCCCGCCCGTCGGGAACCGGCCGTTCAGCGCGTAGAACCCCAGAAGCAGCGCGAACCCGAGCTTCGTCGCGCCCCGCCGGCCCGACAGCTGATCCCGCTCGTTCCCAACCAGCGTCCAGTTCCCAATGAGCTCGTTCTCGTCCAGCACACGCGCCACGCGGCATCCGGCTCTCTCGCGAAGCGGTCAGCCAGGGCGCGCAGACCTCACGAATCCGCAGCAATACTGGCCGCAGCCGATCATCGCGCTTGTACAGCCGCGACGATCAGGCGTTGCGGGTGTGGCCGATCGCGTGACCTTGTGAGGTCATCGGGTGGGGGTATCCGCGACGTCACGAATTCCAAGCGTCGTCGTTGTCAGCCCTCCACGAACCACTCGTCGAAGAGTCCACCCACGCATTGGGCCCGATCGAGGCCGGTGACGCGACCGCCCCCGGTAAGGCACACGGCCCCTGGGATGGAGGCGTGTGCAGCGCTGGCCGCCGGGTGAGTTCGATGAACTGGTGCCGCCGAGGACTATGTGCGGGCTGTGGAATGGATCAGGTCTGACTCCTGGGCGTGCCCACGTTGCAGGGCTGGGTGCCGGGATTGCGGTAGAGGGCCAGCAGGCAGCGGCCGAGCGCCTGCTGGCCGAACGCGTTGGGGTGCATGGCCTCCTGCTGGTGTCCCTGGCTGATCTTCGCGCCGACGGTGCCGTACCGTACCCATTCCATCGTGTCGCCCAGTTTGGCGGCGTCGTCCAGCGGGCCGGATTGGCTTGTGCCCTGTTCGCACAACGTGTGGCCCTCCACGGCGCCCAGCATGCTCAGGAACTCCGCACCGGTCGCGGTGGCGACCCGCCGCAGCATGGCGTCGATCGCGGGTGCCAGGGTGTCGTGCATCAGATCGAAGTCGGCGTCCCGCAGCGGGCAGCCGCCCACGAGCGTACGCTTGGTGGCCTTGCCGCCGCCGCCCTCGCCGTAGCGCACCCGGGCCGAGGAGGGCACCGGAGAGGGATAGGACTGCAGGATCAGCCGGTATCCGGCGGAACGGGCCGACGCCCGGCCCATCACCTGGCGGATCTTCTGAACCGCCAGGGTCACCTGCTGCTCCACCGCCGGTAGCGCAGCGAGAAACCGATCGCCCTCGCCCGTTGAGGCGCAGGAGCGCTTGTCGCCCGCCATGTACATCGCGGCGCATCGGCGCAGCATCCCGGACAAGTTCAGGTCGTTGCCGCCGATCGACAGCACGACCACCTTGACCTGCCGGGTGGCGGCAACCTGCGCAAGCAGTTCGGCTTGGGAGGCGGTGTTCTCCTTGAACGCCTCGTTGATGACGTGCCGGGTCTCCGCCCCAGAACAGGCCAGGTTGACCGGGGTGAGCCCGGCCTGGCCCAGCCCGGTGATCTCGGCTACGTCGGAGCGGTGACATCCGGTGCCCTCTCCGTGCACGGCCGTGCCGTCATACACCCGCTGGGGGTCGTAGTAACAGATCAAACGCTTGCGATAAGCGGCCCGGTCGGTTCCGCCGCGGGTGCAGCCCGCAGCGGCGGACACCGTACTGTTGCCCCACCACCGGCCTGCCTCGCCGGAGATGAAGCTGTCCCCCAAGGACACCGCCACCTGCTCGTCTGCCTGGGCCTGGGCGGGTGCGGGAACGGCCAGGGCCGTGGCGCTCAGCGCCAGGATTGCCAGAACCCAACCGGCATGCCCGGCACGGCGCACGTGGCGGGGGCGGCGGGGGACGGCGGGAACGCTTCGGGGATGCTGCGGGACGGTAGCGCTCACTGCTGTTCCTTTCACGGTGCGTAGGAGACGCCTTTTGAGCCGGCCTTCGGGGTGTGGAAGAACGGAAACGTATGCCTGACCTCGGTGTTCGGGGGAACGCGGGCACATCCGTGACCGCACCCTGGAAGGCCACGAGTCCGCGCGCAGCCGCGGCAAGACCATCGGCGGCGCCGCCGTCACCGACGACGCCATGCTCCCCATGGCCCTGCACCTGCGCGCGCAGAACCTCAGCCTTCGTGACATCGCCAGCCGGATTGTCCTCACCAAGGGCGAGAAGAAGGGCCGGCACCCGTCCCCGGCCACCGTCTTGCGCATGCTCCGCGAGCACGACGCCACCGCGGCGTCGGTCGAGGGCTGACCAGCCTGTCGGTGCGGACCGGAACGGCCGCACCAGCCGCTCCGCGGGGGTCGTGATGGCCAGGGCGCCCGAATCCGCGCTTCAGGAGAAGACGACGGAGCGCACCAGCAGGCGCTCTGAAGCACCTGCGCCGGGGCGCAGGCTGTAGAAGACGTCTCCCATACAGCCGGCCTCGAGGAAGACCGTGGCCGTCGAGTCGGTCAGGTTCTTCGGCGCGTAGGCGGCCGACGTGCCGTCAGAGCCGGCTCCCTTGATGTCGATACATGTCCCACTCTCGGGGTCGTTGAAGAAGCCAACGGCGTCGTGCCCGTCGGCGGTCTTGTAGGAGTAACGGAACTGGCCTGTGGCGGCCGATGCGGAACCGGAAACCGCCAGAACCAGCATGAGGGCGCCGCTGGCGGCGGCCACGGCAGAGCGCAGACGCATGGATCCTCTCCCCGAAACAACGACAACACTTTCTGTAATTATTAGGTCACATTCAGTATTGGATGTCGAGCGCGTGCGCGCCCGCGGGCGGCGGGACGGCCACGGCATACGCCGCCGCGCCCGCACCCCGGACCCACCTTCGGGCGGCTCCCTCCCGATCTGCCAGGCGCTGCCGCCCAAGGTGCTGGAGTACTGCGCGGCCGCCCCGGGTAAGGCGATTCCGTCCTTGCGGGAAGCCTGTGTCCAGCGGCCGGGCAGGCGGCGGCGAGATTACGAGGCGTCGGCCAGGCCGGGCAGCGGGCTGTCCGGACAGTCCTGCGCGGTGGTCGTGCAAGGCGGTCTTCTCCGCAGCTGCCGCCCCAACGTTGCCGGCGACCTCGCCTGCCAACCGGGGAGTGCGTCCAAGCGCAAGTGATCTCCAAGAGGCGGAACTCACCCTGCGGACATGAACAGCAGACGCGACGGCTCCGAAGGATCCAGCGACGCCAAGCCCGGCAAACAGACCCAGTGGCAGATCGCGCTGGCTTTGCTGGCCGACCTGCTGCCGGTCTGCCTGGTGGCGGGCGTGCTCCTGGTGGCCGCGGTGAAGGCGTCCCTGCCGTGTGTGTCGCCACCCGAGGGCACCTGGCCGCCGCCCGCCGCCCGCACCTACACCTACGTCGATTTGCCGCCCACAGCGTCGGAGATGCGCCGTGCCGCCTCTAGCCCGGGCGAGGAGCCCGTCATCGTCGCGGTCTACAAGACGCCCGGCGGGAAAAGGGTCCAGGTGTGGCTGCTCTACGCAGAACACCCAGATCCGGGCGCCTCTCTCAACGAGAAACTGCGGCGGTCCGGCAGTAGGACGGTCACGACAAGGTCCCGCACCCAAGTCGTCGACGAGTGCCCCGACGGAATCGTGGCGATGCCGACCACCCCGCTCGGCGGAGCAGCGGCCTGCTACCCAACCCGGTTCATAGAGCCGAAAACCTACATCGACGAGCCGGGGGCCGTGTGTATTTTCTTTGACCGGTGGTCCGGGGCGGAACTGGAGGCGCCGGGCATGACCGTGACCGAGCTGGCCGGGCTGATGTCCCGCCTCCGACCCGCTATCCAGGTCCCCCGCACCCTGTGACCGCCTCCCTCATTGGAACCGCCGCCCCTTGAGCAGTTCGTCGCTGCCGGGTAGCGGACGATTGGACACGGCGGGTCGGCAGCGACACATGCTGGGAAAGGGCCGATCAGGACGGACCGGCCAGGTCGGGCAGGGGAGTGTGCGGACACTCCTGCGCGCTACGTCAACGGCCCATACGTTGATCATCTTGTTGCCGGGATCCGGCAGATGGATGAGCAGGTCCGTCAGGAACATGGCGTGCTCGCGGGCGGCATGAGCCAGCGCTGGGTGGGGGAGCTGGGGGATGCGCTCCTCAAGAGCGCCGATCGTCGAGGCGAGGTCGACGCGCTCGGCGCGGACCAGGATCTGCACTCGCTCGGACAGCGAGTTCAGCCAGCGTCCGAAGGCGGCGACCAGCCCGCGATACGCCCTACGGGGCTCGTACGCGCCTGGATGTCTTGGCCGCACCGCCTTCGGCTGCATCAAAATGAAGCGAGGGCGTCTGAGTTTTTGTCTTGGACGCCCTCGCCTTGATGTGTCGCCGTGCAGGCTGAGCGGAGGCGCCTGCGGCTTCAGGCGCTCGCCGGTCCGCTGTAGTCGGTGGCGGCATAAACCTGCAGGAGCCTCTCGACTCCGCGTAGGAAGGTCTCGCAGATCAGCACCGGGTCGAACAGGCAGCCGGCGGCCATGGCGCCGTCGCGCATCATCACGAAGTGGCGGGCGGCGGGCTCGGCGCCGGTCTCCTGGATCTTGGCCAGCAGTTCCGTGATTGTTTCCAGGAACCATTGGCGGTGGGCGAGCACGGCCTTGTGCACCGGGGACTCGGGGTCGGGATACTCGACGGCAGCGTTGAGGAAGGCGCATCCCCGGAAGCCGGGGGACTGGATGCTTTGGGCGATGGACTTGCTGAGGGCGCGGATGGTGTCGGCGGCCGGTAGTCCGGCGGCCACAACCTCGTCCGCCTGACTCCTTATGGCCCGGTCGACCTCGTTCAGGTAGGCCAGGACAAGGTCTTCCTTGCCCGGAAAGTGTCGGTAGAGGGTGGCCCGCGTCACCTGTGCTTCGGCGACGATGCGATCGATGCCGACGGCCTGGATGCCCTCCGCGTAGAAGAGCCGGCTGGCCGTGTCGAGCAGCCGGGACCGCGCTTCGGACGGCCGGCCGGCCTTCGGATTCGCTACGCATGCGACCATCCTAGTAGGTAGAACGTTCTGTCTTGACAGGTTGCACCGTAGATTGTAAGCTGTGCGAGGTAGAACGTTCTGTCTTGCGGGAGAGTTGTTCCAGTGGCTCGTCGTCTTCACGTACGCGCCGCCCCTCTGTTCATCGGTGCGGCCGTGGTCGCCGCGGTCGGCCTGTCGGCGGCGGGTCCGGCGTCCGCGGCACGGAGCACCTCGGACTTTCCGTCCTTTGTGAAGCCGGCCCGGATTTCCGTCGAGCATCTGCCGCGACCATGGCCGTCAGCAGCGCCCGTGCGCCGGGAGTGCCTTCCCGCAACGAGCGAGGCGGTCTCCTCGTCACTCACACTCGGAGAAGGATCATCATGAGCTCCATCGCTGCTTCGCCCGGCCTTTCCGGGACCGCGTCCGCACTGCGGCGTCTGTACTTCGTCCGGTTCGCGTTCGCCATCGTCTGGGCCCTCGCGATGTTCACGACCGCCTCGAACCTGGGCCCGCTCGTGGTCACCCTGCTCGTGCTCTACCCGCTGTTCGACGTGGCCGCCGCCGCCATCGACGCCCGCGCGTCGCGCGCCACCGGATCACCTGCCCTGTTGTACGTCAACATCGCGGTCAGCCTGATCGCCGCCATCGGAGTGGCCATCGCCTGCGCGTCCGGCATCCCGGCTGTGCTGCGCGTGTGGGGCGCCTGGGCAATCGTGGTCGGGCTGGTCCAGCTGATCGTGGGCGTCACGCGCCGCAAGATGGGCGGCCAGTGGCCGATGATCATCAGCGGCGCCATCTCGGTGCTCGCCGGCGCGTCGTTCATCCTTGGTGCCTCCGCAGCCAACCCGACGCTGACCAACGCGGCCGGCTACGCCATCCCCGGCGGCATCTTCTTCCTCATCTCGGCCTTCCGCCTCGGCCGCGCCGCGAAGGGGAACTGACATGGACAGCAACACTTACGACAACACCTACGACGTCGTCGTCATCGGGGCACGCCGCGACGATCGCGATCGTCGGCCGGGTTCCGCTGGACCGGCTGTGGCACGCGGTTCCGTCGTTCCCCACCATCAGCGAGGTGTGGCTGCGACTGCTGGAGGCCTACGGCCGCTGACCGCCGGGCCGCGCGCTGCTCCTCTGGCGTGGCGGAGCCCTCCCTGAGGCGTCACGGAAATCTACACGATGATGATAAAAATCGACACTGTGTAGAATTTGAGTCGAGAGCAGTCCAGCTCCTCGCGAGTCTTCTCTGGAGAAGCAATGCAGAAGCAGAAGTGGCTCATCACCGGCGTCAGCGCGGGCCTCGGACGCGCCTTCGCCCAAGCCGCCCTGGCCGCCGGACACACCGTCGCCGGCACGGTCCGCTCCGAGGAGGACCTGCGGGCCTTCGAAGGACTCCAACCCGGGCGGGCTCACGGCCGCATCCTGGACGTGACGGACGACGACGCCGTCTCGCGCGTGGTCGCAGAGGTGGAACAGAGCGTCGGCCCTCTGGACGTCGTCGTCGCCAACGCCGGCTACGGCCTGGAGGGCACCTTCGAGGAAACCCCGCTCGCCGAGGTGCGGCGGCAGTTCGAGGTCAACGTATTCGGGGCAGTGGCCACCCTGCAGGCAGCACTGCCCCACATGCGCCGGCGCCGTCGCGGACACCTGATGGCCGTCACTTCCATGGGCGGGCTCATGGCCGTGCCCGGCATGTCCGCCTACTGCGGCAGCAAGTTCGCCCTGGAAGGGATCCTCGAGGCACTGGGCAAGGAGGTCACGCAGTTCGGGATGCATGTCACGGCGATCGAGCCCGGCTCCTTCCGCACCGACTGGGCCGGGCGGTCCATGACGCGCGCCGCGCGGAGCATCGACGACTACGACGAGCTGTTCAATCCCATCCGGGAGACGCGGCAGAAGGCGCGCGGGAACCAGCTGGGCAATCCGGCCAAGGCCGGGGAGGCCGTCGTGCACATCGCGTCGGTCGACCGGCCGCCGGCCCACCTCGTCCTGGGTTCGGACGCGCTGCGACTGGTCACCGCCGCGCGCGCGGCTGTGGACGAGGACATCCGCGCGTGGGAGGCGCTTTCCCGTTCGACCGACTTCGCCGAGGGTGCGCAGCTCTGATGCCTGCCCACGACCGCGCGCGGAGCCGGCGCACCACCGAACGCAAGGGCGATATCCGGGAGCGGGCCATTCTGGACGCCTGCGAAGCCCTGCTGGCGCAAAAGGGCTACGACGCCATGACTGTCGGCGACGTCGCCCAGGGCGCCGGCATCACACGCGGCGCCCTGTACTTCTACTTCGGCTCCAAGCAGGAAGTGGTCACGGCACTCATGGCCCGGACCGTCGAGCACCTGTGGGAGCGGTCCCGGGTCACCGCGCAGACCGAGGAGCCGCGCCAGGCCATCGCAGCGGCCATGCGGCGCACGGTCGAGCTGTGGAACGAGCACGGCCTGGTCTTCCGCACGGCGATCGACCTGTCGTTGACCGTGCCGGAGATCGGCGAGCTGTGGAGCCACACAGCTGACCTGTTCATCACGGCCATCACCGCCGTCCTGGAGCGAGCCGGCGTTCAGGCCGGCACCGCACCAGACCATGCGCCAGCGATGGCACGAGCCCTGTGCTGGATGATCGAGCGGACCTTCTACCACGCCTCACAAGAGTCCCACGAGGAATTGCAGAGGGCATCGGCAACCTGCGAACACATCTGGCTGATCAGCGCCGGCATGGAAAGTGAAGCTTAAGAACCGAACCTCGCGATTCTGGCCGAAGCTTCATGCATGGGCCTCCACATCAGGTTCCAGAGTCCGGTCCGGGTAGGCATGCCGAGGGGCAGGTGGCGCTGGTCAACCACGCGGTGACTTCGTGCTCGCTTTCGGGGTCAGGCCGAGCGAACGCAGAAGGGGTGTCCGGCCGGGCTGGCGTAGACCCGGAAGCCCGGCTGGGTGGAGGCGACGACATCGTCAGCCGGTCGCAGCCGTCGACCGCCGGCATCGAGCACCCGCTTGTCCGCGGTCGCCACGTCGTCCGTGGCGAGGTCGAAGTGCATCTGCTGGGAGGCGCCGTCGGGCCATTGCGGCGGCACATGTTCCGGAGCGCGCTGAATCACGATCACGGGAAAGCCGTCGATCTGCAGAAAGTGGTGCGTCGCCGTCCTCGTGATCGAGCCGCCGAGTAGCCGGTGCCAGAACGAGCTTTCGCTGTCCAGGTCCGCCGCATCCACGATCAGTGACGTCAAGCTGAAGGTCATGGTGTCTCTCCTCGAATCGCCTGCGGGGGCGGCTCAGACCACGGGGATGATGCCGCCGTCGACCCGGAACTGAGCGCCGGTGAGCCATCTGGCGCGGCCGGAGGCGAGGAACGCGATCATCTCGGCGACGTCCTCGGGTTCGCCGGGGCGCCCCATCGGCACCTTCAGGTGGTCCACGATCTGCTGCTTGACCTCGTCGATGCCCACGCCCTGGCTGTCGGCCATCTGCTGAAGATGGTCGACCGCTCCCTCGGTGACGACGAAGCCCGGCAGAACGCACACCACACGTACGCCGTGCTCGCCCACCGCCGTCGCCAACTCGCGGCTATAGGCGTTGAGCGCCGCCTTCGATGCCGCGTACGACGCCTCGGCAGGCTGGGGAAGGTGGCTGGCGATGGAGGAGACGTGCACCACGACACCGAAGCCACGCTCGACCATCCCGGGAACCAGGGCCCGGTCAAGCCGGACCGCGCTGAGCAGGTTCATCTCCAGGTCGGCGAGCCACGACGCGTCCGACCGCTCCAAGGTCGGCATCGGTCCGGTTGCGGCTCCGGCGTTGTTGACCAGGACGTCGATGCCTCCGACGCTGTCCACTACGCGTCGGCCGAGTTCCGTCGCCCCCTCCTCCGATCGCAGGTCGGCGGGAATGAAGATGGCGGGCAGGTCTTGCGGGGGTGCGGTTCGCGAGGCCGTCAGCACGACGGCGCCGGCTGCGGCGAAGCGACGAGCCGTCGCCTCCCCTAGCCCTCGGCTACCGCCGGTCACCAGCACTCGCAGGCTGGCGAGCTGTTCGTGCTCGATCGTCATGGGCGTACTCCTTCAATAATGTGAACCAGACTCCGAAAACTGTACACTTAAACGGAGTCCGATTCACCTTATGGAGGGACCGTTGCCGTCATCACGTCCACTGCGCGCCGATGCCCGCCGCAACCGCGAAGCGCTCCTAGCCGCGGCGCGTGAGGCGTTCCTCGCCGACGACGCCGCTCATGTGGAGGAGATCGCCCGCCGAGCCGATGTGGCCGTCGGCACGCTGTACCGCCACTTCGCAACGCGCGAGGCGCTCGTCGCGGAGGTGTACCGCCAGGAGGTCGCCGAGCTCTGCGCAAGCCCCGCCCGGCTGCTCGCGCAATACGCCCCGGACGAAGCACTGCGCACCTTCCTGCTGCTGCTAGTGGAACACGCGGCAGTAGGCAGAGGGATGGGTGAGGCGCTGGACAGCATCATGGCAACCGATTCGCCGGTCTTCGACGACGCGCGCGACGAGATGGCCCGCGCCCTCGACGAACTTCTCGCCGCAGGTGTCGCAGCAGGCCTCGTCCGCAGTGGCATCAGTGGGCGCGTCGTGCTGCGCGCCCTCGGCGGCATCTGCGGGATGCGCGCCAAAGGCTGGAAGGACGATGCGCTACGCATCGCCATGATTCTGTATGACGGGTTGCGCTACGGCGCAGGGAACCACGGCTAGCGCGAGGTTGCCAGGCGCTTCCCTCTTCGAGAGGCAGCTCAGCCGCGCCATGGCAGCTTCCTCGGGCCGAAGCTCTGCTCGCCTGGCTTGTCGCCGCACACGCACGGGGCGACGTGAGGGTTGCCCTTGTCCTCTGCGCTTACGACGGAGTTCTCGTCTGATCAAGATGCCGACAGAAACTCACTTGAACGCGTCGGTGCCCGTTAGTGACGGACAGCGCGACGGTCAGATGACGGTCAAACGATCAAAAGGCCAGGTCCCTGATCACGGGAACTGGCCTTGCCCTGCTTCCACCTGCGGTGACTATCCAGTGCCGTCCACCTGTGTGCAGGGCTGTCCGTCTGGGTTGTCACGCAGTTCGTCACGCAGGGAGCCCAGCTTCCACTCGACTGATCCGAACATGCGGCGGGCGCGCACGACCGGGTGAACGAGCCGTACCGGAACTCGGTGCGCTGTCCCTCCCGCCGTGAGCGGGCGACGGGTGGGCTCGCCGCTCCACGTGCTCCATGAACCCCGAGTCCGGCCGGGGTGAGAAGGCGCGGGGACGGCATGCTGGCACAGCCGCCTCCGGCACCGCTCGGGCCGCAGGCCGCCGCCCATGCCGAGGCGTTGAAGCCAATGAGATCGCCAAATGTTCAAGTCGGCCGGCCGCGACCGCGCGACGCTCGCCGGGCAGTTGGAGGGGGGACGAGGGTCGTATGCCGCGCCGTCCTCCAGGGGTGCCGGAAAGGTCGAGCCGGGTGCGGGGCGGGCCGGGTGGGTCAGGGCGTCGACACAGGGGAGGCGAGGGGAAGCTGAACGACGAAGCGGGCCCCGCCACTGGGAGAAGGTTCGACCCACACGGATCCGTTGTAGGTCTTGACGATCTCCCGGACGATGCTCAGCCCGAGGCCCGTGCCGGCGTCGCCACGCAGAGGCTCGCTCGTGAGCTGGTACAACCGATCGAAGATGTGCTCCCGCTCGTGCAGGGGAATGCCGGGGCCGTCATCGGACACCGCCAGCCGTGCGAAGCGGTCGCCGCATCCGACGTCGACCCGCACGCTGTGCCGGGCGTGGCGCTGGGCGTTGTCCAGCAAGTTGGTCAGAATCTCGCGCATCTGCGTATGCATGGCTTCGACCTGACCACTGGAAGTGGAACTCACCTCGACGGGTATCGGGTCGGTTCGGACAGCGACTTCCTGCCTGACCAGCTCGCACAGATCGATCATCTCCATTCTCTGGGCGACACGACCCCGGGCGATCAGCAGGAGGTCGGTCGCGAGCGCCTCCAGTCGATCGACCTCCCGCAGCACCTCCCTGAACGCGCCTGGGTGGTCGGCGTGATCAGGGTCGGCGATCGCCTCTTCCACACTGACGCGTATGCCGGCCAGCGGGGAGCGGATCTCGTGGGCGACAGTGGAGGCGAACTGCCGCTCGCGGTCCAGCATGTCCAAGCTCACGTTGATGTTGCCGACCAGCTGGCTCATCTGCGTCGGATCCCGATGGTGGGTGATCTGGTCGTACTCGTCTTTGATGTTGATCCGGGCGAGGTTGTCTGAGATCCCGCCGACCCGACGCAGCAGCCGGTAGACGACGATCACGCCGGCGAGCATGACAGCCGGCACCCCCAGTGCCTTCCGCAGCCGACTCCATGAAACAGTGCCGCTGCCCCGCACCGCCCGGTGCCGCCGTCCACCCAAACTCAGCATGTGTCTACATTGTCCCTCGCACTGCCCTTCGCACAACCAGATGGCCTTCTGACCAGCAAAAACAGTACGCTCATCGGGTTCGAGAACATGTAGCGGTCGCCGCGGCCACAACTCGGTCGGTTCCCCTGCGACTGTGGTCGCCGGACACGGAGTTGCTTCGCACCTGGCGCTCCCGCTGGGGAACTTGCCACTGCTCATGCGAGGCATTTGAGGGGCAGGAAGGGTGGTGCGAGGGAACGCCAGGCGGGATCCTGGCATGGGAGACGAAAATACCGTCGGGCTGTTCCACAAGCCGACGAGGGACTCGCGTCACAGGGCTTGTTCTCGCTGGTAGAACCCGACACCGCCAACGTCGAAGGTGGCGTGGATTCCGGTTTTCCCGCTCGGGCCGATGCGCATCGGCGGTGGAGCGAGTCGTCTTCACGAGCTGGAATAGCCGAGGGGTTGGTCCCGTGAGCGTCCCGAGAACAGCAGGGCCCCACAAGGTGGTGCTGGCCACCTACAACAGCTACGACGCGGCCCAGCATGCGGTGGACGTCCTTGCCCGCCACGACTTCCCGATCGCACACATCACCATCGTGGGCTGCGATCTGCGGTGGGAGGAGAAGGTGCTCGGGCGATGGGGCCTCGGCAGGGCGCTCGTCACCGGCGCGGGTACCGGCGGCTGGATCGGTCTTCTCATCGGCTTGATATTCGTGATCTTCAGCCCGTGGGCCGGATGGGCCATCGGCTCCTCGATCGCGCTCGGGCTGATCTTCGGCCTCGTCTGGGGTGCGATCAGTCACCTGGTGCAGCACCGGGCGTTCGCCTCGATGCCTGCGGTCGTCGCCGACCACTACGACATCCTCGTGGACCCCGGATTCGCCGACGAGGCCCGGCGAGTGCTCACCGACGCTCGTGAGGCCGCTGCGCTCAGGTGAGCGCCAGGAGGGGGATGAGGACATGGCCAAGGCGGTGGGCATCGACCTCGGCACGACGAACTCGGTCATCGCGACCACCGAGGACGCGCATCCGACGGTAGTCCCGAACGCCGAGGGGTCGCGCACGACTCCCTCGGTGGTGGCCTTCACGGACCAGGGCGAGGTGCTGGTGGGCCAGATGGCCAGACGCCAGGCGATCCTCAACCCGAAGGGCACGATCTATTCGGCCAAGCGCTTCATCGGACGCAAGTTCGACGAGGTGCAGAGCGAGATCAAGGCGGTCTCGTTCGACGTCGTGCCGGGCCCGGACGGCGCCGTGCGGTTCAAGGTGCGCGACAAGCTGTACGCGCCGGAGGAGATCTCCGCCTTCGTGCTGCGCAAACTGGCCTCGGACGCCGGGAAGTTCCTGGGAGAGAAGGTCAACGAGGCCGTCGTCACGGTCCCCGCGTACTTCAACGACGCGCAGCGGCAGGCCACCAAGGACGCCGGCAAGATCGCCGGCCTGGAGGTCCTGCGGATCATCAACGAGCCGACCGCGGCGGCCCTGGCGTACGGCCTGGACAAGAAGGGCAACGAGACCGTTCTCGTGTTCGACCTGGGCGGGGGCACGTTCGATGTCAGCGTCCTCGACATCGGTGAGGGCGTCATCGAGGTCCGCGCCACCTCTGGTGACACCCACCTGGGCGGCGACGACTTCGACCGGCGCGTCGTCGACCACCTGGCCGACGAGTTCCACCAGCAGCAGGGCATCGACCTGCGGCGCGATCCGCAGGCTCTCCAGCGGCTGTTCGAGGCCGCGGAGAAGGCCAAGGTGGAGCTGTCGGCGGTCACCCAGACGCAGGTCAGCCTGCCGTTCGTCACGGCCGACGCGACCGGCCCCAAACACCTGAACACGACACTCATGCGCTCGACCTTCGAGCAGATCACCCACGACCTGCTCGAACGCTGCCGGGGCCCGGTGGAGCAGGCCATGGCCGACGCGAAGCTGACGACGAACGACCTCGACGAGGTGATCCTCGTCGGCGGCTCCACCCGCACGCCGGCCGTGCAGCAACTCGTGCGGCGGCTGACGGGCAAGGAACCGAACATGACGGTCAACCCGGACGAGGTCGTGTCCGTCGGCGCGGCCGTCCAGGCCGCCATCATCAAGGGCGAGCTGAAGGACGTCGTGCTGCTCGACGTCACTCCTCTGTCGCTCGGCGTCGAGACGCTCGGCGGCGTGATGACGAAGGTCATTGACAGGAACACCACGATCCCGGCCCGCCGCACGGAGACGTTCAGCACGGCGGACGACAACCAGTCGGCCGTGGACGTGGTCATCCTGCAGGGCGAGCGCGAGCGGGCCGCCGACAACCGGGTGCTCGGCCGGTTCCGGCTGGAGAACATCCGGCCCGCGCCGCGCGGGGTGCCGCAGATCGAGGTCACCACCGACATCGACGCCAACGGCATCCTGAACGTCTCCGCCAAGGACAAGGACACCGGCGCCGAGCAGCGCATCACGATCAGCGAGAGCTCCAACCTGGACAGGAGCGAGATCGACCGGATGATCGCCGACGCGGAGCGGCACCGCGCCGAGGACGCGCAGCTTCGCGCCGCGATCGACGCGCGCAACGAGCTGGACTCGGTCGCCCACCAGGTGGAACGCCGGCTGTCGGAGCTGGGCGAGGCCGTCCCGGTGCACGAGAAGGCACGGGCCGAGCAGCTGATCATGGAAGCACGTCAGGCGATCAAGGAGGAGGTTCCCGTCGACCGGCTGCGCGGCCTGACCGCGGAGCTGCAGCAGGTCTACCACGGCCTCGGCGTGGCGGCGTCCACCGCCCAGACCCAGGGCCCGGCTCGGACCGGGCCCGGCCAGGCCGCCGCAGGCCCCTCGGACGAGGACGTCATCGACGCCGAGTTCACCAGCTCCGAATAGCCCGTGCCATGACCGAGCGGAATGAGACACCGCCTCCGGAGCCCCGGCAGGCCGTCGAGGAACCCCTTGCGGAGAAGCTCGCCGAGCTGGAGGACCGGTGGCTGCGGGCCGTCGCCGAGCTCGACAACCTCCGTAAGCGCGCCGCGCGCGACTTGGACCGGCAGCGGATCGACGAGCGCACGCGGGTCGCGGCGGAGTGGCTGCCGGTGATCGACAACCTCGAACTCGCGCTCAAACACGCGGGCGCCGACGCCGACGCGGTGATCGAGGGGGTCCGGGCCGTCCGCGACCAGGCGGTCGGCGTGCTCGCGCGCCTCGGCTTCCCGCGCAGGGACGATGTCGGTACGCCGTTCGACCCCGCCAGGCACGAGGCGGTCAGCACGGTCGCCGTCCCGGACGCCGACCCCGGCACCGTCGTCGAGGTCGTACGGCCCGGCTACGGCGACGGCGCGCTGCAACTGCGCCCGGCCTCCGTCGTCGTCTCCACGAAAGCCGGCGCGTGATGGCGGATCGCGACTTCTACGAGATCCTGGGCGTGCCGAGAACGGCGGACCAGGACGAGATCCAGCGGGCCTACCGGAAGCTGGCCCGCACCTACCATCCCGACGTCAACAAGTCCCCCGACGCCGAGGACCGCTTCAAAGAGGTCTCGGAGGCGTACGAGGTGCTGTCGGATCCCGGGACGCGGCGGCGGTACGACGCGTTCGGGCCGGACTTCCGCCGCGTACCCGAAGGCGTCGACCCGGCGACATACGCCCGCGCCGGAGCGGGAGCCGGCGCGGGACCAGGCTGGGCGGGGCAGGGGCCCGGCTGGGCGCGCGGACCGGGTGGGGAGGAGATCCACTTCACCACCGGCGAGGGCTTCGAGGGCATCGACCTCGAAGACCTGCTCGGCGGCGTCTTCGGCAGGCGCAGACGCGGGGCGACCGGCCGCGGCTGGGGCCCGGTGCCCGGCGCCGACCAGGAGGCCGAGCTGCCGCTCACGGTCGAGGAGGCCTACCGCGGCGGCCGGCGGACCATCACGATTCCCGGCCCCGGAGGCGGGCGGACCCTCCAGGTGAACATTCCCCCAGGGGCCACCGACGGCCGGCGGATCCGGCTCGCGGGCCAGGGCGGAGCGGGCGGCGACGGCGCCAGGACGGGCGACCTCTACCTGATCGCGCGGATCGCCGACCACCCCCGATACCACCTGGAGGGGCGAGACATCCATGTCCGCCTCCCACTGACGCCGTCGGAGGCCGCGCTGGGGGCGACCGTCGCGGTCGACACGCCCGGCGGGGAGGCGAAGGTCAAGGTGCCACCGGGCACCTCGTCCGGGCGCCGCCTGCGCCTGCGCGGACAGGGCATGCCGAACCCGCGCGGCCGGCCCGGAGACCTGCTGGCCGAGGCCCGGATCATGGTGCCGCCCAGGCTCGGCGACGAGGAGCGCCGCCTGTACGAGCAGCTGGCCAGGATCTCGGCGTTCAACCCGAGGAGCCCGTCATGACGTATCCGCTCGTCCGGCTCGCCCGCCTGGACATCGCGCACCTGGACCTGGAGTCCTTCTCCCGGGCCACGGGACTGCACCCCGAGCTGGTGCGCCGCCTGGTGGCGCTGGGGCTGATCGACGCCTGGAGGGACTCCTCGGGCGGTCTGCGCTTCCCGCCCGCCCAGGTCGCCGCCGCGGGGCGCCTTCAGCGCCTGCACGCGGGACTCGCCGTCAACTACGCCTCCCTCGGCCTCGTGACGGACCTCCTGGACCGCATCGCGGAGCTGGAGGCTGCTCTGCGCACCCATACGAGATGGACCGGAGACAGATCGTGGACCTGAACCGCCTGACGCAGAAGTCGCAGGAGGCCCTGCACGACGCCCAGACCGCGGCGATCCGCTTCGGACACACCGAGGTCGACGGGGAGCACCTGCTGTTGGCGCTGGTCCGGCAGCCCGACGGGCTCGTCCCGCGCCTGCTGTCCGCCGCCGGCGCCGACCCGGACAAGCTCCGGCTCGAACTGGAGCACGAGCTGGAGCGGCGGCCCCGCGTCACCGGTCCCGGCGCCGCTCCCGGCCAGGTCTACGTCACCCAACGGCTGTCGCGGCTGCTCGACGCCGCCGAGCGGGAAGCCGGCCGGCTGAAGGACGAGTACGTGTCGGTCGAACACCTGCTGATGGCGCTGCTGGACGAGGGCGTCGACAGCGCGGCGGGCCGACTGCTCAAGGGACACGGGCTGACCCGTGAGCGCTTCCTGCAGGTCCTGACGCAGGCACGCGGGAATCAGCGGGTGACCTCCGCCAATCCGGAGGTCGCGTACGAGGCGCTGGAGAAGTACGGGCGCGACCTCGTCGCCGCGGCGCGGGCGGACAAGCTCGACCCGGTCATCGGGCGGGACGGCGAGATTCGCCGGGTCGTCCAGATCCTGTCCCGCAAGAGCAAGAACAACCCGGTCCTGATCGGCGACCCGGGCGTGGGCAAGACGGCGATCGTGGAGGGCCTCGCGCAGCGCATCGCGCGCGGCGACGTGCCGGAGGGCCTGAAGGACAAGACGATTTTCAGCCTGGATATGGGCGCGCTGGTCGCCGGGGCGAAGTACCGCGGCGAGTTCGAGGAGCGCCTGAAGGCCGTGCTCACGGAGGTGACGGCGTCCGAGGGGCGCATCCTGCTGTTCGTTGACGAGGTGCACACGGTGGTCGGCGCGGGCGCCGCCGAGGGGGCGATGGACGCCGGCAACATGCTCAAGCCGATGCTTGCCCGCGGCGAGCTGCACATGATCGGCGCGACGACCGTGGCGGAGTATCGCAAGCACATCGAGAAGGACGCTGCGCTGGAGCGCCGCTTCCAGCCCGTCTTCGTCGACGAGCCGTCGGTCGAGGACTCCATCTCCATCCTGCGCGGGTTGCGCGAGCGGCTCGAGGTCTTCCATGGCGTGAAGATCCAGGACGGCGCGATCGTCGCCGCGGTCGTGCTGAGCCACCGCTACATCTCCGACCGTTTCCTCCCCGACAAGGCGATCGACCTGGTCGACGAGGCGTGCGCCATGCTCCGTACGGAGATCGACTCGATGCCCGCCGAGCTGGACGAGCTGACCCGCCGGGTGACGAGGCTGGAGATCGAGGAGGCGGCGCTGGCCAAGGAGGACGACCCGGCGAGCCGGGAGCGCCTGGAGACGCTACGCAAGGAGCTGGCCGACCTGCGGGCCGAGGCCGACGCCATGCGGGCCCAGTGGGAGGCCGAGCGGCACGCCCTGCGCAAGGTGCAGCAGCTGCGCGAGGAGATCGAGAGCGTACGCCGGGAGGCCGAGCAGGCCGAGCGCATGTACGACCTGAACCGCGCGGCCGAGCTGCGACACGGCAGGCTTCCCGAACTGGAGCGCAGGCTGCGTGCCGCGGAGGAGCAACTGGAGAGCAAGCAGGGCGGGCACCGGCTGCTGCGCGAGGTGGTGACCGAGGAGGAGATCGCCGGCATCGTGTCGCGGTGGACCGGCATCCCGATCAGCCGCCTGCGGGAGGGCGAGCGGGAGAAGCTGCTACGGCTCGACGAGATTCTGCACCAGCGGGTGATCGGCCAGGACGAGGCCGTGCGGGCGGTCGCCGACGCCATCATCCGGGCGCGTTCGGGGATCAAGGACCCCCGCCGCCCGATCGGGTCGTTCATCTTCCTCGGACCGACCGGAGTCGGCAAGACCGAGCTGGCCAAGACGCTGGCCGAGGCGTTGTTCGACACCGAGGAGAACATCGTCCGCGTCGACATGAGCGAATACCAGGAGCGCCACACCGTCAGCCGCCTCGTCGGCGCCCCGCCCGGGTACGTCGGCTACGAGGAGGGCGGCCAGCTCACCGAGGCCGTGCGGCGCAAGCCCTACTCCGTGGTGCTCTTCGACGAGATCGAGAAGGCGCACACGGACGTGTTCAACACCCTGCTGCAGGTGCTGGACGACGGGCGGCTCACCGACGCCCAGGGGCGTACGGTCGACTTCCGCAACACCGTGATCATCATGACGTCCAACATCGGCTCGCACTACCTCAGTGAGAAGGCGGCGCCGTCTGGCGAGATCGACCCGGAGGTGCGCGAGATGGTCATGGCGGAGCTGCGGGCCCGCTTCCGCCCCGAGTTCCTCAACCGCATCGACGACATCGTGCTGTTCAAGCCGCTCACCGAGACCGAGATCGAGCAGATCGTCAAGCTGATGTTCAACGACATCAGAGCGCGGCTCGCCGAGCGCAGGATGACGCTCGAGATCAGCCCGGAGGCGGTCCGGTGCATCGCCGAGCGCGGGTTCGACCCGATCTACGGAGCCCGCCCGCTGCGGCGTTACATCGCCCGCGAGGTGGAGACCCGGGTCGCGCGGGCGCTGATCGCCGGCGACGTCCGCGACGGCGCGACCATCCGGGTGGAACTGTCCGGCGGCGAGATCGTGGTCACGTACGAGAACCCGGAGGGCTGACCGATGCCGCCGAAGGTCGTGGAGTCGAGCGTCGTCCGGTGCCCGCACTGCGGGCGCAACAACCGCGTGTCCCGGGCAGGTGCCGGGGTTCCGCGGTGCGGCGAGTGCCGTGAGTCGCTGCCCTGGGTGGACGCGGGGGACGAGGACTTCACCGCGGTCGCCGAGGCGGCGCGGATTCCGGTCGTCGTCGACTTCTGGGCGTCCTGGTGTGGGCCCTGCCGCATGGTGAGCCCTGCGCTCCAGCAGGTCGCGACCGAGCTGGCCGGGCGGATCAAGCTGGTGAAGGTGAACATCGACGAGGCGCCAGAGACGTCGCGGCGCTTCGGCGTGCAGGCGGTCCCGACGCTCGTCGTCCTGCGGCTGGGGCGGGTCGTGGCCCAGCGGGCCGGTGCGGCGCCGGCGCCCGTGTTGCGGAAGTGGGCCGGCGATGCGCCGGCCGGATGAGCTCACCGAGTCGCCCGATCTGCAGGGCGCCTACCCCCGGCTGAGCGATGTGCAGATGCGGACGCCGGCCGCCCACGGCAAGTGTCGCCCGGCTCACCGGGACGACCTCCCGGCGCCGAGCACGCGGGAGGTGGTGTGCGACCTGCTCATCGTCGGAGCCGGGCCGGCTGGCCTGGCCGCCGCGGTCTACGGCGCCTCCGAGGGGCTCGTCGTGCCCGACCTGGAGAGGTTCGAGGCGACCAGCGTCTGCTACGCGGCCACCGCGTTCGAGGCACAGATGCGCAGCCGGAACCCGGTCGTCGTGGGAGGCGGTAACCTCGGCCGGCCAGGCCGCGCTGTTCCTCGCCCACCACGTCGCCTCTGTCCGCCTGCTCGTACGCGACGGCGAGCTGACCAGGAACATGTCCCACTACCTGGCGGTAGAGGTCAAACAACACCCCGGCGTTCAGGTGATGCTGAACACCCAGGTCCGGCGGTTCACCGCCGGGGCCCGCGCGATGTTCGTCTTCGTCGGTGCGGAGCCGTACACCGGGTGGCTGGCCAACGAGGTCGCGCTCGACTCCCGGGGCTACATCCTGACCGGGCTGGACGCCGCTCGTTCCGGCAGGAAGGGCGTGCCGGACTCCACGGGTCGGCCGTTCCCGCTAGAGATCGGCAGAGCGGGTGTGATCGCGGCCGGTGACGTGCGGAACGGATCGATCAAACGGGTTGCGTCGGCCGTCAGCGAGGGCGCGATGGCCGTGCGCCTCGTGCACGAACCCCTTCAGCTAAGGGGCTGAGCCGCCGACGCGGGGAGGAAGGGGACCGGCGATGGCAGAAGTGATGGCGGTGCCAAGGTTCGAGCGGTTCTTCAGGACGGCGGCGGGCCTCGACGTCGACAAGGAGGATCTCCGGCGCTACAGCGACTTCGTGAACCAGAAGCTGTACGACCTGCTGGTGATCGGCCAGGCCCACGCGAAGGCAAACGTCCGGGACATCGTCGAGACCTGGGACCTGCCCATAACCAAGGGCCTCCAGGAGAGCATCCACCGGTTCCGCGACCTCGACGAGGACATCGAGCTGAAGCCCATCCTGGAGCAGCTCCCGGCGTTGCCTCCGCTCGACCTGTCCATAGGCGAGGAGGTGAGGGAACAGCTGCCCGAGATCGTCGGCGGGCTGTCGCTGGCGCTGGCGCGCACGTTCACCATCCTCGATCCCGGCCTGAAGAATCCGAGCACCGAGCAGTGGGAACGCGTGATCCGCGTTTTCGAGCTGCTGCTCTAGAAAGTGAGGACACCATGAAGGCAGTCGTATACGAAGGACCCCGGCAGGTCGGCGTCAAGAACGTGCCGGACGCGCGGATAGAGATGCCCACCGACGTCCTGGTCCGTGTCACCACGACCAACATCTGCGGGTCGGACCTGCACATGTACGAAGGCCGGACCGACCTGGAGCCGGGCCGTGTCCTCGGCCACGAGAACCTCGGCGAGGTGGTCGAGGTGGGGCCGGGAGTGGTACGCGTCCGCGTCGGCGACATGGTCTGCGTGCCGTTCAACGTCGCGTGCGGCTTCTGCGCCAACTGCGAGAGAGGCCTGACTGCCTTCTGCCTCACCACCAACCCGGAGCCGGGGGTGGACGGGGCCGCTTACGGCTTCGCGGACCTGGGCCCGTACAACGGCGGCCAGGCCGAGCTGCTGCGCGTGCCGTTCGGCGACTTCAACTGCCTGGTCCTGCCGGACGACGCGCGGGAGAGGCAGAGCGACTACGTCATGCTGGCCGACATCTGGCCCACCGGCTGGCACGCGACCCAGCTCGCCTGCGTGCAGGCCGGCGACTCGGTCGTGATCTACGGGGCGGGGCCGGTCGGCCTGATGGCCGCCTACTCCGCGACGTTCAAGAGCGCGGGCATGGTGATGGTCGTGGACCGCCACCCGGACAGGCTGGCCAAGGCCGAGGAGATCGGGGCGATCCCGATCGACGACTCCACGACGTCGCCGGTCGACCAGGTCATGGAGCTCACGCACGGCAGGGGCGCCGACCGGGGCTGCGAGTGCGTGGGCTACCAGGCGCACGACCCCCAGGGCCACGAGCATCCCAACATGACGCTGAACAACCTCGTCAAGTCGGTGAGGTTCGCCGGGACGATCGGGGTCGTGGGCGTGTTCATCCCCACGGATCCCGGCAGCCCCGACGACTTCTACAAGCAGGGCGAGATCGCCTTCGACTACGGGAAGTTCTGGTTCAAGGGCCAGACCATGGGCAACGGCCAGTGCAACGTCAAGAAGTACAACCGGCAGCTCTGCACCCTCATCCACGAAGGGAAGGCCCGGCCGTCGTGGGTCGTCTCCCACGAGCTGGATCTGGACGACGCGCCCGGCGGCTACGAGCACTTCGACCGGAGGGATCCCGGCTGGACCAAGGTCGTCCTGCATCCCGTCAGCACCGGCTGACCCTCCCGTGGCCGGCCGCGGGCCTCACCTGGCAGTAAGGGGGACGCGCCATGCGCATGCCAGACGCCCGCTGGCTCAAGCAAAGGCTGCACGACGCCTTCAACAGGCACGATCTGGACGAGGTGATCCAGTGTCACAGTAAGGACGCGGTCCTGGTGACCCCGGCGGGCGTCGCGGAGGGGCACGAGCAGATCGCCTCCTACTACGAAGACCTGTTCAGGGGCTTCCCCGACATGCGCATGACGGTCTGGCACACCGTCCTGTGCACGGATCCGGCGGTGACCGAATGGCTGCTCACCGGCACCCACGACGGTCCCTTCCTGCTGCCCGGGGGCCAGGTGCTGGAACGAACCGGCCGCCATGCCGCCGTCCGGGGCACCGGTACCTGTTCGGTGAGCAACGAAAAGATCATCAGTCACCGGATGTACTTCGACCAGTTGGAGCTCTACACCCAGCTCGGCGGGAGGTCCGGGATGACGGCCCCGGTATCCCGCCGGACAAGCGCGAGGTGGTCTTCCAGCGGTTCGCCCGGCTTGACACCGCGCGCAGCCGCGCCACGGGCGGCACCGGCCTCGGCCTGTCGATCGCCCGGCAGACCGCGGGAAGCCACGACGGAACGCTGACCGTCGAGGACAGCGCCCACGGAGCGCGCCTTGTCCTTCGCCTACCCCAATGCTCCAACGGGCCACTGCCGATATGCCGATCAAGAAGCGGTCGTCGGAATGAGAATCCCACGCCCGGCGCAACCGTCGTTCAGTGACGCCTGAAGATCCGACGGCACCTGCCGTGACACCCGAGATGCTTCTGCAACAGGCGCTCGGCCAAGTCAAGCCGCCTGCCCCGCGGATCGCGACGGCACCACCGCGCGGCAAGGACGGGCTGGTCGGCCTGCCGCACTTCTTCTGGGCACAGCGAGGCCAATGGCGCACGATCAACAAGCGGGCGACGTCCGGCCCGGTGTGGGCCGAGGTCACAGCGACACCGACGACCATGGTCATCCGCCCGGGTGCGGGACAGGCCACGCTGACATGCAAGGGGCCCGGCACCCCGTATGACCCGTCCGTGGCCGACCAGAGAGACACCTGCACGTACCTCTTCACCCGCTCCAGCGCCGGTCTCCCAGGCGCGCACTACAAGGTGACCGTCTCCGTCGTCTGGACGGCCGCGTGGACCGGCTCCGACGGTGCCGGCGGACCTTTGGCGCCGATGACGACGTCCACGACCTTCCCGTTGCGGATCGCCGAAGGCCAGGCACTCATCCAGAGGAGCTCCTGAATGGTCCGCAACCACATGTCCTCGCCACCTCAGCACGCAGGGAACGGCGTCGCCCCTCCAGCGCAGGTGCCGAAGCTCACGCCGCAACCACGCCAACGCCGCCGAGGACTACTGCTCCTCGGCGTGCTCGTGGTGGCCGGCGGCGGAGTGATCAGCTATCAGACGATCACGGGTTTGAGCGCCCGGGTGCCGGTGCTCGTGATGACACATGATGTGGCCCCCGGCCGGCAGCTGACGGCGGACAACGTCACGACGACCACAGTGGGCGTGGACAACCTCGTACCGACGATTCCTGCCCGCGATCTCCCCAGTGTGATCGGGAAACGAGCCGCGACGGATCTGGTTGCGGGCATGCTCGTGCAGCCCAGGCTGCTCACCGATCAGGTCGTCCCCGTCGTGGGCCAGCAGCTCGTGCCCGTCGCGGTGAAGCCGAGCCGACTGCCGGCCCGCGGGCTACGGCCCGGAGACGCGATCCTCGTCCTCGCCACCCCGGAGAACCAGGCCGTACCTGCTTCCAGAGCAAACGCGAGACCCGTCATCGACGCGGTGGTCGACCAGGTGAAGGGGCCGGACACGGACGGTCTCATGGTCGTCGACCTCATCGTGAGCAACTCGCGAGGCGCCGAGCTCGCCAGTCTGGCGGCCAGTGGCCAGGTCGCCCTGGTCCTCAATCCTCGGAGCAGGTGAATGGCGACCTATGCCTTGATGAGCCCGGGCGGGTCCCCTGGCGTGACCACGACCGCTCTTGCCGTCACCTACGCCTGGGGAGGCCGCGCCCTGCTCGCCGAGTGCGATCCCGAGGGCGGCAGCGTCCTCCAGGGTTTTCTCGGCGGCCGGATGGAAGGGTTGCCCGGCGGCCTGTTGGAGTTCGCCCTCGCCATCGCCCACCAGCCTCATCCAGCGGTTCTGTGGAAATACATCGTCTCTCTCGACCAGGACACCCGCGAGTGGCTCCTGCTCCCCGGAACGAGAGACCCACGCCACGTGGCGCAGCTCGAAACAGCGTGGGACGCCATCGCGACGGCGATTACGTCAGCCGGCGCGGGAGCCGCAGCGTGAATCGTGACAGTCGCGTTGCTGCCATCGGCCACAGCCGCGGCACGAGGACGGCGACGAGCAGGACGCGGGCGATGTGCCGCCGCGGTTTCCGCGACGCCGGCAGGTGAGGGATCCGCGCGGAGCCGGTGAGGCTGCCCCGGCCTCCTTTCCTCGTGGTGGTCTCGGGTTGCGTATCCGAGCTCCGGCTCCGCGCGGAAATCATGGGGACGTCCTTCTCCACCCCTCTAGAAGGGGCAGGGGAGATCGTCAGGGACGTGGCGGCCTCGACTTCGCCGCTCAGGACGGCGTCGACGAGGATCGGCTCGCAGCGCTGGCGGCGCTTCTTGGCGGCCTCGGTGGTCAGGCCGAGCTGCCGGGCGGCGTCGGCGATGGTGCGCTTCTCCAGGCGGGTCATGCCGATCAGTTCGGCGTCGACCTCGCTGATGACGCCCTTGGCGACGGCGTCCAGGAGGACGAGGTCCGGATGCCCCCAGGGGACGGCAGGGGGTGCGGATTCCTGGAGCGGAAAGCGCCGGGCGGCTCCGGCCTCCGCGTTCTCCCGGGCGCGCTCGCCGGCGCGCTTGGCCACCGCGCGCATGCGGGGGAAGACGTTCGGGGTGTCGAGGTTCACCGTACGGATCGCCTCGATGAACGCGGTCAGGACCTCGGTGTCGATGTCTTCGGGGTCTGCGGCGACGTAGCCGCGGCAGATCCTGCCGCTGATGCCGCGCAGTGCCGGTACGGCAACGCCGACGGCACTCACCATCCACTGCGGCCCGTTCTGCCGGGCCCGCGTCACCAGCAACCGCCAGACCGCGTCGCGGGCGGCGTTCGAGCAGGAGGGGTGGATCAGCACATCCCGCAGCTCGATCAGCAGCGTTCGCCGGCGGGGGAGGCCGTGCCCGACCTGTCTGCCGTCGATGGCGAGGCTGCTGGGCGCGCATTCTGAGATGCCCGACCGCTCCGTGGACTGCCTGGTGACCAGCCCGCCCTACTACGGGCTTCGGGACGACGGCCCCGGCCAGTACAGCCAGGAGCCCACACCGGACGACTACGTGGAAAACCTCCGCGCCACCTTCGCGGAGGCCCGGCGGGTGCTCGCCAACGACGGCACCTGCTGGCTCAACCTCAGCGACGTCTACGCCGCCAACTCCGACGGCTACGCCCGCGGCGACAGCTACAACCAGCGGCAGCCGGTCGTACGGCCTCGCTCCCGCCGCGTCGTGTCGCCCAAGAACCTGCTCGGCATGCCCTGGCGGATCGCCCGGCCCTTTGCACGGCACCGCCAGCCGCCCGGACGGCCGTGCCACCGATGCGGCTAACCCGAGCGGCCGCAACCCCGGCGACGTCTGGACCATCTCGACCAGGCCCTACCGTGGCGCCCACTTCGCCCCGTTCCCGATCGACATCCCGCTCCGCGCCATTGCCGCAGGCTGCCGCCCCGGCGGCACCGTCCTGGACCCGTTTTCCGGAGCGGCAACAACTGCTCTTGCCGCCCGGCAACTCGGCCGGCAGTTCATCGGAATCGAACTCAACGCGGACTACTGCAAGCTCGCAGTAGCGCGGATCCGTGAGGCATCGGCAAAGGCTGGGGGCATCGAATGAAGGACATCACCCTCCGGGACCTCCAGGCTCTGCCGCCGACGCTCGACCTGATGACCGCGGCAAGGATCCTGGGCATCGGCCGCACCAAGGCCTATGAGCTGGCCAAGAAGGATCAATTCCCGGTGCGGACCATCCGCATCAGTGACCTCTACCGGGTCTCTACGCCAGACTTGCTGAGACTTCTTGACGGCGACGCCCATACAGCCACCCCTCGTCCGTGGGGATGTAGGTAGTGTCGCCACACCAGCAGGTGCCGAGTGCGGCTGGATCTGGTTGGGCGTACCCGGCCTTGGTCAGCATCAGGAGCCCGCGGGACTCCTCCATCGGCCGCAATCACCGTCTCTCGTAACTATGAGCGGGGACCTGCGTTCCCGCACCGGGCGAAGCCCCGGAGCTGTCAGCAGAGTGACATGGACGACGGTCGTGTTGCTCGCTTCGAGGGCAGATGACCAGCCCTCCTGGGTCCGGGCGTGACAGCGCGGTGTCAGGCCCGCGGGGTGCCGCCACCGCTGCCTGCTACGGCGATCGAACGCCGGCGGTGGCGGCGGATGTCACGCTGGCGGGTCGATCAGACCGCGTTGGTAGGCGCGGACGAGGCGGCGGGGCACCAGCAGTTCCCGCCCGTTCAGTGTGATCGGGACGAGGTTGGGGCGCTGCGCCTTCCACTGGGCGCGGCGGTGCCGGGTGTTGCTGCGGGAGCTCCTGCGCTTGGGTACGGCCACGGCTACCAGCTCGCCTTCCTGACGCCGGGCAGCTCGCCCCGGTGCGCCATCTCCCGGAATCGGATGCGGGACAGGCCGAACGTGCGCAGGTGGCCGCGGGGACGGCCGTCGACCGAGTCGCGGTTGCGCACCCTGGTCGCGCTGGCGTCGCGCGGCTGGCGGCTCAGCAGCCGTACGGCCTCGGCCCGTTGCTCCGGGGTGCCGGTGCGGATGATCTCCTTCAGTTCCGCACGGCGCTCGGCGTGGCGGGCGACGGTCGCCTTCCTGCGCTTGTTGGCCGCGATCTTGCTCCTCTTGGCCATCACACCTTCTCTCCCCTGGCCCGAATCCGCGCGACGGCGTTCTCGATGCCGATCTTGTCGATGGTCCTGATCGCGCGAGCGCTGAGTGTGAGCCGTACGAAACGGTTCTCGCTCGGCAGCCAGTAACGGCGGTGCTGGATGTTGGGGTTCCACCGCCGCCGGGTGCGGCGGTGGGAGTGGGAGACGTTGTTGCCGAAGACCGGCTTGACGCCGGTGAGCTGGCAGTGCGCGGACATCAGCTTCTCCCGTAGCGCTGGTTGAACCGCTCGACCCGGCCGGCGGTGTCCAGGACCCGGTTGCGGCCGGTGTAGAAGGGGTGGCTGGCCGAGGAGACGTCGACGTTCACCACGGGGTAGGTGTTGCCGTCCTCCCACACGATGGTCTTGTCGCTGGTGATCGTGGATCGGGTGAGGAAGGCGAAGTCCGCGCCGGGGTCGCGGAAGACGATCGGCCGGTAGTCGGGGTGGATGCCCTTCTTCATCGTTCCTCCCGGAACTCGACGTGGCGGCGGATGGTCGGGTCGTATTTGCGCAGCTTCAGGCGGTCGGGGTCGTTGCGCCTGTTCTTGGTGGTCACGTAGGTGTAGCCGGTGCCTGCGCTCGAGCGCAGCTTGATCACCGGTCGTAGCTCGTTTCTGGCCATCCCTCTCGTCCTTCTCCGTTGGCGGCTGTGCCATGATAACGATAATGGTTTTCATTTTCATCCCTCGGGAGGTCATATGCCCACGCCCGTCGTCCTCGTGGCAGGCCTGTACGGCGACGCCCGGGCGGCCGTGGTCGACCGGTTACTTCGCGCCCATCCAGGGGCCGTCGCGATTCACCATGATCTGACCGCCGTCGTCGCCGACCGGGTCGAGCGCGTCATCCGCGACGGCTCGGGCATCCTCGATCGGACCGAGGTGCGCCTGGCCCACGGCTGCGTCACCTGCACCGTCCGCGAGGACCTGCTCCCACAGCTCGTTCGGCACGCGAGGACGGCGTCCCTGCTGATCGTCGACCTGTGGGATTCCGTGGAGCCCCGTCCCGTGGCGGAGGCGCTGGGCCATGAGGACGCGGCCGACCTGCTGGCCCTCACCGGCGTGCTGACCGCGCTGGACGCCGAGCTGATGCCGGTGGACATCTGCCGAGGCGAGCGCCTGGCCGAAACCGGGCAGTGTGCCGCCGCGGGGGACCGGCGCTATCTCGCCGAGGTGCTGGCCCGCCAGATGGAGTACGCCACGGGACTCTTCCTTCTCGGCGACGACGAGGAGGACATGGAGCTGGCCGCCGCGGTGCTCGGCCACCTGGCTCCGCACACCCCGGTCTTCTCCACGTCGCTGCCCGAGGTGACCGGCCCCGCTCTGCGCGTTCACGAGCTGGGCGAACGAGTGGACCCGGCCACCGCGCAGTTGCCCGGCGAAGCGCAGACCGGCGAGATCACCACCGTGGTCTGGCGCCGGCTGCGCCCGCTGCATCCGGGACGCCTGTTCGAGGCGGTCGACGAGCTGGTGACCGGCTCCGTCCGCTCTCGTGGCCGGTTCTGGCTGGCCAACCGGCACGAGCGGATGCTGGCCTGGGACGCCGTGGCCGGCGTCGTCTCGGTCGAGGATGTCGGACCCTGGCTGGCCGCGCTGCCCGAGGCCGCCTGGGACCTGGTCTCTCCGGCACGCCGCGCCGCCGCCGCGCTGGACTGGAACCGCGTCACCGGCGATCGGATCCAGCACCTGGTCTTCACCGGGCCCGACCTCGACCGCGAGCACATCTGCGCTCTGCTCGACTCCTGCCTGCTCACCGAACGGGACGCTCTTCCCGGTTCCGCCGAGTGGGCCGCCTACTCCGACCCGTTCGCCGACTTCATCGACATGAAGGAGATCGCATGAAGCCCCGCCGTATCCCCCGGAAGAAGTCCAACCCGCTGCTCGGGGTCACCTACATCGACTACAAGGACACCGACCTGCTGCGCCGGTTCATCTCCGACCGGGGCAAGATCCGCAGCCGCCGCGTGACCGGCGTGACCGTGCAACAGCAGCGGCAGCTCGCCCGGGCCATCAAGAACGCCCGGGAGATGGCCCTGCTCCCGTACGCATCTCGTCCCCGGTGATTCCGATGACCGATCAATACGAGCGATCCGCGGAATTCGTCGACATCATGCTCGCGGCTCACTGGTCGGCTCTCGGACCCGCGCTGGTGGAGGCACTTCACGGCAGCGTCGGCCCGATCAACGCATCGGAGCAGGAGGCGGGCACGGCACCAGGGTGATCGCACAGGCGGGGCCCGATGCGGAGGTCGTCGCCGTCGAGCCGTCACCCGCTCTACGTTCGGTCCTCCTGGCGAGGGTGAACGAAAGCCCGGAGCTGCGTGACCGGGTGACCATGCTCCCCGACGGCCTTCTCCACGCCGAGCTGCCGCCTCAGCTGGGTGCCGTGGTCGCGATGAACGTCATCGGACATTTCACCCCTGCCGAACGGCACGTGGTCTGTGACCTGCTCGCCCGGCGGCTCCTGCTCGCCGGACGCGCGGTGGTGAACCTCCAACCACCGGCCGAGCCGGTGCAAGTGCCGCAGGCTCGATTCTCCGATCTCCGTATCGGACGACGCCGTTACGAGGGGAGGGGCCGTGCCGGGCCGCGGCCCTGGTGGGCGCTTCGGACGAGCGGTGAGGTGAGCGGTCCGTGGCGTTCCTGGTATGCGCGGCGGATCTTTCCGGCCCGCGTGAGCTCGAGGTCGCGGCGCTGGGGCAGTCCGGGCGCGGCAGACCTGTACGGGTGGGCCGCCTTCGAACTCGCCCACATGCTCCATGGCGACCCCGCCGAGGCGGGGACCGAGCCGCTCCTGCACCTCATCGTGCCCAGCGTCGAGGTCGCGCTGCACCCCGGTAAGGCCGAGGTGCGCTCGATCGGCGACACCTGGACCAGGAAGGTCTGCGCCCTCCTCGCGGACGCGGCCACGCCCGATGCCGAGGCGGCGATGGCCCTTCCGGCGTTGCCCGACGCCGAGAAGCTCATCGCCGTGGGCGGGCCCGCCCAGCGGCAGGCGGTCGCCCGCGACGTCGCCGACATTCACGCGGGCCTCGTCGGCAAGGCCGTCCTCTCGCGGGTTGTGCCTCTGCCTCCTGGCGGCGTGCCGGACTTCACCGCCTCCTACCTCACGGGCCGCCGGGCGAACACCCCCGCACGATCCTTCTTGCTGAAACTCGGCGGCTGGCAGGCGGCCGGCTTCAGTCCGGAGACCGTGGTCGAGGTCGACCCGAGCGGGCGCGTCTCCACCCAGCCACTCGCGGGGACCCGCGCGCTGGGCCGGATCCGGAGGAGGACGAGCGTCTGCGCCGTGAGCTCCTCACGGATGCGAAGGAGGTGCACGAGCACGCGATTTCCGTACGGCTCGCCTGCGAGCAGATGGAGTCGATCTGCAGGCCAGGATCGGTGATCGTCGAGGAGTTCATGACGGTCAAGGAGCGTGGTTCTGTACAGCACCTCGCCTCCCGGGTCGCCGGGAGCCTGGAGGAGGCCGTCGGAACTTGGCAGGCGTTCGCGGCTCTCTTCCCGGCCATCACGGCCACCGGTGTGCCGAGAGCCGCCGCCCTCACCGCCCTGGCCCGGCATGAGGTGGAGCCCAGGGGGCTTTACGGCGGAGCGGTGTTCCGGGCAGGGACGGACGGCTCACTCGATGCCGCGCTAGTCCTGCGGACGCTGCTCGGCCGGGGAGCGCACCTGGCTCCGTGCCGGAGCCGAAGTGATGGGGGCAGTCCGCCACTGAGCGTGGATACGAAGAGACGTGCGAGAAGTTGCGGAGCGTTGTCCCGTATCTGCGCTTCCATAGCTTTTGGACAATTCTGAAAATTTTTCCGGCCAGTTTTAAGCGCAGTACGCAATCATTTTGGCGATTGGAGTGGATCCTCCACGTATCGTTCCGTGGAATGCGGCGTCAATGAGCGTCACTTCGCCACGAGGCATACCAGGGGGAAACATGACAGCTTCTACTGAGCATCGCCCTCATATGGACCACAGCCACCAGCACGGACTGGGCTGCGGGCACGTGGCGGTGCCACACGGTGATCACGTCGATTACGTTCATGATAGGTGTCTTCACAAACTGCATGAAGACCACGTCGATGAATGCGAGCCGGCGACGCATAGCGTCCACTCAAATCACGATCATGAGCATGGCCCGGCATGTGGTCATGTGTCCGTACCCCACGAGGACCACGTGGATTACATTCACGATGGCCACCGGCATGTCCTTCATGACGGCCATTGGGACGAGCACTGATCGGGTGAGAATCGTGATGCGGTGGCCCGGGTGACCCGCAGGCGGTCATCCCGGACCAGGGTCTGTCCGAATAACGGCACGTCTGCGCGCCAAGCCACTGGGCGTGGTGTCGGCTTACTCGTACGGCTTGCTCGGTTCCGGGATTTCCGTCACCTGGATGGCGGTCATCTCCGGGGGCACGGTTCCGTTCGGGATCTTGCGGGACCTGGGCGGGACCCAGGTGCCGGTCACCTCGACCCAGGTGTCGTCGGGCGGCGGAGCGGCGCCGAGCACGGCCACCTTGAGGGCGATGGCGTCGGCCGCGCAGCAGCTCATCTGCATGCGGGTGACGTACCAGCGGTCCTTCTTCTTCGACCGTACGACGAAGCCGGTCAGCCGGACCTTCTTGCCGGTGAGCGTGCGCTTGCGGAAATCCCAGGCCCGGCCGATGAACTCGCCCACGGCCATCGGGGTGATTCTCTCGGAGGAGAGCGGGACGTAGGAGCCGGTCGTCGCCGGCGGCCGGATGGGCGCGTCCTCACTACGAGCGGCGAAGGCGCCCAATGCGGGAGGCGCGATCAGGACGATCGCGAAGACGGGCAGGGACAGCAGCCAGCCCACCTTCGGCGCCCGTGAATGGTCGTGACCCTCGACGTGCTTCCCCGGCCCTTCGTGGACGTGTTCATCGTGAGCGTTCGCGTACGGACGCCGCCACTCCTGGACGAGGCCGATGATCCCGAGGGTGAGGACGACCACCCCTGCGGCGAGCAGGAAGGGGCGGAAGCCGGGTTTCACGTAGTTGAGGTATGACGTCGTCAGGGCGGTTATCCAGAGCACGACGCCGCCGAGCAGGGTCAGCACGAGACTCTGGGACAGGCGGTTCACAGGAGGATTCCTCCGATCGCCGAGCTGACCACGACCGCGAGCAGGAACGTCAGCGGAACGAACCGCATCGCGAAGGCCCGGCCGAAGGTCCCCGCCTGCAGGGCGATGAGCTTCAGGTCGACCATCGGCCCGACGACCAGGAACGCCAGCCTCGCCGTAGGGGAGAACGCGGTGAGTGAGGCCGCGACGAACGCGTCGGCCTCCGAGCAGATCGACAGCACGACCGCGAGAAGCGCGAGCACGACCGCCGACAGCACCGGGACGTCCGCCACCGAGATCAGCCACGCGCGGGGCACCACCACGTTCAGCGTGGCCGCCATGATCCCGCCGATCACCAGGAATCCGCCCGCGTGGAGGAGGTCGTGCCGCATGGCGTCGCGGAACTCTGCCCACTTCGAGCCGGCGAGGGCTGTACGGGACGGTACCCGCAGCCACGACGACCGGCCGAAGCGGAGCCACAGCCAGCCGACCGCGACCGCCACCAGGAGCGAGGCCGCGAACCGGGCCACGGCCATCATCGGCTGTCCGGGGAACGCCACGGCCGTGGCGACCACGACCACGGGGTTGATGGCGGGCGATGACAGCAGGAACGCCAGCGCGGCAGCCGGGGTGATCCCGCGCGACATCAGGCCCGAGGCCACCGGGACCGAGGCGCACTCGCAGCCGGGCAGAACCGCTCCGGCCGCCCCCGCCACGGGGACCGCGGCGTAGGGGTTGCGGGGCAGGGCCTTCGTCCAGAACGACGGCGGGACGAAGGCCGCGATGGCCGCGGAAAGCAGCACGCCGAAGACGAGGAAGGGTAACGCCTGGACGCAGATCGCCACGAAAACGGTCGCCCAGGTCTGCAGCGCCGGGGCCGTGAGCAGGGGTGTCAGTGCCAGGCGGCCGATGACGAGAAGCGCGGCGAGGAGCGCGAACAGCCAGGGCGTCGCCGGAGGTGCGGCCGATCTGCGGCCCCATTCTGGGGGCGGTATCTCTGTCGAGGAATCCACCACGACCCGGTCCGACATGCGCCTCATCCTGGCAGAACCTTTCACCGGTGATCCTGGGATCGGCACTGCGGAGCCCCGTCGAAGTCCCGTATGGCAGTCGTGTGAACCGGGCTGGGGAGGAGCGGAGCTCACCATCGCCTCAGCCGGTGACCACAGCCGGGGGTCTGCGCGCCCAGCCGCTACGCGTGCGTACGGCCCCCACAGCGCGGCAGGCCAGGTAGATGGCGAAGGCGATGGTGGTGACATACGGACTGATCGGGATGCTGCTGCCCAACGCGATGAGGATGCCGCCGACCACGGACGTGACGGCGAACAGGACGCTGAGCAGAGGGATCAGGCGAGGGGAAGCCGTCACCCGGGTGGCGGCGGCCGCAGGGGTGACCACCAGGGCGAGCACCAGCAGAGCCCCGACGATCTGGATCGTCGTGGCCACGGCGAGACCCAGCACCAAGGTGAACACAGGGGACAGAGCCCGAACGGGCACGCCGCGGGCGGCGGCGACATCGGGATCGAGGCTGGCGAAGGTCAGCGGACGCCAGATGACCGCCAGGACGAGCAGGACGACGACCGACACTCCGATCAGCCAGGCTGTCTGCGGGGTGTCCACGGCCACGATCTGACCGGTGAGCAGCCCGAACTTGTTGGCGGCACGGCCTTTGTACAGCGACAGGAACAGCACACCCAGTCCCAGTCCGAACGGCATCAGAACGCCGATGGCGGAGTTGCGGTCCCGGACGCGCACCCCCATGGCACCGATGACCGCGGCGGCCAGGACCGATCCGACCAGGGATCCTGCCACCACGTTCACTCCGAGCAGGAGCGCGGCCGCCGCGCCGGCGAAGGACAGCTCGGCGATCCCGTGCACGGCGAAGGCCAGATCCCGCATCATCACGAACGTACTGATCAGGCCGCCGACCACACCGAGCACGGCCGCGGCGATGATCGAGTTGGCCACGAGGGCCAGCAGCTGCCCGTAGCCGTCGTAGTTGAAGATCTGGTGCCAGATGTCGGTGCTCATGACTGGACGCCTTCAGCGTGGTCGGGGTGGTGCGGGATGGGGACGCCGGCGATCAGGTAGCGGCCGTGGGCCCGGACCACCTCGACCGGGCCGCCGTACAGGTCGGACAGAACGGAAGACGTCATCACCTCGTCGGGCGTGCCGACGCGGAATCGGCCCCCGGCCAGGTACAGCACCCGGTCGACCAGTGGGAGGACCGGATTGAGCTCGTGGGTGACGAAGAGCACTGCGGTGCCATGGGCGCGCCGCCGCCGGTCGAGCAGGTCGACGATCGCGTGCTGGTGGTGCGGGTCGAGCGAGAGGAGCGGCTCGTCGCACAGCAGGAGCGCGGGATCGGTGGCCAGGGCCTGCGCGATGCGCACCCGCTGCTGCTCGCCGCCGGACAGTAGGCCGAGGGGCATGTCCGCGTACGCGTGCGCGCCCACCTCCGTCAGCAGCTCGTCGATGCGACGCCGCAGCCCTCTGCTGCCGAGAGGCAGACCCCAGCGGTGGCCGTCGACGCCGAGCCGTACCAGGTCGCGGGCACGCAGCGGCGTGTGCGGGGCGACGGCGCGCTGCTGGGGGATGTAGCCGATCAGATCGCCGCCCCGCCGGGGCGGGCGGCCGTCGATCAGCAGGGTTCCGGCAGAGAGAGCCAACTGGCCCAGGACGGCGTGCAGCAGGCTGGTCTTGCCCGATCCGTTGGGCCCCAGCACGGCGACGAACTCGCCGCGGCGCAGCTCCAGATCCAGCCCGGACCACAGCACGCGCTCGCCACGGCGCAGTTCCGCATCGGTCAGGCTGAGGACGACGGGTGTTCCGCTGGTGGAGGCGGCCTGCTGTGCGATGGTTCCCGTCTGCTCGCTCATCGCCCCAGGGCCTTGCCGAGCGCGTCGAGGTTGGCGGTCATCCAGCCGAAGTAGTCCTTCCCGGAGGGCAGGGTCTCGGTGACCGAAACGACGGGGATGCCGTTGCCGGTCGCCGCCTCGCGGACCCTCTCGGTCTCCGGGCCGGCGGTCTGGGAGTTGTAGACGAGGGCCTGCACCTTCTTGCCGGTGAACAGGGCGAGGGTGTCCCGCAGGACGCGGGGGGAGACGTCGTTGCCTTCCTCGATGGCCTCGCTGAACTCCTCGGGGGCGGCGTTGGTCAGGCCGCACGCCTCGATCATGTACAGCGGGACCGGCTCAGTGATCGCCACGGCGGTGCCCTTCGCGGTCTGCGCGATGGCCGCCTCCTGCTCCTCCAGCGGCTTGAGCTTCTGCTTGAAGGTCTCGGCTCCAGCAGTGAAGGCGGCGGCCCCGGAGGGATCGGCCTTGCCCAGCGCGGCGGCGATCGAGTCGGCCAGCCGCGCGACGGACGGGAAGTCGTACCAGACGTGCTCGTTGAGCTCCTCTCCGTCCGCCGCGGTCTTCCCGGAGATCTCGACCGCGTTCAGCACCTGGGCCGAGGTGTTGCCGGCGGCGTCACGCATCGTGTCCATGAAGTCGTCGTAGCCGCCGCCGTTCTCGATGATCACCTTGGCCTTGGACAGCGCCAGCTGGTTCTGCGGATTGGCCTCGAAGGAGTGCGGGTCCTGGTCGGGGCCGGCGATGAACGAGGTCACCGCGACCTTGTCACCGCCGATCTGCCGGACGACGTCGCCGTACACGTTGGTGGAGGTCACCACGGCGACCGCGCCCGGGCCGGGGGACGCGCTCACAGCCGGCTCGGGAGATGCGGCCGGAGAAGACGAGCCGCCGCAGCCGCTCAGCAGCACGGGAGCCAGGCCCGCGAGGACGAGCAGGGAGGGACGACGCAGGGGGGAGGCGTTCATGTCGATCCTCATTGGAAATGACAACGGTTTTCATTTCTCAACCTAGCATCGCCACCCGGATCGGCCGCAATGGGGCAGAAGGCATAGAAGGTCACCGCATGGCCGTCGAGGGCTCCGTCTCGTCTGTCCAGCACGACGTGCACACGCCGTAGATCTCCTCGACATGGAAACCGACCGCGGCAGGAAGCCGGTGAAGGGCGCGGTCGAGGTCACCGGCCTCAACGACCAGGCCACATCTGCGACACACCAGGTGACGATGGTTCCCCTCACCGCAGAGCCGATAGACGGTCTCGCCGCCGCGCTCGAAGGTGTGCACGAGCTTCGCCTCGGACAACGTGATCAACGTCCGGTAGACCGTCGTCAATCCCAGCTTGCCGCCGGCGTTCTGCACCTCGGCGTAGATCTCCCCGGCGCTGCGGGCGCGGTCTTGCTGACGGAGGGAGCGTAAAACGAGCAGGCGGGGCGCCGTCGCGACGAGACCTAAACCATGGAGCGTCCGCCTATCCGGATCCATGCGTAAAATCTAGACGATAATGACAATTATTGTCATTTCTACCTTGTCAGTGCCTCACGCAGGGCGGTTTGGCCGACGGCAAGCCGCTCGCTCTGCTCGGTGCAGGTGGCGCGCAGCTCCTCCAGGGCGCGCGGCCTCCGCATCCCCGCGGGCGGCGACGGCGGCGCCGACAGCTTCGGCGCGACCGGGGGCGGCTTCGTGCGCGGCAACTCGTTCCCAGGCCTCTCGCTGGATACGTTCGGCCTCGCCCCGGATCGCCACGGCTCGCTGGTCAGCCTCCTGTCGAGCGACGGCGGTGGTATGCGCCTGGGTGAGGGCTTCCCGGCGAAGCTCATCCGCCGCATTGCCCGCCGCGCCTGCATCCCCTCCGGGGCCCAGCTCACCCCGCAGATCGACCGCGCCAAAGCCGGCCTCACCCTGCTCCACAGCTCCGGCAAGGTGGAAGGTCACGTCAACCGCGTCAAGATGCTCGGGTTCGTCCCCGCCGAGGACCTGGAGCAGGCCGAGCTGGACGCGATGCAGGACGAGGTCGAGCACGAGGCCGCTGACCTTGCGGCGTTCAATCTCCGTCCCTCGCATGAGGAGACCGGGTGTCGTGACCTGTCGATGTGGATCGATGTCTGCTACCTGGTGCCGGACGTCCGTGATGGCAAATCGATGGCAAACGACCAAGAGACCAGGTCCCGGATCTTGGGAACTGGCCTCTGAGCTGGTACTTCGTGGTGGGGCTACCAGGACTTGAACCTGGGACCTCTTCCTTATCAGGGAAGCGCTCTAACCGTCTGAGCTATAGCCCCGCGATGCGCATCGAACGTTACCGCATCCGGTTTCCGGTGGCGAATCCGCTTCCGGACGAGGAAAAGCTTACCGTGTCCGGCCCGGTGGTCGTGCCGCGAAGCGCGGTGTCCGCCTCGTACGGCCGGCCGCTCGGGGCGGCCCGCCGTACGAGGGAATCACTCGGCTTCGCTGAAGGTGACCTCGACGCCCCCGACGAGGTCTGCGGAGATGTTGTAGATCACGGCGCCGAGGGTGGACAGCGCGGTGATGAGGACGACGTTCAGCGCGCCGAGCAGGGCCGCGTACCCGAGGATGCGGACCGGCTCGAACCAGCCACGGATGTCGATGGTGCCGACGCCCTTGCCCGCCACACCGCCGCTCGTGGTGAGCTGCATGACGGTGTCGGTGATCGAGGAGAACACGCCGAGCGCCGAGAGCACGCCGTACAGAATCGCGACGGCCACGAAGAGCACGACGAAGCACACCAGCGAGACGACGAAGCTGAACTTCATCGCCGACCACGGCTCGACCCGGCGCAGGACCAGGTGGGCCTTGCGCGGCGGGCGGAGGCCGGCTCCGGGCTTCTTGTCCTTGCCCTTGGCGGCCTCGGGGCGGTCCCCGCCGTCGGGGCCGAAGGTGAGCCCGCGTACGGACCCGCCGCCCGTCTTGGCGCCGTTGTCCACGGGTGCCCGGGCGCCGTCCACAACGGGAGCGGCCGCGGCCACCCCGGCGGGCCGGGGATACTGCGCAGTGGCGCCGCCGTCGGGTCCGCCACTGCCCGGCCTGCCGTTCTCGGGCCTGCCGTTCTCGGCGGCGCCGGCCGCGGTCGCCTGCCGCTTCCACGGCTTGTCGGCGCCCGTGGTCCGGATGCGCATGGTGTCTTCGGCCTTCGCCTTGTCGGCGGCGGTCACGTCATCTCCTTCGGAAGCCACCCTGGGGACGCTACCGCCATCCTGTGCCCGCGCGGTAACGCCGTTAGAGGACGACGCCGCCGGACGGGCGCCCGCCGGTTTCTGCCTGGCGCTGCCGGGGGTCGGTGCCCCGCCGCTGTCGCTCATGCCACACCCTCGCCTGACGGCTCGGGTCCGCATTCGCGAAGCGCACTGTGCTCATCGATTCGCTCGCTGCGCTCGCTCATGCCTCGCCTCCTGCCCCGTTCTCCTCGGTCACCGACGACTCGGCGCTCTCTTCGGCCACCAGCGCCTCGGCGTTGCGAGCGAGGGCGACGACGCTGTCACCCTCGGCCAGATTCATCAGGCGGACGCCCATGGTCTGGCGACCCGACTGCTTGATCTGGCCTGCGCTGGTACGGATCACCCCGCCGGCAGAGGTGATCGCGAAGACCTCGTCCTCGGGACGCACCATGACGGCACCGACCAGCTTGCCACGAGCACTGACGATCTTCGCCGTCAGGACGCCCTTGCCGCCCCGGCCCTGCACCGGGTACTGGTCGGCGGGTGTCCGCTTCGCATACCCGCCCTCGGTCGCGATCAACACGTCGTCGCCGTCGCCCATGACGTTCATCGCGAGAAGTTCGTCGCCGTCGATGAACCGCATGCCGATCACGCCGCTGGTCGCGCGGCCCATCGGGCGCAGCGCGTCGTCCGAGGCGGTGAACCTGATCGACTGCGCGTTCTTGGACACGAGCAGCAAATCGTCACCCTCGGACACGAGACGGGCGGCGATCACCTCGTCATCCTCGCGCAGGTTGATCGCGATCAGGCCACCGGAACGCGGCGAATCGTATTCGGAAAGGCGCGTCTTCTTCACCAGGCCGCTGCGGGTCGCCAGCACCAGGTACGGCGCGACGTTGTAGTCCCGCAGGTCGAGGATCTCCATCACGTGCTCGTCGGGCTGCATGGCGAGCAGGTTGGCCAGGTGCTGGCCGCGCGCGTCACGCCCCGAGTCCGGCAGTTCGTACGCCTTGAACCGGTAGACCCGGCCCTTGTTCGTGAACGCCAGCAGCCAGTGGTGGGTCGTGGTCACGAAGAAGTGCTCCACGATGTCGTCCTGGCGGAGCTGGGCGCCCCTGACCCCCTTGCCACCGCGCTTCTGCGCCCGGTAGAGGTCGGTGCTCGTCCGCTTGGCGTACCCACCGCGCGTGATCGTGACGACCACGTCCTCCTCGGCGATCAGGTCCTCGATGGACATGTCGCCCTCGTACGCGATGATCTCGGTCTTCCGCTCGTCGCCGTACCTGGCGACGATCTCGCCGAGCTCGTCCGACACGATCCGGCGCTGCCGGACCTCGGAGGCCAGGATGTCCTGGTAATCGGCGATCTGCGCCATCAGTCCGTCGTACTCGTCCTGGATCTGCTGCCGCTCAAGTGCGGCCAGCTTGCGCAGCTGCATGTCCAGGATGGCCTGCGCCTGCACCTGGTCGATGTCCAGCAGGGTCATCAGGCCGCCCTGCGCCTCAGCCGCCGACGGCGACCGCCTGATCAGGGCGATGACGTCGTCCAGCCGGTCGAGGGCCTTGAGCAGGCCGCGCAGGATGTGCGCCCGCTCCTCGGCCTTGCGCAGCAGGAACCGGGTCCGCCGGACGACGACCTCGACCTGGTGCGTGATGTAGTGCCGCACGAACTGGTCGAGCCGCAGCGTCCGCGGCACCCCGTCGACCAGCGCGATCATGTTCGCGCCGAACGTGGTCTGGAGCTGGGTGTGCTTGTAGAGGTTGTTCAGCACCACCTTGGCGACCGCGTCGCGCTTGAGCACGATCACCAGCCGCTGGCCGGTGCGCGAGGAGGTCTCGTCGCGGACGTCCGCGATGCCGGTGACCTTGCCGTCGCGGACCAGCTCGGCGATCGTGAGCGCCAGGTTGTCCGGGTTCACCTGGTACGGCAGGGCCGTGACCACCAGGCACTGCCGTCCCTTGGGGTCCTCCTCGACCTCGACGACGGCCCGCATGATGATCGAGCCGCGGCCCGTGCGGTAGGCGTCCTCGATGCCGCGGCGGCCGACGATCAGCGCACCGGTGGGGAAGTCGGGGCCCTTGACCCGCGCGAGCACCCCGTCGAGCAGTTCCTCGTCGGTCGCCTCGGGGTTGTCGAGCGCCCACATGACGGCGCTGCCGACCTCCCGGAGGTTGTGCGGCGGGATGTTGGTCGCCATGCCGACCGCGATGCCGGCCGACCCGTTGACCAGCAGGTTCGGGAACCGCGACGGAAGGACGACCGGCTCCTGCGACCGCCCGTCGTAGTTGGGCTGAAAGTCGACGGTCTCCTTGTCGATGTCCCGGAGCATCTCCATGGCGATCGGCGCGAGGCGGCACTCGGTGTACCGCATCGCGGCGGCCGGGTCGTTGCCCGGCGAGCCGAAGTTGCCCTGCCCGTCGACGAGCGGGTAGCGCAGCGACCACGGCTGCGCGAGCCGTACGACGGTGTCGTAGATCGACGTGTCGCCGTGGGGGTGGTAGGAGCCCATGACGTCGCCGACGACCCGGGAGCACTTGAAGTAGCCGCGGTCGGGCCGGTAGCCGCCGTCGAACATCGCGTACAGCACGCGGCGGTGCACGGGCTTGAGGCCGTCGCGGACGTCCGGCAGCGCGCGGGACACGATGACGGACATCGCGTAGTCCATGTAGCTGCGCTGCATCTCGGCCTGGATGTCGACCGGCTCGATCCGATCGGCGGGGGGCCCAGGCGGCGTGTTCACTTCCGTCACGAAAAGTCCTTCTGGTTATCCGCGCCGCTCAGACGTCGAGGAAGCGGACGTCACGGGCATTGGTGATGATGAAGTTCCTGCGGGCCTCGACGTCCTCGCCCATGAGCACGCTGAACATGTCGTCAGCCTGGGCGGCGTCGTCGAGGGTGACCTGGCGGAGTACGCGGGTGTCGGGGTTCATCGTGGTCTCCCACAGCTGGGAGGCGTTCATCTCGCCCAGACCCTTGAACCGCTGCACGCCGTCGTGGAGCCGGGGGTCGCGCCGGCCGCGGCCGACGCCGTCCTCGATGATCGAGTCCCGCTCCCGGTCGGAGTACGCGTACGACGCGTCCTCGCCCTTGCGGTCCCACTTGATCTTGTACAGCGGAGGCTGGGACAGGTAGACGTGGCCCGCCTCGATCAGCGGCCGCATGAAGCGGAACAGCAGCGTCAGCAGCAGCGTGGTGATGTGCTGGCCGTCCACGTCGGCGTCCGCCATGAGGATCAGCTTGTGGTAGCGCAGCTTCGAGATGTCGAACTCGTCGTGCACGCCGGTGCCGAGGGCCGTGATCAGCGCCTGGACCTCGTTGTTCTTGAGGACCTTGTCGATCCGGGCCTTCTCGACGTTGAGGATCTTGCCGCGCAGCGGGAGGATCGCCTGGAACTTGGGGTCGCGCCCGCCCTTGGCCGAGCCGCCGGCCGAGTCGCCCTCGACGATGAACAGCTCGCACTTCTCCGGCTCCGACCACTGGCAGTCGGCCAGCTTGCCGGGGAGCCCGCTGCCGCTTTCCAGCAGCGACTTGCGGCGGGTGAGGTCGCGCGCCTGGCGGGCCGCGATGCGGGCCCGGGAGGCCTGCAGCGACTTGTTGATGATCTCCTTGGCCTCGCCCGGGTTGCGCTCGAACCAGTCGCGCAGGTGGTCGTTGCAGGCCTTCTGGACGAACGACTTCGCCTCGGTGTTGCCCAGCTTGGTCTTGGTCTGGCCCTCGAACTGCGGGTCGGCCAGCTTCACCGAGATGATCGCGGCGAGCCCCTCGCGGACGTCGTCGCCGCTGAGGTTGTCGTCCTTGCCCTCTTTGAGGAACTTCTGCTCGCGCGCGTACCGGTTGACGATGGTCGTCAGCGCGGCGCGGAAGCCCTCCTCGTGGGTGCCGCCCTCGGCGGTGTTGATCGTGTTGGCGAAGGTGTAGACCGACTCGCTGTAGGAGGCGTTCCACTGCATGGCGATCTCGACCGAGATGCCGTCGCCGTGCTCCTCGAAGTCGATGACCGAGTTGTGGATCGGGTCCTTCTTCGAGTTCAGATGGGTGACGAAGTCGGACAGACCACCCTCGTAGTGGTACGTGACGACCTTGGACTCGCCCTCGATGATGTGGTCGGGCCGCTCGTCGGTGAGCCGGATCGTGAGGCCCTTGTTGAGGAAGGCCATCTCCTGGAAGCGGCGCGCCAGCGTCTCGAAGTTCCAGGCGACGGTCTCGAAGATCTCCGCGTCCGGCCAGAAGCTGATCGTCGTGCCGTGGTCCTCGGTGGGCTCGCCCTTCTGCAGCGGCCCGGTCGGCTTGGCCGTCAGGTACTTCTGGCGCCACACGTGGCCGTCGGTGCGGACCTCGACCTCCAGGCGGGTCGACAGGGCGTTGACGACCGACGCGCCGACGCCGTGCAGGCCGCCCGAGACGGCGTACGACTTGCTGTCGAACTTGCCGCCGGCGTGCAGCACGGTGAAGACGACCTCGACGGCGGGCCTGCCCTCGGCGGCGACGATGCCCACGGGGATGCCGCGCCCGTGGTCCATCACGCGCACGCCGCCGTCGGCGAGCAGGGTGACCTCGATCAGGTCGTTGTAGCCGGCCAGCGCCTCGTCGACCGCGTTGTCGACGATCTCCTGGACCAGGTGGTGCAACCCGCGCTCACCGGTCGAACCGATGTACATGCCGGGCCGCTTGCGGACCGCTTCCAGCCCTTCGAGAACGGTGATAGAGCTAGCGTCGTAGGACAAGTGCGAAATCCTCCTGCCGCGGACACGCGGCGGGCTACACCGTGGATCGGCTGCCCCTGCCGTGCCCGTCACCGTCGTGAGTGCCCCGATGCGCCCGCCCAGGGAAAACCGGCCCGCTGGACCGGGGGTGACGCAAACCGGACGTGTCCTTGAGTCCTCCTACATTCTACCGGTCCGACCGACAACCGGTGGCATTCACGGGGGCTGTGATGCCCTGTCGCTTGATGATCATGTTTCCGACCGTCCCCTACTGGGGGCGGGGGTCATGGCCTCAGGCGCGATTTTGGGCCGGTTCGGGCTTCCGGAGACCTCCCTCTGCCCAGCAGACGGGCCCACTCACCCGTAGGTGTCGCCCGGACCCCGGCTGCCGCGCACCCGCAGACCGCCCTCCGGCCGCGGCCCCGCGCCCGGGCCGCGCACCTTCACCCTGGTCACCGTGCCGTCTCCGAGTTCCTCGTTCAGCCGCTTGACCAGCGTGGCGGCGAGCAGGCGCACCTGGGTCGCCCAGGCGGTCGAGTCGGCGGCGACCAGCACCTCGCCGTCCTCGAAGCTCTCCGGCCGGGTGTGGGCGGCGAGATCGGGCCCGACGATCTCCGGCCAGCGGCCGAACACCCCGCCGACCGCGACCGGCTGCTCCCAGCCCCGGGCGGCGAGCAGGTCGCGGATCGCCCGGCCGAACGGCAGCGGGTCGCCGGCGTCACGCCGCGCAGCCCCCGAGCCGGATCGGCGGCGGGGCTCGCTGCGCGGCAGCTGCCCCCGCTTCAGCGCGTCGGACTTGGCCTGGGCCAGCTTCTCCCGCGCCAGCGCGGCGCCCCGGGCGGCCGAGCCCTTCGGGGATTGTCCACCGCCTGTGGATATCTCATCGGACACGGGTCACGCTCCCTTCGGTCACGTCGAACCTGGCGCCGGTCAGCTCGGGCGGCACGTCGTCCGGCACCGCGGCCGTGATGAGCACCTGCTCGGCCGGGGCGACGATCTCGGTGAGCCGCCTCCGCCGCTGCCCGTCCAGCTCGGCGAAGACGTCGTCGAGGATCAGCACGGGGTCGCCGCCGTCGGTTCTCAGCAGGTCGTAGGCCGCGAGCCGCAGCGCGAGCGCGAACGACCACGACTCGCCGTGGCTGGCGTAGCCGCGGGCGGGCAGCTCGCCCAGCCGCAGCAGCAGGTCGTCGCGGTGCGGGCCGACGAGGGTCACGCCGCGTTCGAGCTCGGCCTGGCGGGCCTCGGCGAGACCCGTCCGGATACATTCGGCGAGAAGTTCCCGGTTTGTCCCCAGGGTGGGGATATCTGTGGATAACCCCGACGCCCGGTACTCCAGATCGGCGAGCCCGGATGACGGCGCGAGTGTGGCGTACGCCTTGGCGGCGAGCGGGCGCAGCAGATCCACCAGGTGCAGCCGGGCCGCCAGCAGTTCGGCGCCGAAACGCACCAGGTGGGTGTCCCAGATCTCCAGGGTGCTCAGCACATCCCCGGCGCCGGCGGCGGCGAACGCCGCGTCGTCGTCCTGCCTGCGGGGGGCGCGCCGCCGCCCCGCCCGGCTCGCCGCGGCCGTACGCAGGAGGGTGTTGCGCTGTTTGAGCACGCGCTCGTAGTCGGCGCGTACGGCCGCGAACCTGGGGGCGCGGGCGACGAGCAGCTCGTCCATGAACCGGCGGCGCTCGGACGGGTCGCCCTTGACGAGCGCGAGGTCCTCGGGGGCGAACAGGACGGTGCGCAGCAGGCCGAGCGCGTCGCGCGGCCGCGGGACCGGTGAGCGGTTCACCCGGGCGCGGTTGGCCCGGCCCGGGTTGATCTCCACCTCGACGAGGGCGCGGCGGTCGTCCCTGACGACCACGGCCCGTACGACCGCCCGCTGGGCGCCGTGCCGTACGAGCGGCGCGTCGGTCGCCACCCGGTGGCTCGAATGGGTCGCGACATAGCCGAGCGCCTCGACGAGGTTGGTCTTGCCCTGCCCGTTCGGCCCCACGAAGGCCGTCGCGCCCGGTTCGAGCGTCAGCTCGACCTCGGGGTAGGACCGGAAGTCGGTGAGGGACAGGCTCGCCACGTGCACGCCCGCAAGGCTAGCCGCCCCGGGTGCTCACCGGTCGGCTTCGGGGGGCGGAGCCACGTCGGCGCCGGGGGAGTCGGCGCCCTTGCCCGTCTGGCCCTCGGCCGACGCGACCGCGTGGCCGCCGAACTGGTTGCGCAGCGCCGCCACCATCTTCATCGCCGGGGAGTCGGCCTGGCGCGAGGCGAACCTGGCGTACAGCGCGGCCGTGATGGCCGGCAGGGGCACTGCGTGGTCGACGGCGGCCTGCACGGTCCACCGGCCCTCGCCGGAGTCCTCCGCGTAGCCCTTCAGCTCGGCGAGGTCGGGGTCGTCCTTCAGGGCCCGCACCAGCAGGTCGAGCAGCCAGGACTGGATGACCGTGCCGTGCCGCCAGCTCGCGAACGTCTCGGGGACGTTGGTGACGACGTCGCTGGCCTCCAGCAGTTCCCAGCCCTCGGCGAAGGCCTGCATCATGCCGTACTCGATGCCGTTGTGGACCATCTTCGCGAAGTGGCCCGCGCCGACGCTGCCCGCGTGCACGAAACCGTCCTCGCCCTCGGGCTTGAGGGTGTCGAAGACGGGCATGAGCCGCCCGACATGCTCGTCCTCGCCGCCGGCCATCAGGGCGTAGCCGTTCTGCAGGCCCCACACGCCGCCGCTGACGCCCACGTCGACGAAGCCGATGCCGCGGGTGCCGAGATCCGCCGCGTGCCGCTGGTCGTCCAGGTAGTGGGAGTTGCCGCCGTCGATCACGACGTCGCCCTCCGACAGCAGGTCGCGCAGTTGCTCGACGGTGGCACGGGTCGGCGCTCCGGCGGGGACCATCACCCAGACCGCGCGCGGCGCCTGAAGCCTCTCCACGAGGTCCTTCAGGCTGCCGACGTCGCTGACGGAGGGATCGCGGTCGTAGCCGACGACCTCATGGCCGCCGCGCCGCAGCCGCTCGGCCATGTTGCCGCCCATCCTGCCGAGCCCGATCATGCCGATCTGCATCTGAGCCACCCCTTGACGTCCGCGTCGTCCACCGAGGCACGCGTACCCGTGCAACGGGTCTCCATGCCACGGCCAAAGCGTACGCCCGGGGCGTCACGGTGAGATCAGCTGGACAGGCGGATGGGCATGATGAGGTAGCGGTAGTCCTCGTTGGCGCCTTCGTCCACAGGCTTGCCCCCGGTGAGGATGGCCGGCTTGGTCGGCGTGGTGAACTGCAGCCGGGCGATGTCGGAGTCGATCGCCCCGAGGCCCTCCAGCAGGAACTGGTGGTTGAACGCGATGTTGATCTCGTCGCCGTCGAAGTCGACCGGGAGCGCCTCCACCGCCTGGGCCTCGTCGCCGCTGCCGGCCTCCAGGACGACCTCTCCGCCGCGGAAGGCCAGCCGTACGGGGGTGTTGCGCTCGGCGACGAGCGCGACGCGCTTGACGGCCTCGACGAACGAGCCTGTGGGCAGGTCGGCGCGGGCGGAGAACTCGGTGGGCAGCAGCGAGCGGTACTTGGGGAACTCGGGGTCGAGCAGCCGGGTCGTCGTCCGCCGCCCGGAGCTGGAGAACCCGATCATGCCCTCGCCGGTGCCGCCGGCGGAGCTGAGCGCGATCTCCACCTCCGCACCGCTGCCGCCGAGCGCCTTGGCCGTGTCGGCGAGCGTACGGCCGGGAATCATCGCCACGGCCTGGAAGCCGGGCTGCTCCGGCTGCCACTTCAGTTCGCGTACGGCGAGCCGGTAGCGGTCGGTGGCGGCGAGGGTCACGGTGTCGCCGTCGATCTCCATCCGGACGCCGGTCAGCATCGGGAGCGTGTCGTCCTTGCCCGCGGCCACGGCCACCTGGCCCACGGCGGAGGCGAACACGTCGCTGCCGACCCGTCCGGCGGCGGGCGGCATCGCGGGCAGGGAGGGGTAGTCCTCCACAGGCATGGTCAGCAGGGTGAATCGCGCGCTGCCACAGGTGACCACGGCCTTCGCCCCGTCCACAACCAGTTCGACCGGCTGTGCGGGAAGGGCGCGGGTGATCTCGGCGAGCAGCTTGCCCGAGACGAGCACCACGCCCGCCTCCCCGGTCTGCAGGTCGAGGGTCACCTCGGCGGAGACCTCGTAGTCGAAGCCGGAGAGCTTCAGCCGCTGGTCATCGGTCACCTCAAGCCGCATGCCGGCGAGCACCGGCACCGAGGGACGGGCCGGAAGGCTTCGTGCCGTCCACGCCACGGCCTCGGCGAGCACATCGCGATCGATCCGGAACATCACGTGGATCAGCCTCCTGGGTGTCGCTGCATCGTCAAGTCTTCACTCTCCCGCACCTGTGTGCCTCCAGAACCCCTTCTATGGTTCTTGAGTTCCTTAGAGAGAGATACAGGTCCTCGTATTAGGGAGTGTGGATATGTGGATGAGGAGCATTTTCGCAGCTCAGCGGAGATGCTTCATCCACCGGTGCTGTGGGGGAAAGGTGGACGGACCCCCTGTGGACTGTGGGTGACCGCGCTGTCCCCACAGCCCGTCCCCAGGTTCGGGCCCCTCTGTCCACGAGTAATCCACCAGGTTTCCACCGGTTGTCCACGGGGTAAAAGGGACAGCCGATGTGCCTGTGACGAGTACGCACAGGGCGTCCCCAGCCTGCCCACAGGTATTCCCCAAGCTGTCCCCAACATTTCCCCAGAGTTGTCCCCAAGTGGGGACGGCCTGCCGGCGGGCCGGAGAGGGTGGGGGTAACGCGATTCGGGCCGCGATGAGGCGGCATCCCTGATCCACAGAGTTATCCACAGCCTGTGCACTAAGCGTTGCGTGCGCGCTGCTTGATCCGGGTGGTCAGCTCGTTGACCTGGTTGTACATCGAGTGCCGCTCGGCCATGAGCGAGCGGATCTTACGCTCCGCGTGCATGACGGTGGTGTGGTCCCGGCCGCCGAACTGCTGGCCGATCTTCGGCAGCGACAGGTCGGTCAGCTCGCGGGCCAGGTACATCGCGATCTGCCGGGCGGTGACCAGTGCCCGCGACCGGGAGCTTCCGCACAGGTCGTCGAGCGAGACGCCGAAGTACTCCGCCGTTGTGGACATGATGAGGGAGATGGTGATCTCCGGGCTCGCGTCCTCGCTGATCAGGTCCTTGAGGACGATCTCGGCGAGCTGGAGGTCCACGGACTGGCGGTTGAGGCTGGCGAACGCGGTGACCCGGATCAGCGCCCCCTCCAGCTCGCGGATGTTGGTGGCGATGCGGCTGGCGATGTACTCGAGGACGTCGGGCGGCGCGGCCAGGCCCTCCTGGATCGCCTTCTTCCGCAGGATCGCGATGCGGGTCTCCAGCTCCGGCGGCTGGACGTCGGTGATCAGGCCCCACTCGAAGCGGTTGCGGAGGCGGTCCTCCAGCGTGACGAGCTGCTTGGGGGCGCGATCGCTGGAGATGACGATCTGCTTGCTGGCGTTGTGGAGGGTGTTGAAGGTGTGGAAGAACTCCTCCTGCGTCTGCTCCTTGCCCTCCAGGAACTGGATGTCATCCACAAGGAGGATGTCGACCGCGCGGTAGCGGGCCCGGAACCCGTCCGCCTTGTGGTCGCGGATGGAGTTGATGAAGTCGTTGGTGAACTCCTCGGAGCTCACGTACCGCACCCGGGCGCCGTCGTAGAGGCTCTGCGCGTAGTGGCCGATCGCGTGCAGCAGGTGCGTCTTCCCCAGCCCGGAGTCGCCGTAGATGAACAGCGGGTTGTACGCCTTGGCGGGGGCCTCGGCGACGGCGACCGCGGCGGCGTGGGCGAAGCGGTTGCTCGCGCCGATGACGAAGGTCTCGAACGTGTACTTGGCGTTGAGCCGGGCCGACTCCCCGCTCGGGCGGCCGCCCCGCGCGTCCCAGCGGTTCTGCGCCGGCACGGGCTCCGGTTTGGGGGCGGGAGGCGGCTCGGGCGAGTAGCCGCCCGGACGCTGCGGACGGTCCGGCGGGGAGACCTGCTGGGCAGGCTGTGGATACTGCTGGTCCTGTGGATACCGCGGCCCACCGTGGACCTGCTGCGACCCCTGCGGGCGGCCGTGGGAGGGACCGTACGCCGGACCGTGTGCGGGGCTGTGGATACTCGGCGGGGCGTGCGGCTCGGGCTCGCGCCGGGACGGCCCGTCCTCACCTAAGGGGTAGCGCGGAGCCTGGTGATGGGCCTGTGGATAATCTGTGGACGACTGCTGTGGATGACGGTCGGCCGGCCCCTGGCCCACGGGGTCGGGAGCGGCCTGAAGTCCCGCGCCGGGATCCACCATCACCGCGATCCGCACCGGCCTGCCGAGCTCCTGCGACAGGGCGTGCACGATCAGCGGGCGCAGCCGCACCTCGATGACCTCTTTGGCGAAGTCGTTCGGGGCGGCCAGGAGGATGGTGTCGTTGATGAGGCCGGAGGGCTGTGTCATCTGGAGGAACGCACGCTGCTGTCCGGAGACGCCCTCGTCGAGGAGGGTGCTGAGCGCCCGAGCCCATACAGCGTTGAGATCGACGCCTTCCATGGCTCGGCCCCTCCTCCCTTTGCGCGGCCCCGTCCGCCGCCGCGATCCGTGCCGTGTTCCCGTCCGGTACGCCTCACGGCACCGGCCCTCTTCCGAATGCCTGATCCACACGTGATCCACACGATGTGCACAGGCCGCGTATTCTCCCCGGGCACATCCACGCTGATGAGGGGAAGGGCCGGACGGCCGACAGTAGCGGTGTGCACATCCGCGTTCAAGGCGTTGTCCACAGCCTAGTGGGCCATGGTCGCCCGCCGTACTCGGTTGGCGGCACGGGTGTCGGTTTGACCTGACGTAGGGTGGCCCCGTAACGTGTCCCGGTCGGCTAATCACGCGACGGCTATTTCGCATGCCCGCGCATATGACAAGCCGCGTGACATTGGATTGTGCCGCGTCCGCAGCCCGCGGGCGTACCTGAAGCCTGGAGCCCACTCGTGAGCAAGCGTACTTACCAGCCGAACAACCGTCGCCGCGCGAAGACCCACGGCTTCCGGCTGCGCATGCGCACCCGGGCCGGCCGCGCCATCCTGGCCGCGCGCCGCCGCAAGGGCCGCGCCGAGCTGACGGTCTGACGACCAGTCGCCGCCCGCTCGTGCCCGGCGCCCTTCGCGGCGCCGGCGGAGCGGGCGGCCGTACGTCGAGGAAGGCCCGGTGCTGCCGTCCGCGTCCCGCATGCGTCGGGGTGACGAGTTCGCCGACGCGATCCGCCGTGGGCGACGCGCCGGGCGTCCCACCCTGGTCGCACATCTGAATCTGCGCGACGCCGACGAGCCACCGCTGGTCGGCTTCGTCGTGAGCAGGGCGGTCGGTGGCGCCGTGGTGCGGAACCAGGTCAGGCGCAGGTTGAGACACCTCATGCGGAGCCGCCTGCCGATGCTGCCGAGAGGTAGCCTCTTGGTGGTACGCGCCAATCCACCGGCCGCGTCCGCGCGAAGCGAGCACCTGGCCGCCGAACTCGACGTCGCGCTGAGTCGTTTACTCCGGCGGCGCGGGTCCGAGGCCCGGACCCCGACGGATGGACGGTCATGACAGCGCAGCATCCGACCCCGGCCGAGGCGCCCGGGGAGGCCGACCGGCTCGGAGGCGGGCTGGTCGCCCGCGTGCTGCTCGCGCTCATCCGGTTCTACCGCGCATTCATCAGCCCGTTGCTGGGGCCGAGGTGCCGGTTCGAGCCGTCCTGTAGTGCCTATGGTCTCGAGGCCGTCGCCGTTCACGGAGCGGCGCGCGGGGTATGGCTGACCGTCAGGCGTATTGGACGGTGCCATCCGTTCCATCCTGGAGGTTTCGACCCGGTGCCCCCACGCCGAGTCCGGTCTCACGACGAAACGCAAGGGAGCTAGCTCGGTGGAGCTGCCATTCCTGAATTGGCTGTATACGGCTGTGGCCCAGGTGATCACCTGGATCCACGGCGGTTACAGCACCTTCATCCCCGCCAGTAGCGGTCTCAACTGGGCGCTGACCATCATCACCCTGACCGTGCTGATGCGTCTGCTGATCTTCCCGCTCTTCATGAAGCAGATGCGCTCGTCGCGGAAGATGCAGGAACTCGCGCCCAAGGTGCAGGAGCTGCGCAAGAAGTACAAGAACGACAAGCAGCGCATGAACCAGGAGGTCATGAAGCTGTACCAGGAGGCCGGCACCAACCCGCTGGGTGGCTGCCTCCCGATCGTCGCGCAGTTCCCGATCTTCATCTCGATGTTCACCGTGCTGCGGGCCATCGCCGAGGACCGGGCCGTCTTCGGGATGTCCAAGGATCTCGTGGAGAGCGCCCGGCACGCGCACGTCTTCGGTGCTCCGCTGCCGGCGACCTTCTTCACGAGCGCGGCGGACATCGAGAAGTTCAGCGCCGATCCGGTGGTCACGAAGATCGTGCTCGGCCTCTTCGTCGCGGTCAGCTCGTGCACCACCTTCCTCACCGTCCGGCAGAGCGTGACGCGCTCGATGGCGCAGATGCCGGACAACCCCATGGCGCAGCAGCAGAAGATCCTCATGTACATCTCGCCGCTGTTCGCCGTCTTCAGCCTGAACTTCCAGCTTGGTCTGATCCTCTACTGGGTGACCACGAACCTGTGGACGCTCGGCCAGCAGCACTGGTTCTACAGCCGCCACCCCATGCCCGTGGTAGACGAGAAGGGCAACGTCACCACTCCCGAGCCGACGAACGGGATCTTCACCAAGCTGGTGGGGAAGCCCAAGACCACCACCCCTGAGGTCGAGCCCGAGCCCGCCCCCAAGATCGTCCGCCAGCAGCCGGCGCGCCAGCCCCGCAGCAAGCGCACCGGCAGCAAGAAGTCGTAGGAGAAGGAGAGTCCGGACGTGACCGAAGCTGGGGAGACCCTCAAGCCTGCTCCCGACCTCGATGCCCTTGAACAGGAGGGCGAGATCGCGGCGGACTACCTGGAGGGCCTGCTCGACATCGCCGACCTGGACGGCGACATCGACATGGACGTGGAGGGGGACCGCGCCATGGTCTCGATCGTCGGGATCAAGGGCGACGATCTCGTGGGTTCCGGCGGGGAGGTGCTGGAGGCGCTGCAGGAGCTGACGCGTCTCGCCGTGCACCGCCAGACGGGGGAGCGTTCCCGGCTGATGCTCGACGTGGGCGGTTACCGGGAGCGGCGCCGCGCCGAGCTGACGAAGGTGGGCTCCTCGGCGGCCGAGGACGTCAAGCGCACGGGCGAGCCGAAGGCGCTCACCCCGATGACGCCCTTCGAGCGGAAGATCGTGCACGACGCCGTCGCGGCGGCGGGCCTGCGCAGCGAGTCGGAGGGCGAGGAGCCCCGCCGTTTCGTGGTGGTCCTGCCCGCCTGATCGTTCCTCCCGGTTCCGACTCCGCACGACTCCGGTCCCGCGCGGTTCCACGTCCGCACGGTTTCGAGTTCGTACGGATCCGGGACGTACGGGTCGCAAGCTCCGACGTGGGAAGCCGTCGGTCCCGATCTTCGGGGCCGGCGGCTTTTCCCGTCCCGGCGTCCTGCCACGCCGCGGATGAAGTGACTCGCCGCCCCGTGCGGCCGGGAGCGGGCGGACCCGCCGCCCGTATCCGCGGCTGACCATCCCCGGCCGGGGAATGACGACTACCCTTGGCCCCAGAGCGTTCCTGGATGAGTGAGTGATGACGGAGAGCAACGACCTGCCCGAGGCGCCCCCGGTGGCGCGTGAGATCTTCACCGGTGAGGCGCTTGAGAGGGCCCGGGTGTTCGCCGAGTTACTCGCCGGTCCCGGAGTGGTGCGAGGGCTGCTGGGGCCGAGAGAGGTGCCCCGGATCTGGGATCGCCATCTGCTCAACTGCGCCGTGGTCGAGGAGGCGGTTCCGCCGGACTCGACCGTCGTCGACATCGGTTCCGGCGCCGGTCTGCCCGGCCTGGTGCTCGCGATCGTCCGGCCCGACGTGACGGTGACCTTGCTGGAACCACTGCTCCGCCGCACGGTCTTCCTCTCCGAGTGTGTCGAGGCGCTCAAGCTCGACAACGTGGAGGTGTTGCGCGGACGCGCAGAGGAGATCGCGCACAAGAGGATCTTCGATGTCGCGACCGCACGGGCGGTGGCGCCGCTCGACCGCCTGCTCTCATGGTCGATGCCGCTGCTACGGGAAGGCGGCGAACTTCTGGCGATGAAGGGGGAGCGGGCGCAGGAGGAACTGGAGGCCGCCCGTCCCCACCTCCAGTCGTACGGAGTGAGGCACGTCGAACTCGTGACAGTGGGGCACGGTAGGGTCGAGCCGCCCGCGACCCTTGTTCGCGTCGTCGCAGGACGACCCCCGCGAGCGGACACGCGGAGGCGACGGAAGAGGTGAGCCGCGTGGCGGACGCCGGATCAGGCGATGTGAAAGCGGGACTGGGTTGGCCGGAGACCCGGCTCCCCCTACGCTGGGAGATCGCGACAGCAGGCCGGTCCTCCGGGGTTGGCTGGCCTCGTCTCCCTGCTTCGCCGGTCGAAAGGACGACGACCGTATCCCCGAGCCCCCTTAGCCCTGGCGATTCGCCGCTGGTACGAGAGGCACTGAGTTCTGTGGTTTCACGTGAAACAGCCGCGCCCCCGCAGGCGGCTGCGCCTTCCGTCGGTTACTCGACGCGTGACGAGGGGAGCTGGCCCCGGCCTCCTCGCTGTCGGGTGATGACGGTGGCCAACCAGAAGGGTGGCGTGGGCAAGACCACCACGGCCGTCAACCTGGCGGCGGCACTGTCCATGCATGATCAGCGCGTTCTCGTGATGGACCTGGACCCGCAGGGAAACGCGTCGACCGCGCTCGCGACCGAGCACCGGTCGGGGATGCCGTCGGTTTACCAGGTCCTGGTGGACGACATGCCGCTGTCGCAGATCGTGAACCCCGTTCCCGACATGCCGAATCTCTACTGCGCCCCCGCCACCCTCGACCTCGCGGGTGCGGAGATCGAGCTTGTCCCCATGGTCGGCCGTGAGACCCGTCTGCGGAGGGCGCTGGCGGCCTTCGACGCCATGGAGTTCGACTACATCCTCATCGACTGCCCGCCGTCGCTGGGCCTGCTGACGGTGAACGCCATGACAGCGGCGCAGGAGGTGCTGATCCCCATCCAGTGCGAGTACTACGCCCTGGAGGGTCTCACCCAGCTCATGCAGAACGTCGAACTGGTGCGTGCGCACCTGAACCAGACGCTCGCGGTCTCGACCATCCTCCTCACCATGTACGACGGCCGTACCCGCCTGGCGTCTCAGGTGGCGGAAGAGGTGCGGTCCCACTTCGGCGACACGGTGCTCGACGCGGTCATCCCCAGGAGCGTCCGCGTCTCCGAGGCGCCCAGCTATGGCCAGTCGGTCATGACGTACGACCCGGGATCCAGCGGCGCGCTCGCGTACATGGGGGCCGCCAAGGAGATCGCCTATCGTGCGGCGGCCCTCGCCGACGCCTGACAGCCGAGGTCGGAGAGTCCGGGCTGAGGGGACATCCGGCGGCCGGCGGTCTCTTTCCGGGGCAGGGACGGCGGCCCGATCGCGGGTTATGCACAGCTCTATGTCTGAGGACTCGTGCGGAGGCGCCGCAGCGGTACTCTCTCCTGGTGTGTGCGTGCCGGTGCCCAGTGACCCCGAGTCGCTGGGCACCGCCTTCTTTGCGGGTGTGGGTATGAAGGAGCAGCGGTGAGCCAGCAGCGTCGGGGACTTGGCAAGGGTCTTGGGGCACTGATCCCCACGGGACCGATCGTCGATCCGTCGCCTGTGGCGAGCGTGCCGTCCACTGCCGGTCTGCCGTCACCCGCATCGGGTGGCGGCGTGACAAACGGTGGGATGACAGGTGCCGGCGAAACGGGCCTGCGGCCGGTGGAGGGCGCGTACTTCCAGGAGATCGAGGTCGGGTCGATCTCTCCCAACCCCCGCCAGCCGCGAGAGGTGTTCGACGAGGATCGTCTCGACGAACTGTCCGCCTCCATCAAGGAGGTCGGCCTGCTGCAGCCGGTCGTCGTGCGGGCGGTGCCGGACGGCCGCTTCGAGCTCATCATGGGGGAGCGGAGGTGGCGCGCGTCCCAGCTCGCGGGCCTCGACCACATCCCCGCGATCGTCCGCAGCACGCAGGACGACGAGATGCTCCGCGAGGCGCTCATCGAGAACCTCCAGCGCGAGCAGCTGAACGCGCTGGAGGAGGCGGCGGCCTACCAGCAGCTTCTGGACGACTTTGGCGCCACCCACGAGGTGCTCGCCAGGAAGGTGGGGCGGTCCCGCTCGCACATCAGCAACACCCTGCGGCTGCTGAACCTACCGCCGGAGGTGCAGCGCAGGCTGGCGGCGGGGGTCATCAGCGCCGGGCACGCGCGTGCGCTGCTGACGCTCAGCGACCCGGCCGCCCAGGAGCGCCTGGCGAGCCGAATCGTGGCGGAAGGACTGTCGGTCCGGACCGTCGAGGAGATCGTGGCGCTGGGGGAGGCGACTGCGGGTCCGGCTCCCCGCAAGCCGCGGGCGAAGAAGCCGACGGCTCCGGCGCTGCGGGACTTGGCCGACCGGCTCTCCGACCACTTCGAGACGAAGGTGAAGGTCGATCTCGGCAGCCGGAAGGGCCGCATCGTGGTCGAGTTCTCCACCATCGACGATCTGGAGCGCATCATCGACACGATGGCTCCGGAGGCCGCCAACGCGATGCGTGGCGCGGGGATCGCCACCGAGTAGCCCCCACTACCCCCGAAGTAGCCGCTGTTTCACGTGAAACAGTGCCACTGCCGACGCGTGAACCGCCTTCGATGTGCTCAGGGGTAAGCGACGACGAACCGTAGAGGCGAGATGACCGGCGAGGCTCCCTTCCGGGTAGGGCTTCGGGTCGAGGACGTGAGTGCGGCGGCCGCGTTCTACGAGGGGTTGGGGTTCAAGCAGACCGGAATGCTGTCCAGCCCCGACGGCTGGCCAATCATGGCGATCCTGCGGCGCGGCGATCTCCAGCTACTCGTCGACGCCCTGACGGGCATGCCGTTTCCCGACAGCGAGCGTGAACGAGGCACCCTGGCCGGTCCCCGAGGTTTGGGCGTGGTCATCGGTGTCGCGGTGGACGACGTGGGAGCGGCCGTGGACTACTGCCGATCGGCCGGTTGTGAGATCGCTACCGACCCCGTAGACGCCCCGTGGGGGGAGCGGTACGCCGAGGTCGTCGATCCGTACGGTTACGCGTGGAAGTTCTTCCAGGTGCTTCCGGATCCGCCCCACGACAGCTTGGGTAGCGCTTACGACGACTGGTTCGGCTGACCCCGTCGCCTCGGCCGCCGCATGCGTGCCGGTAGACACGCATGCGGGGGACGCTCTGTCGTGTGTTTCACGTGAAACAAGGCTCAGCGGCGAGCCGCGGCGAGCTCCAGGAGTCCCTTGCACAGGGTTCCCAGGTCTCGATGGGCCGCTTCGGCGGCCATCGGCAGCAGGGAGGTCTCCGTCATGCCGGGGGCGACGTTCACCTCAAGGAAGTACGGCTTGCCAGTGGCGTCGACGATGATGTCGGTGCGGGAGACGTCGCGCAGGCCCAGCGCCGTGTGCGCGGCCACGGCCATCCCCGCGCACGCCTCGGTGGCCTCGGGGGAGAGCCGGGCAGGCGCGAAGAACTCCGTCTGGCCGGCCGTGTAGCGGGCGGCGTAGTCGTAGACGCCGCGGTCGGGCACGATCTCCACCGGAGGCAGGGCGACCGGGCCGTCACCGAGATCCACCACGGAGACGGCGACCTCCACGCCCTGCACGTACTGCTCGATCAACGCGGTGTCCCCGTAGGCGAAGCAGCCGACCATCGCGGCGGGCAGCTCCTCGGCGCTGCGGACGATCGACGCGCCGAGCGCGGACCCTCCACGTGAGGGCTTCACGAACAGCGGCAGTCCGAGGCGGTCGACGATGCGGGCGAGCACCGCGGTCGCGCCGAGGTCGTGGAACGTCTCCTTGGGCAGCGCCACCGAGTCGGGGGTGTTGAGCCCCCAGGATCGGACGACCGCCTTGGCCGTGGGCTTGTCGAAGGCGACCCGGCAGGCGTCCGGCGTCGCGCCGACGTAGGGCACGTCGAGCAGCTCCAGGACGGACCGGATGGCCCCGTCCTCCCCGGCGCCGCCGTGCAGGGTGACGAACACCGCGTCCGGCGGGTCCGACAACACGGCGGGCACGAGGGTGGCGTCGGTGTCGCGCGTCTCCACGTCCACGCCGGCCGCCCGCAGCACCTCCGCCACCCGGCGGCCGGAGCGCAGGGAGACCTCACGCTCGTAGGAGAGCCCTCCGGCGAGGACGAGCACGTGACCCAGATCGCTCATGCCGCCTCACCACCGATGCGGGCGAACACGCCGCCAGTCTGGATCAGGTCATCCCGCAACGCACGCGCACGCAGGCCGGGAGACGCCGCGGGGCTCTCGGAGGCACGACCCCCGATCCGCCGGCGATCGGCGTTGCCCGGCCCGAGGCGCGTTCCCCTCCGCGGATGTGCGGGGGGTGATCCTGCGATCATCGTTCGCTCGCTCACGAAGAGGGCCTTTCTCGCGTCGAGGAGTCGGTACGGCCAGCCTGAACAGGCTAGTGCCCCTCCCGCCAATCTTTGCCCCGTCGCGCCGCCGCCCGGGCCTGACCACGACGGGAGGGGCCGAAGGCGACGACGTCCCAGTAGGAGAGGCTACGCCGGTTCAGGCGCGGGCCGTACCGCGCCTGAGCGAGACAGGCCTGGTGCTTCCTAGGCGAGGTCCGGGCCGGGGGTGTCCACGCCCCCCTGCCGCGGGATGGAACCGGTGCCGAACGTGTCCCGCATCCTGAGCTCCTGCTCGATGACGCCGGCGAGGCGGCGTACGCCTTCCTTGATGCGGTCCGGCTCCGGGTAGCAGAACGACAGCCGCATGTTCCGCGTGCCGCCGCCGTCGGAGTAGAAACCGGTGCCGGGCACGAAGGCGACCCGTTCGGCGATGGCGCGAGGGAGGAGGGCCTTCGAATTGAGCCCCTCGGGCAGCGTCATCCAGACGAAGAAGCCGCCGGCCGGGCGGGTCCACGTGCACCCGGGCGGCATGAACACCTCGAGCGCGCTCAGCATCGCGTCACGCCGCTCCCGGTACAGCTCCCGGAACGTCTTGATCTGCTCCCGCCACGGCTGGGTCGTGAGGTACTGTCCCACGGCGAGCTGAGTGAACGTCGAGTGCGACAACACCGCCGACTCCATGGCGAGGACCAGCTTGTCGCGGATCGCGTGAGGGGCGACGGCCCAGCCGACACGGAAGCCCGGGGCCAGGGTCTTGGAGAACGAGCCGAGGTAGACGACACCGTCGGGATCGTCGGCCCGCAAAGCCCGCATCGGCTCTCCGTCGAACCCGAGCAGGCCGTACGGGTTGTCCTCGACGACGAGCACGCCCGCCCGGCGGCAGATCTCCAGCACCTGACGGCGGCGCACCTCGTTCAGCGTCACGCCGGCCGGATTCTGGAAGGTCGGGATCGTGTAGAGGAACTTGATCCGGTTGCCCGCCGCCTGGAGGGCGTAGATGGTCTGCGCGAGCGCCTCGGGGATCAGGCCCTGGTCGTCCATCGCGATGTGGACGACCTTCGCCTGGTAGGCCGCGAACGTGCCGAGGGCCCCGGCGTAGGACGGCCCTTCGGCGAGCACGACGTCACCGGGGTCGATGAAGATGCGGGTGATGAGGTCGAGCGCCTGCTGGGAGCCGACGGTGACCATGATGTCGTCGGCACCGGCTTCGATGCCCTCAAGACGCATGACCTCGCAGATCTGCTCCCGCAGGGCGGGGTCGCCCTGGCCGCCGCCGTACTGCAGGGCGACGGAACCGCGGGTGGCGACCAGATCGGCGACGAGATCGCCCACCACGTCGAGGGGAAGGGCCGTGATGTACGGCATGCCGCTGCCGAGCGAGACCACCTCGGGCCTCGAGGCGACGGCGAAAAGAGCTCGGATCTCGGAGGCGACCATCCCGGCGGCGCGGGCGGCGTACCTGTCGACGTAGGCGTCAATGCGCGACCCGTGAGCCGCGTTCGTCCGACCGTGATCAAACTCATGCGTCACGGTCCACCTCCGATCACATAGCCGAGAAATCCAGAGTACGGTAACGCGCCACGCTGCTCACAACAGGGTATTGACCATCACAGACCCCTTTTCCTGCTTTCCTGTCTCACTGGTTTCACCGTGAGGACGGAAGTAAACGGTCAGCTGTGGCTCTTGTGGCGTACGCGCTCCCGCCCTGCCGCTGAGTTACGATGCGTGCAGTAGACGCCGTATTCGCGCGCTTTTCTGGCGGGACCGCTAGCGGGGATTGGGGCATCACGTGTCGCGTCGGCTGGTCAATGTCACCCTCGACAACCTCGATGACCTGCCGCGCCGGTGCCGGCGATGCGTGTTCTGGGAGCTCGACCCCGTCAGCGGGGAGCGCGCGGTGGAGGCGGGCGACCCCGGCCTGGAGAAGGAGGCGTGGATCTCCGCGACCCTCCTCGAATGGGGGAGCTGCGGCAAGATCGCCTACGTCGACGGCGTGGCGGCCGGCTTCGTGCTCTACGCGCCGCCGCTGTACGTCCCCCGATCGGTGGCGTTCCCGACCTCTCCCGTCAGCTCCGACGCGGTGCTGCTGATGACCGCGCACATCGTGCCGGAGTTCTCCGGAGGCGGGCTCGGCCGGATGCTCGTGCAGGGCGTCGCGAAGGACCTGACCCGCCGCGGCGTACGCGCGATAGAGGCCTTCGGCGACCTCAAGTGGGAGCAGCCCGGCTGCCTGCTCCCGGCGGACTATCTGCTGTCGGTCGGGTTCAAGACCGTCCGCCCGCACCTGCGCTTCCCCCGGCTCCGCCTTGAGCTCAAGACCGCCGTCTCGTGGCGTGAGGACGTCGAGGTGGCGCTGGAGCGCCTACTCGGCTCGATGTCCCCGGAGCGGGCGCTGCGGCCCGTCTGAGACGATCTCAGGCCCACAGCGGGCCTCCCAGGTGATCCCAGGACACGACGGAGCCCCCCACGCGAGGCGTGGGGGGCTCCGGCCGGCTTCGCCCGGGGCGCGTCAGAGGACGCCCTCCAGCTCGCGCAGCAGCATGGCCTTCGGCTTGGCGCCGATGATCTGCTTGACGACCTCGCCGCCCTTGTAGACGTTCATCGTCGGGATCTGCAGCACGCCGTAGTCGCGCGGCGTGGCCGGGTTCTCGTCGATGTTCAGCTTGACGATGGTCAGCTTGTCCGCGTTCTCGGCGGCGATCTCCTCGAGGATGGGCCCGACCTGGCGGCACGGACCGCACCACTCGGCCCAGAAGTCGACGAGAACCGGCTTGTCGCTCTTGAGGACCTCGGCCTCGAAGCTCGCGTCCGTCACGCTCTTGATGGCGCCCAAGGTAACTCTCCCCTTGTGTCTGGTGTGGTGGGTGCAACCGCGGGAACGGTCACCGCATTCCCGCGGTCACCCGGAACTTCCCGCGGCCGCCCGGGAACGGGCTCAGGCGTTCAGCGTCAGCCAGCGCTCGGCGTCGAGCGCCGCGGAGCATCCGGTCCCGGAGGCCGTGATCGCCTGGCGGTAGATGTGGTCGACGACGTCGCCCGCCGCGAACACACCGTCGATGTTGGTCCGGGTCGTCGGCGACTCCACGAGGACGTACCCCTCGTCGTCGAGATCGATCTGGCCCTTCAGCAGTTCCGTACGCGGCTCGTGGCCGATGGCGATGAACAGCCCTCCGACCGGCAGGTCGGTCTCCTCACCGCTCTTGAGGTTGCGCACGCGCACGCCGGAGATCCGGTCCTCGCCGAGCACGTCGACGACCTCGCTGTCCCAGACGAAGCGGATCTTGTCGTTGGCGAACGCCCGGTCCTGCATGATCTTGCTGGCACGCAGCGTGTCCCTGCGGTGGATCACGGTGACGGTACGGGCGAACCGGGTCAGGAAGATGGCCTCCTCCATCGCCGTGTCACCGCCGCCGACGACCACGATCTCCTGGTCGCGGAAGAAGAACCCGTCACAGGTCGCGCACCACGACACGCCCCGGCCGGACAGCCGCTTCTCGTTCTCCAGGCCGAGCTCGCGGTAGCGCGAGCCGGTGGCGATGATCACGGACTTGGCCAGGTAGGTGTCGGTGTACGTCTTGACGACCTTGGGGTCGGCCTTCAGGTCGACCTCCACGACGTCGTCCGCCACCAGTTCGGCGCCGAAGCGCTCGGCCTGCTTGCGGAAGTTGTCCATCAGGTCAGGACCCATGATCCCGTCCGGGAACCCGGGGAAGTTCTCCACGTCGGTGGTGTTCATCAACGCACCACCCGCGGTGACCGAGCCCTCGAAGACGAGCGGCCGCAGGTCCGCCCGCGCGGCATACACGGCCGCCGTGTAGCCGGCGGGGCCCGATCCGATGATGATCACGTTACGGACGTCGCTCAACGGACTCGCCTTCCGATCCCGGTGTGATGTGCAGTCGCGTCAACAGATCCTAGGCCCCGGCGATTCCCGCGGCCGACCCCCGGCACACGAAGCACAGGGAGCCCTTCATACGCGAAGCCCCCCGGAGGTCGCGGGGGGCTTCGTCACTGCCGATGGTACGGCTCGCGCCGTACGCCGTGCGCCGCCGGGTGAGGCCCCGGGCGGCGCCGGGTCACCTCCAGCTGGCCAGGCCCTCCGGCCGCAGGCGGCGGCACTCGGAGTCCACGACGACCACGCGTACGGCGTTGATGTTCTTGTCCTCCCAGAACGCCATGATCGTGGCCTCGTTGCCGTTGTACAGGGCCTTGTCGACCCCGATCGGCGTGCGGTCGAGCTCGGTGGAGAACTGCTTGACGCAGCTGTCGAGACCCTCGTCGCTCGAGGACGCGCCGTCCACGCCGGGGCCGACGCCGAAGTAGCCCAGCAGCGGCCCGCGCAGTTCCCGGCTGGTGTAGTTGTGGCCGCTGGCGTACGTCGAGTAGGTCAGCGCCTGCGCGCGGGTCTTCTCCGGGCTCTGGCTCGCGTCACCCTGGCTCAGCGCGGACTGCGCCTGCGTGCCGCCGCCGGACCAGAGCAGGCCGGTGGCGGCGACCCCTCCCCCGACCACGACGGCCGCCGCTGCAGCAGCGGCCACCGCGGGCATCGCCCACGCACGCCGTCTGGCGGGCCTAAGGCCCCCCGTACGCGTCCGGCGCCCGGCCGGTGTGATCGTCCCGTCGCCGGACACGACGCCCAGCGGCCCGGTCGCCGCGGCGATCGGCGCGAGCTCGGGCTCCGGCGCAGGCTCGGGTACGAGCTCCGGCCGCGGCGCCCCGGCAGGGACGATGGATTCGACCGGAGTCTCGACGGTCTCCCACGGCGCGTTCTCCCAGGGGGAGTCACGCATGACGCGGTCCCAGTCCGGGGCCTCGGCGGCCAGCGCCTGGTCGATGCGCTTGGCGACGCCCAGAGGCATCGCCGGCACCGGCACCGCCGCCAGGACCTCGCGGACCGCGGCCAGGTCGGCGAGGCTCTCCCCGCAGGGGTCGCAGACCGCGAGGTGCTCGCGGACCCGCCGTGCCGTGGTTTCGTCGAGGAGACCCTCCGCAAGTTCGGCGAGAATCTCCAGGTCGTAGTGCGTGTCACCCGTCACGAAGTTCTGCTCCCTTCCCGGATGAGACGCGAGTGAGGTCTGATCGGTTCCGTAGGTGAGAAAGAATCGGGGCGAGTTTGGCGCGGCCCCGCGCACAGCGGCTTTTCACCGTGCCGGGCGGGACGCCCAGGACCGCGGCGGCGTCGTCCACCGCGTAGCCCATCATGTCGACGAGCACGAGCGCGGCCCGCTGGTCGGGCGGCAGCAGCTTGAGGGCCGCCGTCACCTCCAGGGAGACCTCCCGCTCGCTCGACTGGTCGGTGGCCGGAGCCTCCCGCTCGGCGGCCTCGATGAGTTCGTCGTCGGCGACGGGCCGCACCGACTTGCGGCGCATGCGGTCGAGGCAGGCGTTCACCACGATGCGGTGCAGCCACGTCGTGACCGCCGCCTCGCCGCGGAAGCTGTCCGCCTTGCGGTACGCCGAGACGAACGCGTCCTGCACCGCGTCGGCGGCCTCGTCGGGATCGCCCAGCGTACGCAGGGCGACCGCCCACATCCGGTCGCGGTGCCGCCGGACGATCTCGCTGAACGCGTGGGGATCGCCGCCGAGATGGCGGGTCAGCAGATCGGCGTCGGACACAGCGTCGGACACGGCGTGCCGCGCGTGCTCAGCCGTCGGGGGTGTGTCTGGTGGGGAGTTCACAGGTCCCTGCTATGCCGATCCGGGGGAGTGCACCGTTACTTCGTAGATGGTGCCACGATACTTCCCGAGATAGGGCGGAAGCCGGGTGAACCAGATCAAAACGTACTGACCTGTGGTGGCCTTGCTCGGGGTGAGCGTGACCGTGCCCGAGGCGCCCTTCGCCTCCGCGACGGTCTTCAGCGAACCGAGATCCGCCGCGTCGCCCACCTTGAGCTGCACGGTCGCGCCGGCGGAGTCGCCCAGGGAGACGGCCACGTCGGCGATCGGGACCGGCTTGCCCATGTCGAGGACGAGCCCGACCCCGTCCTTGAGCCCGCCCAGGTCCGCGCCGAGGTAGCTGTCGGTGTGCCACTCGGTGGACGGCTTGCCGTCGACGGCGAGGCCGGCGATCTCCGGCTTCTCCGCGCCGTCGCCCAGGGGGTCGAACCCGGTCGCGCTCACCGGCTTGACGGCGACCGGCTTGGCCGTGGGGGACGGCGACTCGGCGACGTCCGGCTGCGTGACCCGGGGGGTGTTGCCGAGGTTCTTGCCCACCGTCCAGGCGCCGACCCCGACGGCCGCCATCACGAGCAGCACGATGACGGTCAGCAGGATCCTGCTCGCCGCGCCGGTCTGCGGACGCGGCGGCTGCTGATGCTGATGCTGCATCGGCCTCTGCGGCGGCATCGTGGTCACGCCCATGCCGAGGCCGTCGGGCGCCTCGGAGCGCAGGTTCAGCGCGGGCGGGGCGGTGTTGACCGGGACCGGCGTCGGACGCGGCACCTCGGCGAGGGCCTCGGCCACCTCGGCCGGGGTCGTCAGCGGAGGCTGGCCCCGCCTCGGCTCCTGCAGCAGGGCCCGGCAGGTGATGGCGTCGAGATAACCCGGCACGCCGGCGGTGACCTGCCGGGGCGTGCAGACCTTGCCGTCGTCGAGGGGCGCGGAGGGCAGGCCGCAGTCGGACTCGCCCGGCCAGTGCCCGGTCAGCGCGGCGTACAGCAGGCGGCCCAGCCCCTCGGCGTCCTCGCGGGCGGGTTCCTCGCTGCGGAGGTCGAGGATCGCGGCGTCGACGGCGAGCCCGAGGAGCTTGACCGTCCCGCCGCTCGTCCAGACCAGGCGGCCAGGGGTGAGATGGAGATGGGTGAGGCCCGCCGCATGGGCGTGCGCCAGCGCCTCGGCGGCCTCGGCCACCAGGGCGGCGCCACGCTCGGGGTCGACCGGCCCGCTCTCCAGCAGGTCGAGCAGCGAATCACCGCTGACCCACTCGCTCACGACGTACGCCGTGCCGTCCTCGTCGGCCGCGTCGAAGACCTGGGTGAGACGCGGGTCGGTCAGCCGGCTCGCCAGCCGGGCGGCCGTGACGACCTCGGTGACCCGCGGGAAGTCCGGCGCGAACGTGTGGACGGCGACCGGCCGGGCGAGGATCTCGTCCAGCGCCTTCCACAGGGTCGCGCCCGCGGACTCGTGGACCCGGTCCTCCAGGCGGAACCGGTCCGCCAGCCGGGTCCCCGGTTCGACCGTGGACATGCTCATGCGGCCGCCCCGCTCCGCGGCCTGTCGGCATGCATCAGCCGATGCCGGGTGGTTCCGCCCACGCCTTCCCGCTTCCGCTCGCCGATCCTGACTCCAGGTCGCGCCCCCGGGATCTCGTGCCTGCCGCGGCACCGGACGGAGCACCGCCGGGCCGGATTTCTCCGGTAGGGCAAGATCCGCGGGACGTTTCGCTGGAAGGTGTATCAAAAGTGATGCCCTGCCGCGCCGAATCCCACCGGATTCCCGCTCGCAACGGACGCCGCTTCATCAACACTCCCTGGCGCACCATGCTAGTGCCGTGCCGCTTGTGCCCGCCTTCCCGATTGAAGACGTCCGAATCGGACTTCTGGGTTACCTTCGAGTTGCCGCTTGGTCGTGAGAACTCCTACCGTCCTACCCTGCCCGCCACGAGTCCAATGATGGAACGGACCTCGGGAACCCGCAGCCGGTGCGCGGCCAGCATGTAGAGCATCAGTCCGGCCCCGCCGCCGATGACGAGCACGACGGCCGAGCTCACCGGCGTGATCGCGGTGAGCTCCCGGGCCAGCCACAGCACCGCCAGCGCGAGCGCGGCGGCCGGGATCGCCGCCGCGTACATCCGGCCCAGGCCGGCGGTGACCTCCCGGCCGGAGAGGCCGCCGATCTTCCGGCTCGCCAGCACCCACGCGACGCCGCAGAGCACGACGTATGTGGCCAGGTAGGCGAAGGCCATGCCGATGACGATGTACCGGTCGGGCAGCGTGAAGTACGCGACCAGGCTGAGCGTCGCGTTGATGGCCACGTTCACCGCCGCCATGATCGCTGGCGTGCGGGTGTCGCCGAAGCTGTAGAAGACCCGCAGCAGGAGCTGGAAGACCGAGAACGGCACCAGCGCCAGGCCGAACACCTGGAGGACATGGCCGATGTAGATCGCGTTCGCCGCCGTCATGTGGCCCCACGAGAAGATCAGCGTGGTGACCGCCGGGCCGAGCACCATCAGCAGCAGGCTCGCCGGGACGATGACGGACGAGACCAGCCGCACCGCCGAGGCGAACTCCGTGCGCACCTCGTCCAGCCTGCCCTCGGCGACGGACCGGCTCATCCGCGGCAGCATCGCCGTGATCACCGACACCGCGATGATCCCGTACGGGAGCTGGAAGAGCTGGAACGCGTACGCCCAGGCGCTGTTGCCGGCGCCCGGCGCCCGGTCGCCCGCACCGGTGGCGAGCTTGGTGGTGACCCAGAACCCGATCTGGGTGATGCCGGTGTAGCCGAACGTCCACACGGCGGCCCTGGCCGCCTCCCCCAGCCCGGTGCCGCGCAGCCCGAAGCGGGGGCGGAACCGGAACCCGGCCCGGTGCAACGCGATCACCAGCACGATCGCCTGGGCCACGATGCCCGTGGTGGTGCCGAGGCCGAGGAGCGTGAGGTCGCGCTCGCTCACCTTCTCGATGTCGGACGACCCGACGGCGTAGTAGGCGGCCAGGACGCCCATGACCACGATGTTGTTCAGCACCGGCGCCCACATCGGGGCGGCGAACCTGTCCCTCGTGTTGAGGATCGCCCCCGCCAGCGAGCCCACCCCGAAGAACGCGATCTGCGGCAGCATGAACCTGGCCAGCGTGGCGGCGACCTCCACCTTGTCCTCGGTCCAGTTCGAGGCGGTGTAGAGCTCCATGATCGGCTTGGCCAGCAGCACGCCGAGCAGCGCGACGGCCGTCAGCACCACCACCGCCAGCGTCATCAGCCGCTGCTCGAACGCCTGACCCCCGTCCGGGTCGCGGTGCTGAGCCCGTACGATCACCGGCACGACCACGCTGCTCAGCACGCCCTGGAGCAACAGGTCGAGCAGGATGTAGGGAATCATGTAGGCCGCGTTGTAGGCGTCGCCGAGGGCGAAGGTGCCGATGGCCGCGGCGAGCATCGCCGTCCGGACGAAGCCGGTGAGCCGCGAGACCATCGTCCCGGCCGCCATGATCGCGCTGGCTCGCAGCATCCTGCTCATGGATGTCCTTCGGGTCACGACGGCCGCGCTCGCACGGCCGCCTCACTCGGGGTGGGCCGGACCAGGGGTCCGCCTACGGTGACTGCGTCCGCTCGGCCGGGACGGCGTCCGGCCGGTCCTCCGGCGGGCCCCCGCCGGCGGTCGTGCCGTCGAACGGGAACGCCCTCCTCGACCTGCGGCGCAGGACGCGCATCACCACGGCGGCGAGCATGATGACCAGGGCCGCCCCGACGATGACGACGGCGATGCCGGTGTAGCCCGTCGCGCGCACGACGACCCGTACGGCGTTGCCGTACGCCACGTCGCCGTCGGTGAGAAGCTGCACCGAGATGCTCGCCTCGCCGCCCCCGCCGCGTACGATCACCGGCACGTTGACGAGCTGGCTCCGGCCGGCGAGGACCCTGGTCGGCTGGGTCCGGTAGGTCCCGTCGGGCGCGTCGATCGCGAGGCGGGACTTGTTCCCCGAGGTGACCCGGATCCTGATCTCGATGTCCTCGTCCAGGTTGTTGGCCACGCTGACCGGCACCTGGCCGTTGCTCCCCGCCACCGAGCGCGGGCTGTCGAGCACGGACACGCCGGTGATGCGCTGGTCGATCGTCTCCTTCACCCGCTGCGCGAAGGAGGCGGCCCGCTTGGCGTCACCCCGGAAGGACGCCGAGGCCAGCCGGAGTATCGCGGCGTGGAAGAGGTCGGTGTGCTCCACCGTGACGGTGGCGGCGGCCTCCGCCTTGCGCTCCAGCTTCCGTACGGTCGCGAGATGGGAGCGGCTCAGCTCCGACTGGCGGTCGCGCTCGGTGTAGGCCAGGTCGTCCCGCGGCGCCTCGCCCCGCCCCGGCGTCACCGAGTCGAGTGAGGTCATGCGCAGCCAGGGGGCGGCCGAGGCGGCCTGGAGAAGGCCGGAGACGAACGCGGGGTCGGGCGTCCAGAGGTGAGAGCCGGGCACCGCGATCACGGTGGGCGACGACGTCTTCGCCGATCCGGTCGATCCGCCCGGCCCGCCCCGCGTTGACCGGTCCGGCAGGCCCGGCTGCGCGGTCGCGCGCTCGAAGGCGATCATCGCGGTCTCGGCGAGGAACCGCTGCCGGGCCAGCATCGCCGCGCCAGGGGCCGAGACGTTTCCGCCGAGGACGGCGCTGAGCGTGGGGTCGGCGAGCAGCGCGGTCAGCGGCTTGTCCGCCACGGAGTAGAGCGTGGTCGCGCCGTCGGGGGTGACCTGAGTGGACGTGAACGCCGCCGGGTCGTCCGGCGCAGGGGCCCTGACCGGCAGCGAGTCCCCGGACAGCAGCACGGACGTCACGCCCGAGATCGCCAGTTCGTCCAGCGTGTCCCGGTCGATCCGGCCGCCGGCCGGCCAGGCCGTGCTGCCGTGGATCTCCCGGCCGAGCACCTCGCTCGCGAGCGCGGCCCCGCGCTGCACCGACGCCGCGGCCTGCTTGTCGAGGCCGAAGTGGACCAGCGCGGTCATGTCCGGATCGGCGTACGGCGTGGCCACGACGGGCTTGCCGGTCAGCGCGCCGCGCAGGCCGTTCAGCCACTGGCCCGCGGCCGGGTCGGCCTCCTTGCGCACGCCGCGCACGCTCCGCGCGCCCGCGGACAGGACGCGGACGTCGTCGAGCAGGGCGGGGTCGACGAACCAGGTGACCTTGTCTCCGGTGTCCTGGGCGGTCTGGAGCAGCGCGGCCAGGCGGCCGGACGCGAGCGACGGGGACAGGTCGTCGTCCATGAACGTCGCGTCGTCGGCGCGGTGCGGCCGGTCCACCAGGGGAAGGGCGAGCGCCAGCTTCACCTTGGGGATCTGCTCGCCCTTAGGGGCGTACGTCAGGAAGGTGCGCTCGATCGCGATCCGCTGACCGGTCGCCGCGTCGGTCACCTCGACCGCGAAGGGGTAGACGCCCGGCCGGGACATCCCCAGGTCCTGGGGCGTCACGGTGAACCGGAAGGGCAGCTTGCCCGCCTGGTCGAGCGGCGTGGCCTGGACCTTGGTGTTGTAGTTGGAGGGGGCGTATCCCTGCTCGGACAGGTAGGCCGCCATCTCGCCCCGCGAGGCGAGCGGCCGGTTCGGCGAGTAGCGCACCACCACCTTCACGTAGGAACCCGGTGCGCCGGCGACGGTTCCCGCGATCGTCACGGGGGCGGCGGCGTCGCGGAGGACCTCCGGCGTGATCTCGTTCACGACCAGCGGATCGGCCGGAGCGGCGGCGGCCGCGACGGGACCCGCCGGTACGGCGGCAGCCGTACCGGCCATGCCCGCGGGGGACGCGAGCAGGGCGGTCAGCAGGGTCAGCAGTGCGGCCTTGCGAATCATGTGCGGGCCAGCGGTGAGGAACGGCGCACGCCCAGAATGCTATGGCCTAAGCGGTCCGCATAGGACTCGCGAGGCTCGCCGCGCCCCTTCGGGGGATCGTCCTGATGTCCACGGCCTTGGCCGCGACCAGGTCGAACAGGTGGATCGCGCGCAGCCGCAACGCGGTGCGGCGCTCGCCGGTCGCAGTGTGGACGACCTCGTCGGGATCGAGGCGGTCCCGCAGTCGCTGGTCCACCAGCACGGTCAGCTCGTCGGGCAGCAGCAACGGGCAGACCAGCCCGTCGGCGTAGTCGGTCGCCGAGTTCACCGTGAAGGACGAGGCGGGGCGTACCCTGGGGGTACGCAGCAGGGAGGCCACCGCCGCGGGCGTGGGAGAGCGGCCGACCGTGCTCACCACGGCCACCGCCTGGGTGCCCGCCCGCGCGGTCACCTCGAACAGCGACACGCACAGGCAGGTCTCGGGGGCCACCCCCAGGACCTCGGGCAGCTCGTCGGCGCAAGTCAACGGACGCGGAAGACGTACGATCTCATGGTGGATCTGGTGGGCGAGGAGCCAGCGGTGAATCGCGAGAGCGTCTTTCATCTCTTGTGCTCCTTGCGTCGTCCAGCGCCCCCGAACCGTCCGTGGCCTGGTGATCGCTAGGCGTGTCTCCCCCTGGGTGACACTCCGGCACCTGGGCCATCGGGGGAGAGTCTCTGTTCCGTGACCGAAGGACCTACCCAGCCTTGTCCGTTTCAAATCTGAGCGACAGCCAGCAGCACGCCGTGAACGAACTGTTCCGCCGGATCGCCCCGGTCGCCGACGAGCTCGGCGAGCTGTTCGCGGCCCGGGGACACGAGCTGGCCCTGGTCGGCGGATCCGTCCGCGACGTCTTCCTGGGCCGCGTGGGCAAGGACATCGACCTGACGACGGACGCCAGGCCCGACCGGGTGCTGGAGATCGTCAAGGACTGGGCGGACGCCGTCTGGACGATCGGGATCGAGTTCGGCACGGTCGGCGTCCGCAAGGGCGGCTGGCTCCTGGAAATCACCACCTACCGCAGCGAGTCGTACGACCCGGCCTCCCGCAAGCCGGACGTGATGTACGGCGACTCGCTCGACGGCGACCTCGCCCGCCGCGACTTCGCGGTCAACGCGATGGCGGTCCGCCTGCCCGGCCACGAGTTCGTCGACCCGTACGGCGGGCTGCCCGACCTCGCCGCCAAGGTGCTGCGCACGCCCGGCGCCCCCGAGCAGTCGTTCGACGACGACCCGCTGCGGATGCTGCGCGCCGCGCGCTTCGCCGCGCAGCTCGGGTTCGCGGTCGCCCCCGAGGTGGTCGAGGCCATGACCGCGATGGCCGGCCGCATCGAGATCGTCTCGGCCGAGCGCATCCGCGACGAGCTCGACAAGCTGGTCTGCGGCACGCACCCGAGGGCAGGCCTCACGCTGCTCGTGGACACCGGGCTCGCCGCCCACGTGCTGCCCGAGCTGCCGAAGCTGCGGCTGGAGATCGACGAGCACCACCGGCACAAGGACGTCTACGAGCACACGCTGATCGTGCTGGAGCAGGCGATCGGGCTGGAGACGGCCGGGCCGGACCGCGTGCTGCGGTGGGCCGCCCTGCTGCACGACATCGGCAAGCCGAAGACCCGCCGCAACGAGCCGGGGGGCCGGGTGTCGTTCCACCACCACGAGGTGGTCGGGGCGCAGATGGCCAAGAAGCGGCTGACCGAGCTCAGGTTCCCCAAGGACGTGGTGTCCGACGTGTCCAAGCTCGTGGAACTGCACCTGCGTTTCCACGGGTACGGCACGGGAGAGTGGACCGACAGCGCCGTGCGCCGCTACGTCCGCGACGCCGGGCACCTGCTGTCCGGCCTGCACAAGCTGACCAGGGCCGACTGCACCACCCGCAACAGGCGCAAGGCGCAGGCCCTGTCGCGCACCTACGACCAGCTGGAGGTGCGCATCGCCCGGCTGGCCGAGGAGGAGGAGCTCGCCAAGATCCGGCCCGAGCTGGACGGCAACGAGATCCAGGAGATCCTCGGCGTGCCGCCCGGCCCGGTCGTCGGCCGGGCGTACAAGCACCTGCTGGAGATCCGCATGGACCACGGCCTGATCGGCAAGGAGGCGGCCGGGGAGGCCTTGCGCACCTGGGCCCGCGAGAACGGTCTCCTGCCCTGAGCTCGGTTCACCGCGGCGTTCGGCTCGTGGCGGCGGCGACCATGGCGCGGGTGATCGCGGCGATGTCGCCGGGCTCGCAGGCGTACGGCGGCATCGTGTAGATCAGCCGGCCGAACGGCCGGAGCCACACGCCGTGCCGCAGCACCACGTCCTGGACGCGCGGCACGTCGACGGGATCGTGCATCTCGATCACCCCGATCGCGCCGAGGACCCGCACGTCCCGTACGCCGGGGTGGCCGGCGGCCGGAGCGAGGCCGTCGAGGAGCCCGGCCTCGATCCGCTTGACCTCCTCCCGCCAGGGACGCTCGGCGAGCAGGTCGAGTGAGGCGCCCGCGACCGCGGCGGCGAGCGGGTTCCCCATGAAGGTCGGCCCGTGCATCAGCACGCCGACCGCGTCGGCCACCCGCGCCGTGCACAGGGTGGCCGCCAGGGTGAGGTATCCGCCGGTGAGCGCCTTGCCGACGCACATGATGTCCGGCCGGATCCCGGCGTGGTCGCAGCCGAACAGCTCGCCGGTGCGCCCGAAACCCGTCGCGATCTCGTCGGCGATGAGCAGGACACCGTGTTCGTCGGCCAGCTCACGCAGCCGCCGCAGATAGGCGGGATGGTAGAAGCGCATGCCACCGGCGCCCTGCACGACCGGCTCGACGATGATCGCCGCCAGCTCCGCCGCGTGCGCCCCGACCAGCGCCGACAGATCCGCCAGGTACGCCTCGTCGGGCGGCGTGCCGTATCCGGCGGGCGGGAGCGGAGCGAAGACATGCTGAGGCAGCACGCCGGAGAACAGGTGGTGCATGCCGTTCACCGGGTCGCACACCGCCATCGCGCCGAACGTGTCGCCGTGGTAGCCGCCCCTGACCGTGAGCAGCCTGGTCCGCCCGGGTCCCGCGGCCTGCAGGGCCATCTTGATCGCCACCTCGACGGCCACCGAGCCGGAGTCGGCCAGGAACACCCGGTCGAGCCCGGTCAGCTCCGCCAGCCGCTTCGCGAGCCGTACGGCGGGCTCGTGCGTGAGGCCGCCGAACATCACGTGCGCCATGTCGTCGAGCTGGTCGCGGGCGGCCTGGTTCAGCCGGGGATGGTTGTACCCGTGGATCGCCGCCCACCAGGACGACATGCCGTCGACGACCTCCCGCCCGTCGCCGAGCGTGAGCCGTACGCCGTGGGCCCGCCGGACCACCTGCGCGGGCGCCGTCGAATGTACCGCCGCGTACGGATGCCAGACATGCTCCCGATCCAGCCGCGAGATCTCCTCAGCCTCCACGCCCCGGACCCTACGCGACCGACGACGCCGCGAGCCGGTTGCGGATGTCAATCGGAGGCGGCGACGGGGTGGCGGGGGGTGGAGGAGGGGAGGACCACGCGGTAGACCACCGCGCCGAGCACGTAGCCGGCGGCGATCACGCCGAGCGCCGGGTAGGACCTGCCGTCATGGGGCAGCAGAGCCGCCGCCAGCACCGCGCCGAGGACCGTCATGCCGTTGAACAGCATGTCGTACACCGAGAAGGCGCGGCCGAGGTAGGCGTCCTCGACGTCGCGCTGCACGACGGTGTCCGCGCAGATCTTCACGCTCTGTCCCGCGATGCCGATCACGAACCCGGCGCCGAGGAACCCCCACTCGCGGAACGTCACGCACAGCGCGAACTCCAGGATTCCGCAGGTGACCAGCATGGCCGGGACCCAGGTCTCGATGCGAACGCGTTCGGTGGCCCACGGGGTGACCAGCACCGCGGCGAAGCTCCCGGCGCCGACGGCGCCCAGCACGAGCGCGATGCCCTTCAACGCGTCGTCGGGGTCGGTGGTGAAGGAGTAGCGGTAGATGAGGACCACCGCCGCCGTCGAGATGCCGAACATGAGGCGGTGGGCGGCCATGCCGGTCAGGGCGGCGGCCGCCGGCCGCCGGTGCGCGACGTGCCGCGCGCCGTCCACCAGCCCGGTCAGCACGTGCCGTACTGCCTCGCGGGCCTGCGGGCGGTCCGGGTCGTACGCGGGGCCGAGCAGGGAGCGCTCCATCGTCCGGGCGATCAGCGCGCTCAGCCCGAAGACGACGCCGGAACAGATGAGCAGCACCGCCACGCCCCGGTCGTCCGATCCGGCGACGGTGCGGAGCGCCATGGCCGTGCCCATCCCGACGAACGTCGCGACCGTGCCGGAGGTGGGCGTCACCGCGTTGGCCATCATCAACTGGTCGCCCGGCACGACGTGGGGCAGCGACGCGCCCAGGGCCGCCAGGAAGAAGCGGTTGACCGCGAGCACGCCGAGCGCCGCCACGTAGAAGACGACGTCGGAGGTGCCCGCCGCGACGAGGCAGGCGGCCAGCACCAGCAGCGTCCCGCGCACGATCGGCGCGATCACGAGGATCTGCCGTCGCGACCAGCGGTCGATGAACACCCCGACGAAGGGCCCGAGCACGCTGTACGGCAGGAGCAGCACGGCGAGGCCCGCCGCGATGTCGGCGGCGTTGGCCTGCCGTTCCGGGCTGAAGAAGGCGTACCCGCCGACGGCGAGCTGGAAGATCCCGTCCGAGAACTGCGAGACGAGCCTTGTGGCGAAGAGCCGCCGGAAGTTGCGACCCCGCAGGACCACCCGCAGATCGGACACGTAGGACACGGCGACAGCCTACGCGGACGATCTCCGAGAGGCATCAGGATCAACCCCGATAAAACCCCCTGCCACTGACCGGCGACAGCCTGACACCGTACTCTCTGACGGTGACCTCACCGGAACATGTCGTGCTTGTCGACGTCGAGGGCAACCCGATCGGCACCGCTCCCAAGTCCACCGTCCACGGCGCGGACACTCCGCTGCACCTGGCGTTCTCCAGCTATGTCTTCGACCGGCAGGGCCGGGTGCTGCTGTCGCGGCGGGCTGGCCACAAGCTGACCTGGCCCGACGCGTGGACCAACAGCTGCTGCGGCCACCCGCTGCCCGGGGAGCCGCTGTCGTCGGCGGTGGTCCGCCGTCTGGCGTTCGAGCTGGGGCTGGTCGTCGAGTCCGTCGACCTGATCCTGCCGCGCTTCGCCTACCGCGCGGTCATGGACAACGGGATGGTCGAGCACGAGCTGTGCCCGGTCTACCGGGCGGTGGTGACGGGAGAGGCCGTGCCCAACGCCGAGGAGGTCGGCGAGGTCCGCTGGGAGCCCTGGGCGAGCTTCGCGGCCGGCGTGATGAGCGGAGAGCTGGACATCTCGCCCTGGGCCCGGGAGCAGGTGCCGCAGCTCGTCGCGCTCGGGCCGGACCCGCTGGCCTGGCCGGTGGCCGACCCGGCCGCCCTGCCGCCGGCCGCGCTCCCGGTTTCCTGAGTCACGGTCGCCTGAGCCGAGGAACGCGCCCTGGGAAGACCACCGCCCCGGTCCGACACGGAACCGGGGCGGGACACGGGGAGAAGAGACCGTCAGCGCTCGTTCTCGCCCCGGATGAACTTCTCGACGGCCTCGCGGGCGGCGTCGTCGGAGTACTGCTCCGGCGGCGACTTCATGAAGTACGACGAGGGCGACAGCAGCGGGCCGCCGATGCCCCGGTCCAGGGCGATCTTGGCCGCGCGGACCGCGTCGATGATGATGCCGGCCGAGTTGGGCGAGTCCCAGACCTCGAGCTTGTACTCCAGGTTCAGCGGGGTGTCGCCGAACGACCTGCCCTCAAGGCGGACGTAGGCCCACTTGCGGTCGTCCAGCCACGGCACGTGGTCCGACGGGCCGATGTGGACGTCGGCCTTCCCCATCTCGTGCGGGATCTGCGAGGTGACCGACTGGGTCTTGGAGATCTTCTTGGACTGGAGGCGGCTGCGCTCCAGCATGTTCATGAAGTCCATGTTCCCGCCGAAGTTGAGCTGGTAGGTGCGCAGCAGCTCCACTCCGCGGTCCTCGAACAGCTTGGCCAGCACGCGGTGCGTGATCGTGGCGCCGACCTGCGACTTGATGTCGTCGCCCACGATCGGCACGCCGGCCTCGGTGAACTTCGCGGCCCACTCGGGGTCGGAGGCGATGAAGACCGGCAGCGCGTTGACGAAGGCGACCTTGGCGTCGATCGCGCACTGCGCGTAGAAGCGGTCGGCCTCCTCCGAGCCCACCGGCAGGTAGGAGACGAGCACGTCCACCCGGGCGTCCTTGAGCGCCTGGACGACGTCCACCGGCTGCTCGTCGGACTCCTCGATGATCTCGCGGTAGTACTCGCCCAGCCCGTCGAAGGTGGGACCACGCTGCACGGTGACGCCGAGCGGCGGCACGTCGCAGATCTTGATCGTGTTGTTCTCGGAAGCGACGATGGCCTCCGACAGGTCGCGACCGACCTTCTTGGCGTCCACGTCGAAGGCGGCGACGAACTCCACGTCACCGACGTGGTAGTCACCGAACCGCACGTGCATGAGGCCCGGCACACGGCTGCCCGGATCCGCGTCCCTGTAGTAGTGGACGCCCTGCACCAGCGATGAGGCGCAGTTGCCCACACCGACGATGGCTACGCGCACCGAACCCATAGCACTCGCTCCTTTACCTATCTGCCTCGGGCGTGTCCGCCCTCTGGGTCTCTTCCTGTACGGCCTGCGCGGGACCCCGGGGGTGATCCCCCTCGCCGGGAGCCGACCGGCTCCGCCGTTCCGAGTCGATCAGCTCGTTCAGCCAGCGAACCTCGCGCTCGACCGACTCCAGTCCGTGGCGCTGGAGCTCCAGCGTGTAGCTGTCCAGTCGCTCCCTCGTGCGGGACAGAGCCTCGCGGACGCGGTCGAGGCGTTCTTCCAGGCGGCTGCGGCGGCCCTCCAGGATGCGCAGCCGCACCTCGGCTTCCGTGTGGCGGAAGAAGGCGAAGCGGATGCCGAAGCTCTCGTCCTCCCAGGAGGACGGGCCCGACTGGTTGAGCAGCTCCTGCAAGCGCTCCTTACCCTCCGCCGTCAGCCGGTAGACGATCTTCGACCGGCGGCCGAGGACCGTGTCCTGCGGGGGCTCCTCCTCGACGATGAACCCGTCGTTGAGCAGGCCCCTGAGGCAGGGATACAGCGAGCCATAGGAGAACGCACGGAACATGCCGAGCAGCGTGTTGAGCCGTTTGCGCAGCTCGTAACCGTGCAGAGGTGTTTCGTGCAGCGACCCCAGGACGGCGAGCTCCAGCACACCTCCACGAGAGCCCGTCACTGGAACCACCTCCTGTGTCCGACTGATGTATCGACTCGATACATCAGCAGGATACGTCGGGGTGTCATATATGGCAACGGGTCAACAGTTGGGCAAGATTTGGCAAAGGGCCGTAATCTGGCCACATGTGCTCACAGCGATCGGTCGAGGCCCGTGGCTTCGCCAGGCGGGCGGCCGTATGGTCCGTCCGCGCCGATCGCACGCGGGCGCGGGACGTCTGGGACGCCCGCCCTCCACTCCCATGTGCGGCCCGGCCTCACGCTGAGCCCATGCCTCGCATCTGCCCCACGCGCGGGCGAAGGAACGTGACCAACGTCACACCTGCGTACGGGGCCGAACGGGGACGAGCGGCGGGACGGACCAGGGGGAGGGCGGAGCGCGCCGCGACGGCCCGGGAATACGGCGAATCCCGGGTCTGCGTGGGGGAGGTCTGCCAAGGTTGTACCTGGAACCACCTGGCGGTGTCGTTCGTCCACGGAACAGCCGATCCCCCGGGCCCTTCCCTGTAGGGCGACCTCCACCTTTCCAGGAGGAACGCTCCCGGCCTGCCGGCCGACGTCGATCAGTTTCCCGAGAACATCTGACGAGGACGTGTGACTTACAGCAGCTACGGACCGGAATCGTCCGGCCGCCCCGAGGACGCCTCGGGCTCCGGTGGATCATCCCGCCCTGGGCGCCGCCGTCGCTCGCCCCGGGAATCCGACGAGTACGGCGCCTATGGCGACCACGGGGGCGACTACGGCGAGCCCGCCCCGCCGCGGCAACGCGGCCGGGGGCCCGCGCCGCAGCCGCCCCGTCCCGAGCCGGACCCGCGCCGCCGTGAGGCGGCGGCCTTCGAGGACACGGCGGCCATGGGCGCGGTGCCGCCGACTCCGGCGCCGGGCCCGGCACAGGGTTCGCCCCAGGGTCCGCGGGGTCCCGTGGGCGGCGGCCGCCCGCCGGGAGGCCGCGACCCGCGCTACGGCGCGCAGGGCCCCGGCGGTCCGGGTGGCCCCGGCGGTTTCGGTGGTCCGGCTGGTCCCGGTGGTCCGGGAGGTCCGGGACGGCCGGGGGCTCCGGGCGCAGACGAGCGCACCCAGGCGCTGGGCATGCCGGCGGGCGGCCCCCGCCGCGACGCCGAGGGGCAGCCCACCGAGTCGATGCAGACCGGCGGACGCCGCCGCAGGCCGCCCGGCCGCGGCGGACGCGGGCCCGGCGGCCCCGGCGGCCCTGGAGGCCCCGGTGGTCCGGGGGGACCGGGTGGGCCCGGTGGTCCGGGAGGACGTGGTCCGCGTGACCCGCGCGACTTCGACGACGACGACTTCGAGGAGAACGACAAGCCCCGCCGTACGGGCTGGAAGCGGTTCGTCCCGAGCTGGAAGATCCTCCTCGCCAGCCTCACCGTGCTGTGCGCCGGCCTCTTCGGCATGATCGCGGTCGCCTACGCCAACACGGATCTGCCCTCCGAGCACGACGCGCAGGAGACGGCCAAGGCCCAGGGCAGCACCTTCTACTACCGCGACGGCTCGGTGCTGGCCCGCCTCGGCACCAAGCGGGTGGCGGTCACCATCGACCAGGTGCCGCAGCACGTCCAGGACGCGGTGGTGGCGGCGGAGAACCGCTCGTTCTGGGAGGACGGCGGCATCGACATCGCCGGCCTCACCCGGTCGGTCTGGATGACCGCCACGGGCCAGCAGACGCAGGGCGGTTCGACCATCACCCAGCAGATGGCCCGCAACTACTTCAACGGCCTCAGCACCGAGCAGACCATCAAGCGCAAGGTGAAGGAGATCTTCATCGCGGTCCGGCTCGACAAGGACTGGTCGAAGAACAAGGTCCTCGAGTACTACCTGAACACGGTGCCGTTCGGCCGCAACACCTACGGCATCGAGGCGGCGGCCCGCGAGTTCTTCAACGAGCCCGCCAAGAAGCTGACCGTGGCGCAGGGGGCCTACCTGGCCGGGCGCATCCAGCAGCCGAGCAACTTCGACAAGGCCGAGGCCGACGGCAACTACGCGGGCACCGAGGAGCGCTTCAAGTACGTCCTCAACGGCATGTCCCTCATGACGGACAAGGACGGCAAGCCCAAGTATCCGAACGTCGCGGCCACCGCGAAGTTCCCCAAGCCGAAGCCGCATAAGAATCCGCAGGAGTTCAGCGGGCTCAAGGGCTACATGCTCAGCCAGGCGCTGCACGAGCTGGAGGGCCGCAAGCTCAGCCGCGAGCAGATCGAGAGCGGCGGCTACAAGATCTACACCACCTTCGACAAGAAGCTCATGCAGGCGGCGAAGAAGGCGGTCCTGAACACCACGTCGTCGATGTCGAAGGAGTTCCACACCGGCCTCGCGGCCGTGGACCCGACGAACGGCCGGGTGATCGCGTTCTACGGCGGCAGCAACTACCTCAACGAGACCTGGAACGAGCCCTTCGACTCCAGGAAGCAGGCGGCCTCGGCGTTCAAGCCGTACGTGCTGGCCGCCTGGCTCGACGCGGGCTACAGCCTCAACAGCTACGTCCCCGGCAAGGAGACGATGCCGAAGGAGCTGCCCGGCACCACTCCGATCACCAACGGGCACTCCGTGCCCGCGTCGATCGACGTGATCTACGCGACCGCGCACTCGATCAACACGGCGTTCGCCTCGATGGCGTTCAAGTTGCCCGGTCAGCTGGACGACCTGCGGTCGCTCACCGAGGCCGCCGGCATCAGCAAGCGAGCGCTGGAGGAGGACAAGAACGGCGTCGGCGGCCAGAGCGGGCACGGCTACCAGCTCGCGATCGGCAGCGTCGGCGTCACGCCGGTGGAGCAGGCGGCCGGCTACTCGATCTTCGCCAACGCGGGCAAGCACGTCGACTACCACGTGATCAAAGAGGTCAAGCAGGGCAAGACCGTCGTGCTGACCGAGGCCCGCGAGGTCAAGCAGGTGATCTCGCCGGAGGCGGCGGCCGACGCGACCTACGCCATGGAGCAGGTCATCAAGTCCGGTACGGCCAGCCGCTGGGGTCCCATCGGGCGCCCCGCCGCCGGCAAGACCGGCACCAACAACGACGAGAAGGAAGCCTGGTTCGTCGGCTACACGCCGCAGCTGGTGACCGCGGTCGGCATGTACCGCGAGCAGTGCGTGACCAAGAGCGGCAAGATCGTGCAGCCGCGCTACTCCAACTGCCCGATCACGCCGAACGGCAAGGAGCACCCGAAGTACAACGGGAACAACCCGTACACCCGCGTCAAGGAGGTGTCGCTGGGCTTCGAGGGCGCCGACGCCCCGACGCACATCTGGCACGACTTCATGGTCGCGGCGCACGAGGGCAAGCCCGTCGAGCAGTTCCCGGCGAAGGCCGGCATGGGCAGCCCGGAGAACATCGTGCCGAGCCCGACGCCCACCCCGTCTCCCAGCCCGGAGGACGGCGGCGGCGGGTTCCCCAACGACATGCCGACCGACTTCCCGAACGGCGGCGGCGACGGCAGCGGCGGCGACGGCTCCTGTCTCCCCGGCGACCTGTCCTGTGACGGCGGCGCCGGCGGTGGCGACGACGGCGTGGGTCTCGACCTCGGCGAGGACGGCCCCGGACAAGGGGGGCCGCCGGGAGGACCGGGGGGACAGGGCGCTCCGGCCGACGGCGGCGGCGCCCCGGCGTCGGCGCCCGTGCCGCAGTCCGGGACCAGTCCTTGATCCCGTCCCGGGTCGTCCCGAAATCACGGCCCTGAGACCGTGACGAGAGGGCCCGCGGCGACACGCCGCGGGCCCTCTCGACTCGCCGGAGTCGCCAACTCACGGCGTTCGATGGTGCAATACCCACCATGACGACCCGGACCACGAACGACTCCGCCCCGATGCCCGGGGTCGCCGCGCGCTCGGTGCCGTACCTGCCTCTCGGGCTCCTCGCGGGACTCGGCGCCGTCCTCGCCTATCTGTGGAAGTATCCCTGCCGGTTCGGCGGCGCCTGGGACGGCGGAATCGGGCAGTACACGCACTTCTGCTACACCGACATCTATCCGCTGTTCTGGGCGGAGAAGCTCAACGAGGGCAAGGTCCCGTACGTCGACTACCCGGTCGAATATCCGGTCGGCATCGGCGGGATCATGGAGTTCGCCCGGCGTCTCGCCGGCGGCGACGGGGTCGTGTTCTACGACGTCACCGTGGTCCTGATGGGTCTCGCGCTGGTCGCGGGCGTGCTGCTGACGGCCGCGCTCGCGGGCCGCCGCCCCTGGGACGCCCTGTGGTACGCCATCGGCCCGGCCGTCATCCTCTGCGCGTACATCAACTGGGACCTCGCCGCGGGCGCGCTCGCGCTGGGCGGCCTGCTGGCCTGGGCCCGGAACCGGCCGTGGCTGGCCGGCGTGCTGCTGGCCCTCTCCGTGGCCACGAAGTTCTACCCGCTGATGTTCTTCGGCGCGTTGTTCCTGCTCACCCTGCGTACGGCCAGATGGGTTCCGTTCCTGAAGACCGTCGCGGGAGCGGCGGGCGCCTGGCTGCTGGTCAACGTGCCGATCATGATGGTCAACTTCGAGGGCTGGCAGCGGTTCTACGCCTTCAGCAGCGAGCGCGGCGCCGACTGGGGCGGCCTGTGGTTCTTCTTCCAGAAGACGCAGTGGTTCGGCCACGACCGGCCCGAGTTCCTGGCCTTCCTCGGGGATTCCGAGAAGCTGAACACGATGGCCATGGCGGCGCTGGCGGTGCTGCTGCTGGGCGTGGCCGTGCTCGCCCTCGTCGCGCCGCGCCGGCCGCGCCTGATGCAGCTGTGCTTCCTGGCCCTGGCCGCCTTCATGATCACCAACAAGGTCTGGTCGCCGCAGTACGTCCTGTGGCTGGTGCCGTTCGCGGTGCTGGCCAGGCCGAGGTGGGGGGCCCTCGCCGCCTGGCAGGTGGCCGAGTGCTGGTACTTCTTCTCGATCTGGCTCTACCTGATCACCCAGATCCCCGACCAGGCCTCGCTCGGCATCGGCGACGACCCGTACTTCCTGTCGGTCTGGGCCCGGCTGCTGACGATCGTCGTCCTCATGGGGCTGGTCGTCTGGGAGATCCTGCGCCCCGAGCACGACGTCGTCCGCCAGGGGGATGTGGACGATCCGTCCGGCGGCCCGTTCGACCAGGCGGAAGACCGTTTCGTACTGCGCCGCGCGTTCCTCGTCCGGGGCGGGAGCGAGGAGCGTGGCGGATCGGAGGAGCGGGGCGGGGAGGCGCAGCCCGAACCGGTCTGAGGCATGAATCTTTCATCGGATTTCGCGGCCCGTTCGCGCCCTCGCCGGACCTCCCCGGGAGACGCGCGCACGGGCTTCGCGTAACGTCGCTCGCAAGCGTGCGGCGAACGGGGAGGAGACGGTGATGCGCCGGAGGCCGCCATGGCTTCTGCTGCTCGTGTGGACGGTGACCCGGGCGGGGCTGTTCCTCGTCGCGACCCAGACCATCCCGACCGGCCACGGCGACTCCTTCAGCAACGACGTCACCCTCTACCAGGGCTGGTCGGACGTCCTGGCGCGCGGGGAGTTCCCCTCGGGGGACGACAAGTGGCAGTACCCGCCGTTCGCGGCGCTGCCGATGCTCCTCCCCAGGCTGCTGCCGTTCGAGTATCACGTCGCCTTCTACCTGCTGTCCCTGCTGTGCGACCTCGCGATCCTGTTCCTGGTGTGGCGGTTCTCGCGCTCTCCGCGCGGCGGAGGCCGCACCGGCCCGTGGGCGTGGACCATCGGCGCGGCGCTGCTCGGGCCGGTGCTCCTCGGCCGGTACGACCTGATGGTCACGCTGGTGGCGGTGCTGGCGCTGACGGCCTCGGCGCACCCGGTGGTGCGCGGGGCGCTGATCGGCGTCGGGCTCATCGTCAAGGTGTGGCCGGTCGCGCTGCTCACCGGCCTGCGGCGGTGGCTTGAACTGCTGACCGCGACAGGCTCCACGATCGTCGTCGCGGTGGCCGGCTGCGGCATGGCCGCGCTGACCCTGCCGCACGCGCTCGACTTCCTGACCGCGCAGCAGGAGCGGGGGCTGCAGATCGAGTCGCTCGCCGCCACGCCGTTCGCGCTCGCCCGGGCCGTCGGTTGGTGGGACGGCTTCACCACCTATCAGCACGGCTCGATGGAGGCCGTGGGCCCCGGCGTGGACACCGCGATCTGGGTGAGCCTGGCGGCCACGCCCGCGGCGCTCGTGCTGATCGGGGTGTGGTGGCTGCGCGCCGCCCCGAGCCCACGGTCCTACTACGACGCCGCCCTCACCACCGTGCTGTTCCTGGTCGTCACCAGCCGGGTGCTGTCACCGCAGTACTTCGTCTGGGTGATCGGCGTCGCCGCCGTCCTCCTGTCGGTGCGGCGCGCGGAGCCGGGCCCGACGCAGCGGCCGGCCGCCTGGCTCGTCGTGGTCGCCGCCCTGCTCACCGGGATCATGTACCCGTGGGTGGAGCAGGACTACAGCTGGGAGGGCGCGCTGCCCGGCACGGTGGTGCTGACCCTCCGGAACCTGGTCTTCCTGGCCGCGGCGGTCACGTCGTACGTGCAGCTGTGGCGGGCCACGCGCAGGCCGAAGCCGGCGAAGGACGAGCAGGACGTTCCAGAAGCCCTACCCGTTTTCTGAGGTTCGCAATCCGCAGATTTATCCACAGGCTGTGGACGGCTGTTCTCTACAGGTGCTTGCGCAGGAACGCGATGTCCTCGGCCTGACCCTCGAAAGGCGTCTCGACCACGATCGGCGCCCCGGCCGCGCGGCAGACCGCGAGGATCAGCTCGGGGTCGATCCGGCCGGCGCCGAGGTTGGCGTGCCGGTCGGCGCCCGAGTCGAACGCGTCCCGCGAGTCGTTGCAGTGCACGAGGTCGATCCGGCCGGTGATCGCCCTCACCCGCTCCACCAGCCCGGCGAGCTCCTCGCCGCCCGCGTGGAAGTGGCAGGTGTCGAGGCAGAAGCCGACCATCGACGGGTCCGGCGCGCCCGCCGTCGCGGCGTCCCACAGCCGGGCGATCCGCTCCAGCCGGCGCGCCATCGCGTTGCCGCCGCCCGCGGTGTTCTCGATCAGGACGGGGATCGGGCACTCGGTGCGCTCGAAGACCTTGCGCCAGTTGTCGAACCCGGTCTGCGGGTCGTCTCCCGCGTTGACGTGCCCGCCGTGCACGATCAGCCCCTTGGCGCCGATCGACGCCGCCGCCTTGAGGTGCGCGTCGAGGAGCTTGCGGCTCGGGATGCGGATGCGGTTGTTCGCGGTCGCCACGTTGATGACGTACGGCGCGTGCACGTAGACGTCGACGTCCGACGCGCGCAGGGCGTCGGACGTGGCCGGGAGCACCGGGCTCTTCCAGCCCTGCGGGTCGCCGAGGAAGAACTGCACCACCTCGGCGTCGCGGGCCGCCGCGTGCGCCAGCGGGTCGTCCTGGTCGACGTGGGCCCCGATCCGCGGGCCGGCGCTGTGGCTGTCCATGGAGGTCCTCCAACACATGCGTGCCTGGTGAGCGGCTGCCGGACGCGGAGGGCGAACTGTAGGCGCTCTCCAAGAGCGTTTCAAGAGGGCGTGCTGTTTCAAGAGAGCACGCAGGGGAAGTCGCGTGTCACGCGCCCTGAGACCCGCGCGCCGATCCTACTTCGTCAGGGAGACGAGCATGAGATATCGCTTAGGCAGCTTCATCCTTCTCATCTACATCCTCGTCGGCCTCTACGTGGCCTGGATCCACCACTACATCACCCCCACCCTCCTCAAGCAGGTCGCCCAGGCCCTGATCGCGGTCTTCCTGTGGTTCCTCGTGCTCCTCGGCGTCGACCTGCACATCGGCGGCTGAGGCCTCCCCGGTCGGAGCGGCGCCGCGGAGACGAGCCCGTCGCGCAGGGTTCGGCGGGGTTCGTTCGCGCGGGGTTCTCCTGCGCAGTGGTCAGTTGCGCAGGGTGAACCCGCGTGGGAAGAATCCGCCGTGCGCGATCCCCAGCGCCGCGCCGACGAACGACCCCACGATCCCCACGATGATCAGTGCTCGTTGCCTGCTGGTCGACGAGACGAACTGCGCGTAGAGGCCGCCCCAGAACCCGGCCGCGCCGACCCATGACGCGACCATGTGCGCCCGCACGACGAACCCCGTGACGAACGCCACCAGACCACACGCGAGCGTGGCGATCGTCATCGCGTTCTCCCGCGGGTGCGGCCGCCCGTCGGTGTTCAGCGTCAGGCGAACGGGGCGCCTCTTTCCCCGGCCGATGACACGTGGCATCGCGCCTCCCCCCTCTGACCTCCAGTTTCGCTCTTCGTCCGGCTCACGGCCAAGGGGCTGGTAGCCTTGTTCGACTGCGTCTGACACAGCGCGGGCGGCTGACCGCCCGGCATCGCGCAGGGTCCTCCTGTCACGGCAAGGTGTCGTGACCGCAAGAGTCCAGAGGAGGTTGGATAACACATGCGTCGCTACGAGATGATGGTCATCCTCGACCCGTCCCTCGACGAGCGCACCGTGCAGCCGTCGCTCGACCAGTTCCTCGCCGTCGTCCGCAATGACGGCGGAAGCGTGGAGAAGGTCGACGTCTGGGGCCGTCGCCGCCTGTCCTACGACATCGAGAAGAAGTCCGAGGGCATCTACGCGGTGGTCGACCTGACCGCCGAGCCCGCCACCGTGAAGGAGCTGGACCGCCAGCTCAACCTGAACGAGGGCATTCTCCGCACCAAGGTCATCCGCCCCGAGCTGCACTAGACGGCTCCGAAGCCCGGCGGTTTGTCGGGCCCGAGCCGTACTCTGAGCCCTTGACGGCTCAGCTGACGGGATAGGAAGGCGAAAGCGACCGATGGCAGCAGGCGACACACAGATCACCATTGTCGGCAATCTTGTCGACGACCCGGAGCTGCGCTTCACCCCGACGGGGCAGGCCGTGGCCCGGTTCCGCATCGCGTCCACTCCGAGGTTCCTGGACAAGCAGACCAACGAGTGGAAAGACGGCGAGGGCCTGTTCCTCACCTGCAACGTCTGGCGGCAGGCGGCGGAGAACGTCGCCGAGAGCCTCCAGCGCGGCATGCGGGTGATCGTGCAGGGACGGCTGCGCCAGCGTTCGTACGAGACCAAGGAAGGCGAGAAGCGCACGGTCTACGAGGTCGAGGTCGACGAGGTCGGCCCTTCGCTGCGCAACGCGACGGCGAAGGTCAACAAGACCTCGCGTCAGGGCGGAGGCGGCGGCTTCGGCGGCGGCCCGGCCAACGACCCGTGGGCGTCCGCGTCTCCCGCTCCGCAGGGCGGCTACGGCTCCGGCGGAGGGGGCGGCGGCGGCTTCGGCGGCGCTCCCCAGGGTGGTGGCGGCTTCGGCGGCGACTTCAGCGACGAACCGCCCTTCTAGGAAATCGCCCTTCCAGGGAACGACCCGGTCCCGGGCCTTCCGGTCCCACTCACCGTAAACACAACCGAGCGACCATTCCCGCGAAACGCGGGGCTCTGAAAGGAGCACCACGATGGCGAAGCCGGCAGTGCGCAAGCCGAAGAAGAAGGTTTGCCTCTTCTGTCACGACAAGATCTCCTACGTCGACTACAAGGACACGGCGCTGCTGCGGAAGTTCATCTCCGACCGCGGCAAGATCCGTGCCCGCCGGGTGACGGGCAACTGCACTCAGCACCAGCGCGACGTGGCCACCGCTATCAAGAACGCTCGTGAGATGGCCCTGCTGCCGTACACGAGCACCGCGCGCTGAGAAGGGAGACCCAGGACATGAAGCTCATTCTCACCACTGAGGTCTCCGGGCTCGGCGCTCCCGGCGACGTTGTCGAGGTCAAGGACGGCTACGGCCGCAACTACCTCATTCCCCGTGGCTTCGCCATCCGCTGGACCCGCGGCGCCGAGTCGCAGGTCGCCTCGCTGAAGAAGGCCCGCGCCTCCCGCGAGATCCGCGACCTCGGCTCCGCCAAGGAGGTCGCCGGCCAGCTCGGCGCGCTCAAGGTCAAGCTGAAGGTCCGCGCCGGCGAGTCCGGCCGGCTGTTCGGCTCGGTCACGACCGGTGACATCGCCGACGCCGTCAAGGCCGCCGGTGGTCCCCAGCTCGACCGCCGCCGCATCGAGATCGGCAACGCGATCAAGAGCGTCGGCACCCACAAGGTGAGCGTCCGGCTGCACCCGGAGGTCGCCGCCACCATCGATGTCGAGGTGGTCGCGGGCTGACACCCGCAGCACGTTCGTCGAGGGCCCTTCTCCGTCCGCGGAGAGGGGCCCTTCGTCGTCCCGGCCGTTCCGGAGAGCCGGGATATCCGCGATATCCCCAGGTAAAGGGGGGTTATGCGGAACGCTAGTATCGTCCCATCCGTTTCGACGGATTTCGTGGAAAGACCCTCTGATGGAGGCTGTGATGCGCCGTCCCTCTCTCCTGCTGGCGTCAGGTGCCCTCACGCTGGCGGCCGCCGCCTGCGCTCCGGCGAACGACGCCTCCACCACCGCGAGCTCTTCGGCGGGCACGTCGGCGGGCGCCTCCACCGGCGCCGACGCCTGCGCCAAGGAGAGCCTGAAGCTCACCACCCCGGGCAAGCTCACCGTCGGCACGGACAAGCCGGCGTACGAGCCGTGGTTCAAGAACGACGACCCTTCCAGCGGCCAGGGGTTCGAGAGCGCCGTCGCCTACGCGGTGGCCGGGCAGCTGGGCTTCACCCGGGACGAGGTCGCCTGGACGGTCGTGCCGTTCGACTCGTCGTTCGCCCCCGGGCCCAAGCAGTTCGACTTCGACGTCAACCAGATCTCCATCACCCCCGAGCGGGCCAAGGCGGTCGACTTCAGCCAGGGCTACTACACGGTCAAGCAGGGCGTGGTCGCCCTGGAGAGCGGCAAGTACGCCTCCGCCACCAGCCTCGCCGATCTCAAGGACGCCAAGATCGGGGTGCAGGCGGCCACCACCGCGCTGCAGGCCGTGCGGTCGGTCATCCAGCCGGCCAAGGACCCGAGCGTGTTCAACCAGCAGGTCGACGCGATCACAGCGTTGAAGAACAAGCAGATCGACGCCATCGTCGTCGACCTGCCCACCGCCTTCTACGTCACGGCCGCGCAGGTGAAGGGCTCGAAGATCGTCGGCCAGTTCGCCGCGACCGGCGGCGAGCCGGAGGAGTTCGGCCTGCTCTTCCAGAAGGGCAGCTCCCTGGTGAGCTGCGTCGACAAGGCGCTCGGCGAGCTGCGGAGCTCCGGTGAGCTGGCGAAGATCGAGGGCGAGTGGCTGACCGCCGCCGCGGGCGCGCCGGAGCTCAAGTGACCGACGGGCACGCGGCGGCGCCGGGCGCCGGCCCGCCGTACGGGCCGCCCGGCCGCGAGGCGGATCCCGATCTCGACCCGGGGGAGCCGGAGGGGCCGCCGGAGTGGGTGAAGAGCGAGCGGCAGCTTCGCCGGGAGGCGGAGCTGCGCGCCCGCGGGCGACGGTCGATCTCGGCCGCCACCGCGTCCACCCTGGTCGTGGTGGTCACGCTGGTCGTCGTGATCACCGCCTCGCCCGGGTGGCCCCGGGTCCAGGAGACCTTCTTGAGCCCCGAGGCGTTCGTCGAGGCGCTGCCCGACGTGCTGCGCGGCTTCCTGCTCAACATCAAGATCTTCCTCATCGCCGAGCCGCTGATCCTGGTGCTGGGGCTCATCGTCGCGCTCGTACGCGGCCTGCGGTCGCCGGTGTTCTTCCCCATGCGCGCGCTCGCGGTGCTCTACACGGACGTCTTCCGGGGCATCCCGACCATCCTGCTCGTCTACCTGGTCGGGTTCGGCGTTCCGGCGCTCCAGTTGCAGGGCGCGCCGAGCGACCCGGTCACGCTCGGCATCATCGCCCTCGTGCTGTCCTACGGCGCGTACGTCGCGGAGGTGTTCCGCGCGGGGATCGAGTCGGTGCATCCCAGCCAGCGGGCGGCGGCCCGGTCGCTCGCCCTCACCCATGGCCAGACGATGCGCTACGTGGTGCTGCCGCAGGCCGTCCGCCGGGTGGTCCCGCCGCTGCTCAACGACTTCACCTCGCTGCAGAAGGACACCGCCCTGGTGGCCGTGCTCGGACCGCTTGAGGCGCTGCGGCAGGCGCAGATCCACGCTGCCATGTCCTTCAACTACACGCCCTACCTGGTCGCCGCGCTGCTGTTCATCGCGCTGACCGTGCCGATGGCCCGGTTCACCGACCATGTCGCCGCGCGGGCGGCCCGGCGCCGTACGGGAGGCGGGGACGCATGAGCCTGCTGAAGATCGAGGGAGTCTGGAAGCATTACCACGGGCAGGGCGTGCTGCGCGGCGTCGACCTGGAGGTCGCCCCGCACGAGGTGGTCTGCCTGATCGGCGCGTCCGGCTCGGGCAAGTCGACGCTGCTGCGCTGCGTCAACCTGCTGGAGACGATCGACGACGGCGCGATCCACCTGGACGGGACGGAGATCACGGACCCGCGGACCGACGCGGACGACGTCCGCCGCCGCATCGGCATGGTGTTCCAGGCCTACAACCTGTTCCCGCACATGACCGTGCTGGAGAACATCACGCTCGCGCCGCGCAGGGTCCACGGCGCACGGGCGGAGGAGGCCGAGGCGCGGGCGCGCGAGCTCCTGGAGAGGTTCGGGCTGGCCGGCAAGGCGGATGAGTATCCCGACCGGCTCTCCGGCGGACAGCAGCAGCGCGTCGCCGTGATCCGCGCGGTCGCGACCGGCCCGCGCCTGCTGCTGCTCGACGAGGTGACCTCCGCGCTCGACCCGACGCTGGTCACCGAGGTGCTGGGGATCATCCGCGAGCTCAAGGACACCGGGATGACCATGATCCTGGCCACCCACGAGATGGGCTTCGCCCGGGACATCGCCGACAAGGTCTGCTTCCTCGAAGGCGGCGTGCTGCTGGAGAGCGGCCCGCCCGGGCAGATCTTCACCGAGCCCCGGCACCCACGCACCCGCGCGTTCCTCCAGCGGGTGCTGGAGGCGCGCCGCATGTGAGTCAGGTCGCCGTCCGCGAGGTGCCGGTGACCATCCAGGCGGTGCCGTACGCGCGGACGCCGAGCGTGACCAGCCGGGCGGCCATCCAGGCGCCGAGCGCGAGCCACAGGGCGACCAGGGTGTCCGCGACCATGGCGAACGGCAGGAAGGCCAGCGTCGTCCACAGCCCGGCGTGGGCGAGGTAGCGCTGGTCGCCGGCGCCGATCAGGACGCCGTCCAGCACGAACACGACACCCGCGACGGGCTGGAGGAGGGCCACCGGCCACAGCACGGCCAGCAGCTCGGCCGCGGTCTCGCCGCGTGCGTCGAACAGGGCCGGGACCAGCGGCCGGGCGGCCAGCACGAGGGCCCCGAACACCACGCCGCAGGCGACGCCCCAGATCAGCATGCGCCGGGTCGCCGCGCGGGTGCCCGAGGTGTCTCCCGCGCCCAGCGCCCGGCCGGTGATGGCCTGACCGGCGATCGCGATGGCGTCGAGGGCGAAGGCGAGGAACGTCCAGATCCGGGTGGCGATCGTGTGCGCGGCGATCCGCTCGTCGCCCATGCGGGTGGCGATCGCCGCGGCGACGAGCAGCACCGCCTGCAGGCACGCCGTACGGACGACCAGGGCGAGCCCGGCCGTTCCGGCGGCGCGCAGCCCCGCGAGATCGGGCAGCAGCGAGGCGCCGTGCGCGCGGGCGGCGCGCACGACCATCACAAGATAGGCCGTCGCCGCGAGGGCCTGGGCGAGGACCGTGCCCCAGGCCGACCCGGCGAGCCCCCAGCCGAGCCCGAGCACGAACCAGGCGTTGAGCAGACCGTTCAGGGCGAAGGACGCCACGGAGACCACGAGCGGCGTGCGCGTGTCCTGCATCCCGCGCAGCACGCCGGTGCCGGCGAAGACCAGCAGCATCGCGGGGACGCCGATGAGGCTGATGCGCAGGTAGGTGACGGCCTCCGTGGCGAGCTGGCCCACCGCTCCGAACAGGTGTACGATAAACGGAGCAAGAGGCCAGCACGCCACACCGACGGCCAGGCCGATGATCGCGGCCAGCCACAGGCCGTCCATCCCCTGGCGCATCGCCTGCCTGACGTCCCCCGCCCCGAGCCTCCGCGCGACCGCGGCCGTGGTGGCGTACGCGAGGAACACGCACAGCCCGACGAGAGCCGACAGTGCCGCGCTGGCCACACCGAGCGCGCCGAGCGCAGGATCGGGGAGGTGGCCGACGATGACGGAGTCGGTGAGCAGGAAGAGCGGCTCGGCCACGAGTGCCCCGAATGCCGGGATCGCGAGCCTCAGGATCTCCCTGTCGTGGGCGCGTCCGTGTCCTGTTCTGGGGGTAAGGGACATACGCCTATTTTGCGGCTTACGAGGTCATGCTCGACCGGCATCGCGAATCCGTCTGCGACTTTCTTTCCTCCACAGGCGGTGGACAGCGAAACCGCAGGTGATGCGGGATTTCCGTGATGAGGCCGCGACTGTGTCCACAGGCTCGTCCCCAGGCTTCCCACATGTCACGGCCGTGCCTGCACACGTTGTCCACAGGCTTGTCCACCGGCCGGGTTGCCGCCCTGCCCCGAGGTTGGGGAGACTGTCGCACCGGGTTGGGGATGCTGTGACCGCTGGGCAGGGGGTGTGAGGTGAGCGTGCTCGACTTCCCGGGAGGCCCGGGAGGCTCCGAATCGTCGTTCGAGCGGACGCCGCCGCACAACATCGAGGCCGAGCAGTCGGTGCTGGGCGGCATGCTGCTGTCCAAGGACGCGATCGCCGACGTCATCGAGGTGCTGCGCGCCGACGACTTCTACCGTCCGGCCCACCAGATCGTCTTCGACGTGATCACCGACCTGTACGGCCGGGGCGAGCCCGCCGACTCGGTGACCGTCTTCGACGAGCTGCAGAAGCGCGGCGAGGTCGCCCGCGTGGGCGGCGGCGCCTACCTGCACACCCTGACCGCGATCGTGCCCACCGCCGCGAACGCCGGCTACTACGCCAAGATCGTCCGGGAGCAGGCCGTCCTGCGGCGCCTCATCGAGGCGGGCACCCGCATCGTCTCCTACGGCTTCGGCGGCCAGGGCGAGGAGGTCGACGACCTGGTCGACCGCGCCCAGGCCGAGATCTACAAGGTCACCGAGCGCCGCACGTCCGAGGACTACCTCCCGCTGTCGGACATCATGCCCTCCGCCCTGGACGAGATCGAGGCCATCGGCAGCCGCGGCGGCCAGATGGTCGGCGTCCCCACCGGCTTCCAGGACCTCGACGCCCTCACCCACGGCCTCCACCCCGGCCAGATGATCGTCGTAGCCGCCCGCCCCGCGATCGGCAAGGCCCTCGCTCTCGACACACCCCTGCCCACGCCCGGCGGATGGACCACGATGGGGGAGGTGCGGGTCGGCGACCGCCTCATCGGCGCCGACGGCCGCCCGACACGTGTGGTGGCCGCGACGGACGTCATGGTGGACAGGCCCTGCTACGAGGTCGAGTTCAGCGACGGCACGGTCATCGTGGCCGACGCCCAGCACCAGTGGCGTACGAGCACCCGGGCCAGTCGCCGGCAGCGCTCCGAGAGCAGGACTGGTTTCCACTGGCCACAGGAGTCGCTGCGGCGCGTACAGGGCGCCTGCGGCGACTCGTCGGCCCGCCCCGACGAGCTGATCACGTACCAGGAGGCGCTGGCCGTGGTCGGCTCGGAGTTCCGCAACGCGCTGCACACCGTGCAGCGCGTGGTCGGATCGGAAGGAAGGGCGCCGCGCCCGGTGGGCGGACCGGCCCGGAGCTACGTCTGGAACACGCCCGTGTACTCCCGCAGGCGACTCTTCGAGGCTCTGAACGACCACGTGAGCAGGCCGAGGAACGCCGCCCTCACCATGGTGCACGACGACGTCGTGACCACCGAGCAGATCGAGGCCACCCTGCGCTGCACCTCGTCGGACAACCGTCCGAACCACGCGGTGGCCGTGGCGGCCGCGTTCGACCTGCCCGAACGAGATCTGCCACTCTCTCCGTACGCGCTCGGGGCCTGGCTGGGCGACGGCCACAGCGACAGCGCGAGGATCACCGCGGTCGAGCCCGAGATCATCGCCCAGCTGGAGGCGGAGGGACTACAAGTCGTCCGGCTGAACTCCGGTATTCTCCACACTCTCAAACTCCCCGAGGCAGAGCTTCGGCCGGAGCGTCCCTGCGTCGTCTGCGGAACGCTGTTCGTGCCCAAGACATCTCAGGTGCGTATGTGCGGGCAGTCCTGTGGTGGCAGGGCCCGCTTTTTTTCGGCTCCCGTCGCCCCGACGACCTGCGCCGACTGCGGCAGGCCGTCCTCCGGCGGGAGGCGATGCCAGCGGTGCCGCGACCACCACGGCACAGTGCAGGCGATCCTGCGCAGCTTGGGGGTGCTCGGGGACAAGCACATTCCGGCGGTATACCTGCGTGCGTCCGAGCGCCAGCGACGGGATCTCCTCGCCGGGCTCCTGGACACCGACGGCTATGTGAACCGCAGTGGCCAGGTGCAACTCGCTCTCACGAACCGCAGGCTCGCCGAGGACGCGTTCGAACTCGTGCTCAGCCTGGGCTACAAGGCGACGATGAGGACGAAGGCGGTCAAGGGCAGGACCGATGAGTCGTCCACCTGTTACATGATCAACTTCACCCCGGCGGAGAAGGTCTTCCGTCTCCCGCGTAAGGCCGACAGGCAGGTGGCGAAGGCTCACGCGTCCACCCGGGTGCGATACATCGTGGATGTCCGTCCGGTGCCTTCCGTGCCGGTCAGGTGTGTGGAGGTCGACAATGCCGACCACATGTACCTCGCCGGCAGGTCATGCGTCCCCACCCACAACTCGACGCTGGGGCTGGACTTCGCCCGGTCTGCGGCTATCAAGCATCAGATGACCACGGTCATCTTCTCGCTGGAGATGTCGCGCAACGAGATCACGATGCGTCTGCTGTCGGCGGAGGCGCGGGTCCCGCTGCACACGATGCGCTCGGGCTCGATGAGCGACGACGACTGGACCCGGATGGCCCGCCGGATGGGGGAGGTCGCCGAGGCGCCGCTGTTCATCGACGACTCCCCGAACATGTCGATGATGGAGATCAGGGCCAAGTGCCGCCGCCTGAAGCAGCGGCACGACCTGCGCTTCGTGATCGTCGACTATCTGCAGCTCATGAGTTCGCCGAAGAAGACCGAGAGCCGCCAGCAGGAGGTCTCGGAGCTGTCCCGGGCGCTCAAGCTGCTGGCCAAGGAGCTGGAGGTGCCGGTCATCGCCATCTCCCAGCTCAACCGTGGTCCCGAGCAGAGAACGGACAAACGCCCCCAAGTGTCGGACCTGCGTGAATCCGGCTCCATCGAGCAGGACGCCGACATGGTCATCCTGCTGCACCGGGAGGACGCGTACGAGCGGGAGTCGCCGCGCGCGGGCGAGGCGGACCTGATCGTGGCCAAGCACCGGAACGGCCCCACGGCCACGGTCACCGTCGCCTTCCAGGGCCACTACAGCCGCTTCGTCGACATGGCCACCCACTAGCGTGTCGCCCCGCGATGGGTGCCGAGTGTCTCAGCCGGTGGGGAACGACACCTTCGTCAGTTCTTCGGAGACTCGCCGGACGCGCCGGGCGTCCTCGGCGCCGCGCAGGCGGGAGTAGAGCTGCTGCTCGGCGGGCGGGCCTCCGAGGTGCCCGAGCCCGCTCGGCCCGTAGAGGCCGCCGGGCCGGGCTTCGGGGGCCGTCGCGGCGTACAGGGCGGGGAGCGCCGCGGTCTCGGCGGTCCCGAGGAGGATGCCCCGGCGGGACAGGGCGCCGATGAGTTTCCTGCCTCCGGTCTCCGTGTCGCGGCCGACCTCGGGGCGCGCGGCGAGCAGGTTGGTCGGGGCGATCCCGGGGTGGGAGAGGTTGCTCGTGATGCCCCAGTCATGGGCCCGGCTGAGCCGGTCGAGTTCGAGGCCGAAGAGCCCGAAGGCGATCTTCGACTGGCTGTACGCCTTCATGCCGTCGTAGGAGCGTTCCCAGTTCAGGTCCTGCCAGTTGATGCCGCCCCGGTTCGCGGCGACGCTGATCTGCGAGGTCACGCGGGCCTGTCCGGCGCGCAGCAGCGGAAGCAGGTGGGCCACCAGGGCGAAGTGGCCGAGGTGGTTGGTGCCGAACTGAAGCTCGAACCCGTCGGTCGTCGTCTGGCGGTCGGGCGGGGTCATCACCCCCGCGTTGTTGATGAGGATGTGGATCGGGCGGCCTTCCTCGCGCAGGGTGTCGCCGAGGGCCGCGACGGAGGCGAGTGACGACAGGTCGAGGGCGTGGAGCGAGACCTCGGCTCCGGGGGCCGCCTGCGAGATCCTGTCGACCGCCGCTCTGCCCTTGTGTGGGTTCCGTACCGGCAGGAGCACCTCGGCCCCGGCCGCGGCGAGCCTCGTCGCGAGTCCGAGGCCGATGCCGTCGCTCGCTCCGGTGACGAGCGCGCGCCGCCCGGTGAGGTCGGGCACGTTGATGTCGATGGATCTGCGCGGCATGCGCTCCTCCTGGGGTCGTTTTCGTGAACCGTCGGCGCTGCCGGGGACCGCCCGGGTGAGGGGAACGGGACGTCCGGCGGACCGAGGGGCCTACGGGCTTCGTTCCAATGTATGCAACGATTACAATGTAAGCAATGCCTACAACGCAAGGGTGATCGGATTAGGCTGACGGCGTGAAGAAGCGCCCCTACCACCACGGAGACCTCCGCGCCGCCCTGCTCGAACGTGCCGAGCAAACGCTGCGCGAGCGTGGATCGGGCGCGCTGTCACTCCGGGAACTCGCCCGCGAGCTCGGTGTGAGCCCGGCGGCGCCCAGTCGCCACTTCAAGACCAAACAGGCGTTGCTGGACGCGCTGGCCCTGGACGGCTTCGAACGGCTCGTCGAAGTCACCGCAGCCGCCCAGGACGGCGCCGGTGAGACGTTCGGCGAGCGCCTGAACGTCATGGCCCGGGCCTACGTGGGCTTCTCCGTGGCGAACGCCGCCCTGCTCGACCTGATGTTCTCGACCAAGCACAGCCCGGAGGCGTCACAGGCGCTTGGAGCGGCCGCCGGCCGGTGGATCGAGCAGAGCCTGGAACTGGTCAGCACCGGGCAGCGCCGGGGCGAGGTCCGCGAAGGACCGCTGGACCGTATCGCCCTGACGGTGTTCGCGCCGCTGCACGGATACGTCGGCCTGGCGGTGAGCGGCGTGCCGCTGCCCGAGACGGACGAGCACGGACTCGACGACGTCATCGCGTCCATCATTCGTGCGTGCAGGCCGGAATGAGCCGGGCCGGCCGTGGCCACGGCGCCGGGTCTGTTCGCGGTTACAGACGGTTCATGCGGGCCGCGGGCCGGGCGCGGTGGTTCCGTTCAGCCCCGTGGTTCCGTTGAGTTCGGTGCTCTCGGGTGAGCTCTGGTGGGGCAGGGCCGCGATCCGCCCGGCGGCCCATTCGGCCCAGTCGCGCTGGGCGGCGGTCAGGCGCAGACCCCACTCCAGGGCGAGGTCTCCGTACAGCCGCAGCGCGTCCTCGCCCTGGCTGATGACCTGTTCACGCACCTCCCGGAGCGCGGCGTGCTCCTCGCGGGCCTGGACGGCCAGTCCCTCCAGATAACCGTGGGCCTCGTCCGGCGTGACCGTGTCGAGGAAGAACACCCGCAGCAGCATGTCGCTGCGCCGGTTCTGGGTGGGCGGCTCCTCCACCAGCCAGCGGCGCAGCTCGGCGAGACCGTCGCCGGTGATCCGATATTCCTTGCGCCCGCGGGGGCCCTCGGCGGCGACCTCGATCAGATCCTCGCGGGACAGGCGGCCCAGCTCCGAGTAGAGCTGGCTCTGGGTGGCCGGCCACACGTTGGCCAGCGATATCTCGAACGTCTTCAGCAGGTCGTATCCGCTGGCCGGGCCGGCCGACAGGAGCCCGAGAAGTGCGTGACGAAGACTCATGCGCCAGATCCTACATTCCTGTGTTGACATGTCATCTCTGGAGCTTCTACTTTTGACATGTCACACATGGAACGTCGTCTCTCGAAGGAACTCCCCGTGCTCCGTTATGTCCTCACCTTCCTCCCCTGGATCGTCTTCTCCGTGCTCAGCACGAACGGCGAGGCGAGGTACGGAGCCGGAGCCGGTCTCCTCGTGTCGATCGTCCTGCTGGTCGCCGACCGGCGCGCCGGGCGGGGCTGGGACGAGATCGTCCTGGAGCTCAGCTCGGGCGTCTTCTTCGCGGCCCTCGCGCTCGTCGCCTTCACGGTCACCCCGGCGCCGTTCGGCGCGTACGGGCCGGCCGTCTCGGTCGGCTGGCTCGCTCTCACCGCCTGGGGGTCGCTGGCGGTCCGCAGGCCGTTCACGCTGGGCATGGCCCGCCGTTCCACCACTCCCGAGGTGCACGCGACCGAGATCTTCTACCGGGTCAACGCCGTCATCACCACCGTCTGGGCCGCCGCGTTCACGCTCAGCGCCGTCGCGCTCGCCCTGCTCCTCGCCTTCGAGCCGCAGGCCACCGCCGCCCTCGTCACCGTGAAGGTCTGCGGTCTCGCCCTGCCCGCGCTCTTCACGGTCCGCTACCCCCGGATCGTCCGCGCCCGCTACAACGCCGCCCGCTACAACGCCGCCTGAAAGCCGTCGTACGAAAGCCGCCCTGAAAGGAGCCACGAGACATGACCACCGCCTCCTACCTCTCCGGCCGCCTCGCCCCCGTACCCGACGAGATCGACGCGCTCGACCTGCCCGTGGAGGGCGCCCTGCCGCCCGAGCTGACCGGCCGCTACTTCCGCAACGGGCCCAACCCCCGCCCCGGCGACGACCCCGGCCACTGGTTCGTCGGCCACGGGATGATCCACGGCATCCGGCTGCGCGACGGCCGCGCCGAGTGGTACCGCAACCGGTGGGTGCGCACCACCCGCCTCGACGGCGCGTCCTACCTCGGCGACAGGGGCGTCGACCTTGCCGCCGTCCCCGCGAACACCCACGTCATCCGGCACGCCGACAAGATCCTCGCGCTGGTCGAGAACGGCCTGCCGTACGTGATGACGCCGGAGCTCGACACGGTCGGCCCCTGCGACTTCGGCGGCCGGCTCGCCACCGCGATGACCGCGCACCCCAAGGAGGACCCGGTCACCGGGGAGCTGCACTTCTTCGGGTACGGCTGGGCGCCGCCCTACCTCACCTACCACCGCCTGTCGGCCGCCGGTGAGCTGGTGGAGACCCGTGAGGTCGAGGTGCCCGGGCCCACGATGGCGCACGACTTCGCGATCACCGCGAACCACGTCGTGTGGCTCGACCTGCCGGTCGTCTTCGACCTGACCATGGTGGGCCGGGGTATGCCGTACCGGTGGGACGACCTGTACGGCGCCCGGCTCGGCGTGATGAGCCGGAGCACCGGGAAGGTCCGGTGGTTCGAGATCGACCCCTGCTACATCTTCCACGTGGGGAACGCGAGCGAGGACGAGCACGGGCGGATCGTCGTCGACGCGGTGCGTTACGCACCGGAGGCGTTCCAGGCCTTCTGGCCGACCATCGGCGGCAAGGCCAATCCCGCCGCGCACACCGGCGGCGCGGCGCTGCACCGCTGGGTGCTCGACCCGGCGACCGGCGTGACGAAGGACGAGGCCCTCGACGACCGGGAGGTCGAGTTCCCCACCGTCAACGAGACGCTGACCGGGCTGCGCAGCCGCTACCTCTACGCGGTCACCAAGGGCGCGGTCGTGAAGTACGACACGGGCACCGGCACGAGCCTGGCCCACGAGACGGGAGACCGCACGCCGGGCGAGGCCGTGTTCGTGCCCGCCGCCGGCGCAACCGGCGAGGACGCGGGCTGGCTGCTGTCGATCGCCGGCACCGACGACAGCGCCGAGTTGCTCGTGCTCGACGCGTCGGACCTGTCCCAGGTGGCGTCGGTGCGGCTGCCGCGGCGGGTGCCCGCGGGATTCCACGGCTCGTGGATCCCCGACGCCTGAGCACCGCCGGCCTGAGCACCGCCGGCGCCTGAGACCGCCGGCACGTCCGTACGGCCCGCGCGGAAGGTCCCCGCGCGGGCCGTACGGGCGCCCGCACTCAGGGAACGGGGCGGAAGTGGGTGGTGACCCGGCCGTCGTCGAGCACGTGCAGGGCGACGGCGGGAGGCAGGTCGTGGTCGACCGGCGGGTGCGCGGAGGTCTCGGACGGCAGCAGCGCCGTGCTGACCACGCCCGGCGCGACCAGCAGCGGCAGCCCGGCGAACGTCGTGGCCGCGGCGGTGTGGGCGTGCCCGGCCAGCACCGCGATGGCGTGCGGGTGGCGGCCGAGGACCTCCGCCAGCCCCTCCGGCCGCCCGAGCCGGATGCCGTCCACGTACGGGATGCCGAGCGCGACCGCCGGATGGTGCATGCCGACGAAGGCCGGCACCCCGGGGGTCGCGGCGAGCACCGAGTCGAGCCAGGCCAGCGTGTCGTCGCTCAGCTCACCCTCGGGCCGCCCGGGGACGCTGGAGTCGCACAGCGCGATCGTCGCGTGGTCGAGGTTGAGTGCCTGGTTGACCGGGTGGTCGCCGTCCTGCTCCAGCAGGACCTTGCGGAGGTGGGCACGGGTGTCGTGGTTGCCCGGGCACAGCACGAGCGGCACGTCGTCACCCGAGACGAGCTCACGGACGATCTCGTACTCCTCCATCGCGCCGTTGTCCGCGAGGTCACCGGTGAGCACGATCGCGTCGGGCCGCAGCGACCTCGCGTACGTGAGCGCGCGTGCGGCGCGCGAGGTGTTCCGCTCGCTTCCGTCGATGTGGATGTCGCTGACGTGCGCCAGCACGAGCATGTGATACCTCCGGCCATGGATGGGGGGCTACAGCTTCTCATGCGAGAGCGCGGCAGACGTGATCAAGAGACGCGGCCCGCGTGCATGTATCGCGAGCCGCCGCCCGTGAGCCGTCACCGGCGGGCCGCCGTCCGCGACCGCGCCGTACGCCGTGGGGCCGCTTCCGTCACGGCTTCAGGGCGGACCCCTCCGACAGCCGTCCGGCGAGGATCCGGGCCCGCGCGAGCTGCACCTTCCGCGCCTGACCCGCCGCGAAGCCCAGCAGGAACCACGCCGCGCTCACGTCGAGCCGGTCGTCCACCCGGGTCCCCGTCCCCTCCGGGGACAGATCGAACCGGTAGCCGAGCCCGACGCCGCCCGGGCTGCGCACCTGCCCGCGTACGGACAGGCCCTCGGTGAGGAGCGTCACGGCGATGGGGTTGTCGTACTTGAGGCCGAGGAAGCGGAACCGCTCGACGGAGGTGTACCGCACCACCCCCGGCTCGGACCGGTCGACGTCGCGTACGGCGACCACGAGCGGCGACAGGCCGACATAGCTCTCGGGCGTCGTGAGATGCGCGAAGACCTTCTCCGGCGCGGCGTCCACCTGGAACGTGTTAAGCAGCACTCGTGTGGGCATTCCGGCTTCCTTCGGCTCAGGCGCGGCCAAGGCACGTGTCGATGCACGAAGTGTGACAGAACGCCGGACGCCAGATGATCTCCGGACGATCACGAAGACGTGTCGCGCAGGAAGGCGGCGGTCGCGGCGTCCGCCGGGTAGAACGACTCGATGGCCAGCTCGGAGACCGTGATGTCGAGCGGCGTGCCGAAGGTGGCCACGATGCTGAAGAACGACAGCTCCCGCCCGGCCCGCCGCACCCGCAGCGGCACCATGATGTCTCCGGGCCCGGGCAGCTCCACCTCCGGCTCGGGCTGGTCGCAGGGGTAGCCGCGCAGCTCGGCGTACAGCTCGGTGAGCCGGGGGTCGGCGGTGTGCGTGATCTGCCGCCGCAGCCGTCCGAGCAGGTGCGCCCGCCACTCGCCGAGGTTCAGGATGTGCGGCGCGAGGCCCTCCGGATGCAGGCTCGCCCGCAGCACGTTGCCCAGCAGGTCGGGATCGACGCCCTCGGCGAGCAGCGCGATCCCCTCGTTGGCGTCGACGAGCTCCCAGGCCCGGTCCACCACCACGGCCGGATAGGGGTCGTGGGCCGACAGCAGCCGGCGGATCGCCTCGCACACCGCCGCCATCCCCGGCGAGTCGAGCGGCGACTGGGCGTAGACCGGGGCGTACCCGGCGGCCAGCAGCAGGTGGTTGCGCTCGCGCAGCGGGAGGTCCAGGTGCTCGGAGAGGTGGAGGACCATGTCGCGGCTCGGCGTGGCCCGGCCGGTCTCCAGGAAGCTGATGTGCCGCGTGGAGATCTCGGCCCGGTTGGACAGGTCGAGCTGGCTCAGCCGCCGGTGCTCGCGCCAACCGCGCAGGAGCTCACCGAACGGCCGCTGGTGGATCTGGGCGACGGTCACGTCCCCGACGCTATCCCCGTCCGGGCGGCCCGGCGATTACCCCTGGGGTAACCGCCACGCCGCATCGGTCACGGGCTCGCCCCCGCCCCTGCCCCTGCGACGGGGCAGGGACGGCCCGCGTCTCACCGCCACCGGCCTCAGTGCCACCGGTCTCACCGCACCGGTCTCGCTGCCCCCGGTCTCACTGCCAGCGGAACAGCCGCGCCGCGGCGAGCCCGGCGGCCAGCGCCCAGCCCGCCAGTACGGCGAGGTGGAGGGCCTGGGGACCCCCGCCGCCCAGCGCGTCCGTGAGCGCCTGCCCGAAGGCCCCGGTGGGAGTGAAGTCGCTGATCCGGCGCAGGATCTCGGGCATGAGCGGCCGGGGGAGCCACATCCCGGCCAGGAACAGCAGCGGGAACATGAGCGCGGCCCCCGCCCCCTGCACGACCTTGGAGTTCGGCGCCACGGCGGCGAGGAGGAGCCCGATGGCGAGCATCGTGGTCGAGCCGAGGACGAAGACCCCCGCGAACGCCCAGGGCGAGCGGGGCGGCGGCACCCCGAGGAACACGTGCCCGAGCCCCAGCGTCAGCGCCGTCGCTACGACGGCCACGCCTACATTGATCAGCAGTTGCGCCGTCAGCAGGGCGCCCGGCCGTACCGGCGTCGTGGACAGCCGCCGCAGCACGCCGCGCTCGCGGTAGGCCACCAGGACCGCCGGCAGTGCGCTGAGCGCGAGCGTCACGACCGACAGCAGCACCATCATCGCGGTGAAGGGCGCGTCCACGAAGCGCTGTCCGCCGAGGGACGGGTCCGCGTCGCGGAAGCCGGGGATCGTGGCGCCGAGGGTCAGCAGCAGCGCCACCGGCAGCACGACCGCGAAGAACACGGCGGCGGGCTCGCGGAGGAAGAGCCGGGCCTCCACGGCCGCGATCCGGACGAGAACCGGCGTACGGGCGGTGGTCATGATTCCTCCTGGGAGGGCGCGTGCGAAGGTGCCTGCGAGGGTTCGGTGAGGGCGAGGAACGCGTCGTCGAGGGTGGTGCGCTCCATGCGCAGGCCCCGCATCAGGGACGTGGGCAGCACGGCCGTGACCGCGCTCAGCAGGTCGCCGTCGCCGGCGATCGTGGTCTCCCCGCCCTCCACGGCGCCCTCGACGCCGCCATCCACGGCGCTCTTCACCGTGGCCGACGTCACCTCGGGCAGCGCCCGCAGCCTCGCGATCCGCTCGGCCGTCAGCGGCTTGTCCGTACGGAAGACCAGGCGCTGCTCGCCGCCGGCGCGGGCGACGAGCCCGGCGGGCGTGTCGACCGCGCGCACCCGGCCGCGCGAGATGACCGCGACCCGGTCGCACAGCCGCTCCACCTCCTCCATGAAGTGGGTGACGAGCAGGACCGTCACTCCCCGTTGCCTGATCCGGGTGACCAGTTCCCAGGTCTCCCGCCGGGCCTGCGGGTCGAGGCCGGTGGTGAGCTCGTCGAGGATCGCCACGCGCGGGCTTCCCACCAGCGCGAGCGCGACCGAAAGCCGCTGGCGCTGCCCGCCGGAGAGCGTGGCGAACGACGCGCGGAGGTCGAGCCCGGCCTCGGCGGCCAGCGCCCGCCAGTCGGCGGGCCGGCGGTAGAACGAGGCGTAGAGCGACAGCGCCTCCCCGACCCGGATCTTGTCCGGCAGCGAGCACTCCTGGAGCTGCACGCCGACCTGCTCCTTCAAATCAGCGCCCGGGCCGACGTCCAGTTCGATCATGCCCGACGTGGGGGTGCGCAGCCCGGCGACGCACTCGACCGTCGTCGTCTTGCCGGCCCCGTTGCGGCCGACGATGCCGAAGACCTCGCCCTCCTCCACGGAGAACGACACGTCCTCGACCGCCACGCGTGCCCCGTACGTCTTGCGGAGGTGGTCCACGGTGATGATTGCCATGCCGACGACGCTAGAAATCGGGCGGGCCGCCCGGAATGCGGCTGCCGACCCGGCGGGGGTGCACTTTTCCCCACCCCCGCCGGGTGCCCGGGGCCACTGTGCGGAACCGCCCGGAACTCGCAGACTGGACCCATGAACGCAGCTCGCCGGACCCTCGTCGCACTCGGCAGAGGCGCGGCCCTCACCGGCCTCGCCCTGCTGGGCCTGGCCGTCGCCCTGGTTATGCTGACGGCGGCGCTGCTCACCTTCATGGTCGGCATGGTCTTCGTCGTGTCCCCGGCCGTACGGCTCGTGCGGGCCGTGACCGGGCTGGCGCGCGATCTGTCCGGCCGCTGGTCGGGCATGCCGGTCGACGCTCCGTACCTGCCGGCGCCGCTCCCGCCGGTGCCGCAGGCGGACGGCTGGTACCGCGACGGCCGCACCTTGTACAAGAAGCCCACGATCCCGGCTTTCAACAAGCGGTGGAACTGGCTGATGAAGGACCCGGCGACCTGGCGCGACCTCGCCTACCTGCTCGCCGCGCCGGTGACCTGCGGGCTCGTGGCCGCCGCTCCGCTGCTCGCGACGGCGTACGGCGTCGTCCGGGTGGCGGGGGGCGATCCGCTGGGCGTGGTGTGGATCCTGCTCGCGGCGGGCGTCGCCCGCTGGTACGCGCCGTGGGCCCTGCGCGTCCACGGCGGCGTCGCCGCCGTGCTCCTCGGGCCCACCGAGAAGGCGCGGCTGGCCCGGCGGGTCACCCATCTGGACGCGGCGCGCACCGAGGCCGTCGACTCGCAGGCCGCCGAGCTGCGGCGGATCGAACGCGACCTGCACGACGGCGCCCAGGCCCGTCTCGTCGCGATCGGGATGACGATCGGCGCGGCCGAGCAGCTGCTGGAGACCGACCTGCGGGCCGCCCGGGCGCTGCTCGACAAGGCGCGCGACGCCTCGGCGGACGCGCTGCAGGACATCCGGCGGCTGGTGCGCGGCATCCATCCCCCCGTGCTCGCCGAACGCGGACTCGGTGACGCCGTACGCGCCCTCGCCCTGGACAGCCCGCTGCGCGCGCACGTGACCGTCGACGTGCCGGAGCGCGCGCCCGCGCCGCTGGAGTCCGCGGCGTACTTCGCGGTCAGCGAACTGCTGGCCAACGCCGCCCGGCACGGCGACGCGACCGAGGCGTGGGTGGACGTGAGCGCGCGGGGTCCCGCGCTGCGGGTCACGGTGACCGACGACGGCCGGGGCGGCGCGGACCCCGGACGCGGCACCGGTCTGCGCGGCATCGAACGCAGACTCGGGGCGTTCGACGGAGTGTTCGCGGTGAACAGCCCGGTCGGCGGCCCGACCACGGCGGTCGTCGAGCTGCCCCTGGCCTTCCCGCTGCGGGCGGCGCCCCGGTCTCCGTGGCGCATTCTCGGCGGCCTCTGCTGGGCGCTGTGGCCGATCGCGCTGTTCCCGCAGGGGCTGGTGGCGATGGTGCTCAAACTGCTCGGCTCGCCGGTGAAGTCCTGGTTCCTGGGGTTGCACATGCCCGAGCCCTTCCAGTGGCCGGTCATCGTCGGCATGATGCTGCTCGGCGGCGGCCTGCTGACCGTCGCGCTGACCACGACGGCGCGGGCCATGCGGGAGAAGGAGGGCGGCGGGTGCGGGTAGTCCTGGCGGAGGATCTGCACCTGCTCAGGGAGGGCCTGGTCCACCTGCTGCGCGCGCACGGCTTCGAGGTCGTCGCCGCGGTCGAGTCCGGCCCGGAGCTGCTCGCCGCGCTCATCGGTGAGCGCCCGGACGTGGCCGTCGTCGACGTACGGCTCCCGCCGACGTTCACCGACGAGGGGCTGCAGGCCGCGCTCACCGCGCGGCGGCGGGTGCCGGGGCTGCCGGTGCTCGTGCTCTCCCAGCACGTCGAGCAGCTGTACGCCAGGGAGTTGCTGGCCGACGGCTCAGGCGGGGTCGGCTACCTGCTGAAGGACCGGGTGTTCAACGGCGAGCAGTTCGTCGACGCCGTACGCCGGGTCGCGGCGGGCGGCACGGCGATGGACCCGGAGGTCATCGCGAGGCTCCTGGCGAGCAACTCCCGCAACGAGCCGCTCGGCCGGCTCACCCCCCGGGAGCGGGAGGTGCTGGAACTGATGGCGGAGGGCAGGTCGAACGCCGCCATCGGGCAGCGGTTGTTCCTCAGCGACAGCGCGGTGGGCAAGCACACCGCGAACATCTTCGCCAAGCTCGGCCTCGCGCCCTCCGACGACGACAACCGCCGGGTGCTCGCGGTGCTGGCCTTCCTGGGGAGCAGGCCCGGCTGAGCCGTATGCCCGACCCTGTGACCGACCCTGTGACTCGCCCGTGAATGTCGGTGCCGGGCGCTACCTTGGGAGTCGAGTCGTGGCACAGGCAGGTGGCACAGGCAGGAGGTCGGGATGAAATTCCAGGTGAACCGCGACGTTCTCGCCGAAGCGGTGGCGTGGGCGGCCCGGGTGCTGCCCGCCAGGCCCGCCGTGCCGGTCCTCGCGGGGCTGCTGCTGGAGGCGGCGGACGACCTGCGGGTGTCCGCCTTCGACTACGACGTGTCGGCGCGGGCCGACGTCGAGGCCGAGGTGGCGGAGCCGGGGCGGGTGCTGATCCCCGGGAAGGTCCTGGCGGAGATCACCCGCAGCCTGCCGGCGCGGCCCGTCGAGATCGTCACCAGCGGGTCGGAGGCCGTGCTCACCTGCGGCAGCGCCGAGTTCGGCCTGCTGACCATGCCGGACGAGGACTTCCCCGCGATGCCGCCGATGCCGCCGAGGATCGGCGCCGTGGGCGGGGGCGTCTTCGCCACCGCCGTCAACCAGGTCGCGCCCGCCGCGAGCCGCGACGACACGCTGCCCATGCTCACGGGCATCCGGATGGACATCGAGGACGTGCGCGTCTCCCTGGCCGCCACCGACCGCTACCGCATCGCGGCGAGCGAGTTCCTGTGGCACCCGGAGCGGCAGGAGGAGCGGCACGGAGTGGTCGTGCCCGCGCGGGTGCTGGTCGAGGTGGCGCGCTCGCTGCGCGGGGGCGAGGTGGCGGTCGGGCTCGGCGACAACGTGGCCGGCTTCGAGAGCCAGGGCCGCACCACCACCGTCCGGCTGCTCGACGAGCAGTTCATCGACTACCGGGCCCGGCTGACCGAGCACTGGCCGATCCACGCCGACGTCCCGGTGGGGCCGTTCGTGGAGGCCGTCAGGCGGGTGACGCTGGTCGCCGAGCGTAACACCGCGGTCCGGCTGTCGTTCTCCCCGGGACAGGTGCTGATCCAGGCCGGCGGCGGCGACATCGGCAGGGGCGCGGAGGTCGTCGAGGCCGAGCTGGAAGGCCCGGACATCCAGATCGCCTTCCAGCCCCATTTCCTGCTCGACGGTCTCGCGGGCGTCGGGACCGAGCGGGCGCGCGTCCACCTGGACTCGCCGACCCGGCCCGCCCTGGTCACGGACGAGGGCGACGACCCCGGTTACCGCTACCTGGTGATGTCCCTGCGGCTGGGCTGAGCTCCCGGTCCCGGTTCCGGGAGCCCGGGGGCGGCTCAGGAGGTGAGCGTCGCCGACTCGGTGAGGGCGATGAGGATGTGCTCCATGCACGCGTGACCCGCCCGCTCCGCCGCGGTGGCGTCACCGGCGACGATCGCGCGGACGATGGCGTCGTGGGGGATGTAGTTCTGCTCCAGCGAGCCGCCTGCCGCGGCGATGCTCGCCCGGAGGGCCGCCGAGAAGTCGACGTACAGGTCGATCAGCACGGTGTTGTGGGTGGCCTCGACGACCGCCACGTGGAAGGCGAGGTCGGACTCGACGAACGCCTCCGCGTCGCCGTCCGCCCACGCCTTCTCCCGCGCGGCCAGCGCGGCCTCGATGGACGCGATGTCCTGGTCGGTGCGCCGCGTCGCCGCGAGCCGGGCCGCCTCGACCTCCAGGGCGCGACGAACTTCGAGGATCTCCAGCTGCTCGGCTGCCCGCAGCCGCCGGGCCATGGCGCCCGACAGCTCGCTGGTGGCCCGCACGTACGTGCCGTCGCCCTGGCGGCACTCCAGCAGCCCGGCGTGGGTCAGCGCCCGTACCGCTTCGCGGACGGTGTTCCGGCCGACTCCGAGGTGCTCGGCGAGCACGGTCTCGGTGGGAATCTTGGCATGCATCTGCCAGGAGCCGGAGGTGATCTGCTCCTTGAGCTGGTCGATCACCTGGTCCACGAGAGACGCCCGCTGCGCCGTCCGCAGGCTCACAGTCAGCCTCCTTTGGGTAGCCAATCATCCGATGATGGAATGACTGGTCGACCCTAATTATTCCAGAGCTTCCGGAACAAATCCGGAGCTCCAGGGAGGCTATCGAGCGAGCGCCGCCGCGGTGGTGGAGCCCGGTATGTTCACGCGGATCCCCACGGCTTCCAGGGCTCTACGATATGCCTCCGTCTGCTGGTTGAGAGCACCGGCCTGGCCCCACAGGTCGCCGAGCATCCGCCAGGCCCGGGCGGTGTCCCGGTCCGGCGTCACGCCTCCCAGCAGGTCATGGGCCCGGGTGAGCGCGGGCACCGGATCTTCGGACCGTGCCAAAGCGATCTCGGCGAGCACCATGTTGGCGGTGGCCGCCGTGGTCCCCCGGGCGTCGCCCAGCAGAACCAGTGCCTCGTCGGCGAGTTCGAGTGCGGATTCCGTGTCTCCTGTCCGCAGCCGTACCGAACTCAGCACAACGAGGCCTCTCGCGTGCTCCTGCCGTTGGGCCGGGAATCGGGAGAAAACGCCCACAGCGGACGCCGCCAGGTCGTTGGCTCGATCCAAATCCGCACCTTCGGGATCCGCCGCTGTGATGCGGGCCCAGTGCATCGCGATGCGGGCGCACCGGACGGCGATCCGGGCCGGGCGGCCGGCCGCGAGGGCGTCCTCGGCGAGCTGCACGGCCAGCGCCGAGTCCTCGCCTTCGCCCGCCGTCACGCTCGCCTGCCACAGCGCGAGGATCTCTCCGCTGCGGTCGGCGGCCTGCGGCAGCCCCGCGTTCTCCAGCACCCGCTCGACGTACGGCAGGCCGGTCTCGGCCTCCACGAGCGCCAGCGCGAGCTCGACGGCGAGGTCGCCCTCGAGCACACCGAGCCGGTCGACCTGACCGAGCGCGTGGGCGCCGAGGTCACGGGCGCGCAGCCGGTCGCCGGCCCGCTGGTAGCAGCGGCACAGCGCGACGGTCAGCGGGAGGTCGGCGAGGCGCTCGGGGTGCGCGGCGGCCTCGCGGCGCAGCCGCTCGTACGCCTCGACGGCCCGGCCGATGCGGCCCTGGGCCTCCAGCGCCCGTGCCACGCCGAGCCGCGCGTGCGCGGCCAGCATCGCGTTGTCCTCGCCCGCGGCCTTGGCGATCTCGCCGAAGCGGTCCGCGGCCACGGCGGGGTCACCGTGGTACAGCTCCAGTTCGGCGTGCCGGAGGCCGAGCTCGGTGTCGATGCGCTGCCGAGGCTCTATCCCGTGGAGCAGGAACTCGGTGGTGCATCCGAGACGCTCGGCGAGCAGCCGGGCGACGACCGGCGTTGGCGTCCGCTTTCCGGACTCGATGAGTGAGACATAACTGTCGGATAGGTCGGGTCCGGCCAACTGGGCCTGCGACATTCGCCTGCTCAACCGCAGTCCGCGGACGCGGTCACCGATGGTTCCCTGACTCGGCATCTGATCTCTCAGGGCGGGGGAAGGGTCAATAGTGTCGCCATAATGGCACGAAGCGACCGATTCGTGTAACCCTCCGTCAAGAATCACGACGGTGAAGGTTCGATCACGGTGTCGAGATAACGGACGGCCGGAGGCCGTCAGTCGTCGTCCCCGTCCTTGCCAGGGAAGATCATCTGACAGACCTCTAGATAGAGGGTCTCCGGATAAGGGATGTGGGGGACGGTGCGGAAGGCCTGATCCTGGCCGGCCGACTCCAGTACGAACTCGCCGTAGCCGAGCATGCGGCCAAGGAGCGAGCGCTGGAAGCTCATGTCGGTGACCTTGCCCAGGGGCATCATCGCGACCTTGCGCGTGATGAGGCCGGTGGTGAGAAGCATGCGCTGGGAGGTGACGACGAAGTAGTCGACCGACCACTCCGCCACCTTCCATACGAAGCGGACGAGCAGCAGCAGCCAGGCCCACCAGACGATGGCGAGGGCCTGGGCGGCGCCGCTGTCGCTCAGGAACTTGCTGAGAACCCCGGCGAGGATGAGCCCTCCGAAGATCTCGGCGACCGGACGCAGGAGCACGGCAGGGTGACGCCGCACCATGATGACCTGCTGTTCGTGGGGGAGGAGGTAACGGTTGACCGACGACGGGGCGGAGTCCCCGTGGGTCACAAGTCTCATGTCAGGGAGGCGAAGAACTGCGCCATGGAATCGGCCGCGCTGATCATTCCGTTGAGGGCTCCGTGGACCGTGTGGGCCGCGTCAGTCGGCCTCGTGAGCAAGTAGAAGGCCACCACGACAATGACCGTCCACTTGAGGATCTTCTTCCCCTGCACCGCCGTCACCACTCCCATGACCAATACATTACCCAGTCACCCCGTTTGGTAAAGCGGCGAACCGCGAACGGGATCAGTGATCGTGACGGTGTCAGCCCCGCCCCTCGGCGGCGGTCGCGAGCACCCGCAGGTGTTTGCGGGCGATCCGCTCCACGAGCCCGGCGGGCGCGTGGCCGATGACCTCGACGGCGCCGTGGTGGGCGGCCTGCACGCACCGGGCCACCGTCGCGGGCGGATGCACTCCCGCGAACTCGTCCCTGAGCAGGGCCTCGAGCTGCTCGTAGTGCTCGCCGCCCGGATGCTGGCTCAATCGCTCTCCCTGTGGCGCCCCGCTCGCGTGAGCGCGAGGTGACGTCGTCATCACACTGCGTACCCTATCGGGAGCAGCGCGTAACCAGGGGGAGAAGGGCGCGGAGCGTGCGGAAGGAGAGGGAAATCAGACCACGCCGTATAGGCGGTCGCCGGCGTCGCCGAGGCCGGGCACGATGTAGCCGTTCTCGTTGAGCCGCTCGTCGAGGGCGGCGGTCACCACCCGGATGGGCCGTTCGCCGCTCCGGAACGCCTCGTCCAGATACGCGATGCCCTCGGGAGCGGCGAGCAGGCAGATCGCGGTGACGTCCCGCGCGCCGCGGCCGAACAGGAACTCGATCGCCGCCGCGAGCGTGCCGCCGGTCGCCAGCATCGGGTCCAGCACGTAGCACTGGCGTCCGGAGAGGTCCTCGGGCAGCCGGGTGGCGTACGTCTGGGCCTTGAGCGTGGACTCGTCGCGGATCATTCCGAGGAAGCCGACCTCGGCGGTCGGCAGCAGCCGGGTCATCCCGTCGAGCATCCCCAGCCCGGCCCGCAGGATGGGCACGACGAGCGGGACGGGACGGGCGAGCCGTATGCCCTGGGCGGGGGCTAGCGGCGTGTCGACCGTGACGTCGGTCACCCGCACGTCGCGGGTCGCCTCGTAGGCGAGGAGGGTGACCAGTTCGTCGGCCAGACGGCGGAACGTCGGCGAGTCGGTCCGCGCGTCGCGCAGCGCAGTGAGCTTGTGGGCGACGAGCGGGTGGTCGACGACGAGGGTCTGCATGGGAACAAAAGTTACCGTCTCCGACGTCCTGCCTCGACGTCGCCTGACTCTTTGATCACGATTTGGCGTGAGCACCGTACGGCGGGACCCCGATTCTGCGACGATTCCGTGCGTGAGGACCGTGCGGTGGGGAAGACGATGACAGACGTGGACACTCTTGACTTCGCCATCGTTGTGTATCGGGAAGAGGACCGCTGGGAGGCCGAGATGCTCCCGGTGGCGCTCACCTCTGACCTGGACGGGCTCATTCACGCGCTGCGGCAGACGCCGAGCATGGGGACCACGATTGGCATGGTCGCCGTAGGGGATGACTTCTTCGTGGCGTTGCGGGTCTTCGGCGAGCAGGTCGACGTCTTCCTCTCGGATGTCACGGCCGCCTGGGAGTGGCCGCTGGCGCAGCAGGCCCTCGAGTACCTCGAGGTGCCGGTGCCCGAGGAGGAGGAGCTCGACAGCGTCCTTCCGGCCGGTGACCTGTCCATCTTCGCCGACCTCGGGCTCGACGAGATGGAGCTGGGCGCCCTGTCCGGCGACCTCGACCTGCTGCCCGACGAGGTGCTGTCGAGCATCGCCGCGCGGTTGGGCTTCTCCCAGCCCTTCGAACGCGCCGTCGACGCCGCCATCGGCTGACCTGGGGAGACGGCAATGCCCTCCAGATCCAACCTCTTCTCCGCCGGTTTCGCCCGCATCGACGGCCGCTGGGCCGGAGCCGAGGTCGACCTCGGCGAGGCCGAGATCGCCGACGACCTGGGCGACGCCCTGCAGGAGGCGCTCGGGCTCAACGGCGACGAGCTGGCCCTGCTCTGCGTGGAGGTCGAGGACGAGTGGTTCGCGATCATCCGTTACGAGGACGATCTCGATCCGCGCGTGTTCATCTCCGACGCGCACGCGGCGCAGCACGACCCGCTCGGCGAGATCTTCGCCGAGCTAGCCGGTGTGGTGGTGGACAAGGACACCCCCGATCTCGGCATCCGCCCGGTGGGCGACCTCGAACTGCTCGCCGACTTCTCGCTGAGCGCGGAGGAACTGCTGGAGCTCAGCATGGAGGAGGGCGTGCTGCCCGCCGACATCCTGTCTCTCATCGCCGAACGGCTCGGGTTCGCCGACGAGCTCGAACGCCTGCGGTGACCGGCCCGCCGCCGGGGCCGTACGACGCCGCCATGCGGCTGGCGCTGGCGGAGGCCGTACGGGCGGGTGAGCGCGGGGAGGTGCCGGTCGGTGCCGTGCTGCTCGGTCCCACGGCGGCCGGTGGTTTGCAGGCTGGTGGTTTGGGGGCTGGTGGTTCGGCGGCGGGCGATCGGGAACCGGGTCGCGTGCTCGCGGTGGCGGGCAACGATCGCGAGGCGAGCGGTGACCCCACCGCCCACGCCGAGGTGCTGGCCCTCCGAGCCGCCGCGGCCGTCCGGGGCGACTGGCGGCTGACCGGCTGCACCCTGGTCGTCACCCTGGAGCCCTGCACGATGTGCGCCGGCGCCGCCGTGCTCGCCCGGGTCGACCGGGTGGTGTACGGCGCGGTGGACGAGAAGGCGGGCGCGGCCGGCTCCCTGTGGGACGTCCTGCGGGACCGCAGGCTCAACCACCGGCCCGAGGTCGTCATGGGAGTGCTGGCCGGCGAGTGCGCGGCCGTGCTGAGCGGCTTCTTCTCCGATCGCCGCGCCTGATCGCGGGCCGTGGGGCGAAACGGGTGCGCGGGCAGTGGTGTTCGTCCGGTAAGCTGCTGCGCGGTGGAGTCGCCTAGTGGCCGAGGGCGCACGCCTCGAAAGCGTGTGTAGGGCAACCTACCGTGGGTTCAAATCCCACCTCCACCGCCACTGTCCTAGGACGCCGAAAGAGCCGCCGAACTGCGTGAACAGGTCGGCGGCTCTTCTCGTTGTGCGGGTGGCGTCAGTCCTGCAGCTCCAGCACGCGGGCGTGCAGCACGGAGCGCTGGTGCAGCGCGGCCCGCAGCGCGCGGTGCAGGCCGTCCTCCAGGTACAGCTCGCCCTGCCACTGCACCACGTGCGGGAACAGGTCGCCGTAGAAGGTCGAGTCCTTGCTGAGCAACGAGTGCAGGTCCAGCACCGCCTTCGTGGTGACCAGCGTGTCGAGCCGGACCTGCCGGGGCGGGATCCGCGCCCACTCTCGGGAGGACAGTCCGTGTTCCGGGTAGGGCCGTCCGTCGCCGACCAACTTAAAGATCACGCTATGTAGTTTAGGAGACGTGGCAAACGGAGCCGCCGCAGGCCGTGCGGCGGCCCCTGCATCGGCCTCACATGGGTCTCAGATGCTCCCGGAGAAGGTGTCGCAGCGTCCCGGGTCGCCCGACTCGTAGCCGTTCTTGAACCACTTGGTCCGCTGGGCCGACGTGCCGTGCGTGAACGCGTCCGGGTTGACCCTGCCCTGCGCCTGCTCCTGGATGTGGTCGTCGCCGACCGCCGCGGCGGCGTCGATCGCCTCCTTGATGTCGGCGTCGGTGAACTCCTCGGCGTAGAAGCCCGTGCTCACCGCGTTCTTCGCCCACACGCCCGCGTAGCAGTCCGCCTGCAGTTCGAGCCGTACGGAGCCGCTCTCCGCGCCCTGCTCCTGGCCGACCTTGTTCATCGTGCCGAGCAGGTCCTGCACGTGGTGGCCGTACTCGTGGGCGATCACGTACGCCTGCGCGAACGGGCCGCCCTTGGCCCCGAACCGCGACTGCAGCTCGTCGAAGAACGACAGGTCGAGGTAGACGTGCTTGTCGTTGGGGCAGTAGAAGGGGCCGACGGACGAGTCGGCCGCGCCGCATCCGGTCTGCACCCCGCCCGAGAACAACGTGGTCTTCGCCTTGGTGTAGCCCTGGACCTGGTCGCCCCAGTACTTCTGGATGCTGTTGACCACTCCCACGACCCGGCACTTCTCCGACTGGTCGGCGTCGGCGCCGCTCTTGCACTGGGAGCTCAGGTCGGTGGTCGGCTGAGCCCCGGTGGGCTCCTCCCCGCCGCCCGTGATGTTCCCGGGGTTGATGCCGAAGATCAGGGCCACGATGAGGGCGATGATGCCGGCGGCGCCGCCGCCGACGGCCAGGCCGCCACCCCGGAACCCGCCACCTCCGCCGACGTCCTCGACCTGCGAGGTGTCGAGTTGCGCTCGATCATCGAAATCCATCTGCGACGCTCCCGATGGCGTTGCCGTCACTGCCGTCACTCACTGCCGCACTGCGTTGCTCGACTGCGTTGCTCGCCGGGCCTACTGCCCCGCTTAGGAGTGATCATGCCTGACGCCGCGCGGGTTAGGATGCGCGCGTGCCCAGGAGCGCCGCACACCGGCTGGTGCCGCCGATGCCGGGCGGGCGCGACGGGCTCGGCCGGCTGGGCCGGCTCGGCTGGTTCGGTCCCCTGGCCGTGGCCGCGTTCGGGGGGTTCCTCCGGTTCGATCGTCTCGACGTGCCGCACGCCTTCGTCTTCGACGAGCTGTACTACGCCAAGGACGCCTACTCGCTGATCACGTACGGGGTCGAGCGGCAGTTCGCGGACGGCGCGGAGGAGACGATCCTGCGCGGCGGCAGGGACGTCTTCCGCGCCTGCGCCCAGCCGGAGGACTGCGCCGCCTACGTCGCCCATCCGCCGCTGGGCAAGTGGCTGATCGGCGCGGGGGAGTGGCTGTTCGGCCTGACGCCCTTCGGCTGGCGCTTCGCCGCCGCGCTCGCCGGAACGCTGAGCGTGCTGGTCCTGGCGCGGGTCGCCCGCCGGATGACCCGTTCGACGCTGCTCGGCTGTCTCGCGGGCCTGCTGCTGGCGCTGGACGGCCTGCACCTCGTGCTGTCGCGGTCCGCGCTGCTCGACGTCTTCCTCACGTTCTGGGTGCTCGCGGGCTTCGCCTGCCTGGTCGCCGACCGCGACGCCGCCCGTGCCCGCCTGGCGGAGTGGCACCGCACCTCGGCCCCGGAAGGACCCGGGCCCCGGGTCTGTCCGCGGCTCGGCCCCCGGCTCTGGCGGCTGGCCGCCGGGCTGTGCCTCGGGGCGGCGACGGCCACGAAGTGGACCGGCGTGCTCTTCATCGTGGCGTTCGCGGTGATGGCGTTCGCCTGGGACCGCGGCGCCAGGCGGGCCGCCGGGCTGCGCCGCCCGGGCCGGCAGGCGGCCCGCCTCGACCTGCCGCTCGTGCTCGCGTGGCTCTGCGCCGTCCCCGCCGTCGCGTACGTCGCGTCGTTCGCCGGATGGCTGGCCTCGGCCGGCGGCTACGGCCGCAACTGGGACCGCGCGAGCCAGAACGGCTGGGCCTACTTCGTCGTCGACTCGCTGCGGTCCCTGATCGACTACCAGAGCCAGGTGCTGGGTTTCCACCAGGGCCTGAGCGCCCACCACGACTACCAGTCGGACCCCTGGGGCTGGCCGCTGCTGTTACGCCCGGTCCTCTTCTACTACCGCTCGTCGGCCGACGCCTGCGGGACGCGCTCCTGCAGCCAGGCGATCCTCGGGACCGGCACCCCGGTCGTCTGGTACGCCGGACTGCTCGCGCTGCTCGCGACGGTGGTGTGGCACCTGACCACTCGCGACTGGCGGGCGGGGACCGTCGTGCTCGGCTACGCCGCGGGCTGGCTGCCGTGGTGCTACTTCGCGCTGGCCGACCACCGCACGACGTTCCTGTTCTACCTGCTGCCCGCGCTGCCGTTCCTGATCCTCGCGATCGTGCTCGCCTGCGGGCTCGTCCTCGGGCCGCCGGGCTCCTCGGCCGTACGGCGCTCCACGGGCGCGGCACTGGTGGGCGCGTTCGTCCTGCTGGCCCTGGCCGACTTCTGGTGGCTGTCCCCGGTCCTCACCGCCGTCCCCGTGCCGTACGACACCTGGCTGAGCCGCATGCTCCTGCGCAGCTGGATCTAGCCGGGTCCGGTCGACTGGGACCAGAACTGAGACCCCGAACGCGCGAAAGGCCCGGTTGGATGGACCGGGCCTTTCGCGTTCTTGCTGCTCAACCAAGCGCGGAGGATAGGAGATTCGAACTCCTGAGGGGTTGCCCCCAACACGCTTTCCAAGCGTGCGCCCTAGGCCAACTAGGCGAATCCTCCGTCGGACAGCTTAGCTCACTTCCGGTGTGGTTTCGACGTGTGATTCGACGTCCCGCGCACCCCCGCCGAGTGGCTAGACTGTCCAGCGGACCCCTCGCGCGGCGTCATCCTGTGAACCTCCCCAGGGCCGGAAGGCAGCAAGGATAAGCGGGCTCTGGCGGGTGTGCGAGGGGTCTCTCAGTTAGCGGGTACGCCGGCCGGGTCGACCCCCCGAGGAGGCGGCATGAGTCTTGCGCTGTACCGCAAGTACAGACCCGGGACGTTCGCCGAGGTCAAGGGGCAGGAACACGTCACCGACCCGCTGCGCCAGGCGTTGCGCAGCGGCCGGATCCACCACGCCTATCTCTTCAGCGGCCCGCGCGGCTGTGGCAAAACCTCCAGCGCGCGCATCCTCGCACGGTCCCTCAACTGCGAGCAGGGCCCGACGCCGGACCCCTGCGGCAAGTGCGAGTCCTGCGTGGCGCTGGCGCCCACCGGGCCCGGCCACCTCGACGTCATCGAGATCGACGCGGCGTCCCACGGCGGCGTCGACGACGCGCGTGATCTGCGCGAGCGGGCGTTCTTCGCCCCCGTCTCGGCGAGATTCAAGATCTACATCATCGACGAGGCCCACATGGTCACCCGTGAGGGCTTCAACGCGCTGCTGAAGCTGGTCGAGGAACCGCCGCCCCACCTCAAGTTCGTCTTCGCCACCACCGAGCCGGAGAAGGTCATCGGGACGATCAAGTCCCGCACCCACCACTATCCGTTCCGGCTGATGCCGCCCGCCACGCTGCGGCGGCTCATGGAGGAGATCCTCGAATCCGAGTCGGTGCCGTACGAGCCGGCCGCGTTACCGCTGGTCGTCCGGGCGGGCGCCGGGTCGGCCCGCGACACGCTGTCGATCCTCGACCAGCTTCTCGCGGGCGCGGACGAGGCCGGGATCACCTATCCGCGGGCCGTGTCCCTGCTCGGCTACACCGACGGCGACCTGCTGGACGAGGTGGTCGACGCGTTCGCCAAGCGGGACGGCGCGGCCGTGTTCCACGCGGTGCACCGGGTGATCGAGGGTGGCCACGACCCCCGCCGCTTCGCCACCGACCTGCTCGAACGCTTCCGCGACCTGGTGATCCTCTCCAACGTCCCCGAGGCCGCGGGCAGCGGCCTGCTCGACCGGCCGGCCGACGAGCTGGAGCGCCTCCAGGCTCAGGCGGCGTCCATGGGCCCCGCCGAGCTGACCCGGGCGGCGGAGGTCTTCAACGCCGGGCTGACCGAGATGCGCGGCGCGACCTCTCCCCGCCTGCTGCTGGAACTCGTGTGCGCCCGCGTGCTGCTGCCCGGGGCCGACCAGGGCGAGGCCGCGCTGCTGACCCGGCTCGAACGGCTGGAGCGCGGCGTCGTGGCCGGGACGCACGCCGCCGCCGCCGCCCCGCCGCCGGCCGCGCCTCCTGCCGCACCACCTCCCGCACCACCGGCAGCACCACCTGTGGCCTCACCCGCGGCGCCGTCCGCGGCACCGTCGGCGGCGCAGAGCCCGCGGCCACCGGCGGCCGCCCCCGCGAGGACCGGCGACGCCGACGACTGGCCCACTCCCGTACGGCCCGGCTCGGGGGCCGCTCCGCCGCCCGCGCAGGCCCAGGCCCAGGCGCCCTCGACGGGCGTGGTCCAGGGCGGCGGGCCGGTGCACCAGGCCTGGCCGCGGGTGCTGGAGGCGATCAGGAACCGGCAGAAGGTCGCCTGGATCATCCTCAATGCCCAGGGCAGGCTGCTCGGCGTCGAGGGCAACGTGGTGACCATCGGCTTCGAGAAGCCGGGCGACGTGCAGGGCTTCCTCAAGGGCAAGCGCGACGAGACGGTGGCCGCCGCCCTCGGCGAGGTGCTCGGCGGCGTCTGGCGCGTCGAGGTGGTCGTCGGCGGCTCGGGCCCGGGCCCGTCCGGCTCCGCCGCGCGCGGCCCGTCCGGCCCGCCCGCCCCCGCGGCGCCGGCCGCCCCGGTCGCGCCCACGGGATCGTCGATGGCCACGGCGCCCGCGGCGTCCACGGCGCCGTCACCGGCCGCCGCGCCTCCCAGTGCCGCCCCGACCGCTGCCCAGACCACCGCCCCGACCGGTGCCCAGCCCACGGCTCCGCCGGCCGGGAACGGCGGGGCGGGCACCGGCGGGACGACCGACGAGACCTGGCCGGACGCGCCGTCGGACGACTTCGACAGCCCGTCGCCCGGTCCGCCGTCGGGGGCGTCCGCGTTCGCCACCGCGAGACCGGCCGGGCGCTCCGCCGCGCCGGCGAGGCCGCGCCAGGCCTGGCCGGAGACGGTTCCCGGCCGCGGCGACGCGGGCGCGGACGTGAGCGAGCTGACCGGCATGGCCCTGATCCAGCACGAGCTCGGCGGCCGGATCATCGAGGAGATCGACCACTCCTGATCGGCCACTCCTGAGCGCCTCACCCGCGCGGGAGACGGATACCGCATGGACGGAGACTGGTGGGGTAACCGGTGTCCGTCCGCCGACGGCCCCGGGCGGAACACGCGTACCGGCTCCGGTGCGGAAACGGGGACGGACGCCGTAGGCTCGTCGCGACGAACACGTCGCTGGATGCTGAGGAGCGCACCATCGTGAATCCAGGAGATGTCAATCTCCAGCAGTTGCTGGAGCAGGCTCAGCTGATGCAGCAGCAGCTCGTCACCGCGCAGCAGGAGCTCAGCGACGCCGAGGTCGACGGGACCGCCGGCGGCGGGCTCGTCCGCGCCACCGTGAACGGCAGCGGCGAGCTGCTGGAACTCGAGATCAGCCCGGTCGCCATCGACACGAGCGACCCGGAGGAGAGCGCGCAGACGATCGCGGACCTGGTGCTCGCCGCCGTGCGGGACGCCGTACGCGCCGCGGCCGAGCTGCAGCAGGAGAAGCTGGGCCCGCTCGCGCAGGGTCTGGGGGGCGGCTTCGGCGGCGGTCAGCTGCCGGGGTTCTAGAGCATGTACGAAGGGGTCGTCCAGAATCTGATCGACGAGCTCGGGCTGCTGCCCGGCGTCGGTCCCAAGAGCGCGCAGCGGATCGCGTTCCACCTTCTCGCCGCCGACCCGGCCGACGTCAAACGGCTGGCGCACGCGCTGCTGGAGGTCAAGGAGAAGGTGCGCTTCTGCCGGGTTTGCGGAAACGTCGCCGCGGAAGAGGAATGCCGCATCTGCCGCGACCAGCGGCGTGACCCGCAGGTGATCTGCGTGGTCGAGGAACCGAAGGACGTGGTGGCGATCGAGAGGACCCGCGAGTTCCGCGGCCGCTACCACGTGCTCGGAGGAGCGATCAGCCCGATCGACGGTGTCGGGCCGGACGACCTGAAGATTCGCGAGTTGATGGTCCGGCTGGCCGACGGCCAGGTCACCGAGCTGATCCTCGCGACCGACCCGAACCTCGAAGGCGAGGCGACGGCCACCTATCTGGCCCGCCTCGTCAAACCTTTGGGGCTGAAGGTGACCCGACTGGCCAGCGGCCTGCCTGTGGGCGGTGATCTCGAGTACGCCGACGAGGTCACCCTGGGCCGCGCTTTCGAAGGACGGAGGCTGCTGGATGTCTGACGAGTGGAACGACCTGGCCGCACGCGTCGCCGGACACGCGCAGAACTACATCGACGGCCTGACCCGCCTGGCAGGCGGCGAGGGCGGCGACGCGACGCTGCCGCTGCTTCTGGTGGAGGTGGCCCAGGTCAGCCTCGCGGGCACCCAGCTCGGGGCCGCGCAGGACGTGATCCTGCAGGGGAACGTCGAGCCCGTGCTGAGCGAGGACCCCGACATCGACCCCCTCCGTACGGCGCTGGCCGCCCGGCTCGGGCCGGTGGACGACTACGCCGAGGTCTTCGACCCCTACAAGGACGACGCCGTCACGCCGTACCGGCTGTCGGACGACCTCGCGGCGGTGGCGGCCGACCTCATCCACGGGCTGCGCCACTATGGCGCGGGCCGTCCTCTCGAGGCGCTGTGGTGGTGGCAGTTCTCCTACTTCAACACGTGGGGCAACCACGCCGGTGCGGCGCTGCGGGCCCTGCAGTCGCTCGTCGCGCACGCCCGCCTCGACGTGGTCGAAGAAGGGACGACGGTCTGACCACGGTCTGACCGTCCACATGCTGGTCGCGTACGGTGGGCGTTTGGGACGCACAAGTACACTGTGAGCTCCACGTCCTGATTCGTTGGAGATTCCAGTGGCGCTCGTTGTGCAAAAGTACGGTGGTTCCTCCGTAGCCGACGCGTCCTGCATCAAGCGGGTCGCCCAGCGGATCGTGGCGACGAAAAAAGCGGGCAACGACGTCGTGGTGGTGGTCTCCGCGATGGGCGACACCACCGACGAACTGCTCGACCTGGCCCAGCAGGTGTCGCCGCTGCCGCCCGGCCGCGAGCTCGACATGCTGCTCACCTCGGGTGAGCGGATCTCGATGGCGCTGCTCGCGATGGCGATCGCCAACCTCGGTCACGAGGCGCGCAGCTTCACCGGCTCGCAGGCCGGCGTGATCACCGACTCGACGCATGGCAAGGCGCGCATCATCGACGTGACGCCGAGCCGCATCAGGGAGGCGGTCGACTCCGGCCAGATCGCGATCGTGGCCGGGTTCCAGGGGGTCTCCCAGGACAGCAAGGACATCACGACGCTCGGCCGGGGCGGCTCCGACACCACGGCCGTCGCTCTCGCGGCGGCGCTCGGCGCGGACGTCTGCGAGATCTACACCGACGTGGACGGCATCTACACGGCCGATCCCCGCATCGTCCGCACAGCACGGCAGATCCCGCGGATCTCCTACGAGGAGACGATGGAGATGGCCGCGTGCGGGGCCAAGATCCTGCACCTGCGCTGCGTGGAGTACGCCCGCAGGTTCAACCTGCCCATCCACGTCAGAAGCTCGTTCAGCACGAGGGAAGGCACCTGGGTCGTCTCCGACCCCTACAGCGAAGGGACCGAAGTGGAGCAGCCCATCATCTCCGGGGTGGCGCACGACCGGAGCGAGGCCAAGATCACTGTGGTCGGGGTGCCCGACAAGGTCGGCGAGGCCGCCGCCATCTTCCGCACGCTGGCGGACGCGGAGATCAACATCGACATGATCGTGCAGAACGTGTCGGCCGCCGCGACCGGGCGGACGGACATCTCCTTCACGCTGCCGGTGAACGACAGCCAGACGGCCCTCACCGCGCTGAAGAAGATCCAGAGTCAGGTCGCGTTCGAGTCGCTGCTGTACGACGACCAGATCGGCAAGGTGTCGCTCGTCGGCGCGGGCATGCGCTCGCACCCGGGCGTCACCGCCACGTTCTTCGGCGCGCTGGCCGACGCCGGAGTGAACATCGAGATGATCTCGACCTCGGAGATCCGCATCTCCGTCGTCGTGGGGCAGAACGAGGTGGACACCGCGGTCGCCGCCGCCCACCGCGCGTTCGACCTCGACTCCGACCAGGTCGAGGCCGTTGTGTACGGAGGTACCGGAAGATGAGCCGCAAGCCCGTTTTGGCCGTCGTCGGCGCGACCGGCGCCGTCGGCACGGTCATGCTCGACATCCTGACCAACCGCCGCGACCTGTCCGACGCGTACGGCGAGATCCGGCTGATCGCGTCCTCGCGTTCGGCGGGCAAGGTGCTGAGCGTGCGCGGTGAGGACGTCGTGGTCCAGGCGTTGTCGCCGGAGGCCTTCGACGGCGTCGACATCGCGATGTTCGACGTGCCGGACGAGGTGTCCGCCGAGTGGGCGCCGATCGCCGCCGAGCGCGGCGCGGTGGCCGTGGACAACTCCGGCGCCTTCCGAATGGACCCGGACGTGCCGCTCGTGGTGCCCGAGTGCAACCCCGAGCAGGCCCGCAACCGGCCCAAGGGGATCATCTCCAACCCCAACTGCACGACGCTGTCGATGATGGCCGCGATGGGCGCGCTGCACCGCGAGTACCGCCTGCGCGAGCTGGTCGTCGCCTCCTACCAGGCCGTCTCCGGCGCCGGAGTGGCCGGCCCCGAGCGGTTGTACGCCGAGATCGAGGCGGTCGCGGGCGACCGGACGATGGGCACGGTGGCCGGTGACGTGCGCAAGACCGTGCCCGACCTGGCCGAGTCTCCGTTCCCGGCTCCGCTGGCGCTCAACGTGGTGCCGCTGGCGGGCTCGATCCGGGGCGGCGGCTGGACGTCGGAGGAGCTGAAGGTCCGCAACGAGTCCCGCAAGATCCTCGGCATTCCGGACCTGCGGGTCTCCGCGACCTGCGTGCGCGTCCCCGTGGTGACCACCCACTCGCTCGCCGTCCACGCGACGTTCGAGCGGGAGGTGACCGTCGAGGGCGCCCGGGAGATCCTCGACGCCGCGCCGACCGTGGTGGTGCTGGACGACCCGGCCAACGGCGTGTTCCCCACGCCGGCGGACGTGGTGGGCACCGACCCGACCTACGTCGGCCGGATCCGGCAGGCGCTCGACTTCCCCAACACGCTCGACCTGTTCGTGTGCGGCGACAACCTCCGCAAGGGCGCCGCGCTGAACACCGCCGAGATCGCCGCGCTTGTCGCCACCGAGTTCGCCTGAGTCCTCCTGAGTTCGCCTGACCCCCGCTCCGCGCCCGGCCGCGCCGTACAGTGACGATCGTGGCCGAGAAGACACGGGAGCTCATCGTCGAGACGGCCCTCCGGCTGTTCCGGGAGCGGGGGTACGAGGCGACCACGATGCGTGCGATCGCCGCTGAGGCGGGCGTGTCGGTGGGCAACGCCTACTACTACTTCACGTCCAAGGAACAGCTGGTCCAGGCGTACTACGACCGCGCGCAGGCGACGCACGAGGCCGCCTGCCGCGAGGTGTTCGCCGCCGAGCGGTCCTTCGCCGGACGCCTCGGCGGCGTGCTGCGGGAGTGGGTGCGGATCTCCGAGCCGTACCACGAGTTCGCGGTGAAGTTCTTCAAGCACGCCGCCGAGCCGAGCAACCCGCTCAGCCCGTTCAGCGCCGAGTCGGCGCCCGCGCGGGAGTCGGCCATCGCGCTCTATCGGGAGGTCGTCGACGGGTCGGCCGGGCGCATGGACGACGAACTGCGTGAGGAGCTGCCCGAGCTGCTGTGGATGCTGTGGATGGGCGTCGTGCTGTTCTGGGTGCACGACTCCTCGCCCGGCTGCGCGCGCACCCACCGCCTCATCGACCGGGTCGTCCCGCTCGTCGACCGGCTGGTCGCCCTGTCGCACCTGCCCGGCATCAAGGGCGTGGCCAGGGAGGTCATCGAGGTGGTGCACGAGCTGCGGGCGTGACAGGAACCGGGCGGGCACGGCCGGACGTTAACGGGAGGACAGGGCGGGCAGTGTTCCTCAGCTGGTGTCCCGCAGCCGGTGCCCTGCACTGGTGTCCCCCGGGAGGTGTCCTCATGGTGAAGGCAGGACGTGCGGCGGCCACCTGGCGCGCCTACCGCGAGGTGTCCCGGCCGGGATCGCCCGGCGTCGGAGCGCGCCTCAAGGCCGTGCCCCGGATGATCCGCGCCGCCGTCAAGGGCGAGTATCACGGCCTGACTAAGGGCAAGCTGGCCATGCTCGGCATGGCCGTGGCGTACATCGTGTCCCCCATCGACGTGGTGCCCGACTTCCTTCTCGGCATCGGGATCGTCGACGACTTCGGCGTCCTGCTGTGGCTGGCGACCGCGCTGCTCGGCGAGAGCGGCCAGTTCGTCGACTGGGAGAACGGCGCCCGCTCCGTCCACACCGGGCCCACGCACACCGGGTCCGTGCACAAGGGTCGAGTGCGGCGCTAGAGCTGTTCCATCCGCAGCCAGGCCCGTGACGGCAGCGGATGGCCGAACAGGCGGGCGGCGTTGCCGTACGAGACCCGGGCGATGTCGGCCGGGGGCAGGCTGCCGAGGTTTCGGGCCACCGCGCGCTGGGTGTCCGGCCAGGTCGACTCGGCGCGCGGATAGCCGGTCTCCAGCAGGACATGCTCCATGCCGACGGCCAGCCGCACCGAGCTGAGCGCGCTGTCGTCGAGGGTGCCGAAGAAGAAGTTGCGCCGCAGCACCTCGCTGGGCTTCAGGCCGCCCTCCCAGGCCGGCTCGCCCGCGACGGGGTGGTCGAGCGCGTAGTCGGCCCGCTCGGCCAGCATCGGCAGCCAGCCCACGCCGCCCTCCACGATCAGGACGCGCAGCTTGGGGAAGCGCAGCGCGACCCCCGACCAGAGCCAGTCGGCGCAGGCGAACATCGCGCTGGCCGGGATCAGCGTGGTGATCGCCTCCACCGGGGTGTCGGGCGAGGGCACCGGCGCCCAGGAGGACGCCCCGGTGTGCAGGCAGACGACCGTTCCGGTCTCCTCGCAGGCGGCGAAGAACGGGTCCCAGTGCCGGCTGTGGATGGACGGCAGCCGCAGCCGGGTGGGGAACTCGGGGAACACGACGGCCTTGAAGCCGCGGGCGGCGTTCTCCCTGATCTCCTTGGCCGCGACCTCGGGGTCGGGCAGCCAGGGCAGCTGGAGCGCGATCATGCGCTCGGGGTAGCTGCCCGCCCACACGTCGACGTGCCAGTCGTTCCACGCCCGCACCAGCGCGAGCCCGAGGTCCTGGTCGCGGGTGCGGCCGAAGGCCACGCCCGCCTGGCTCGCCAGCATCCCGGGGAAGCAGAGGGCCGCCCAGATCCCGGCGCGGTCCATGTCACCGATGCGTTCCTCGATGTCGTGGCAGCCCGGCCGCATGTCGTCGAAGCGCACGGGGTCGAGGGTCCACTGCTCCTTGGGCAGGCCCGCCCCCACGTCGACCCCGGCGCAGGGATAGGTGGCGCCGCCGTACCGCCACACCTGGTGACCCGCCTCGGTCTCGACGACCTTGGGCGCGAGGTCCTTGTACTTCTCCGGGAGACGGCCCTCGAAAAGATCGGCCGGCTCGATCAGGTGATCGTCGACCGAAATGATCACGTAGTCCCGCCGCCTCGGCTCTGGGTCGGGATGCAGCGGCGTCGTCACGAGAGTAAACGGTAAAGCCAAGGGATAACACCGTACAAGCTGCAAGGTCTCCGGTTGGTATCCGTTCGCTCACCTTGCGGTGTCCCGGTCACTGGGTGTGATCACTGGGCTGATCACGCTGCGTGGCGCGTCCTCGGGGACGGTGTCCTCCCCGGTGTCCTCCCCGGTGTCCCCGGCCTCCCGCAGATCGCGGGCCTCTCGCCGGACGAGCAGGACCCAGCCGCCCACCGCGATCCCGATGAACAACCACCACTGCACGGCGTACGCGAGGTTGAGCCCGCCGCCGGCTCCCACGTCCGGCGCCGGCAGGAGCTCGGGGGAGGCACCGGCCGGCGGGCGCTGGTCGGTCAGCTCGACGAAGCCGCCGTAGACCGGGTACGGCAGGCCCCTGGCCACCGAGGACGTGTCGATCAGCAGGATCTGACCGGCGGGCAGCCCGGCCCGGACCCTGATCCCGCTGTTCTCCCGTGTCTCGGCCGGGCGCAGCCGCCCGGTCACCGTCACCTCTCCGGCGGGCGGCGCGGGCACCCGCGGCGGCGCGTCCGCGGTCGCGCCGGCCGGGACCCAGCCCCGGTTCACCAGTACGGCGCCGCCGGGGGTCACGAGCGGGGTGACCACGTAGAACCCGACCCGGGCGTTGAGGGTGCGGCGGCGCACCACGAGTTCGTGCGCGGGGTCGTACCGCCCGGTCGCGGTGACGAGACGGTGCCCGTCCTTCTCCGGTACGGCCCCGCCGGGCCGGTCGAGCCGGTCGATCGGCACGGGCGCGGCGGCGAGGTTGGCGGTGATCCTGGTGCTTCTGGCCGAGTTCTCCTCGAACCGCCCCCACTGCCACTTCCCCAGGAAGAAGAAGGCGGGGATCAGCGCGAGCACGAGCAGGTGCAGCCCGACCCAGCGGCGTGTGAGGAGGAACCGGTACACGTGACCAGCCTAGGCAGCCCCACGGGTGGTCCGTATGTCAGGCGCCGGTAAGTCAGGCTGCGTGGTCAGGCGGGGGCGCCGAGCCGGGCGCCGGGACCGGGGCGGGGGGTCGTCTCCCGGGGCCCGCCGACCTCGTGGCCGTCCGCGCACAGCAGCCGCAGCGCGACCGGCGCGCCGCAGTCGCGGTGGGTCACCACGACCGGCGGCCCCGCGGAGTCGGCGAGGTAGCGGTCGCCCCAGTGCATCAGGGCGATCAGGATCGGGTAGAGGTCGAGCCCCTTCTGGGTGAGCCGGTACTCGTCGCGCTGGCGCTGGCCGGGCTCCTGGTAGGGCACCTTGCGCAGCAGTCCCTCGTCCACGAGGCGGGACAGCCGGGCGCTGAGCACCTGCCGGGGCGCCCCCGTACGCGCCTGGAGATCGGCGAACCGCCGGACGCCGTTGAACGCCTCGCGCAGCACCAGGAGCGTCCACTTCTCGCCGAGCACGGCGAGGGTTCGCTCGATGGAGCAGTTGTCCACCCGATAACGCCGCATGTCACGCATCGTATGCACAAACCCCTTCCGCTCTGCCACAATCGAATCCGAAGCCACTCCCGCATTTGCAGAACAAGGTTCTGTTGGTTCACCATTGACTTTGTGAACAATGTGAGAAGCGGGCGGGACGGCAGGGCGAGGATCATCGAGGGCGCCCTGCGCAGGTTCAGCCAGAGCGGGGTGTCCGCCACCACGCTCGCCAGCCTCCGCCAGGAGAGCGGCGTCAGCGTCGGGAGCTTCTATCACCACTTCACCAGCAAGGAGCACGTCTACGGGGTGCTCTACGCCGAGATCCTGGAGGCGTACCAGGACGCGTTCGTCGACGAGCTCCTCCGCCACGAGGACGCGCGCGGCGGGATCGAGGCCATCGTCGCCCTGCACATGGCGTGGTGCGGCGAGCACCCGGAACGCGCCCGCCTGCTGATCAGCGAGCGCCCGCCCCGCCGCAACGAGCCCGGCGGCCCGGAGGTCGCCGAGTCGCGGCGCGACTTCTTCCGCCAGGTCGCCGACTGGTGGCGGCCGCACGTGAAGAACGGCGAGCTCCGGCCGGTCCCCCCCACCATGTGCTACGTGCTGTGGCTCGGCCCGGCGCAGGAGATGTGCCGCCTGTGGTTCAGCGGCGCCCACCAGCCCACCGCGGAGGAGATCCGCGAGCTGGGAGAGGCCGCCTGGCACAGCCTCAAGACGCCGTAGCGCCCACGCCGGGGCCCGGCAGCTCCCGGCTCAGCACCCGCCACACCCGGCCGTCGAGACAGATCTCCAGCCGCAGCTCGTAGCGGTGACGCCGCAGCCCCGGCACCGGCACGCGGTCCTGTACGTCGAACCGCCTGCCGCGGGCGTAGCCGAAGCCCAGCTCTCCCGGGAAGACGCGGATCTCGTCCCGGTTGCCGCAGCGGGGACAGGTCCACATGACGACGTCCCTGGCCCGGTTGTAGTCGTGGCAGGCGTCGAAATACTCGTCGGAGCGCAGGCGGCAGTCGCACGCCAGACAGGGCAGCAGCATCGAGGTCCTCGGTCGGGGGTTCCCCATATGAATACGGCCTGCTGCTTGAGTTTCACTTATCAACGGCTTACCGCCGAAGTCCGCGTGCCGTCCGGCGGCGCCGCGATACATTCGATCCGTGGACGCCCCTTCTGACCTGGTCCGACGGCTTCGCGACAGATTCGTGGAGACCGGCTACTCGATCGACGGCGTACGTGAGCGACTGGGCGACATGGCGGCCTCGGCCCTGGCCCGTGAGGAGATCGTGCCCGCGCTGCGCGCCACCAGGGACGCCGACCCCCTCGCCGCGCTGATCCGCCTGTGGTGGCTCGGCGTCCCGGTCAGCATGGCCGCCGCCGACCTGCCCCTCCAGGACCTCATCGAGGCCGGCCTGCTGGTGCGGCTCGGCGACACCGTCCAGTCCACCGTGCATCTCCAGCCCTGGGACGCGGGGGCGGCCGATCCGGCGTACGTCGTCTCCGACCGCAAGGTGCGGCCCGGCGACCCCTCCCTGCGCCCCGACCACGTCGTCGGGGCGGGCGGGGCGTCGGCGAACCTCGCCCAGCTCGGCTGGGCCGCCCCGGTCGGCCGGGCGCTCGACCTCGGCACCGGCTGCGGGGTGCAGGTGCTGCACCTGGCTCCCCGGGCCGGCGAGGTCGTCGCGACCGACGTGAACCGCCGCGCGTTGCGGCTCGCCCGCCTCAGCTGGGAGCTCTCCGGCGTGCACGGCGTCGAGGCGCGCGAGGGCTCGATGTACGACCCGGTGGACGGCGAGAGGTTCGACCTCGTGGTGTCCAACCCGCCGTTCGTCATCGCGCCGGAGGCGAGGTACACCTACCGGGAGACCGGGCGGCACGGCGACGACTTCTGCCGCGAGCTCGTCCGGCGCACGCCCCGTCATCTCGCACAGGGCGGGCAGGCCCGCTTCCTCGCCAACTGGCTGCACGTCAAGGGCGAGGACTGGCAGGACAGGGTGGGCGGCTGGCTCACCGAGACCGGCTGCGACGGCTGGGCCGTGCAACGCGACGTGCAGGACCCCGCCGAGTACGTCGAACTGTGGCTGCGCGACTCCGCCGAGCACGGCACCTCGGCCTACCGGGAGCGCTACGACGAGTGGCTCGCGTGGTTCGAGTCGATGGACGTGACCGGCGTCGGCTTCGGCTGGATCGCCCTGCACGACTCCGGATCGCTCAGCCCGCTGGTGCGGGTGGAGGAGCTGACGCACCCGGTGGAGCCGCCGGCCGGCGCGCTGGTCGAGGAAGTTCTGCGGGCGGCGCGCACGGCGTACGACCTCTCCGACGAGGACCTGCTCGACGCGCGCCTCCGGGTGGCCGAGGGCGTCGTGGAGGAGCGTGTGGGCCCGCCCGGCGCCGACGACCCCTCCCGCATCGTGCTCAGGCAGACCCGGGGCGCCCGCCGTACGGCCGCCGTGGGGACGGTGGAGGCGGCTCTGGCGGGGGTGTGCGACGGCGACCTGCCCACGCGGCCGCTGCTCGCCGCGATCGCGGAACTCACCGGGGAGGAGCCGGACGCCGTGCTCGGCCGGGCACCCGCGGCGCTCCGCCCGCTGGTCGCCGAGGGCTTCCTCTCGATTGCCGGCTAGGTCGCGAGCTCGGCTGCAACCCCGTGTTGATCGGAAGTTGAACGCCCGGGGCGACTCTGGTCATGTGCGGGCTCCGGGGGGGTTCGGGGCCCGCACCGAAGCCTGGCCGGTCGTTCATGTGAGGCGGCGAGCCGCCACGGGGCGCACCGGAAAGGACCGGGCCCCCTGCGCGCCCCAAGGCGGCGGGCGGCCGGCCGGGCCGATCTCTCCGGGGCACGGGTCCCCGGGACACGAGAAGGGGCGAGCGCATGATCAACCACGTCCGGATGAGCCGGTTGGACGACGACCTACGTGTCGGCCTGGGTCTGGGCCTGGCCGGCCAGGAGCGCGGTGATGTCGGCGGCCTCGGGCGAGCCGAGCCGGGTGAAGATCTCCAGTGCCTTCTCCAGGGCGTCCCCGCCCCGCGCGGCCTCTCCGACGCCCATGAGGGCCTTGCCGAGCGCGGCCAGTGACTGCGCCTCGCCGTACGGGTGGGTGATCTCGCGGCTGACCGTGAGGGCCTCCTCGGCGTGGCGGGCGGCCTCGGCGTACCGGCCGGCGGCGATGAAGGTCGCGGCGAGCCGGTAGCACACCCGCTGTTCCCAGACCCGCTGGTTGCTCGCGCGGAAGAAGGCCAGGCACTCGGCGTGGTGGACGACGGCCTCGTTCAGCCGTCCGACGTGTGACAACACGTTGCCGAGGTGATAGCGGGCCCGGGCCGTCCCGGCGCCGCTGCCGATCTCGGAGAAGACCGCGAGACCCCGCTCGGCGGCGGCGATGGCGTCGCCGGGCCGGCCGAGGCCGAGGTGGTCGCGGGCCGAGTAGCACGACGCCAGCGCCTCGCCCGCGGTGTTGCCGACCTCACGGAAGATCGTCGCCGCCCGGCCGAACCAGTCGAGCGCCTCGGTGTGGCGGCGCTGCCGCCCCGCGACCACCGCCAGCGCGTTGCACGTCTCGCCGAGCACGACGTGGTCGCCGGTCTCCTCACCCAGGGCCCGGGCGGACAGGAAGTGCGACTCGGCCTCGGCCAGCCGGTTCGCGCCGAACAGCACCCGGCCGAGCACGTACCGGCAGCGCATCTCCGCGCGCCGCTCCCCCGCGTTCCGCGCGGCCGTCAGCAGCGCCGACACGCGCTGCTCGAACTCGCGCTGGTTGGTGCCCGACTCCAGCAGCGGCTCCAGCGCCAGCAGCAGGTCGGCCGCGGGGACCAGGTCCTCTCCCGATCCGTACGCCCGGGCCACCGCCGCGAACAGGTTCTCGGCCTCCGCCGAGAGCCACGCCACCGCCTCGTCGGCGGAGCCGAAGGAGTGGCCGCGCATGCCCAGGTCGACCAGGTTGTCGGCGATCGCGCTGCCCTCGTACGCGAGCCGGTGCGCCGCGCCCGCCGACGCCAGCGAGAAGCCCAGCAGGCGGCGCAGCGCGAGCGCCCGGGCCTCGGGCTCCTCGTCCGCCTCCGCCTGCCGCCGGGCGAACAGCTTGAGCAGGTCGTGGAAGCGGTAGCGGCCCTGTGCGGGCGCCTCCAGCAGGCTGGCGTCCACCAGCGACTCCAGCACGTCCTCGGTCTCCGTGAGGGTGAGGTCGAGCAGGGCCGCCGCGGCGGAGAGCGAGATGTCCGAGCCCTCCGGCAGCGACAGCAGCCGGAACGCCCGGGCCTGCCGGGCGTCGAGCTGGCCGTACCCGAGGGCGAACGTGGCCGAGACCGCCAGGTTTCCGATCTTCATCTCGTCCAGGCGGCGGCGTTCGTCGGCGAGCCGGGGGACGAGCGAGGCCACCGTCCACGACGGACGGGAGGCGAGCCTGGCGGCGACGATCCGCACGGCCAGCGGTAGGAAGCCGCAGGCTGCCACCACGTCCATCGCGGCCGCCCGCTCGGCCGCCACCCGCTCCGGCCCCGCGACCGCGGCCAGCAGCGACAGCGCCTCGTCGGGCTCCAGCACGTCGAGGTCGACGAGCCGCGCCGCGGGCAGGTCGGCCAGCTTGCCCCGGCTGGTGATGATCGCGGCGCAGCCGGCCGAGCCGGGCAGCAGGTGCTCCACCTGGTCGGCGTCGCGGGCGTTGTCGAGCAGCACCAGCATCCTGCGGTCCGCGAGCAGCGACCGGAACAACGCCGAGCGCTCGGCGAGGCCGTCGGGGATCACGTCCATCGGGATGCCGAGCGCCCGCAGGAACGCGACCAGCGCGGTCTCCGGCGCGGTGGGCTCGACTCCGTACCCGCGCAGGTCGGCGTAGAGCTGGCCGTCGGGAAACAGGTCCTCCGCGAGGTGGGCCACGTGGACGGCCAGAGTCGTCTTGCCCACGCCGCCGATGCCCGACATCGCCGCGATCGGCACTCCCTCTCCCGTGCCGCCGGCCGGGCCCTCGCCGCGCAGCAGCTCGAGCAGCCGGTGCACCAGGCGGGTGCGGCCGGTGAAGTCGGTGATCGCCGCCGGAAGCTGCGCCGGTCTCGGCATCTCGACCATCGGGCCGTGACCTGGGGTGGTCTCTCTGTCATCGCCGTACTCGGCGTCGTCGTGCTGCGACAGCCGTACGGGAGGGGACGCGGGGGCGAGCGTGGGATCGGCGGCGAGGATCCGCCGGTGCATCTCGCTCAGCTCGGCGCCCGGCTCGATGCCGAGCTCGTCCACCAGCGCCTGCCGGGTCTCGGTGAACACCGACAACGCCTCGGCCTGCCTGCCGCACCGGTAGTAGGCCAGCATGAGCTGGACGCGGATCCGCTCGCGCAGCGGGTGCTCGGCGGCGAGCGCGACCAGCTCCGAGATGATCTCCGCGTGCCGGCCGAGCTCGAGGTCGACCTCCATGAGAGCCTCGACGGCGCCGATGCGGCGCTCGGCCAGCCGGTCGCGCTGGTGCTCGGCGTACGGCCCGACCGCGCCGGCGAGCGGCTCGCCCGACCACAGCCCCAGGGCGCCGCGGAGCCGCCGGGCGGCCTGCTCCACCCGGCCCGTACGGCGGTCCGACTCGGCGGCGGCGCACTCCCGGTCGAAGACGGCGAGGTCGAACCGGGCGGGGCCGAGCCGCAGCGCGTACCCCCGGCCCACCGAGGTCAGCAGTTGCGGCGGCGTCCTGGGGGAGCGGCCGGGTTCGAGGACGGTGCGCAGGCGGGAGACGTAGGTGCGCAGCGCGCCCAGCGCACGCGGCGGCGCGTCCTCCCCCCACACGCCGTCGATCATCTCGGTCGGCGAGACCGCGTGTCCCTCCCGCAGCAGCAACATCGCGAGAATGGAGCGTTGCAGGGGCGTGCCGAGGTCGAGTTCGACGCCGTCGCGCCACGCCAGGACGGGTCCCAGTACGGCGAAGCGCAGGTCGTCCGAGGTGGCGTGGTCAGGCATGTGGACCTGTCTCCTGAACGGCAAGATTCGTGAGCAAATGATAGATCGTGCGGAGAGGCGCACGTATAACGCTCCCGTCGATTCGCCAGGGTTCAGCGTGTGTTCAGGTGCTTGAAAGCGGCCTGCAAACCACGATCCGGGCGGTGAAAGCGATTTGCAGGCGAAGCGGCTTATCACTGAGACGCAACCCCGACAGCACCCCGCATCGGGGGATCGTCCTCGAACAGGAGAACCGAAATGCGTCGCTCCATCACCCTCGGCCTCGCCGCCGCGACCGCCGTCGCCGCCCTCGGGCTGCCGGCCCTCACGACCGCCGCCAGCGCCGCCCCGGCGTCCGCGGCCTCCGCCTCCCACCACGACGACTGGGACTACTCGGAGTGGTGGGGCACCTACTGGTCCTCCAACCACCTCGCCAAGGCCAAGGGCCACATCGACGTGAACTACGACGACGAGGAGTCGAACCGGGTCCACGTCACCGGCAAGCTGTACGACCTGGACAACCGCACCTACCGGCACGGCGGCAAGTGCGCCTACATCCGGTTCCGCGTCCAGGACTGGGACGACAGCGAGGACGACTGGTCCTCCAGCTTCAAGTCGTACAAGTACTGCGGCGCCGGCGGCTACAAGCAGATCAACTTCTGGCGCTACGACGTCGCGCAGGTCCAGGCGCAGGTCTGCCAGATCGGTCTGTACAGCAAGTTCCCCGTCAAGTGCGGCGGCTGGCACGAGATCTACAACGCCTACGACGACGAGTACGGCTACGACGCCTGATCGTCCACCGGCGTCACGCGGCCCGTCCCTTCCCGGGACGGGCCGCTTTTTCTTTGGGCTCTGTCTACAGGGGCTGGTCAGGCTGCTTCCGACGCCGGTTCCAGAAGGCCCAGCCTCGCGCGGAGACGCTCGCGTACGGCGGGCCACTCGGGACTCAGAATCGAGTAGTACGCGGTATCTCGGACCGTGTCGTCGGCGCCTCGGCTGTCCGCTCGCCGCACACCGTCCAGGTGCGCGCCGAGGGCCTCGATGGCGGCCCGGGATCGGGTGTTGCGTACGTCTGCCTTGAGGGTGATCCGGTGAACCTGCCAGGTCTCGAAGGCGAGGGAGAGCACCAGATACTTGCTCTCCCGGTTGACACCGGTGCCCTGGGCCGACGCGGCGAGCCAGGTGTACCCGATGTCCGCGACGGACGGGACCTCGCCCACCGCGCCCTTGGCACCCGGCGGCCAGGGCATCGGGCCCTGCCAGTACTCCAGGTTCATCAGACGGGTGGCACCGACCACGCGGTCGGTGTGCAGCCACCGGATGGCGAAGGGCATCGTGCGGCCCTCCGCCTGCTCAGCCAAGGCGGCCTCCACGTAGGAGGCCATCTCGTCCCGTCCAGCGGGAACGCGAGTGAAGGCGTACGTAGAACGGTCTTCACTCGCCGCGGCGACAAGATCGTCGAGCACCGCGAAGCTGAGCGGTTCCAGGCGCACACAGCGCCCGGACAGGGTGACAAAAGCGGGCATGAGCACATGATGGGGGCTGCCGGGCACGCCTGATGCCAAATGGCACAAGACATCTTGGCGGGGTGCGGGTTAAGGACCATGCCTGGTCGAGAATGCCCAGGTTAGAAGGCTGATCGTCACTCCCGTCCGCAGGCGCCCAGGGTAAAGATTCAGTCAATGATCCGCAGGCGCGGTGAGGGTCGTTCAGCACGATCCGGCGGACGCCTTCGACGGTGCGTCGAACCACCTGGCGACGGCACTCGCGACGCCCTTTCCCGGCCCCCGCCACCCCGTCCCCACCCCCGATTTGCGCCACCCGGTTCCCGCACCGAGGCAGCCTCCCAGTTGCGGGTGTCCACCCGCTCCCACGCGCTCCTGCTGGCTCTCGGCGACTCCTGGCGCCACCGGCGTCACCGGCGCCGCAGGGCCGCGTCAGCCCGGCCCCGTGGTGGTGCCGCTTGCACCCACGAGCAGCGCGTCCGGATGTTCAGGTTCACGCCCGGACCTCCGGCTTACCGTTCCGGGGCGTGTTCGTGGTGCGGAGGTCCGGCCGGTCGTATCGGTCGTAGGGGCGAGTCCGTCCTCAGCCTCCCCTGGGTCAGCCTCCTATGTGCGCCTCCTATGTGCGCCTCCTAAGCGCAGCCTCCGGCGTGCTTCGGCCAATCGGTTTCCCAGTCGACGTCCCTCACCGATCAAATTGCGTTGCCTGACCTGTCTGTCCGAAAGCGCTCGACGTCCTCGCGGCCTTCTGAGGATTGCTTTCCGCTGAGCCGCGGTGGCGACAGGGCATGGTGCCCAAACGCGTCTGATGAGTTTGATATCCGAGTTGTGTTGATATCGCCAGACCGATCCGTAGCTCCAACTATCGTATTCGCCTGGTTGCTGTCGGTGATGGGGGATGAAAGAATACACACAGGAATTCGAATCGACTTGGGGGTGCGGTGGACCTGTTCGATGATTCTGGGTCTGACCACCTCCATCGTTCGATTGGCCAGGAGTCTGACTGGCGGGAACGGCTGACAGACGGCTCGCCGCTGTGGTCCGAGGGTTCGGCCGCCCGTGACGATGTCCCGATCGTCCGCCCCAGGCCGCGAGAGCGCGCGAGCCGTAGCGACCGCGAGGTGAAGAAGGCCGCTTTCGGCGGCGCTCCGGGTAACGCTTGTGGCGATGTATTCGGTGATGCTCCCGACAGTGCGTCTGATGGTGCGTCTGATGGTGCTCCTGGTGGCACCTCTGGCGCTGGCCTTGGTGAAGAGGGCCGGAATCGGCATGCAGGCCGTGATCGGGATGCCGACGGTACGCCCGGCGGCGCGTTTAGTGGCGCCTTCGGCGGTGCTTTTGGCGGCGCTTTCGGTAGTGCTTCGAGCGCGGGGTCGTCGTCGTGGGTGGCGGTGGCGGCGGTTGCTGAGGCGGCGCAGGCGGTGGCGCTGGTACCGGTGCCGGAGGACTCGGGCGTGTGCCTGGCCGAGGCCGAGGAGTTGTCGTCGGCCCGGGATCGGATCACTTCGGCGTTGGCTGCCCGGGTCGGGCGTGTTCACAGGGCTGGGGAGGCGAAGAGCCATGGGCATGCGTCCACGAAGTTGTGGCTGCGTTCCGCTGGGGGGATGACGCCTGCGGGAGCCGGCCGGTTGCTGACGATGAGCATGGAGCTGGTCCGCCTGCACGAGGTGCGCCGCCTGTTCGCGGAGGGCGGCTTGCCCGAGGGCATTGTGGAGGTGATCTGCATAGCCACTTCCGGGTTGACCGACGACCAGGCGACCACGGCTGAGCGGATCTTGCTGCAGTTGGCCGGGTCGGCGGGTGCGGCGGAGGTGGCCAAGGCGGGGCGGTATCTGCGGGCGGTGCTGGATCCCGACGGGCATGAGAAGGACGAGCAGGCCGACTTCGACCGCCGGTTCTTCCGGGTACGCCGGCGCAGGAACGGCGCTGTGGAGGGGGAGTTCTGCCTGCCGGTGGAAGCCGCCGCACGGTTGCGGCACCTGCTCGACAACTATGCCAAGCCCAAGGCCGACGGCGATGACCGCACGCAGAGCATGCGGAACGCGGACGCGTTCATCGCGTTCCTGGAAAACAAGATAGTCACAGAGCTTCTGGTGCTGGTCAACGCCGAATCCCTCCCCGACGACCCCCCAGCTGACGACCCCCCAGCCGAGGACGCTGCGGCCGGCCATCCCGCGGACAGCCTCGCCGGCACGGCCCCCGCACGCACTGCCACGGTGCCCCGGGCCGGCGGTGATCGCTCCGCCGACGACGGCGGGTGCTCGGCCGTTGCGCCCTGTGCGGTAGGCGACGACGCCTCCGCTGCTGCTGCCGCAGGTGGGCAGGAGCCTGTTACCGGTCGCGCAGCAACCGGTGACTCGCCCATCGGCGACCCGGCTTCCGCTCCGCCGCTCTTGGATCCGACCGGTAGCGACGAGCACGGCGACCTGCGCGCGTGCGATGACATCCAGCAGAGCCACGCCGACGACCCCGGCGCACACGACCAGGAGAGCGAGCGGGGACACCGCAGCAACCGAGCGTGGCGGCCACAGCAGGCACGTCAGCAGCAGGCGCATGCCCCTGATCCCCCGGCCGAGCATGACGCTCCGCCGGGTGCGGAACACGGTGGCGGCACTTGGCTGGGAGACGACACCCGCCCGGGAGGTGAGCCCTGGCCAGGAAGCTACGCCTGGGCGGGGCCGGGAGCCGATGCTCCGCCGGGTGCGGAACACGGCGGTCCGTCGTGGGCGAGCGGCGGCGCCTGGCCGGGAGGTACGACCTGGCCGGGAGGTGACGGCTGGCTGAGGGGTGGCCGGGCGGGGGTTGGGGGCAGTGTGCCGCCGGGGGTGTGGTTGCGGGGGTTGCCGGGGCTGATTCTGGCGACCGGGCATCTGCTGCCCGTCGTCAGCGTGCACCGCTTGGCCCGTACCAGCACTCTGGTGCGGGTCGTGATGAACGCCGCCGGGCAGGTGCTGGACATGGGCCGTAAGGTCCGCCTGGCGACCCCGGCGCAGCGGCGGGCGGTCTTCGCCCGGTACGCCACCTGCTGGGTGGAGGGCTGCCCGTTGCCCGCCACGATGTGCCAGATCGACCACGCCGAGGACTGGTGCAGCGGTGGGCTGACCGATCTCAAGCTGCTGGGGCCGGCGTGCCAGTTCCACAACCGCGACCGCTACCGCAACTCGAGCCGGTACACCCGCCGCAAGGTGGGCGACGACCGCTGGGCCTTCACCTACCAGAACCCCCGCACCACCCGGCGGCGCATGTAGAGGCGGGCGGCGGACATGTGCCCGGGCTCCGAGCACGGTCGGAGCACAGCCGGAGCATGCACGGAGCGCGGTTGAAGTGCGGACCAGGTACGGAGGCAATGGTGGACAGCCGAGAGTGCACGACCGACGGTGACGGCGATCCGGGTCGCCGTCACCCGCTCGTCGGGATGTTACGCGGCCGGCTGGAGGACGGTGACCACGTGGGTGGTGTTCGCCGGTGCGACGATCGAATTCCCGACCAGCCTGACGGTGTACGTGTGTTCGCCGGCCGTGGTCGGCGTATCGGCGAAGCCGAACGAACCGTCGGCGGCGGGGGCCACCTTTGCCAGGGCCTTCGAGGTGACGGTGCCATCCGGGCTGACGACTCTGCGTGTGACGGTGATCGTCGTTCGGGGGAAGGAGACGCCGTCTGCGCCGAAGGTTCCGCTGAACTCAAGTCGCTCGCCGACGGCCCCTGTCGCCGGTCCGGTCACGGTGAGCGTCGGCTGATACGGGGTCACCGTGACGGTCGCCGAGGCGCTGCGACCCCTGAACCACGAGTTGCCCGGCCAGTACACGAGATAGTTGAACGTCCCGGTGGACGGGGGAGTGTCGGTGAATTGATAGGTCCCGTCCGCCGCCGTGGTGATCTCTTGGAAGGGCCGGGAGGTGCCGTCGGGGAGCCAGCGGTACAGTTCGAGCGTCTGTACGCCGGGCAGCGATCCGTTGCTCAGCGTGAGCCGTCCGCCGAGGGTGAACTGCTTGAGCGCGGTCGCCTCAGGGGGAGCCGTCAGGGTCAGTGTGGAGGAGTGGAAGGGCGAAGGCGGCAGCCGCCAGAGGTGCATCCGCCCGGTCTCAGGCTCCTTCAGCACTCCCCAGGTGAGTGTGCCGTAGAAGGCGATGCTGCCCGCCACCAACGCCTTGCCCTGGTAGTCGGCCTCGTAGATCACCTCCGCCGTGGCCGGGTCGTACACCACGAGCTCCGCCGTGTCGCCCTGAGAGGAGTTCCAGCCGCCGACGACGTAGTCGCCGTCCGGACTGGCCGCGACAGCGGCGGGGAGACCGTGCTCGCCCGACGCACTGCTGTCGTAGGCGCGGGCCCGGTCCAGGGTTGTCGTGTCCCAGGCGTCGAACTGGCGGGTATCGGCCAGGGCCGACAGCGCCGCCGATCCGTCCGCGGTGAGAGCGAGGTCCCGCAGGGGCGGCAGCCCGTTCGCGTCTCCGCGGATCTCGCCGCGCGGAGTCGCCGGGGTGGTGCTGACGTCGTACACCCTGACTACGGCGGGGCTGACTCCCGGCTCCCCCGCCACCAGCGTGTTCCCGGTGACGGCGACCAGCGGAGGCTGGGTCGTAGCCGGCCCGACCCGGACGGGCGTGGGTGTCGTCTCCGACAGAACGAGACCGACGACGCCTCCCTCTCCAGCCTCGCCGCACCCGTATCCGATCCACAGCCGGTCATGGGACTGCGCCAGATTCGACGGGCACGGGTACGCGGTGAGGTCGATACGCCTGGTGATGGTGACCGTGGCGGTGTCGATCTCGATCACCTCATGCGAGTCGCGGAGCGCCGCGTACACCCTCCTGCCGCCATCTGGCGCGGTCAGGGCGACGGCCCCGGACAGGCCGCTGATCGTGTCGATGACTTGACCGTCGAGGGACGCGACCACGATCCGATCGTCGGCGGCGACGAAGACCTTGCTGCCGCGCGCCACCACGTCTCCGCCCCTCCCGACGGCGACACCGAGGTCGGTGACGATCCCGGCGGCCGCGGCGGCGGGTGCCTGAGCGACGAGCAGGCCCGTCATCAGGAGCAGGGGACCGGCAAGGGCGACTAATCGGCGAGACAGTGGACCACGGTCAGAGGTTGATGGACGCACACGCACTCCAGTCCGGATGAGAAGGGGAGAAGCGAGCACCCTGATGTGACCAGGGATCCGCTTCCACTGACGATCTTCTTTCATCGAACGTATGTTCGCATGACGCGGGGCTGTCGTCCAGGGCACCGTCGTGATGCGCAGGAGGGCCGGTCCCTCGCCCACGCGGGTGTGGGGGGCGTCTCTGTGGGGGAGCGCCGAGTAAGTTGCTGTGATCGGGCACGGGTACGGGCGCGGGCTTGGGTGTGGAGGTTGGCGATGGAGCGGTTCGTCGGGAAGTTCGCCGTGGTCACCGGTGCGGCGCGGGGGATCGGTGCGGCCACGGCCCGCCGTCTGGCGGCGGAGGGTGCGGTGGTGGCGTGCGTGGACCTCACCGCGGATCGCTGCGCCACGATCGTGGACGAGATCACGGTCACCGGAGGCAGGGCGGTCGCCTTCGGCGGCGACGTCTCCGACAGTGCCCAGGTGGAGAGTCTCGTGTCGGGGGTGGTGGCCGAGTTCGGGCGTATCGACGTGCTGGTGAACAATGCCGGGCTGACGCGGGACAACCTGGTGTTCCGGATGTCGGAGGACGACTGGGACAAGGTGCTCGACGTGAATCTGAAGGGCGCGTTCCTGATGAGCCGGGCGGTGCAGAAGCACATGGTGGACCAGAGGTCGGGGGCCATCGTCAACCTGTCGAGCCGGTCGGCGCTGGGCAACCGCGGGCAGGCCAACTACTCGGCGGCCAAGGCGGGGATCCAGGGGTTGACCGCGACTCTCGCGATCGAGCTCGGCCAGTTCGGGGTCCGCGTGAACGCGGTCGCGCCCGGGTATGTCGCGACGCCGATGACCGAGGCGACGGCGGTGCGCCTCGGCATGTCGCCGGAGGAGCACCAGGCCGTCGCCTCGCAGTTCGTGCCGTTGCGGCGGGTCGCCCAGCCGACCGAGATCGCGTCGGTGGTGGCGTTCTTCGCCTCCGACGACGCGTCGTACGTCACGGGACAGACCCTCTATGTCAACGGCGGCTCGCAGTAGCGGGTGTTCAGCAGTCGACCAGGTCGGGGCTCTGGTTCAGGATCTGCGCGCGGGGGGTGACGAACTCCCCGTAGGCCTGGGTCGCGGCCGGGTCGAAGACCGCGACCCGGTGGCAGTTCTGAAAGGCGAGCCGTACGCCGAAGTGCCTTTCGAGGGCGCCCCGCATCGCGTCGCTGGCGAGGCAGCGCAGCAGCTGGCCGCGGGAGGCCTCGTCGGGCGGCGGCACCTGGTTGTCGGCGAAGTCGGCTCCTGATCGGTCGCGCCGTTCGATCAGCGCGGTGATCGTCGTCCAGGCGTACGGCAGGGAGTCGCGGACGCAGGCGACGAAGGCCGCGTCGTCCACCTCACCGGTACGGGCCTGGGCGAGCAGGTTGTCGGGCACGGACAGCGACATGGCTGTTCTCCTCTCGGTTGTCCTTCGACAGGTTGAGGGGGGTTCAGGGGGTGGTGACGGCGGGGCCGTACACGAATTCGGGGTCGATCTGCGCGACCAGGTCGTCGCCGGTGGCGCGGTTCGCCCATGCGCGGGCGTTGCGGGTGTGGAACTCGGCCGCATGCCTGCCGAACTTCGCCCAGTCCTTGGGCTGCGCGTCGAGCCGGTCGAGCATGGTGGCGAGGGCGTGGTGGGCAGTGGGCTCCAGGTCGCCGAGGGCGAACGGCCGGCCTTGCTCCATCGCGCGGACGGCGGGGGAGTGGCCGAACCAGGTCAGCAGGTCGTCGCCCACGTGTTCGCGGAGGAAGTCGGCGTCCTCCGGGGAGTGGATCTTGTTGCCGACGACGGCCAGCGGGACGTCGAATCCGGTGGCGTGGTCGCGGTACTGCCGGTAGACGCCGACGCCCTGCCGGGTGGGCTCGGCGACCAGGAAGGTGAGGTCGAACCGGGTGAAGAGCCCGGAGGCGAAGGAGTCGGCTCCGGCGGTCATGTCCACTACGACGTACTCGCCGGGGCCGTCGACCAGATGGTTGAGATAGAGCTCGACCGCTCCGACCTTGGAGTGGTAGCAGGCGACCCCGAGGTCGTCCTCGCCGAAGGGGCCGGTGACCATGAGCGAGACACCGTCGATGTGGCTGGACGGGAAGAACGGGTCGTCCAGCCGGACCAGTCGGGAGCCGCAGCCGGGGGGAGTCGTTTTGACCATGGACGCCGTGTCGCGGATGCGGGGGTTGTCGCCCCGCAGGTAGTCCTTGATCTCGGTCAGCATCCCGCCCAGCGGCCGAGGTTGCCCGGTCGCGCCGAGGGCCAGGCCGAGATGCTGGTTGATGTCCGCGTCGATCGCGACGACCGGTCCCCGCCGTGTCGCGTACCTCGCGAACAGCGACGACAGGGTCGTCTTTCCGCTTCCGCCCTTGCCGACGAACGCCACCCGCATGGCGAGCCCTCCAGCTGTGTATCCACATCAGAAAATGAAAACCGTTGTCACTTTCGGTCGTGGCTCATCATGGCACATCCGCGAGGGCGGGGAGAGGGTTTCAGCTCGTGGCGGGCGGCTGGAAGAGCGAGAACACCTTGACCAGGGTGGGCCGCAGGGCGTCCCAGTCGGAGGCCCGTGCGGTCCAGGTCAGCACGCTGGTCGTCGTGCCCGTCGAGATCACCCGGCGATATTGGTGATATCCGACCCCCTTGACCAGGTGGTCCCCTTCCGACGCCTTACGCGGCTTCCAGGTGAACTCCCAGTCGGCGGATGGTCCGTACGGGCTGGTCACGGGCTTGAGCCGGAGCTTGCGGTAGCTCTTGGCGGTCGGCAGGAAGATGGCCTCGGCCTCGCCGAGTGCCGCGAGGGGGTCGGTGCCGCTCTGCGCTGTCACCTCGACGACGAGCGTCGCCGCGCCGTCGGGGGCGCGCCAGGCGACGGTGTACGGCTGGTCCTCGCGGGTCCAGTCGCGGGGCACACCGGCCCGCCAGCCGGCGTCCGACCGGTACCACTTCAACTTGAGCCGCGGCGCGGGAGTGGCCGAGCCGGTGACGGGCACTGCGGCCGGCCCGGCAGGAGACACAGTGGGAGACGCAGGGGCAGACGAGGATGCCATGGGCGTTGTGACCGGGGAGGCGGCCCGGCCTTCGGCGCCGGGGCGCAGCACCGCCCAGCCGCCCACCGCGCAGGCGACCAGTACGGCCGCCGCGACGCCCGCGACCAGCCGGGTGCGGCCGAGGCTCCGCCGTACGGGGGGAGCGGGAGCGGGTGGTTCGGCCTCGGCGAGGAGCCGGTCGGCGGTCTCCGCGTCGATCCGCCGCCTCGGGTCCCGGGCGAGGAGCCCGGTCAGTACGGCGCGAAGCTCCTCGGGGACCTCTCCGAGCGGCTGCGACGGCGGCCGGCCGGTGACCGCCAGATGGAGGGTGGCGCCCAGCGACCACAGGTCGGCGGCGATGGTGCGGGGGTCGTCCGCGGAACGTTCCGGAGCGAGGAAGTCCTCCGGGTCCCGCCGGACAGGAACAGCTGCGGGGGAAGCAGCGGTGGGGGAAGCAGCAGAAGGAACGGCGGCGGGGTCGCGGCGGGTGGGGGCGAAGGCCGGGTCGGCGGCGAGCACGGAGACGCCGAAGTCGGCGAGCAGCACCCGGCCGTCGTGCCCGACGAGGACGTTGGCCGGCCGGACGTCGCCGTGCCGTACGCCGGCGGCATGGGCGTGGGCCAGCGCGGACAGGACCTTCCGGGCGATCGGCGCGGCCTGCGCGGGCGTGAGCGGGCCGTCGCCTGCGACCATCCCGTCCAGGGAGCGGGAACGGACCAGCTCCATCACGATGTACGGAGTGCCGTCCTCCTCGGCCACGTCGTGGACGGCGGCGATGTGCGGGTGGCGCAGGGCCTCCGCCTGCCGGGCCTCCCGGGCGATCCTGTGGACGAGCCGCAGCCGCGCGGTCTCGCCCAGGCCGGGGGGCAGCAGCACCTCCCGGACCGCCACGGGCCGGTCGAGCAGGGTGTCGTGCCCTTCCCAGACGACCCCGGTGCGGCCACGGCCGAGAGCGCGGACCAACCGGTATCGCTTGACGATGAGCCGCCCAGCAGCACCCATCTCGCCTGCCCTCTACGCCTGGCACGTTTCGCCGTGAAATCACCTTGAATGCGGAGTCTTGCACAACCAACCGGGCGAATAGCGGTGATTAGAGGGGCGGAAGTGAACCGGCCGCGATGTGGGCGAGGGTGACCTCCGTCAGCGTCGCCTGCTCATGGTCGCGCAGTGCCGTCCAGACCTCGGCGAGCGGTCCGGCGACGCCGTGGAAATCCTCGTTGTCCTGCGGCGCTCCCTCGACGATGAGCACGACGTCGGCGAGGGTGATCTCCGTGGCGGGCCGGGCGAGCCAGTAACCGCCCTCCGGTCCCCGCTGGCTGTGGATGAGACCGGCCCGCCGCATCTGCAACAGGATGTTGTCGAGGAAACGCCGGGGAATGCCCTGGGCCGACGCGATCCGCTCGGCCGGGACGGGCCCCGGCGCCGCCGCGGCCAGTTCGGCGGCGGCGCGCAGGGCGTATTGGGTCCTGACGGAGAGCCGCATCTCTCACACGGCACTGAGAACCAGGGACCGGGCCCCGGGGGAGGGCCTGAGGTGCACCGTGTCGCCGGGCTCCAGCGCGAGCCGGTCGGCCTGCTCACGTGTCACCTGGACCCACGCCTCCTCCGTGCCGATCTTCACCTCCACGCGGACCTCGAAGCCGAGCCGTACGACGCGGGAGACCACGGCGGGGGAGCCGCCCTCGACCGGGCCGGAGCTGATCTCGATGTCGTGCGGACGGACCAGGCTGCCCCCGATCTCGGTGACCGGGCCGAGGAAGCGCATCACGAACGGGTTGGCGGGGTTGTCGTACACCTCGCCCGGGCTGCCGGCCTGCACGACCTCTCCGTTGGCCAGCACCACGATCGTGTCGGCGACCTCGATGGCCTCCTCCTGGTCGTGGGTGACGAAGACGGTGGTGACGTGCACCTCGTCGTGCAGCCGGCGCAGCCAGGCCCGCAACTCCTTGCGCACCTGCGCGTCGAGCGCGCCGAACGGCTCGTCGAGCAGCAGCACCTCCGGTTCCACCGCGAGCGCCCGGGCCAGGGCCATGCGCTGGCGCTGGCCGCCGGAGAGCTGCGACGGGTAACGGTCGGCCAGCTTCTCCAGGTGGACCAGCTCCAGCAGTTCCATGACCCGCTTGCGGATCTCGTCCTTGGGCCGCTTGCGGATCTCCAGGCCGAAGGCCACGTTGCGGAAGACCGACAGGTGCTTGAAGGCGGCGTAGTGCTGGAACACGAAGCCGACGTTGCGGCGCTGGGGCGACAGGCGGGTGGCGTCGACGCCGGAGATCCGGACGGTGCCGGTGTCGGGCCGTTCGAGCCCGGCGATCACCCGCAGCAGCGTCGACTTGCCCCCGCCGCTCGGGCCGAGCAGGGCGGTGAGCGACCCCGACTCGACGTCCACGGACACGTCGCGCAGGACCGGCGTGGCCCCGAACGACTTGTTCACGTCGCGTACCTCAATTGCCATCGGACAGATCCTTCGGGCGCAGGAGCTTGGTGAGCAGCAGGGTGACCACGGCGATCAGCGCGAGGGCCGTGGCGGCCGCGAACGCGGCCGGCTGGTCGAAGTTCTGGAACCGCTCCTCGACGAACAGCGTGAGCGTCTGGGTCTGGTCCACGAGCCGTCCCGACACCACCGCGACCGCGCCGTACTCGCCGAGCGAGCGCGCCAGGCAGAGCACGACGCCGTAGCCGAGCGCCCAGCGGATGCCGGGCAGCGTGATGCGGGCGAACGTCTGGAGACGGTTCGCGCCCAGGGTGTGCGCGGCCTGCTCCTGCTCGTCGCCGAGCTCCTCCAGCACCGGCACGATGGCCCGTACGACCAGGGGCAGCGCGACGAACACCGTGGCCAGCACCATGCCGGGAGTGGAGAAGATCACCTGGATGCCCCAGCTCTCCAGCAGGCCGCCCACGGGGGAGAAACGGCCGTACACGAGGATGAGCGCGAGCCCGACGACGACCGGCGAGACGGCCATCGGCAGGTCGATGAACGCCCCGAGCAGCCGTTTGCCGGGGAACTCGTGCCGGACGAGCAGCAGCGCGGCGCCGACCCCGAAGACCGTGTTGGCCACGACCGCCCAGGCGGCGACCGTGATCGTCACCTTGAAGGCGTGCAGGGCCGACGGCGAGGTCAGCGCCTCGACGAACGGGCCGAGCCCGTCTCCGAAGGTCCGCCAGATGATCAGCCCGACCGGCAGGACCAGCAGGAACAGGATGTAGGCGACGGCGGTCAGGCGAAGGACGTGCTTAGCCACGGCGGCTCCCCCATCGCTGCAGGACGTCGAGCGCGATCAGCGCGACCAGGGCCACCACGAGCAGGACCGTCGCGATCGCGGCCGCTCCCGTCATGTTGTCGCCCTCGATCTGGCTGAAGAGGTTCACCGCCGCGACCTGCGTCTTGAACGGCAGGTTGCCGGAGATCAGCACGGTCGAGCCGAACTCCGCGATCGCCCGGGTGAAGGCGAGCGCGGTGCCCGACAGCATCGCGGGAAGCAGGTTCGGCAGGATGATCCGGCGGAAGGTCTGGAACGGCCGGGCGCCGAGGGACGCCGCGGCCTGCTCCATCTCCGCGTCCAGTTCCAGCAGGACCGGCTGCACCGTACGGACGACGAACGGCAGCGTGACGAACATCAGCGCCAGCACGACGCCGGCCCTGCTGTAGGCCAGATTGATCCCGAGCGGGGACTGCGGGCCGTACAACGCGAGCAGGACGAGACCGGCCACGATCGTCGGCAGCGCGAACGGCAGGTCGATGATCGTGTCGAGGACCGCCCTGCCCGGGAAGCGGTCGCGGACCAGCACCCAGGCGATCAGCGTGCCCATGACCAGGTTGACCACGGCCACCAGGGCGGACGCGCCGATCGTCAGGGTGAGCGCCGCCCAGGCGTCGGGGGTGGTGACCGACCGCCAGAAGTATCCGGGGCCCTCGTCGGCCGACCGCCAGACCACGGCGGCCAGCGGGATCAGCACGATCAGGCTCAGGTAGAGCACCGCGGTCCCGAGGCCGGCGGCGGTGCCGCCGGCCAGGCGCCGGGACGGCCGCACCCCTACGGCGGCGTCGACGCTCATCTCCCGACTCTCACTCTCCCGACTCTCACTCTCACAGTTCTCACTTCTCGGTGGCCACGCCGAGCTTGCGCTCGATGTCCGCGACCTTGCCGGTCTTGGAGTCGAAGAACTCGGTGGTGATCTTGTCCCAGCCGCCGAGGTCCTGGATGGTGAACAGCTGCGGCGGGGCGGGCCAGTCGAAGCCGGTCACTCCGTCGGCGACCGGGCGGTAGCCGTTCTTCGCGAAGATCGTCTGCGCCTCAACCGAGTAGAGGTACTTGAGGAAGGCCGCGGCCTCCGCCGGGTGCGCGCTGTTCTTCGTCACGGCCACCGGATTCTCGATGAGAAGCGTGGCGTCGGGAACCGTGTAGTCGAGTTCCTGGCCGTTCTGCCGGGCGAAGATCGCCTCGTTCTCGTACGTGAGGATCGCGTCGCCCTTGCCGCCGGTGAAGGTCTGCAGTGACTTGCGGCCGCTGTCGTCCTGGACCGGCACGTTCTTGAGCAGCGAGTCGAGATAGGTGAGCCCGGCGGCCTGGTCGGCGCCCTTGTCCGACTTCGCGCCGTAGCCCGCGAGCAGGTTCCAGCGGGCGCCGCCGGAGGTGAAGGGGTTCGGGGTGATGACCTCGACTCCCGGCTTGATCAGGTCGTCCCAGGTCTTGATGCCCTTCGGGTTGCCCTTGCGGGTGCCGATGACAACGACGGACCTGGTCAGAATCCCCTTGCTGGGCCCGGCGCCCGGGCCGGAGTTCCAGTCCGGCGCGACGATGCCGGCCTTCACGAGCCGGGTGATGTCGGTCTCCAGGGAGAACTCGACGATGTCCGCCTTGAGGCCGTTGGCCACCGCGCGGCTCTGGTCGCCGGACGCGCCGAACGACTGGGTGAAGGTGATGTTCTTGCCCTCGGGCGTCTTCTGGAACGCCGCGATGATGTCCTTGAACGCCGCCTGGGGGGTGGAGTAGGCGACCAGCGCCAACTGGACCTTGCCGCCGCCCCCGCTGTCGCCCCCGCCGGCGCTGTCGCCTCCCCCGCAGGCGGTGACCAGGGTGGACGTCGCCACGACGGCGGCTGCGATGGCCCCGAGCCTGCGCACTCTCATGCCTTGCCCTCTATTCCTACCATGTCAGTCGGTTTAGTCGATATTAAAGACCGTTCCAGAGATTCCGTCAACTCCGATGGGTTTGCTTGGTTTGGGGCTGGAGTGGCGCGCGGAGTGACATCTCAGTGACAGGATGGATTCCAGTGATTGCTGTGAAATTTCCGGACAACGACTGTCGGGAGGTGCTAGGAACGTTCGGCGGGGGCGGGACACGACCCCCGCTCAGCTCACCTGTGAAGTTCACCTAGGAAGTACGGAAGGACCCTCATGCACGACCCGGCCGAGGGCGAGGAGGCCCACGAGCAGACCGGCCCGCTGGTACGGCCGTACATCGCGGGCGAGGCCCGGAACGACGCCGAGGGAGACCGGTTCTGGTCGGAGGAGCACGACGAGGCGGCCCTCGCCGCGACCCCGGAACAGCAGATTCAGGGGCAGGCACAGGGCGAACAGGCCGATCACGGCGACGTGCTGGCGGAGGACTGGCGTCCTGATACCGAAAAGCCCGCGACCGAGAGGCCCGCGACCGTCGTCCTGGAGTCCTCCGGCGAGAGCGAGCCCCGGGGTTTCCTGGGGTCGGGCTGGCGCAACGCTCCCGATCCCGAGGACGACGAGGTGGACGCCTATGGAGACGAGGAGGACTCGCGGCGCGGCGGCATGCTGCTGCGGGCCGGCCTGATCGGTGTCGGCCTCGTCGCCGCGATCTGGGCCCTCGCCCTGTGGGTGGGCAGCCCGGCCGAACCGGCGTGCGGTCCGGGCGGTGCGAGCGGTGCGAGCGGCTGCGCGGCCGGTGCCCCGGCGACGTCCCTGACGCCGACTCCGGGCGGTGCGTCCGGTGACAGCGCCACCGGTGACGACTCCGGTGACGACGCCGCGCTCGCCGATCCCGGGACGGGTGACGACAACCCCTCGCCCGCCGCGCCGACCCCTGGGACAACCACCACCCGGGCGCCGTCCCGTGACACGTCGGCCCGTACGCAGGACACCGGGCCGCGGGCCGGTGCGTCTCCGCGTCCGACCCGGTCGCGCGGCCCGGTGCGGTCGCGGCCTCCGGTGACGGTGGACGAGCCGTCCGAGGCGCCGACGACCGTCGCGCCGACGAACGAGCCGACGTCCGAGCCCACCACGGCTCCCGCGCCCGCCCCCACCCAGGAGGCGCCGCGGCGCGGCGGAGGCATACTGGACCTGATCTTCTAGATCAGGAAGCCGTCAGCTCAGAGGCCGTGCAGCTGTCCTGGGTCGCGTCGAAGCCCTCCACGTCGTCGAGCGTCTTGGGGGGCTTCATCCCCTGCCAGTCGGCGCCGATCCCCAGCACGAGGGCCTGGGTGGTGGCCGTGCGGACCAGGTGGGACCGCGTCTTCTTGAGCTCGCGGTACAACCGCGACGCCCGGCCCTCGCCGTTGGCGGAGTAGGCCACGGTGGTCTTCGCGTACGGCCTGGGCGCCTGCTCGACCTTCACGATGTGGTAGCCGCGCTGCTCCAGCTCGGCGGCCACCTCGGTGCCGAGGCCCTGCCTGCCGCTGCCGTTGCGCACCAGGATGTGGATCTGCGACTTGGGGATCTTCTGCTCGCCGCTTCGCACGTTCTTGGCGATCTGGTCGGCGGCGACCATGGTGAACAGGCGCTTGGCCTGGGGCTGCACCCACTCGACCCGCCCGGGGTTGGTGACCGAGTAGCGCCAGGGGGTGGTGACGAAGCGGATCTGCCCGGCCGTCAGCCCCTTCGCGCTCATCGCGAGGTCCTTCATCACGCCGATCGTGAGGTCGGGGTCGGTGGTGATCGCCTTGGTCACCGCGTCGAGGAACCCGAACAGCGTCGCGGGGTCGGTCAGCGTCTCGCCGCTCATCGCCTTCTTCGCCATCGAGGCGAGGAACATCTGCTGCCGCTGGATCCGGCCGATGTCGGAGCCGTCGCCGAGCGAGTAGCGGGCGCGGACGTACCCGAGCGCCTGCTCGCCCTTGAGCACCTGCCTGCCGGCGGGCAGGGTGAGCAGCGCCTTCTTGTCGTGGACGGCCTGCGGCAGGCAGACCGGCACGCCGTCCAGCGCGTTCACCATCGCCTTGAAGCCGGTGAAGTCGACCTTCACGAAGTGGTCGATGTGGATCTGGGTCAGCCGTTCGATCGTCCTCCAGGTGCAGCCGATGCCGCCGGAGTTGAACGACTCGTTGATCATCCCGACGTGTGGCCGCTGGCCCGGCAGCCGGTCGCCCTTGGCGGAACACGCCGGTAACTGGACGAGCGAGTCGCGGGGGAAGCTGATCAGGACCGCGCCGTCCCGGTTCGGCGAGATGTGCGCCAGGATGATCGTGTCGGTGCGCTCGCCCGGGAACTTGCCGTATCTGGCGTTCGCGCCGTCACGCTGGTCGGAGCCGACGATCAGCACGTTGAGCGCTTTGCTGATCTTCTGGGGCCGCGCGTCGCCGAGGTCCTGCTTGGTCACCGCCTCGTGCCGGACGTTGCCGGTCAGCTTGACGTACTGACCGGCGGTGACCGTGACGGCGCCCGTCAGCACGCCCAGCACGCCCGACAGGCCCACCCACAGCCAGGCCCGCCACTTCGGCGGCGTCCGGGGAGGTGGCGCCGGGAGGTCCTCCGCCGGAGGGGCGGGACGCACGTCGACGTGACCCACTGTCGTGCTCCTGAGGGTCGGACCAGGGCTTCCCGCCTGGTCGAGAGCCGGCTACGGCAAACGGGGCCAAGTGTAGCGATCTTCCCTGAACGTCACCTTCCAAACGCGTGAACCGTCAGGCGGGAGAGGCGGTCAGGAGAGACGGTCAGGCAGGCGGGGCCGTGCTGCCGCGGGTGGTGAGGCGCGGAGGCACGTCCTCCAGCGGCCTGGTGTCCGCGCCGTCGATCAGCGACAGCAGCCGCTGCGCCGCGTGCCCGCCGTACGCCGGGATGTCGCGGGCGACCACGGTCAGCGGCGGACGGACGACCTGGCAGAGCGGGGAGTCGTCCCAGGCGACGATGGACAGGTCGGCCGGCACGTCGAGCCGCATCTCCTGGGCGACGGACAGACCGGCCACGGCCATGATGTCGTTGTCGTACACGACCGCGGTGGGGCGGTCGGGCGAGCTGAGCAGCCGGCGGGTCGCCCGGGCTCCCTCCTCGCCGGTGTAGTCGGTGTGCACCGTGGGGCAGACGTCCAGGCCGAGGCCGGCGCATACGTCGGTGAACGCGCGGTCGCGGATGACCGTGTGGACGAGCCGCGGCAGCCCGGCGACGCGGGCGATGCGCCGGTGCCCGAGCGCGGCGAGATACTCCACCGTCTCCCGTACGGCCGCGCCGTCGTCGGCCCAGACCGGCAGGAGCGATCCGGCGGCCGAGGGGTGCCCGATCACGACGACGGGCATGCCCATCTCCTCGATCTCCGGCACCCGGGGGTCGTCGAGGTGGAGGTCGACGAGGATCGCGCCGTCCACCCTGCCCTCTCCCCACCAGCGGCGGTAGACGCCCATCTCCGCCTCGTGGTCGCCGACCACCTGGAGGAGCAACGCGTACGAGCGGGCCGACAGTTCGGCCTCGATGCCGCTGATCAGCTCCATGAAGAACGGCTCGACGCCGAGGAAGCGGGCGGGCCGGCACAGGGCGAGGCCCACGGCGTGCGCGCGGGCGCCGTTGAGCGCGCGGGCCGCGATGTTCGGGCGCCAGCCGATCTCGTCGGCGATGGCCAGGATGCGCGCCCTGGTGGCCTCCGACACCCCCGGCTGGCCGTTCAGGGCGTACGAGACCGCCCCCTTGGAGACCCCCGCCTGGCGTGCGATGTCCGCGATGGTCGGTCTTCTCACGTGTCCCCTCGGGCTGAACCGGTCCAGTGGCTGTCAGCTTACTACCGTTACTTTGCCTCCATCTTCTTCCTATTGACACCACCGACATTCGGATTTTACGGTTTCGGCACTTATCCGGTTCAGCAGTAGCGAGCCGAGCAACATCGGGGCCTGGAGTGCAGACCCCGCGCGGCGTCGCGTGGGGAAAGAGGAGACACCATGCGAAACCGAGCGCGGTTTCTTGTACCGGTGCTGGTGACCGGCTTGTTAAGCGCGGCCTGTTCGGGCGGCGGGTCGCCGGCCCCGGGCGGTGCGGCGGGAGGGGCCGCGGGCGGTGCGGCGGCCCCGGCGGCGGCCGGCAGCGGCGGAGCCTTCCCCCGCAACGAGACCCTCTACACCAGCGGCACCCAGTGGGGACCCCCGGCGAACTGGAATCCCCTGCGCGAGTGGGACTTCGCCACCGGCACCAAGGGCCTGGTCTACGAGACGCTGTTCATGTACGACCCGAACACCGACAAGTTCTCGCCCTGGCTGGCCGAGAGCGGCGACTGGACCGGCGACCTGGAGTACACGCTCAAGCTGCGCAAGGGTGTCACCTGGTCGGACGGCAAGCCCTTCACCGCCGACGACGTCATCTTCACCTTCGAGCTCGGCAAGTTCGAGACCGTTCCCTACCACCCGCTGTGGTCCTGGATGAAGTCCGCCGCGAAGGTCGACGACTACACGGTGAAGTTCACCTTCGCCACGGCCAACCACCAGGAGTGGGCCAACCACCTCTACAGCCGGGCCATCGTCCCCAAGCACCTGTGGGAGAGCAGGTCGGAGGACGAGGTGATGAACGGGATCAACGAGAAGCCGGTCGGCACCGGCCCGTACGCCTACCAGTCGCACGACCAGGACCGCATGGTCTGGGTCAAGCGCGACGGATGGTGGGCGACCAAGGCGCTGAACAAGGACGTCAAGCCGAAGTACGTCGTCGACATCGTCAACTCCAGCAACGAGGTCGCGATGGGCCTGCTGCTGCAGAAGGGCCTCGACCTCAGCGTCAACTTCCTGCCGGGCATCGCGAACCTGGTCAAGGGCAACTTCGGCATCAAGACCTACTACGACCAGCCGCCGTACATGCTGTCGGCGAACACGGCGTGGCTGTGGTTCAACACCACCAAGAAGCCGATGGACGACAAGGAGTTCCGTAAGGCGGTCGCCTACTCGATCGACACCAAGAAGATCGTCGAGGGCGTCTACGGCAACCTGGTCAAGGCCTCCGACCCGACCGGCCTGCTGCCGCAGTGGGACAAGTACATCGACAAGAACGTCACCTCCCAGACGGGCTTCTCCTACGACCCCGACAAGGCCAAGCAGTTGCTCGCCGACGCCGGCTACAAGGACCGCAACGGCGACGGGCTGGTCGAGGCGCCGAACGGCGCCAAGGTCTCGCTGAAGCTCATCGTGCCCGCCGGATGGACCGACTGGATGGAGGCCGCCCGGGTCATCAGCTCCAGCGCCAAGGCGGCCGGCATCGACATCGAGGCCGACTTCCCCGACTACAACGCGCTCGTCGACATTCGCAACACCGGCAAGTTCGACATGGTCATCAACAACGACAAGCAGCTCGCGAACACCCCCTGGCTGTACTACGACTACCTGTTCCGCCTGCCGGTGCAGAAGCTGCAGACCACGACGAACTACGGCCGGTACGAGAACAAGCGGGCGTGGGACCTCACCCAGCAGCTCGACCAGGTCAAGCCCGAGGACCTGGAGGGCATGAAGAAGATCACCTCGGAGCTGCAGAAGATCCAGCTGGACGACATGCCCGTCATCCCCCTCTGGTACAACGGCCTGTGGTCCCAGACCACCAACTCGGTCTGGAAGAACTGGCCGTCCAGTGCGCAGGGCACGCCGAAGTATCCGCCGACGGTGTGGCGCAACTGGCTGGAGATGGGCGGCACGCTCATGCTCACCGAACTCCAGCCGGCCTCCGGAGGCTGATCTTTTCGCGCCCCCCTTCCCGCGGGGAGGGGGGCGCCGTTCCGCGACCGGGAGGTCGACGTGCGCCGCTACTTCGGCAGAAAGCTTCTCGTCTACGGCCTGACGTTCTTCGTGGCCGTGACCGTCAACTGGATGATCCCCCGGTTCATGCCGGGCGACCCCGTGCAGAGCATGCTCTCGCGGGCCAACGTCGCGCAGCCGGCGGCCGTCGAGGCCATGCGCGTCCACTACACCGCGATGTTCGGCTTCGACCTGCCGCTGTGGCGGCAGTACCTCAACTTCTGGGGCTCGCTGCTGCGGGGAGACCTCGGCATCAGCATCTGGCTGTTCCCGACGCCGGTCACCGACGTGATCGTCCGGGCCGTGCCGTACACGCTGGGCCTGCTGATCCCGTCCATCCTGCTGAGCTGGGTCGCCGGCAACCGGTTCGGCGCGTTCGCGGCGCGGCGCAAGTGGCTCGACAACACCGTGCTCCCGCTCGGCTACGTGCTGACCGCGACGCCGTACATGTGGCTCGCGATCCTGCTGGCCTGGGCGCTGGGCATCATCGCGGGGATCTTCCCGGTCGCCGGAGCCTACGGCTTCGACCTCCAGCCGTCCTGGTCGTGGGAGTTCCTCGGCAGCCTCGCCCAGCACTGGTTCCTCCCGTTCGCCTCGCTGTTCCTGGTCGCGTTCGGCGGCTGGGCGATCGGCATGCGCAACATGATCATCTATGAGCTGGAGGCGGACTACGTCAACTACCTGCGGGCGCTCGGCGCGCCGGCGCGGCTGGTGCGGCGCTACGCCTTCCGAAACGCGATCCTGCCCCAGGTGACCGGTCTCGCCCTGCAACTCGGCGTGCTCGTGGCCGGAGCGCTGGTGACGGAGATCGTCTTCAGCTATCCCGGGCTCGGGCACCTGATCCTCCAGGCGATCCAGAACCAGGACTTCTTCCTGCTGCAGGGGACCTTCCTATTCATCGTGATCGGCGTGCTGATCGCCAACTTCGTCATCGACGTCGCGTACGTCCTGGTCGATCCGCGCACCCGCACGGGGATGGGAGAAGCGGCGTGAGAAACGAGGCGCTGCATTTCGCGCTGCGCAACCGCAAGCTGGTCGTCGGTACGGTCGTCATCGCCGTCTTCCTCGTGGCCGGGGTGGTCGGGCCCATGACGATCGGCCACAAGCCGGCCGACTACGTCGGGCCGGCCATGGCGCCGCCGTCGGGGGAGTTCTGGTTCGGCACGACGACGTTCGGCCAGGACGTCTTCGCCCAGTTCCTGTACGGCCTGCGGTCGACGTTCCTGGTGGGCGTGCTCGGCGGCGTGCTGGCGTCGGTCGTCGGCATGGTCGTGGGTTTCGTCGCGGGCTACCGCGGCGGGTGGGTCGACGAGCTGCTCACCATGGTCACCAACATCGTGCTCGTGCTGCCCGCGCTGGTGGTGCTGCTGATCGTCAACGCGTACCTCGGGGTGCGCAGCGTCGGCGTGCAGGCGCTGTTCATCGGGCTGACCTCCTGGCCGTGGGCGGCGCGGGCGATCAGGGCGCAGACGTTCTCGCTGCGCTCGCGCGACTTCGTGGACCTGGCCCGGCTGAGCGGCGTGCGCACCCCGAGGATCATCCTCCGGGAGATCGCGCCGAACATGAGCTCGTACCTGTTCCTGACGTTCATCCTGCTGTTCGGCAGCGCGATCCTGATCGCGGCCTCGCTCGACTTCATCGGGCTCGGCCCGACCGACTCGGTCTCCCTCGGGCTGATGCTCAACAACGCGGCCCGGTGGAGCGCCCTCCAGCTCGGCATGTGGTGGTGGTTCGTGCCGCCGGGGGCCGGCATCACGGCGATCGTCGGCGCGCTCTACGTCATGAACGTCGGGCTGGACGAGGTGTTCAACCCGAAGCTGAGGGAGATGTGACGTGGCGCTGAAGGTCACCGACCTCCGGGTCTACTACCGGACGCTGCGCGGCGAGGTGAAGGCGCTCGACGGCGTCACGTTCTCCGTCGCGGACGGCGAGATCATGGGCCTCGCCGGGGAGTCGGGCTCGGGCAAGTCCACGCTCGCCAAGAGCCTGATCCGGCTGGACGGCCGCATGCGCCACGCCGGCGGCACGGTCGAGCTGGACGGCAGGGAGCTGCCGATCGCCGACGACCGGGCGATGGACGAGTTCCGCTTCCGCGAGGTGTCGCTCATCCCGCAGTACTCGATGAGCGCGCTCAACCCGACCAGGAAGATCGGGAAGATGGTCGGCGAGCTGCTGGCCGCGCGGGGCGTGCCCGACGGCACCGCCGAGCTGGAGCGCCGCCTGGAGCTGGTCGGCCTGTCGAAGGACGTGCTCGGGCGCTACCCGATCGAGCTGTCCGGCGGCATGAAGCAGCGGGTGGTCATGGTGGTCTCCACGCTGCTGGACCCCTCGCTGCTGATCGCCGACGAGGTCACCTCGGCGCTCGACGTGTCGAGCCAGAAGGCCGTGGCCACGACGCTGCTCGGGTTCCGCGACCACGGGCTGGTGACCAGCATGATGGTCGTCACCCACGACATCTCGCTCGTGTACCAGATCGCCGACACGATCCTCGTGATGTACGCCGGGCGGCTGGCCGAGAAGGCCCCGGCCGAGGTGCTCGTCACCGCGCCGAGGCATCCGTACACCCGGCAGCTCGTGGCGGCGTTGCCGGAGGTGGGGGTGCGCTACGAGGACCGGCGGCTGACCGGGATCCCCGGCAACCCGCCGTCCCTGCTGGACCCGCCCGGTGGATGCCGGTTCCGGGACCGCTGCCCGCTGGCGTTCGAGCAGTGCGCCGAGCAGCCGCCGTTCGCGGAGGTGGCCCCCGGCCACCTCGTCGCCTGCTGGAAGGCCGAGTGAATGCTGAAACTCGATGGCGTCTCCAAGGTCTACCGCGTCGGCGCGTTCGGCGGGCGCGCGCTGACGGCCGTCTCCGGTGTCGGCTTCGAGGTCGGGGAGGGGGAGGTGGTCTCGCTCATCGGCGAGAGCGGCAGCGGCAAGAGCACGATTGGCCGGATGGTCCTGCGCCTCACCCGGGTCAGCGGCGGCACGATCACCCTGGACGGCAAGGACATCTCCTCGATCAGGGACCGCAAGGAGTACTACCGGCAGGTTCAGGGCGTCTTCCAGGACCCTTTCAGCTGCTTCAACCCCGTCTTCCGGGCCGACCGGGTCTTCGCGATGATCAAGGAGCAGTACTTCCCCGGGGTGGGCGCCCGTGAGTGGCGTAAGCGGGTGGAGGACGCGCTGGAGAGCGTGCGGCTCGACCCCGGCAACGTCCTCGGCAAGTATCCCCACCAGCTCAGCGGCGGCCAGCTCCAACGCATGCTGATCGCCCGGGCCGTGCTGCTCGACATCCGGCTGCTGGTCGCCGACGAGATCATCAGCATGCTCGACGCGTCCACTCGGATCGACGTGCTCAACCTGCTCGCCGACCTGCGGGCGCGCGGCCTCGGCATCCTGTTCGTCACGCACGACCTGTCGCTCGGCAACTACGTCAGCGACCGGACCGTGGTGCTGCGGGACGGGAAGATCGCCGAGATGGGCCCGACCCCTCTCGTCTTCGGCGACCCGAGGCATCCGTACACGCGCTCGCTGCTCGCCGCGGTCCCGCGCCTGCACACCAAGTGGACGGATCTCCCGGCAGCGGAGGCTGTGGACGACCTGCCGTGCGCGTACCACGAGGCGGCGCAGGAGAGCCGGACCCGTCCCGGGCTGGCCGAGGTGGCGGACGGGCACTTCGTGGCCTGCTCCGGCGGGGGTAAGGCTGCGGGAGCCGCGCTCGCGAAGAAGACGCTCGCGAAGAAGACCAAGGAGACAGCGTGAGCTCGTACCGTCCCCTGCACGACGGGTGGACCGTCACCGCCGTGTCGTCGACCGGGCAGCTCCGGCCGGTGGTCGCGGGGCTGCCCGCGTCCGTTCCCGGCTGCGTGCACACCGACCTCCTCGCCGCCGGGCTGATCGAGGATCCGTACCTGGACGACAACGAGGAGGGGCTCACCTGGATCGGCCGTACGGCGTGGGCCTACGAGACCACCTTCACCTGGGAGCCAGGGGCGACGGGAGGGGACGGCGCCGGCGACGACCGGGCCGACCTGGTCTGCGCCGGGCTCGACACGGTCGCCACGCTCGTGCTCAACGGCGTCGAGATCGGCAGGACGGCCAACATGCACCGGTCGTACCGTTTCCCGGTGCGGCACCTGCTGCAGGCGGGCGACAACACGCTGCGGATCCTGTTCGACCCGCCGTACGGGTACGCGGAGGCGCAGAAGGCGGCGCTCGGCGACCGGCCCGGCGCGTACGACGAGCCGTACCAGTTCATCCGGAAGATGGCCTGCAACTTCGGCTGGGACTGGGGACCGACGCTCGTCACCGCCGGGATCTGGCGGCCCATCGGCATCGAGACCTGGAGCGCCGCCCGCCTGGCCGAGGTGCGTCCCCTGGTGTCCGGGGACGGGACCGTCGAGGTGCACGTCACGGTCGAGCGTGCCGCCGAGCGGCCGCTCACGTTGACGGCCACGGCGGGAGGGGTCAGCGAGACCGTGACCGTCGCGGCCGGGGCGCGCCGGGCCGTCGTCACGCTGACCGTGCCGGACCCCGACCTGTGGTGGCCGCGCGGGTACGGCGAGCAGCCGTTGTACGACCTCACCGTGCGCCTCGAAGACGGCGGACCGGAGCAGGAGTGGAGCGGCAGGATCGGGTTCCGCTCGGTCGAGCTGGACCGGACCGGCGACGCCTTCACGATCGTGGTCAACGGCCGGCCGGTCTTCATGAAGGGCTTCAACTGGATCCCCGACGACTGCTTCCCCAGCCGGATCACCCGTGAGCGCCTGGCCGAGCGGTTCGCCCAGGCGGCCGGAGCGGGCGCCAACTGCCTGCGGGTGTGGGGCGGCGGGATGTACGAGAGCGACGACTTCTACAACCTCGCCGACGAGATGGGCCTGCTGGTCTGGCAGGACTTCCCGTTCGCCTGCGCGGCCTACCCCGAGGAGGGCCCGTTCGCGGCTGAGGTCGAGGCCGAGGCCCGCGAGAACGTCGCCCGCCTGACCCGCCATCCGAGCCTCGTGCTGTGGTGCGGCAACAACGAGAACATCGAGGGCCACGCCGACTGGCGCTGGCAGGAGAAGCTGGAGGGCCGCGGCTGGGGCGGGGGTTTCTACTACGACCTGCTGCCCCGGATCGTCGCGGAGCTCGACCCGGCCCGGCCGTACTGGCCGGGCAGCCCCTACTCCGGCTCGCCCGACCTGCCGCCGAACGACCCGTCCCGGGGCACCCTCCACATCTGGACCGTCTGGAACACCCACGACTACCGCCACTACGCGACCTACACGCCGAGGTTCGTGGCGGAGTTCGGCTTCCAGGGCCCGCCGACGTACGCCACGCTGCGCGCCGCGGTCTCCGACGACCCGCTGACGCCGTCGTCCCCGGGAGTCGTCCACCACCAGAAGGCCGTGGACGGCGACCTCAAGCTGCTGCGCGGCCTCGGCGACCACCTGCCCCGGCCGGACGGCTTCGACGACTGGCACTACTTCACCCAGCTCAACCAGGCCAGGGCGATGGCGTTCGGGATCGAGCGGTTCCGGGCGCTCGCGCCGTACTGCATGGGCACGATCGTCTGGCAGCTCAACGACTGCTGGCCGGTCACCTCCTGGGCCGCCGTGGACGGCGGTGGACGGCGCAAGCCGTTGTGGCACGCGCTGCGCCGGGCCTTCGCCGACCGGCTGCTCACCTTCCAGGGCGACGCGCCGGCGGCCGGGATGGGGATGGGGATGGTGCTGGCGATGGTGAACGACACCGACGAGGCGTGGTCGGGCGAGCTCGCCGTCGAACGGCTCAGCCTGGCGGGGGAGATCCTGGCCAAGGAGCGCTTCGACGTGTCGGTCGCGGCGCGCGGCACGGCGTCCGCGGACCTGCCCGAGGCGGTGGCGCGGTCCGGGAACCCGGCGGGGGAGGTGCTGGTGGCGACCCTCGGCGACGCCCGCGCGCTGTGGTTCCCGCGCGAGGACCCGGCGATGGCCTATCCCCCGGCCGAGATGGACACGGTGGTCGAGGAGACCGAGGGCGGCCTGCGGGTGACCGTGACCGCGCGGACGCTGGTGCGCGAGCTCGCGATCTTCCCCGACCGGCTCGATCCCCGGGCGACGGTGGACGACCAGCTCGTCACGCTGCTGCCCGGCGAGACGGCGGTCTTCCACGTCAGCGGTGGCAGTCCCGACCCCGGCGCGCTGGTCCGACACCCGGTGCTCCGGTGTGTTAACGAATCCCGTTAGTCTCGGACCGCGCTCGCTCTTCCCCCGCCGCATGCGAGAGGACGCACGTGGACCTGCTCACCAACCCCGTCAAGGACTACCCCTGGGGTTCCCGGACGGCCATCGCCGCCCTCACCGGCCGGACCGCCTCCGGACCCGAGGCCGAGCTCTGGCTCGGCGCCCACCCCGCCGCTCCCTCCCGGCTGACCAGGGACGGAGTCGAGACGACGCTCACCGACGTGATCGCCGCCGATCCGGCCGGCACGCTCGGCGAGGCGGTCGCGGAGCGGTTCGGCGGGCGGCTGCCGTACCTGATGAAGCTGATCGCGGTGGAGCGGCCGCTGTCGCTGCAGGTGCATCCGGACGCCGAGCAGGCCGCCGCGGGTCACGCGCGGGGCGACGCGAACTACACCGATCCGTGGCACAAGCCCGAGCTGGTCTGCGCGCTCACGCCGTTCACCGGGCTGGCCGGGTTCCGGCCCGCCGAGCAGTCGGCGATGCTGGTCGACCGGCTGCGGGTGGAGCCGCTGCGGCCGGTGGTGCGGGCGCTGGGCGACGGCGACGTGCTCGGCGCGCTGCGGACACTGCTGGAGTGGCCGGACTCCCGGCGGACGCTGGTCGAGTCGGTGGTGTGGGCGGCCTCGGCGGTCCACGCGCCCGACTACGCGCTTGTGACGCGGCTGGCCCGGCGCTATCCGGAGGACCCGGCCGTGCTGGCGCCGCTGCTGATGCGGCGGCACACGCTGGCCCCCGGGGAGGCGTTGTTCCTCGGGGCCGGGGTGCCGCACTGCTATCTCGACGGCTTCGCCGTGGAGATCATGGCGTGCTCCGACAACGTGCTGCGGGCGGGTCTCACCGGCAAGCACATCGACGTGGAGGAACTGCTGCGGATCACCGACCCGGTGGCGCAGCCCGTGGCGGTGGAGCCGGACGACGGCGCGTACGTGCCGCCGGTGCCGGAGTTCCTGCTCCGCAGGATCGCGCCCGGCGCGGCCGGGGTGCTCGTCGAGGCGGCGCCCAGGATCGTGCTGTGCGTCGAAGGCGTCGTGAACGTGGGGACCGGGGGCGCCGAGGTCAAGCTGCGTCCCGGGGAGTCCGTCTTCGTCCCCGCCTCCGAGGGACGGGTGCACATCGGCGGGGACGGCGTGGCCTTCTGCGCCGAGCCGCACATGTCTCTCACTTAGCGTGATGTTTGTCCTACGCGTCGTGAAGTGATCGCGTTCGGCGGGTAGGAGCCCCTCATCGTCAAGCGCGGCCCGATGAGGGGGATCCATGGGGCGCTTCAGGATTGCCGGAGTCGTCGCGGCGCTGGTGGGTGTGGCCGGGGCCTCCGCCACGCTCTCCGGCTGCGCGACCGGCGGCGGCAAACACGCCACGCAGGCGGGCCAGGCCGGTCACCAGCGGAACAAGGTGGCCAACGAGGCGGCGCTGCGCAAGTCGGAGATGGCCGCCGCCGCCCAGGTGAAGGCCAACGAGCTGGGACAGATCCCGGTGATCATGTATCACCGGATCGTCCAGAACCCGCCGCCGGGCGACGACCGCAGCCCGAAGGACTTCCGGGACGAACTGGAGCGGCTGGCCGCCGAGGACTACGTGCCGATCACCGCGGCCGAGTACGTCACCGGAAAGATCGACATTCCGGCGGGCAAGCACCCGGTGGTGCTGACCTTCGACGACTCCTCGCCCGCCCAGCTCACTCTGGACGGCATGGGCAATCCGGCGCCGGACTGCGCGATCGGCATCCTCATGGACGTCGCGAAGAAGCACCCGGGCTTCCGGCCGGTGGCGACCATGTATGTGATCAAGGACCTGTTCGGCAAGGCCCGTCCGGAGGAGCAGATCCAGGTCCTGCAGTGGCTCAAGGACCACAACTTCGACATCGGCAACCACACCCGCGACCACCTCAACCTGCTCGGCAAGCCGAAGGACGAGGTGGAGAAGCAGATCGTGGCGGGGCAGACGCTGATCACCTCGCTCATCAAGACGCCGCCGGTCACGCTCGCCCTGCCGTACGGCAACCAGCCGCACGAGAAGAAGTGGGCGCTGCAGGGGGCGTCGGGCGGGGTGCGCTACGACTACAAGGGCGTGTTCCTGGCCGGGTACACCCCCGCGCCGTCGCCGTTCACCAAGGACTTCGACCCCCTCAGCATCCCGCGGATCAGGTCGAAGGAGAACAAGGTCGGCGACTGCAAGAAGTTCTGCTCGATGGCCTGGCTCGACTGGCTGAAGGCCAACCCCACCGACCGGTACACCTCGGACGGCAACGCGAAGACCGTGGCCTTCCCGAAGTTCAAGGCGGCGTTCGTGGCACCGGCGTTCAAGACCAGTGTGCTGCCGTACTGAGGGGGCTGAACGGGCTGTGCGGGCGGACGACCGTGTCCCGGGGGCGGCTACCCTGCCACCATGGAGGACGTTCCCGGACGGCCGGTCGCCGCCGTGCCCGATGAGCAGGGGTCCGATGAGCAGCAGGGGCAGGACGGCCTGCGGGGGCTCACCCCGCGGCTGATCGGCCCGGAGATCGTCGCGGTCTTCGCGGTCTCGCTCGGCGCCAGCGCGCTGCTGTCGCTCATCCGCCTGGTCGGCGCGCTGACCGCCCCGAAGGAACTGGGCGACCAGCACGCCGTGCTCGTCGGCTCGCTGGCCCCCGGCCGCCCGTGGCTGGACCTCACGCTGCACCTCGCGGGGATCGCGGTGAACGTGGCTCCGGTGGGGCTCGTCGCGTACCTGCTGGCGCGGTCGGGCGAGTCGATGCGGACGATCGGGGCCGACTGGCGGGAGCCGGGACGCGACACGCTTCGCGGCGCCGCGCTGGCGGCCGTGATCGGCGGCACCGGGCTGGTGTTCTACCTGTTCGCCTTCAGGTCCGGGATCAACCTCAACGTCGTGCCGGACAGCCTGCCGGACGCCTGGTGGCGGGTGCCCGTCCTGGTCGCCGAGGCCGCCCAGAACGGCGTGCTGGAGGAGGTGCTGGTCAGCGGATATCTGCTGCACCGGCTGCGGCAGCGCGGCTGGTCGCCGTGGCGGTCGGTGGGCGCGTCGGCCGTCCTGCGCGGCTCCTACCACCTCTATCAGGGCTTCGGCGGCTTCGTCGGCAACATCGCGATGGGCGTGGTCTTCGGCCGGCTGTACCAGCGCTGGGGGCGCACGATGCCGCTGATCGTCGCGCACACGGTGATCGACGTGGTCGCCTTCGTGGGATACGGCCTGCTGCGCGGCCGCGTCTCGTGGCTTCCCTGATCTGCTGCCCTGGCCTGCTCTCCTGTCCGCTGCCTGATCGGGCGCTAATCGGGCGCTAATCGGGCTGAATGCGTTCTGTATGGCGCGCCTGATTGCTTTGGGTTCGATCCCGGTGCATCGTTGACGCGCCGCCGCACGTCTGGATCCCCCCGGGCAAACCGGCCTGTCCTGGCCGCACCTTCTTTCGGGGACATTCGGGGATTTCGCAGTGAGACGTTCAACGGCTGACATCACATATCCGACATATACGGCGGCATATTCGGCGGCGCGGTCATGTCGCGCTACGCGCCGGCCGGGCGGCCTGCCCCGGCCGCCCGGCCGCGCACGTCCCGTCCACCCGCCGCGGCGCCACCGGTTCCGCGCCCACGCCGGTACGTCCGGCAGCGCAACCGGCAGGGTGCCCGGCAGCACAAGCGGCAGCGGGACCGGCAGCACATCCAGGCCCGCACCGGGCAGCGCCGGGTTTCCCACCGCACGTCCTGCCCTTCGCCCTGCCAGCTACGCAGCCAGCTACGCAGCCGGCCACACAGCCGGCCGCCCTGCCCGCCGGCCTGCCGGGCGTCCGTGCCGGGCGACCCGGCGTACGGGACCGCGACCCGCGCGGACGCCGGCGCGGCGGACCACGCGGGTCTTATTACCACTGGTGCCGAGGGCACGGTCGGACCCGTTACAGGCAGCACCGTCAGGCACGGCAGCGCTGTTACGAGCAACACTGTCAGGCAAGACAACGCAGCGCGCCGCGGATGCGGGAGTCGAGCAGGTGGTCGGCCGGCAGGCGGCCGACCGTCGCCTCCACGAACTCCTCGGGTCCGAGATCGGCGGTGAGGCCGTCCACCTGCACCTCGATCCGGCCGCAGACGGGGACGACCTGCGCCTTCGAACCGCGCTCCGCCAGCACGAAGAGGCCGACGGGGACCCGCCAGCCGAGGCGGTCCCCGGCCTCGTCCGGCGTCACCGGCGCCCCCACGTCGTCGGCGTGGGTGGCGTACTCCGAGTCGTAGTGGAAGGTCTGCAGGCCCACCGGGTACGGCCCGGCCGACGTGTGCAGGGTGCCGTCGCGGCCCAGGGCCCGCATCCGCCGCCGCGTCTCCGCGTTCTTCGTCCGCCACTCGTCGAGCACCTGCTCCACCGGCAGCCCGCGGCGTCTGCGCACGCACCATTCGTTGAAACCGTCGAAGCCGCCGCGCACGCCCTCGTGTTCGAGCATCTCGAAGAACCCGTCGATGTCGTCGTCGAGACACGCGTGGTTGTACAGCTCCTCACCCGCCAGGTGGGCGAGCACGTCGCGGGTCGTCCAGCCCTCGCATCGGGACGGGCGGTTCCAGCCGTCGTCGTCGAGCGAGGAGAAGTAGCGGTCGAGCCGGGCGGCCTCGGTGTCGAAGATGTCGAAGGGGTCGAGCCCCGTCAGTTCGTCCCGTGCTGAGGTCGTCATGGGGGAGCCGTACCCGGCACCCGCCCGCCCTCACCTGCCCGCCTCACGCGTCCGTGCGGGTCAGCCGGACGGCGGCCACGCCGTACGGCACGGCCACCCAGGCGACCATGACCGCGAGCGCGGCGGCGGGAGAGAGCAGCGAGCCGCCGACCGAGCCGGGGTTGCCGGTGCCGGCCAGCTCGCCCGCCAGGGCGCCGGGGAGCACCGAGCCGAGGCGGTCGCCCCACGGGGCCGGGAGGTTGAAGGCCACGAGGGGGACGACGTACCACAGGGCCACCAGAACGGCGATCGCGGCGACGGCGGACCGCGTGATCGCGGCCAGGCCCAGCCCGATCAGCGCGAACATCACGATGGCGAGGCTCATCGCCAGGAAGAGCGGGAGCTGCCGGGCGAGCGGCTCGGCCGACTGCCCCCGGATGGCACGGTCGCCGATGATCAGCCGCCCCAGCGCGTGCGTCGCGAGGATGGCCGCGAGCCCGGTGCAGAACGCCACGACCGCGAGGACGGCCGCCTTGGCGGCCAGCACCCGCCCGCGCGACGGCATGACGGTGAACGTGCTCCTGATCATGCCGGTGGCGTACTCACCGGAGACGGCGAGCACGCCCAGCACGGCCAGGCACAGTGAGCCGACCATGCCGGTCATGTCCGGCAGCGACGACACGGCGAGGTGGTCCCGCTGGTCGGGTGGCAGGCCGTCCCAGAGGCCCGCGGCGTACCACGCCAGCAGGGCCGTGAGGCCGACGACGACCACCACCACCCCGAGGACGACGGAGGTGGACCGGAGGGTGCGGAGCTTGAGCCATTCGGCGGCCAGCGCGTCGATCATCGGTCCACCCTCCTGCTCGCGTGGTCCGTCACGTTCTCGGTGAGCCGCAGGTAGGTCTCCTCCAGTGAGGCGGCGCGCGGCGTGATCTCGTGCACCGGGATCGCGTGCCGGGCGGCGAGGTCGCCGATCTCGACCGGGTCGAGCCCGCGCACCGACAGGCCCTCCCCCTCCGGGGCGACCGTCCCGCCCACGGCCGACAGCTCGGTAGACAGCGCGGCGGCGAGGTCGTCGGCGCGCGTGCTGCGGACGAACACGTCCCGTACGCCGGTCAGGTCGCGCATGGCGGTGTCGGCGAGGAGCCGCCCGCGGCCGATGATCACCAGGTGGTCGGCGGTGAGCTCCATCTCGCTCATCAGGTGGCTCGACAGCAGCACCGTGCGCCCCTCGGCGGCGAGGCCGCGCATCAGCTCACGGATCCAGCGAACGCCGTCCGGGTCGAGGCCGTTGACCGGCTCGTCGAACAGCAGCACGCCGGGGTCGCCAAGCAGCGCGGCGGCGATGCCGAGGCGCTGCCGCATGCCGAGGGAGAAGCCGGTGATCCGCTTGCGCGCCACCCCCGCGAGGCCCACCTGCTCGATCACGGACACGACCCGATCCCGGCCGATGCGGTTGCTGCGGGCGATCCAGCTCAGGTGGCCGAGCGGTGTGCGGCCCCCCTGGACCGCCCCGGCGTCCAGGAGGGCGCCCACCTCCCGCATGGGGTGGCGGATGCCGGCGTAGCGGCGGCCTCCGACGAGCGCCTCACCGCTCGCCGGGCGGTCCAGGCCGAGGATCACCCGCATGGTCGTCGACTTGCCCGCGCCGTTCGGCCCGAGGAACCCGGTGACCCGGCCTGGTTTCACGTGGAACGTCAGCCCGTCCACGGCGACCGTACGGCCGAACCGTTTGGTCAGCTCTCTGACTTCGATCATGCCTCGACGGTCCCGCGCGGTGGGCCGTCCTGGCGTCGGGCCGGGGGGCGATCTTCTCGCCGTCCCTCCGACCACGGGATGACAGACCCCGGCGGGAGGCGGGCGGGGCTCCGCGCGGTCTACCGTGGGCAGGTGGACGATCCGGACGTGCGGCCGTTGTTTCCCCGGCCGCTGGGCCGTGGTGAGCTGGTCGTGCTGGACGCCCTGGCCGGCCTGGGATACGCGTTCGCACTGTCCCTCCAGGCGGGCGTCCCGGCCGCGTGGACCACGCACGCCCTGATCGCGGCGATGACGCTGCCGATCGCGGTCAGACGACGGTGGCCGCTGCCGGTCTTCGGCGTCGTACTCGCCGCGTCCGTGGCCGCGATGGCGCTCGGCGTCGTCCGCGAGCCGCTGGCCGCCGCGGCGTACGCGCTCTATCCGGTCGCGCTGACGACGCCGCGGCGCAGGTGGGAGCCGACGACGGCGATCGGGGTGCTGAGCCTGGGGGCGCTGCTGTTCACCGCGGTCGGCGGGGTGTCGGCGGACCCGGCGTCCAGACGGGCCGTGACCAGCCTGGTGCTCGGCGTACTCGCGCTGGGCGGCGCCTGGACGATCGGCCGGGCGGTGCGGGAGCGGCGGGCGTACGCCGCGCGCGGCGCCGAACTGGGGGCCGAGCGGGCGGCCGAGCGCGCGGTCGCCGAGGAACGGCTGCGCATCGCCCGCGAGTTGCACGACGTGGTCTCCCACACGCTGAGCCTCATCGGGGTGAAGGCCGGGGTGGCGGCGCACGTGGCCGATCAGCGTCCGGAGGAGGCGAGGGAGGCGCTGCGGGTCATCGAGGACACCAGCAGACGTGCCCTCGCGGAGATGCGACAGGCGCTCGGCGTGCTGCGGGACGATTCTTCCGGCCGGTCCCCGGTTCCCGGTCTCGCGGCGCTGCCGGAACTGGCGGAACGGGCGGCCGCCGCGGGCGTGGAGGTCGACCTGGACATGCGCGTGACGGGCGCCCTGCCGGAGACGCTGGAGCTCGCCGTCCACCGGATCGCGCGGGAGGCCCTCACTAACGTCGTACGGCACGCGGCTCCCGCCCGGTGCCGGGTCCTCGTCGAGCGGGACGCGGCCGAGGTGCGGATCGAGGTGACCGACGACGGCCCCGGCCGCCGGACGCTGCCGCCGGGACCGCCCGGGCACGGCCTGATCGGCATGCGCGAGCGCGCCCTGCTGTTCGGCGGCGAGTTCACGGCCGGGCCACACCCCGAGGGCGGCTTCCGGGTGCTCGCCCGCCTGCCCGTCCCCGATCCCGGGAACTCCGCCGTCGACGGGGAGGACCGGTGATCGCGCCCGAGCCGCCCGAGATGCCCGAGACGCCTGGGCCGATCCGGGTGCTGCTCGCCGACGACCAGGACCTGCTGCGCGGCAGCCTGCGCCTGCTGGTCGACAGCACGCCTGGGCTGGTCGCGGTCGGCGAGGCCGGGACCGGGACGGAGGCCGTCGAGCTGGCCCGGCGGAGGTGCCCCGACGTCGTGCTGATGGACGTGCGCATGCCCGGCCTGGACGGCATCGAGGCCACCCGGCGGATCTGCGCCGAGTCCACCGCCGTGAAGGTGCTGATCCTCACCACGTTCGACCTGGACGAGTACGTCTACGCGGGGCTGCGCGCGGGGGCCGGCGGCTTCCTGTTGAAGAACACCCCGCCCGCCGACCTGCTCGCGGCGATCCGCGTCATCGCGGCGGGGGAGGGGCTGCTGGCGCCGAGCGTCACCCGGCGGCTGATCGCCGAGTTCGCCCGGACCACCCCGGCGACCCTCGCCGGCCCGCGACGGGACGCGTCGCTGGACGGCCTCACCGGGCGGGAACGCGAGGTGCTCACCCTCGTCGCGCGCGGCCTGTCCAACCAGGAGATCGCCGCCGCGCTGCACGTGAGCACGGCCACGGTGAAGACCCACATCGGTCACCTGATCGCCAAGCTGGGCGCCCGGGACCGGGCCCAGCTCGTCATCGCGGCCTACGAGGGCGGGCTCGTCTCCGTGACCTCGCGGCGCCCGTGACAGGGTGGACCACGGTACGAGAGGCACGGTACGAGAGGAAGGGTGACCATGCCGGAAGTCTTCGATGTGATCGTGGTGGGTGCGGGACCGGCGGGGGAGGTCGTCGCGGGGCGGGTGGCGGCGGCCGGGCTGAGCACCGTCATCGTCGAGCGTGAACTGGCCGGTGGGGAGTGCTCCTACTGGGCCTGCATGCCGAGCAAGGCGCTGCTGCGGCCGGTCGACCTCGCGGGCGAGGTGAGCCGGGTCCCGGGGATGCGGCTCGACGGCCCGATCGACGCCGTCGCCGTGCTGGCCCACCGCGACACCGTGGTCTCGAACTACGACGACAGCGGGCAGGCGAGGTGGCTCGACTCCGCGAAGGTGACGCTCGTACGCGGCACCGGGCGGCTGACCGGCGCCCGGAGCGTCGAGGTCGCGACGGCCGACGGCGGCACGCGCACGCTCACGGCGAACCACGCCGTCGTGCTGGCCACCGGCAGCGGCGCGGTCATCCCCCCGGTCGCCGGGCTGGCCGCCGCGCGGCCGTGGACGAACCGTGAGGTGACCGCCGCGCGCGCCGTACCGGACCGGCTCGTGGTGATCGGCGGCGGCGTGGTCGCGTGCGAGATGGCGCAGGCCATGCGCGGGCTCGGGTCGCGGGAGGTGACCATGCTGGTCCGGGGTGGCGGGCTGCTCGACCGGGTGGAGCCCTTCGCCGGGAAGGCGGTGGCGCGGTCGCTGACCGAGCAGGGCGTCGACATCCGCCTGCGCGAGAGCGCCGAGAAGGTCGAGCGACCGGAGCCGGGCGGCGTGGTGACGGTGCGGCTGAAGGACGGAGACACGATCACGGCCGAAGAGATCCTGGTCGCCACCGGGCGCAGCCCCGCCACCGGCGATCTCGGGCTAGAGTCGGTGGGCCTGCCGGAGTCGGGTCCGGTGGGCGTGGACGACAGCATGCGGGCCACCGGCGTCGCCGACGGCTGGCTCTACGCGGTGGGAGACGTCAACGGGCAGGCCCTGCTCACGCACATGGGCAAGTATCAGGCGCGGATCGCCTCGGACGTGATCGTCGCCCGGGCCCGGGGCGAGGCGGACGACCGGCCCTCGATGCGTGACCGCGCGGACAGGGTCGGCGCCCCCCAGGTGATCTTCACCGATCCCCAGGTCTGCGCGGTGGGCCGCACCGAGGCGCAGGCCCGTGCCGAGGGCTTCGACGTACGGGTCGTCGAGTACGACATGGGTCAGGTGGCCGGTGGTTACCTGCTCGGCGACGGTTACGAAGGCAGGGCCAAGGCGGTGGTCGACGAGCGCCGCCGGGTGCTGCTCGGCGTGACCTTCGTGGCGCCCGGCGCGGCCGAGTTGCTGCACGCCGCGACGATCGCGGTCACCGCCGGGGTCACCCTGGACGACCTGTGGCACGCCGTGCCCTCCTACCCGACCGTGAGCGAGGTGTGGCTGCGCCTGCTGGAGGAGTACGGCCTGTGAGAGAGGCGGGTTGAGTGGCCGGGGCGTGTCCCCGGCCTTTTTCATGTCGGCCGCCGGTGATTGATTTGGGTTTTATGTCGGATATCGAATAAGCGGCCTGATGTGACAGCGGCGACTAATTCGGACTCCCTCATTCTGAGAGTGGCAAACACCTGGGAAAACATGAGGGCAGTCGTTTGTGTCGGCAGAACCGGGGAGATTTACCGGCTGGCAGGATGTCACGCGGTGACACCGGGGAGGAACGTCCTCGCCGAGCTGCAATCTCGATTTCTCGAGCATCGCTGTTTGAAAGGTACGGAAATGCGCAAGCGCACGAATCTCGTCAAGGGGCTGCTGGTCGGCGCGGTGCTGGCCGGAGGCGCGGCCATGGCCGCGCCGGCGACGGCCGCGGTGGTCGCTCCGCAGGCTCTGCCGACGTGTGACACGATCACGATCACGATCACGGCCACCGTCTGCCCGCCGAGCGCGACGCCGACGCCAACAGTGACGACCTTGGAGGCGCCGGCGCCGACGTCGCCCAGCCCGAACCCGACCTGCACGCCGACCTGCGCCACCTGCGGCGGCCCGTCGACCGTGACCTACGGGAGGCGCCTCCTCAACGTGGGGCTCCTCGTCGGCCTGGGCATCGGCATCGGCTGAGTGAGAAACCGGGATCGGCGATTGTGCGGCATGGCCGTCGCGGCGCCGGTCCCGGTAATCGGCCGGCGGAATCCCACCCCGGCCGGGCCGCCATTCCGGCTCCGCGTATCGGAGAAGCGGCGAGCGCGTGCGGTTGACCAGATCGCACCCGATGTCACCTGACCGGCCAGGAAATGGCTCGGACATCGTCACTGCGAGGAAGAAGAGTTGAAGAACTGCATGGGCATGCGTGTGGCGGTCAGAGTGGGCGCCGTGTTCACCGGAGGGTTCGTGGTTCTGGGCGCCGTCGTCGCCGCCGCTCCGGCTCAGGCGGCACCGGGGGACGGGGTGCCGATCACCGTGCGTCGACCCGTCGTCAGCGTCCATCCGGCCGCCCGTCACCCCCGCCACCCCCGGCACGTCAAGCGTGCGCACAAGCAGCGGCCGCCGGAGCGGCAGCGCCCCCATGAGCGTCAGCCCCAGCATCCGCGACCGGCTCTCCCCCCGGCGGTCACACCCACCACGCCGGGGCCGAACAATCCGGTCATCCCGCCCGGCAACCAGCCGGGCCCCGGCGGACCGGGCTACGGCCCCGGGTGGACCCTACCGCCCATGCAGAACCTGCCCGGGCCGGAGGACACGCCGATCTTCACGACGCCGGAGCGGCTTCCGGCGCCCGACGTCCCGCAGGACGTCGTCGTCGTACCCCCGGAGAAGAACGTCGTGGACGTTCCCCACAACCCGCATAACCCGGACGGCCCAGGGACGCCACACGACCCGCCGCCCAGCACGCCGCCGGCGACTCCGATCGACCCGCCGATCGACCCACCGCCCGGCACGCCGACCGGCACTCCGCCGAGCCACTGCGCCTGCACCACCTGCTGCGCCGTGGGCTCGGAGGACGACGCCCCCTTGCTGGGGATCACGCTCGGCCTGGGCGCCGGGCTGGGACTACCCCTGAGCCTGGGCGGCCTGCTGTAGCGAAGCAGCGTCCGTCCCAGGGCACGACCTCACCCGGCCGCGGCCACCGGTTCAGCCCGGCCGGGTGACCACGGCGGGCCGGCGCGGGTCCTCGACGCGGACCACCACGTCGGCGGCCCGCGCCGGGCCCGTCTCGCGTTCGTACCGTTCGTAGGCGGGCAGCGTCCAGTGCTCCTCGGGCGGCGTGCGGCGCGCCAGCGCGGCCGGCGACAGGGACAGGTGGACGGCCAGGTCGAACGGCAGGCCGCGGCCGAGCAGCAGCGCGCCGTCCACCAGCGCCACCCCGCCCGGCGGCAGCGTGACGTAGCCGGCCCGGGTGGCCCGGTCCCGCGCGCTGTCCCACAGCGAGGGCAGCACCCGGCCCGTGCCGCCCGGCTCCAGCGGTCCCAGCACCTCGCGGACGAGGCCGGCCGCGTCCAGCCATTCGTCGTAGAACACGTCGGGGTCGGTCCGGCCGAACTCCAGCCGCAGCGAGGCGGGGCGCAGGAAGCCCGACGCGGGCGCCCGCAGCACCTCCCGGCCGCGCAGGCGCAGCGGGCCGGCCAGGGCGTCGGCCAGCCGTCCCGGCCCGGCCGCCGGGGCGCCGTCCACCGCGACGCGCACCCACGCGTCGCGCGGCCGGGCCGCGATCAGGTCGGCCAGTTCCTCCACGAGCAGGGACGGGGAGACGGGACGGGCACGCACCCGTCCATCATCCGCCACCTCCGTCACCACCGGCGGCGCGCGGGTAACGGCGGCCCAGCGCCGCCACCGCCTCCGACAGCTCGGGCGGGTCCAGCACCCGGAAGTCCACGCCGAGCAGGCCCAGGTGCAGGGCGAGCATCTCGAAGGTGTCCGCGCCCACATCGAGCAGGCACGACGTCTCGTCGACCGGCGTGAGGCCGCCGGGGACGCCGGGCCACCGCCTCCGGATCTCGTCCGCCGAGGCGTCGAGCCGTACGCGGGCCCGGTGGCGCCACAGGGCCGTGCCGACCTGGCGCAGCACGTGGGCGCCGACGTCGGGGTGCGGGAACCGCCTGGGCCGGAACCGCGGGCCCGTCGGCGGCCGCGGTTCGACCCGGTCGGCCCGGAACGTCCGCCAGTCGGCGCGGTCCACGTCCCAGGCCACCAGATACCAGCGCCGCCGCAGGTGCACGACGCGGTGCGGCTCGACGAGACGCCGTGACCGCCCGCCCCCGTGGTCGAGATAGTCGAAACGGAGCCGTTCGGCGTCCCGGCAGGCTCCGGCGAGCAGGGCGAGGACCTCGGCGTCGACCGTCGGGCCGGAGCCGCCGACGTCGAGGGTGAAGGACTGGATGGCGTTGACCCGCCGGCGCAGCCGCGCGGGCAGGAGCCGTTCGAGTTTGGCGAACGCGCGCAGGGCGCTCTCCTCGATGCCGGTGACACCGCCTCCGGCGGCGGTCCGCAGGCCGACCGCGACGGCCACCGCCTCCTCGTCGTCGAGCAGCAGCGGCGGCAGGGCGGCGCCGACCCCGAGCCGGTAGCCGCCGCCCACGCCGGGGGTCGCCGACACCGGATACTCCAGGGCGCGCAGGCGCTCGACGTCGGCGCGGACCGTGCGGGTGGTCACGCCGAGCCGGTCGGCCAGCTCGGGGCCGCTCCAGTGCGGCCGGGTCTGCAGGAGGGACAGCAGGCGGAGCAGCCGCGCCGCGGTATCGCGCATGATCCGATTGTCGCGCGCATCGCGGAAGGAACCCGTCCGCGATATGCGCGAGCCTGCCCGCATGACCACGAACCAGATCGAGCCCTTCCCCGTCGAGTCCTTCCATATCGAGATCTCCGACGACGACCTCGCCGACCTGCGCGCCCGCCTCGCCGGGGCCCGCCTGGGCGCGCAGATCCCCGGAACCGGCTGGGAGCGCGGCGTCCCGCTCGACCACCTCCGGCGGCTCGTCGCGCGCTGGCTGGAGCTCGACTGGCGCGCCGCCGAGGCCCGGCTGAACGCGTTTCCGCAGGTGCGCACCGTGATCGACGGACAGCCGGTGCACGCGTTCCACGTCCGCTCCCCGGAGCCGGACGCGTTGCCGCTCCTGCTCGCCCATGGATACCCGAGCCTGCCCGTGGAGTTCCTCGGCATCGCGGGCCCGCTCACCGACCCCGCGGCGTACGGCGGCGACCCCCGGGACGCGTTCCACCTCGTGGTGCCGTCGCTGCCGGGGTTCGGGTTCTCCACGCCCGTGAACGAGCCCGGCTGGGACCTCGGCCGGTCCGCCCGCGCGTTCGCCGAGCTCATGCGCCGCCTCGGCTACGACAGGTACGGCACGCACGGCGGCGACATGGGCGCGGGCCTCGTGGGCATGCTCGCGGCGTTCGACGCCGCGCACGTCGCCGGGGTCCACATCAGCAGCGACGTGCAGGTCGCCGTCGCGATGTCCGACGGGTACGTGCCGGTCGACGTCGGCAGGCTCAGCGCCGCGCAGCGGGCCCGCTACGACGCGTTCCGCGAGGCGCAGCGGGACGGCAAGGGCTACCTCGCGATCCAGTCCACCAAGCCCCAGACGATCGGGTACGCCCTGACCGACTCGCCCGCCGGGCAGCTCGCCTGGATCGCCGAGAAGTTCGAGGCGTGGACCGACCAGCGGAAGCTGAGCCCGGGTGACGCGGTGGACGTCGACCTGCTGCTCACCCTCGTGAGCCTCTACTGGTTCACCCGGTCGGGCGCGTCGGCGGCGCACGCGATCTACGAGAACTCCCATCCCCTGCCCGGCGCGCCCAACCCGTGGGCCGGGGCGGGCGCGCCCTCGGCGCCGGTCGGCTGGGCGGTGTTCGGCGGGCTCGACGACATCGTGCCCACCCTCTACAACCCCGGCGGAGAGATCGCCCACTGGTCGCAGTTCGACGAGGGAGGTCACTTCCCGGCGATGGAGACGCCCGGGCTGCTCGTCGCGGACCTGCGCGCCTTCTACCGCGGCCTGCGCGGCGCGACGGTCAGCGGTTGAGCCTGCGGCCGGAGATCTGCTCGGGGGCCATCACGATGAAGTGGTCGCGGGTCCCGGGCACCCACGGCGACAGCGGCAGCGTGGCCAGGCGGTCGATCTCCTCGGGTTCCGACACCGCGCGGGCGTGCCCCACCGCGGTCACCGACCAGCCCGTACGGAACGTCGCGTCGAACTCATCGGCCTCGAAGGCGACGACGGCGTTCCGCGCCGCCGCGGCGAGCTTGGAGCCCGCGGCGGTGCGGATGACGATGTTCCCGTCGAGCAGGCAGAAGTTGACGGGCTGGACGGCGGGGAGGGCCCGGTCGGTGAAGACGATCCTGCCGATGGGGGTGGAGGCCAGCAGGTCCAGACATTCCCCTCCGGTGAGAATCTCAAGGCCGGCCGAGTCGAGCTTCATGTCTGCAAGCCTGCGTGATCGGCCCGCCGGCGGGTTAGGGACGAAGGTCCCGTAATCGCCGTCGATCGGCCTCCCGCCCCGCTCCCTCGGAGCGCGGGAGTGCCGGCCCCGGGGCGTCATCCCCGGGGGTGCAGGCGGCGGAGGGCGTCGCGGATCCTGCCGCCGAGCGGCGCTCGCCGCCGGGGCTGCGCCTCCCGGGCGTCCCGCAGTTCGGCGAGGGCCGTCACCGCGTCCGGACGCTTGGCGGGCGTGGGGTCGCGCATCCGCCGTACGAGGTCCATGACCTCCGGGGCGACGCCCGCGGCGGCCGGCTCGGCGTCCATGCCGGGCATGGGGAGCTCGCCGGTCAGCAGCTGGAAGGCGATGACCCCCGCCGAGTAGACGTCCGAGGCGGGGGTCATCCGTTCGGGCCGCGCCCGGCACTCGGGGGCGACGTAGTGGACGTCGAGGATGTTGGGGAGCTCGTTGGCGACGGTGTGCTTGCGCGGGCCGGGCTTGGCGTAGTCGAAGCCGGTCAGCATGGCGTTTCCGTCGTCCGCGACGAGCACGCAGGCGGGGGTGAGCGCCCGGTGGATGACCTTGTTGGCGTGGACGTGGGCGAGGCCGTCCAGCATGCCCTCCAGCACGGCGAGCTTGGCGCCGACGTCCAGCCCGCGCCCGGTCAGATGCAGGTGCAGGGCCTGCCCGTGGACGTCGTCGAGCACGAGCACGAACCGGCTCTCGTCGTCGATGGCGAAGAAGTCCCGCGAGCGTACGACGCAGGGATGCGGCGGGATCTTGGCGAGCGCCTGGTAGGCGTTGGCGATGCGGCGCTGTTCGGCGACCCGCCGCTGCTGCTCGGCCATCGGGTCGGCGCGGTAGACCCGCAGCAGAACGGTCCCGCTGGTCGGCGCGGTCGCGTTGACGGCGCGATACTCGGTGACGCGGCTGTCGCCGCCGAGCTGCTCCTCGACCTCCCAGTTGCCGAACCGCGGCGGGGCGGTGGGCCGGCGCACGGTCCCGTTCAGCGCCTCGATGATCGCGGTCCGGTACGGCGCGGCGTCCCGGCTGCACCCGTGCCTGACCCGGCCCACGTCGCTGAGCATGGGGACGAGCCCGGCGATCGTCGTGACGTGCCGGGCGTCGCGCCCGCTGTGGTCGACGAGGACGGCTCCCGGGGCGGTCAGCACCACGACGTTGTCGACGTACAACCGTTCGAGCTCGCGGTGCTCGTCGATCAGCAGGCCCTTCAGCGCCCGCGCGGTGCCGCGCAGCTTGGCCACCGGCGAGCCGAACGCCTCGCGGTGCTGGGGGAACCACCGGTTGCCCGACACCTCGAACCGGCCCCGGGCGCCCTTCACGTCGATCACGACGAGCGAGTGGCCGGTCAGCACGACCACGTCCACCTCGAACAGGTCGGCGCCGCGCGGCACCTCGATGTTGTGCAGCAGCAGCCAGTCGTCAGGGGCGTTGTCCCGCAGGTGGGCGATGACCCGTCGCTCGGCGTCATTGACGGGGCGTCCGCCACCGACGATCTGAGCCATCTCCGCTGTTCCGCCTCTCTGACCACTATGAGAACTTAATCCTCCTAGGTAGCGGTATTCCCGCGCCACCACTGATTCCCCCGCATTGTCCCAGGGGAAATCTGGAGCTCCCGCATCCCCGAGGCAGACGGACGCATGATCGCGACTCTGCCGGGGATGGGGCTATCGCGACCTTTGGGGCGGTTTGTCGCGAAGGGTGTCAGGAAACGGAGAGCCTCATGCGAGTTGTCGTGGTTGGCGCGAGCGGGAACGTCGGGACCAGCGTGCTCACCGCCCTGGAGGCCGAGCCGAGCGTGACCTCGATCGTCGGAGTGGCCCGGCGCATGCCGGACTGGCGCCCGGCGAAGACCGAGTGGCGGACGGCCGACGTCTTCCGCGACGACCTCGGCCCGATCCTCACCGGGGCCGACGCCGTGGTCCACCTCGCCTGGCTGTTCCAGCCCACCCACGATCCCGTCACCACCTGGAACTCCAATGTGATCGGCAGCATGCGCGTCTTCGCCGCGGCGGCCCGGGCCGGGGTGTCGGTCCTCGTCCACTCGTCGTCCGTCGGGGCGTACTCACCGGGGCCGAAGGACCCGCCCGTCGACGAGGCGTGGCCGACCCACGGCTGGCCGAACGCCGCCTACGCCCGCGAGAAGGCGTACGTCGAGCGGGTGCTCGACATCTTCGAACGCGACCATCCGGCCATCCGGGTGGTGCGGATGCGCCCCGGCTTCATCTTCAAGGAGGAGGCGGCGACCGAGCAGCGGCGGCTGTTCGCCGGGCCGTTCCTGCCGCAGCGGCTGGTGCGGCCGGGGACGATCCCGTTCGTGCCGGACATGCCCCGCCTGCGGTTCCAGGCGCTGCACTCGCTGGACGCCGGCGAGGCGTTCCGCCTGGCGCTCACCCGCGATGTGCGGGGCGCGTTCAACCTCGCCGCCGACCCGGTCGTCGACCCCGCCGTGCTCGCGGACCTCCTCGGCGCCCGGCGCGTGCCGGTGCCGGCCACGCTCGTGCGTACGGCGGTGGCGGCGGGCTGGCACCTGCGGCTGATCCCGGCCTCGCCCGGCCTGGTGGAGATGGCCCTGCAGATCCCGATCATGGACATCACCCGCGCTCGCGAGGAGCTGGGCTGGCAGCCGCGCCACAGCGCGGTGGACGCGCTGCGCGCCGTGCTGGAGGGCATGCGGCGCGGCGCGGGCATGGGCACCCCGCCGCTCGCGCCCGACTCGGGCCGGGAACGGATCAAGGAAGTGACGACGGGCGTGGGCATCCGGCCCTGAACCCGTGTCCGGGAGGAGTCGCGATGGCGCTGCTCGACCCCGACTGCGTACGACGGCTGCTGGAGTCGGCCGACCCGGACGTCGCTCTGGTCTTCGTCCGGGGCGAGTGCCTGGTGCTGCCGCTCGACCAGATCGACGAGCGGCACCGGCCGCTGGTGATCGCGCGCCGCGCGGACCTGCCCGAGGCCGCCGGCGACCGGCCCGTCACCGAGGAGCGGGTCGAGACGCTGACCCGGTGCCTGGAGAACGTCGCCCGCGACCTCGGCGGGTGAGGTGTGGCGGCTGACGGCCGGGTTCGGCTCGCTTCCGGCTTGCCGGGGGTGCCCGGGTGTGCGTGACCACTCCGTCACATTCGGTAACATCGTCTCTGGAGCCTCCGTGCGCTTCCGGGGAGAACTCCGCGGCCGCTGTGTGCCGCCCCGGATTGCCGCCTGCCGCCGACCTCGGAGACAAATGACGGCGTGTCGCGAGCTGGTCCAAATTTCCGGAAAGAGCCGCGGACAAATCAGACAGCGAAGCGCGCTTTCTGGGACTTATCGGGGCGAAGACACCTCGCAAACTGTGACACGATCGTCACCCTTCGTATGGAACCTCAATTGCCCTGCGTGAGCATTGCGTGCACGCTGGGTCACCTGTGACCTTCGGGGAAAGGTCCGGGGGTCGCTTCCCGGACAGCGCATATGGGGGAGGGTGCCCCGATGAGTGCTATCAGACCCCGCGAGAGCGGGGAAAGCCGTCAGGAAGTCCGGTTCCACGACCCGGAGATCGGCTCGTGGGTCGGCGAGGTGGCCAGAGCGGTCCGGGACGTCGTCGACAGCACGCCCCGGACCATCCGCCTCTGCGTCCTGATCGCGGTCGCCGCCGCGTCATGGGCGTTCCTCAGGTAGCCGTCCAGCGTCCCTGGAGGAGGTGGTGGCGGGACCCAGGTTATGGCGCTCGGTCCGTCGCGTCGGCCCGGTTTACGGGATCGAGAGGATAACCAGGGTCAACGCGGGACCGGCCGAAGGCCCGGCCGCCGGTTCAGATCGGGCGGACGTTCCCTCGTACGGGAGCGGCGCCCGCTCCGGCGGCCGGGCCGCCGGTGTCGAGATGCCCGGTGTCGAGATTCATGGACAGCCGGATCGTCGACCGGCCGGGCACCTGCTCGATCGTCACCGAATCGCACAACTCGCCCATGAGCCACAGGCCGAAGCCCCGGACGCTCCGGCCGGTGGGCCGCCGGCCGGGCACGGCCGCGGGGGACAGGGTGCCCACCTCGTCGGCCACCTCGACGGCGAGCACGGCGCCGTCGGTGGACATCGCCAGCGTGCCCGCTCCGCCGCCGTGTTCGAGCACGTTGATCGCGGCCTCGTTGGCGGCGATGACGAGATCGTCCAGCCGGGCGCCGGCGAGTCCCGCCTGACCGGCGAACCGCTGGATGTCGTCGCGTAACGTCGCGAGGTCATCCGTTATCGGCCACTGCCGATGGTGGTCCACCACCTGTCCTCCTCGACGCCGCCCTGCCACGCCCTCACCGGGCTCTGCCGCTCAGTCTCACCTCGGCGTCACCGAGGCTACCTCTTTGTGACCCCTTCGATGCCCCTACCTGCCCTACTCGGATCCCGGCCGGGCGTTCAGCGCGCCGACGGCCTCCGCGAGATCCGGCTCGACGGTGAACGCGTGGATCAGCCCGGTCGTCCGGAAGATGCGCGCCAGCCGGGAGTTCAGGCCCGCCAGCGTCACCCCGCCGTCCCGCTCCTGCAGAAGCCTGCGTACGGACAGCAGGATCCGGATCCCGGTGGAGTCGCAGAAGTCCAGCGGGCTGAGGTCGAGGAGCAACTCGCGGTGGCCCTCGCCGACGGCCGCCGTGAGCTCCTCACGCAGCCGGTCGGCGTTGGTGTAGTCCAACGCGCCGTGGAGCGCCATGACCAGGACGTGGTCGGGGACGTGCGCGGGCACGGGGGTCACTACGACGGCGGCGGTCACTGGCACACCTCGGCGGGCTGCTGGCCTCGAACGTGGACATCGAACGTGGACATCGAACGTGGACATCGAACGTGGGCAACGGACTTGGGACTGGTTGACTGGGCGGCCTCGGTCAGGCGGTCAGTCTAGTGGGGCGGCACGCTCGGGCAGGGCCGTACGCACACGCGTCAAGAAACGGCATTTGTGGTTTTTCGCGGCATCGTTGGGGGGAATGGGGGACTGATTCACTGGACCCTCCTCCGAGAAAGACCACCGATGCCAGACGTGACAAGGGAGGGCCAGTTCGACACCGTTCACGGCTCTTCCCCCGTCACCCGGGCACCCGTGGACCCGGCGGCGCTCACACTCGGCGTCGAGGAGGAGTTCCTTCTCCTGGACCCCGGCACCGGACGGGTCGTCCCGGCGGCCGAGGAGGTGCACGCACGGCTGGCCGGGCCCGGGGCGGACCGGCTGGTGTTCGAACTGACGCGGTTCCAACTGGAGAGCAACAGCGCCGTGCACACCGAACTGCGTGCTCTGCACGGCGACCTGGTGGAGTCGCGACGCGCCGCCGCCCGCGCCGCCGCGGACGCGGGCCTGGGGCTGGCCGCGTGCGGCACGGCCCTGGACGGCAACCTCGGCGTGCCGCCCCTGTCGTCGTGCCCCCGCTACCACGCGATGCTCCGCGAGTTCGGGGCCGTGATGGAGGGCCAGGGGGTCTGCGGCTGCCACGTCCACGTCGGGCTCGGGGACCGCGAGGAGGCGCTCCGGGTCAGCAACCACCTGCGGCCCTGGCTTCCCGTCCTGCAGGCCCTGACGGCCAACTCGCCGATCGCGGACGGCAGGGACACCGGCCACGCGAGCTGGCGGGCGATGGTCATGGGCCGGTGGCCGAGCGCGGAGCCGCCGCCGTACTTCCGCTCGCGCCGGCACTACGAGAGCCTCGTCGCCGGGATGCTGACCGGGGGCACGATCCTCGACCGGGGGATGATCTACTGGCTGGCCCGCCTCTCCGACCATGTGCCGACGCTGGAGATCCGCGCGGCGGACGTGTGCCCGACCGCCGCCGAGACCGCGACGCTGGCCGGGCTCGTGCGGGGTCTCGTCGCCACCGCGCTCCGCGACGTACGGGCCGGTGTGCCCGCCCCCGATGTGGAGGACACCCTCCTGCGCGCGGCCTTCTGGCGCGCGGCGCACGACGGAGTGGAGGGCGAGGCGTACGACCTGCTCGCCGGCGCCCGCGTGCCCGGCTGGCACCTGGTGGACCGCATGCTGGAGCACGTGCGGCCGATGCTGGAGGAGAACGGCGACTGGGCGCCGCTCACCGTCCAGCTCGACCGTCTGCGGCGGTACGGATCGGGGGCCGTGCGGCAGCGGGCCGCCTTCGGGCGCGGCCGTCCGCGCGAGGTCGCCGAGATGCTCCTGGCGGAGACCGTCAGCTCCCGCTGGGCCTAGCTTTCGTCAGGACTGTCACTCCGCGACCACCCGGAGCGTCTTCAGCGTGGGGTCGCTCGCGTCCGGGATGTCCATGCCGCCGGCGAGCCCGGTGGTGAGGTAGCTCAGCACCGGCTCGGTGATGATCTCGCCGGGGCACAGGGCGGGCGCGCCCGGCGGGTACGGCGTGACCAGTTCGGCCGCGATCCGCCCCACCGCCTGACCGGTGGGCACGATCTCGACCCGGCCGAAGAACGCGTCCCTGGGGAGCATCGCGACCTCGAGCTCGAGCTCGCCCGGCTCGGGCACGTCGATCCTGGCCGCGGGCGGCAGGTCGCGGGCCGACGACAGCGTGCGCAGCGCGTCGAGCAGCACGCCGACCGTCTCGTCGTCGTCCGCGACGGTGATCTCGGCGCTGATTCTCCGATGGTCGCTCAGCGAGAAGTTGACGTGGCAGTGCTCGCGCAGCCAGTCGGAGGCGTGGTAGCCGTCGACGCCGAGGTCCGACACGTCAATCACGATCTTCAACGGGTCGACGTCGAACGCGCCGGTGTTCTCCTTGTCGAGCACCCAGAGCCCGTGCGTTTTGCCGATCTCGGCGCGGGCCGACGCCGCGAGCTCCAGCGCGCGGTCGAGCAGGCCTCTGCCGTGTTCCACCATCTGCCGGCGCCAGCCGTCGAGCGCCGCGTAGATCAGGGTGGAGGGGCTGGTCGTGCCGAGCAGGTCCTCGCGGGCCTTGAGGACGGCCGGGTCCACGCGGTCGCCCTGCAGGTGGAACACCGAGCTCTGCTCCAGCCCGTTGCCCATCTTGTGGACGCTCGTCACGCACAGGTCCGCCCCGATGTTCATGCCCCACTCGGGCAGGTCGTCGTGGAACGGCAGGTGGGCGCCCCAGGCCTCGTCCACGATGAACGTGCGGCCGAACCTGCGGCACACCTCGTTGATGCGGGCCAGGTCGGCGCAGGTGCCGTAGTCGACCGGGCTGGCGACGAGCAGGCCCTTGGCGTCGGGGGCGGCCCGGAACGCCTCCTCCACCGCCTCGGGGGTGGGCGGGTACGACATGTGGAGGTCGCCGTCCCAGTCTCCGTGGACCCACACCGGCTCGACGCCGCTCAGGATCAGCGCCGAGATGACCGACTTGTGGGCGTTGCGCGCCACCAGCAGGCGCTCGCCCGGACCGGCCACGGAGAGCATGGCGCTCTTGATCGACAGGGAGCTTCCGCAGGTGGAGAAGAACGCCTGCTCGGCACCGACCGCCTCCGCCATGAGTTGCTGGGCCTCTTCGAGCACCCCGTTGGACTGCAGCCGGTCGTCCAGGCCGTTCATGACCATCACGTCGTCGCGGAAGACGTCGCCGCCCATGATCTCCAGGACCCGCGGATCCACCCCACGGCCCTGCTTGTGTCCCGGAGGAGTGAAGCTGAGGTCTCCTCGCCTGCGGTAGGCGGCCAACGCCTCCAGCACGGGCACACGGGACTGGTCCATGGTGTCTCCCCCTGCACGGTCCGGTCGTTCCCTCGTCCGCGCGTACCCGGGCCCGACCGGCGCAAACGGCCGGTGGCGCGCGGTGGCAGGGGGGCCTGCGTACGAGAGCCCCCGCCCTCGGCGTGAGGGCGGGGGCGGGCGATCAGTGATCAGACTCCGGTGATCAGGGCTCTGCCGGTCAGACCATGGACACGTCGTGCGAGTCCGTCACCACCATGGCGGCGACGGCCTCGACGGGCGTGCCGTCGATCGAGAACGTGCCGCGCAGCCGGGTCGCCTCAAGGACGATCCTCAAGACGCCGTGAACTCCGGTGAGCCGCAGGCAACCGGCGGCCTTCTCGATGTCGTCCCGGGCGTCCAGCAGCGCTTCCAGGCCGCAGGAGTCGCAGAACCGCAGATCGGACGCGTCCACCACGATCTTCGCGCGACCCTGGTGGACGAGCTTCCTGATCACGCTCCGGAGACTGTCTCCGGTGGCGATGTCGAGTTCACCCCGCAGCACGACCAGGACGGCCGGCTGGTGATCGCTCACAGTGATCTCAAGCTGCTGCGTTGTCATATACGCGCCTTCATCCATATTTTTCGGGCGTACTGTCTTGAACGACGCTACCCGGAGGAGTGTCAGGTCCCAGTAATGTCCGGCAGTCGATGGCCTGCGAGTCCGTCCGGCAACCCCACTGGTGCGCCATATAGGGGCAAATAAGTAAAGAACAGGGGACTTATCCTGGTTGCTGTGGGGGGTCTCCCGCGCTACGGGGATCATGCAAAACCCCTGTTCCGTAAGGGTTTCCGTGACGTGAGCCGCTCGTCCGAGCCGGTGGCGCGGCGCAGCTTGGGGTCGGCGGGCCGATGCCTCGCCGCCGCCCGCCCTACCGGGGACTTGAGTCATTCAAACATACCAGCTAGCTGGATAAGCGGGCTATCCCTTATATCCCCCCTTAACGGATATTACGTTCAGGGGCTGCCCTTGGCATGACCATTACCGAATGGCGACCGGGAGCCGTGCTCCCGCGCCTCGCTTGATCGTGCTTGGCTCGCGCGTAGCCGGGTAGAGGGCGGTTCCCGGAGACGGGGGCACCCGGAGACACGGCGAGCGGGAGGATCGGCATGACGAACGAGATGACCGCGGGCAGGGGCGCGGCGCGGACCCTGGCGGCGAAGACGCCCGGCTGGATGGTCTGGTACGGCGAGCGCACCGGCAGCTTCTGGGCCGTCCCCCGGGTGACGACGCGGATCGTGGCCCGTCTGCTGGAGGCTCCCACGGCGGGCGACCTCGAAGAGGAGATCAGGAAGGCCGAGGGCCGGTCGCACCGCCAGGCCACCACCCCCGAGCAGCCGGCTCGCGAGCAGGCCGGGTCCGAGCAGCCGGCCCCCGAGCAGCCGGCGCCGGGCGGCCGGGTGCCGGATGACCGAGGCTCCGATGGGGACGCGCCGCGCCACCGGAGGCCCACCGCCGATCCCCAGGCTCCCCGAGTCCCCGTCACCCACTGACCCGCGCCCGGTACGCGCGACCGGGGATGCCGTGTCCCTGCCATACCCCTGGTCGCTCGGCGCGCTGTTCGGCCCACCCCGCTCGATGACCCTGTTGTCGTCGACGACCGCGGTACGCGTTCTGATGAACGGGCTTCGCCATACCGGATCGGATACCTGGATGAACTCTCCAGGCCGGTGACGCGTCTCTTGGGTGTGAAGAGATCGCGTCTGGCCGTCATCGCGGTGCTCGCGTCGTTGTGCGCCTGCGGCCCGTCTGGTGCCGGTCTGGTCTCCACTGTGGCCGGGACCGAGACGATCGTGTTGCCGCGGGCCGAGCAGCCCAGAGCGCACCGGCCCACCCTGGAGCGGCTCAAGCGAGAGGCGGCGTCGTCGGGCCGGCCCTTGGAGGAGGTCGTCAAGCGGTACGCGAGCCGGGTGGCTGCCACCTCGTCGCCCAAGCCGACGGACTTCGAGGGTTACGACCCCGCGGTGACCGACCCGGACGTGACGATCGACGGCATTCCCTACGCCGAGCTGGTCGACCTCGGGACCATCGCCAGATCGGAGGGCATCTCCTACGAGGAGGCCATCGACCGCTTCGGCTCACAGTCGTCCAACAGCCGGGTGATCGACAGACTGAATGCGGAGTTCCCCGACGAGATCTCCGGCGTCAGATACGTCGACGACCACCGGGGGCTGCGCGTCGGCTTCAAGGGTCCCATCCCGGCTCGTGCGATCGAGCTGGCTCGGACCCTCCCCATGGAGGTCACCCTGATCGGCGGCAAGGGATTCTCGGCCGCGGAGCTCCGGCGGGCCCAGGACACGGTCGTCTCCTGGCTCAGATCCCGTCCTGAGGTGGCCACGATGACGGCGCACCCAGATGACGAGACCGGGCAAGTCGAAGTCGCACTGCAGCCGAAGGTGATGCCGGGCGACGCGGAGGAGTTCACGCGTGGGCTTCAGCTGCCCCGGCTGGGCAATCCGTACATCACCGTTGAGGTCACACTCTCCGCCGAATCGGTCGCCGTTCGCCCGCTGTGAGGGTCACCGGCGCCACGCGGCGCGCCGCGGAATTGTGTCCGGGTGGATGGCCATCCCAGGGAATTAGGACCGGTCCAAAATTGACATGCGTCCGCAAACACGGTTGACATTGTCCGTAACGCCGGGGAATGACGGCCGGTGGCGCAACATTCAACTACTCGCGGGTACTACTTCTCCATCATGACCCCATCTGACCTGCGGAGATGCTGAAAATATCCAGATCCGCCGCCCAATACGCACCATTGTGGACGCATTTCCGGATGAGAATGACATAATGCGTGGGAGCGCTCCCGCGCTCGCGGCTGCATTCTTCGCAGCGCCCATACGGCACGCCTGCCCCAGGGGCATGGTGGAAGGAAGGTGCCGCGTCTCCATGACGGCATTCGGCGAAAGTCCTCCGTCCCGGCCGCGTCTCGACGGAAATCTTCCGGTGGACGTCGTCCGCGCCGGCTCCCGCCCCTGGGCGCCCCACGTGTGGTGGATGGCCCTGGTCGTCGGCGCCGCCGGCACCGGTTTCGTGTGGTTGGCCACGCCGCACACCAGGGAGATCCAGTCGCCCTGGCAGATGGTGGCCAAACTCCTCGCGTTCGCCTGCCTCTGTGTGGCGATCTCGGTCTTCCCCTGGGTGTCACCACGGCTGAACTGGCTGCTCTACGTCCCGTTCGTTCTCTTCACGGGTTATCTGATCCCGAGGATCAGCTGGTTCTACTACGGAGACGGCGCGCGGGCCCAGGGCGACAGCTTCTACACGCATCTGTATCTGCTGCTCTATCCGGGCATCGTGCTCACGGTCGCCGCCGCGTACCGGATCGGCGGGGGCACGCCGGGCCGCTGCCTGAAGATCATGGCGACCGGTGTCCTCATCGTGTTCTCCGGCTTCCTCGACATCATGTGGTTCGTCGCCAATCCCGTCGAGATCCCCGAGGTCATCGACGCGCCGCACATCAACCTGTTCACCGGGGGGCCGATCTCGTTCGGCGCGACGATCGTGTTCGCGCTCGTGCACGTCCCGGTCATCGTCGGGATCAACCTGCTTCCCCTGGACCGCTGGATCGGCCGTCTGCTCGGCGCGGACGACCGCTGATCCGCTCCCTCGTCTCCCCGCAATCCGATATATCCCGAGGAGGCCAGTGCTGTGGACATCTCCGTGGCCGCGCCCGCGTACAACGAGGCGGAGACCATCGCGGCCTCGGTCGGCGAGTGGCAGGAGTATCTGGAGAACAACCCCGCCGTCGGCGAGTGGGAGATCGTCGTCTGCGACGATGGCAGCGGTGACGCGACCGGCGAGATCCTCGCCGGTCTGCGGGCCCGGTGCCCGCGCCTCGTCGTCGTCACGCATCGGCCCAACCAGGGCGCGGGCGCGGCGATCGCCACCGCCATCGCCCACACCCGGCTCGACTGGGTCGTGCTGCTCGACTCCGACGGCCAGTTCCCGATCGCCAACCTCGACCGGATCATCCCGCGGATCGAGGCCGGGGAGGCCATGGCGTTCTCCGGCGCCCGGATCAGGAAGGCCGACGGCGCGGCGTACCGCTGGGGGTCGGCGGCCAGCGGCGCGGTCAGCAACCTGCTGCACGGCACCCGCTACCGCGACTTCAACTCGATTTTCAAGGTGGTGCACGGCCCGCTGTTCCGGGCCCTGCCCCTGGAGTCGGGCGGCATGAACTGCTCGACCGAGATCACCGCCCGGGTCGCCGAGATCGGCCACGAGTGGGTGGAGGTCCCCATCGAGCACCGCGAACGCGGCGGGGGACGGCGCGGCTGGCGGTTCTGGCGCGGTGCGCGCGACCGTGCCCTGTTCGTCGCCTATCTCGGGTTCCGCCACTGGCTGCTGCGCCGGGGGGTCCTGCGGCCGCCCGCCACCGGCGTCACCGGCGCCGTCGCGCCCGCGCCGGTCGCCGAGGAGGCCCGATGAGCGTCGCGGTCACCATGTTCAACGGCGGACGTGGAGCGGCCAGCATCGCGAGGGGCATGCTGAGCACTCCCGGCGTCGGTCTGTCGCTGGTGGTGAACGGCTACGACAACGGCCAGTCCACCGGCGCACTGCGGCGCTACCTGCCCGGGATGCTCGGGCCGTCGGACTTCCGCAAGAACCTGCTGCTCCACCTCGATCCCGCCGATCCGGCGCAGGCCGCGCTGACGACGGTGCTCGAACACCGCCTGCCGCCCGGGACCACGCCCGCCGGGCTGACCGAGGTCATCGACGCCGTCGCGGCGCGGCGCGGCCGGTTCGCCGCGCTGCCGGAGGAGGCGTCCGCGCTCGTCGCGGGGCACCTGCGCGCCTTCGCCCGGCGGCTCGCCGCCGCCCCGCACGGGTTCGACCTCGCCGACTGCGCGCTCGGCAACCTCGTGTTCGCCGGGGCGTACCTGCGGCTCGGCCGCGACTTCAACGCCGCCGTCGACGCCTGCGCCCGGGCGTTCGGCTCGCCCGTACGGCTGCTCAACGTGACCAACGGGGAGAACGCGTTCCTCGTCGCGCTGCGGCGGGACGGCACGCTGCTGGCCGACGAGGCCGACATCGTCGCGCCCCGGGACCAGCGGCGGCCGCAGGCGGCGATCACCGATCTGTTCCTGCTGCCCGAGCCGGTCGGCGGGCGGCGGCGGGCCCAACTGGAGGCGTCGCCTCCCGAATGGGCGAGGGACGATCTGCTCCGGGAGCGCGCCGAGGTCACGCCGAACCCGCGGGCGCTGGAGGCGATCATGACCGCCGACCTCATCGTGTACGGCCCGGGAACGCCGCACTCCTCGCTGCTGCCCAGCTATCTCACCCCCGGCGTGGCGGACGCCGTGGCGCGGAGCCGGGCCGCGGCGAAGGTCTTCGTCGTCAACACCCGCGACGACCACGACAGCCGGGGCCTGAGCGCGCCCGACCTCGTGGACCGCACGCTGACGTACCTCGGCGACCCCGGCAACCGGCGGCGCCTGGTGACCCACGTCCTCAGCCACCACGGTCCGGACGTTCCGGCGGTGCCACGCGGGGTGCTCGGGCGGGGCGAGTGGGCGGGGGCCCGCTGGCTCACCGCCGACCTGGAGGACCCCGGCCGCCCCGGCGCGCACCACGGGAGGCGTACGGCCGACGCGCTGCTCGCCATCAGGGACGAGGCGGCGCTGGCGGGGGCCCGGTGACCGATCTCCTGGCGGACGCCTGTGCCCGCCGCGTGTGGCTCTTCGACCTCGACGGCACCCTCGTCGACTCCTGCCCGGCCCACGAGGCGGCCTTCCGGCAGGCGATCGCCGAGGTCGCGCCCGGCCTGCTCGGCTCCTTCCGGTACGCCGATTACACCGGCGCGAGCACCCGTGAGGTGACGCTGCGCCTGCTGGGCGACACCGAGGAGGCGGCCCGGCTGGCCCGGCTCAAGCAGCGGCTCTACCGCGAGAACCTCGACACGGTGGCCGTGTTCCCCGGCGCGCGGCGGCTGCTCGCCCGCCTGACCGCCGCCGGCCGGGCGGCGTACGTGGTCACCGGCGGCAGCCGGGCCTCGGTCGAGCGGACGCTCGCGGCGCGGTCCCTCGACGCGTACTTCATCGACGTGCTCACCGGCGACGACCTCCCGGTGAGCAAGCCCGACCCGGCCTGCTACGCGTACGCCTGCGAGCACTGGGGGCTCGACCCCGGCGCGGTGGTCGTGCTGGAGGACTCCGCGCACGGCGTCGCGTCGGCGGTCGGCGCGGGCCTCGCGACCCTCCACGTCCACGTCGCCGAGCCGGCCCCCGGGGCGGTCGCGGCGCGCGACCTCGAGGAGATCGCCGCCCTGCTGGAGGCGGGCACGGGGACGAGCGCGGAGAGGGTCGCGGACACACACGTGGAGGTGAGCGGTGCGGGCTGAGCGGATCTGCGCGGTGATCCCGGCCGCCGGGCGGGGCACCCGCCTGGGGCTCGGCATTCCGAAGATCATGGTGGAGGTCGCCGAGGGCGTCACCGTGTGGCACGTGCTCCACCAGCGGCTCCGGCCGCACGTGGAGCACGTCCATGTCGTGATGTCCCCCGAGGGGGAGGGGCCGTTCCGCGCGCTCGCGGCGGCGGAGATCGCGGCCGGCGCGGTCTCGGTGAGCGTGCAGGAGGAGCCCACCGGCATGGGCGGGGCGATCTTCGGCGCGGCCCCGCACTGGAGCGGCCACGACGTGATCCTCGTGGTCTGGGGCGACCAGGCGAACCTGTCGCCGTCGACGGTCCGCCGGGTCGCCGAGACCCACGAGAAGGGCCTCACGCTGCCGCTCGTGCCGATGCCGGACCCGTACGTGGAGTACGAACTGGACGACCGGGGCGTGCTGACGCGGGTGCGGCAGTCCAGGGAGGGCGACGACTGCCGTCCCGGGGGGCTCGGCGACGTGGGCGTGTTCTGCCTCGACGTCGCCGGCCTGCACGAGGAGTGGACGCGCTACCTGGCGGAGGCGGCCGTGGGGGCGCGCACCGGGGAGGTCAACTTCCTGCCGTTCCTGCCGCACCTGTCGCGGGAGCGGGGCTGGCCGCTGACCGTGGTGCCGGTCGCCGATCCCGGCGAGGCGCGTGGCGTCAACACGGCCGACGACCTCGAGTTCGCCCGGAGGGCCTACCTGCGGTGGGCGCGCTGACGCAGCGGGCGGCCGCGCTGCTGGCCGCCCACCGCTGGGCCGCCGGGCCCACGCTGGTCAGCACCGTGGCCAGCGGCACGGCCGCCGCGACCACGCTCGTCATCGCCCGGGGCGCCGGCGCCGCGGCGTTCGGCCACTTCACCGTCGTCCTGTCGATCGCGTTGATCGTCACGGTCGGCATGCTGATGAGCGTCAACCTCGTCATGTTCCAGGAGCTGCCGCGGGCCGAGCCCGGCGAGCGGCCGGCCCTGGTGACCACGGCGCTGCTGTCGACGCTCGTGCTGGGCGCGGCCGTGTTCGCCGCCGGGCTGCTGGCCGCCGCGCCGCTGACCGCCGCGCTCGGCGTGGACGCCCGCACGCTGGCCTTCGCGCTCGCGCTGGCGTTGTCGATGACGCTCAACCAGCTCACCGAGAGCTTCCTGCGGGGGCTGAAGCGGTTCCGCCTCGTCGCGTGGCTCAAGCTCGCCGTGGCGGTCGCCTACCTGGGCACCGCCGTGTTCTGCCTGCTCGTCCTGGACGTGCGCGACGCGGAGCCGTACCTCGTCGCGCTGATCGGCACGAACCTCGTGTTCGCCGCGCTCTCCTTCGCCGGGTTCGAGGTCAGGCCGCGGCTCTGGTCGCGGGCGCTGGCCCGCTCGATGTACCGGCACGGCCTGTACGTCACCGCCATCGGCGCGCTCACCGCCGTGGCGTTCGGGGTCGATGTGATCTTCCTGAACCACTGGGCGCCCCGGGCCGACGTGGGCGTCTACTCCGTCTACAACGGCTTCCCCAAGCGGCTGCTGGGCGTGGTCTTCACCGACGGCGTCGGCCTGGTGCTGCTGCCCACGCTGGCGACCCTGGACAAGCCCGCGGTGATGCGGCGGATCGCCCGGCTCGGCCCGGCCGTCTTCGGGGCGACCGCGGTGTTCTCGTTCGCGGCGAGCACGGTCTTCTTCCTGCTGATGGGCGGGGAGTATCCGTACTCGCTCGGCCTGATGGCCCTGTCGGCGCTGGGGATCGGCGCGCACACGGTCTTCAACCTCTACCAGGTCGCGTTGACGATGGACGGGGTGCGGGGAGCCCGGGTGCTCATCGGCTGCCTGCTGGCCGGCACGCCGCTCGCGCTCGGCTGCCAGGCGGTGCTCATCGCCTGGCAGGGCCTGACCGGCGGGCTGGTGGCCTTCGCCCTGACCAATCTCATCCTCGTGGCCGTCGTGGTGGCCGCCTGCGCCCGGTTGTACCGGCCCGGCGGCACGCCGGCGGCCGTGACCGGCGTACGGGAGGCACGGCGATGAGGATCGCCTTCGTCATCAACCAGTTTCCGCCCAACATCACGGCGGGGCTCGGCCGGTACGCCGAGATGATCGCGCCGGACCTGTCGAGCGGCCACGACCTCGCCGTCCTCACCCTGAACGACGGCGGGCTGCCGGTGTGGGACCGGGCGGAGGGCGTCACGGTGTACCGGCCGCGCGGGCGGGTGCTCGCGTGGGTGCTCGGCGCGGTCGCCCGCGGGCGGCGGCTCAACCGCACCCGCGGCGCGGAGTTCCTCCTGCTCGCGCTGAGCGTCGTGGTGAGCAACTGGCGTTACTTCCTGCTGCTGCGGCGGCTGCCGCCCGCCCGGCGGCCGGACGTCGTCGCCGTCCACGACTCGACGAACTTCCTGTGCGGCCTGCTGAGCCACTATGTGCTGCGGCTCCCGGTGGTGTTCCACGTCCACACGACCGAGTACGGCGTGGCGCGGCAGCGCAGCATCACCGATCCGCTCGGCCTGTTCGCCGCGCTGGAGCGGTGGCTGGCGCGGATCTCCCGCCGGGTCGTGGTGGCCACCCCCGAGGTGCGCGAGCAGCTGCTCGCGGCGGGATGGGACCGGACGCCGATCGACGTCGTCCGACTGGGCGGCACGTACGAACGGGTGGTCGCCGCCCCCGGCTTCGACCGGGAGAGGCTGCGGCTGGGGGCGGCGGATCTCCGCGCCCGGCTCGGCATCGGCGCGCAGGACCCGGTGCTGCTGTTCGTCGGCCGGATCGAACGGCAGAAGGGCGTCTACGAACTGCTGGAGGCGATGCCCGCGATCGCCGCGGCCGTGCCCGGCCTGCGCCTGGTGATCGTGGGGGAGGGCGACGAGGACGGCGTGCGGCGCATCGCCGCCGGGTCGGGGCTCGGCGACCGGGTGCTGACCTCCGGCGGCTTTGTGGACGGCGAGGCCCTGCTGGAGCACTACGCGATGGCCGACGCCTGCGTCTTCCCCTCGCTGTTCGAGCCGTTCGGGCTGGTGGCGACCGAGGCGATGGCCCTCGCCCGCCCGGTGATCCTGGGCGACGGCTTCTCCCGGATCTTCCTCGGCGACCCCGCCGAGCCCGCCGTGCGGTTCGTACGGGCCGACGACCCCGGTGACATCGCCGAGGGGGTCGTCGAGGTCATGGGCGACGCGGACCTGCGCCGGGCGCTCGCCGAGCGGGGGGAGCGGCTGGTGCGCGAGACGCTGAGCTGGCGCCGCGCCGCCGACGAGACGCTCGCGGTGTACGCCGAGTCGGCGGGGAAGGACGGCGGCCGGTGATCTCCCTGGTGGTGCCCTGCTACAACGGCGCCAAGACCCTGCGGCTGTGCCTGGAGTCGGTGCTCGCGCAGACGCGGCGGCCCGGCGAGGTCGTCGTGGTGGACGACGCCTCCACCGACGGCTCGGCGGAGATCGCCGAGGAGCTCGGCTGCCGGGTCGTGCGCCTGCCGGAGAACCGGGGCGTCTCGGCCGCCCGGAACGCCGGGATCGACGCCACCACCGGCGATGTGATCTTCTTCCTCGACGCGGACGTGGCGCTGCGGCCCGACGCCGTGGCGGGCGCCATGGAGATCCTGGAGCGCGACCCGGAGGTCGGCTGTGTGCACGGCGTCTACGACGTCGAGCCGCTGATCGACGACGGCCCGGCCGAGTGGTACCGCATCCTGCACGCGGTCCACTGGCGGCGCCGCCACCTCGGAGAGGTCAACAGCGTCGTCTTCGCCCTCGCCGCGATCCGCCGCGACGTGCTGCTCGCCGCCGGCCGGTTCGACGAGCGGCTGCGCGACTGCGAGGACGTCGAATACAGCAGCAGGCTCGCCGTACGCAGCCGCATCGTGCTGACCGACACGGTCGTGGGCCGCCACGACGACGGCAGCCGCCTGCTGCCGATCCTCACCGAGCAGTGGCGGCGGGCCCTGCCGCTGATCCCGCTCGCCCTGGCCACCGCCCGGCGCGGCGCGGCCAAGCCCGAGCACGCCAACAGCCCGGCCGGCATCCTCTCCTGCGCACTCGCGCTCGCGTGCCTCGCGCTGGTGCTGCTGAGCGTGCCGTTCGGGCTGTTCCACCCGCTCGCGCCCGCGCTGCCCGCGGCGTTCGTCGCCGGGTTCGCGATCGCCGATCCCGTGCTGGTCGGGTTCGTCCGCCGGCAGCGCGGGGTGGCGTTCGCGGCCTACTTCATGGCCGTCCACCTCGCCGTACACGTCGTGCTGGTGACCGGCCTCGCGGCCGGCTCCCTGCGCCTGCTGTGCGGGAGCCGGACCGAGGCGGTGTGACGGGCCGGGCGTTGGAGATCAGGCGCAGCCGACGCGGCCGGCGCTCAGCGTGATGTCGTCCATCCAGAGGTCGTACGCCGAGGGGGTGGGGTTCGGCTGGTAGAGCTGCCAGCCGAGCTTCACCGTGTCGAACCTGGGGAAGACGAAGTCGACGTCGTTGCCGCCGTGCGAGCGGGTGGAGACGGTCAGGTCGGGCTGGGGGACGCCGTCGAACCACACGGAGATCTTGTTGTCGGAGGGGTCCATCCGCCACTCGACGCACTGCCAGACCCCGGCCTGGGAGGGCGCGGACTCGCGCCAGTTGGTCCAGTCGCCGGTGGGCCCGCCGTCCGCGCCGACGCCCCACAGGTCCTTGCGCAGCGTGGGGACGTACTGCCCGCCGAGCGGCCGGACGATCTCCGGGCCCGCGCCGGTGGCCTCGATCAGCGTGTAGTGCGCCCAGTCGGGCGCCGTGGGGAACGCCTTCACCCGCAGCCGGACCCGGCCGTAGAAGCCGTTGCCGGGTGCGGCGAAGTCGTCCACCCTGAGGAAGGCCCGGCCGTTGCCCTCGGTGTGGACGTGCAGCACCTTCTGGCCGCCCCCGGCGGGTTCGACGGTCAGCGTGCCGTGCTTGGTGTCGACGCCCCACTTGAGGCTGGCCGCGCCGCCGACGGGCAGCGACTGGAAGTCCTCGCAGAACAGGGCGGCCTTCTTCGCGCAGGTCGCCGGCCCGTGTCCAGCCGGCCCACCCCCGTCGTGTCCGCCTGAGGCGGAGGCGACCGAGGTCGCCGTCAGCGGCAGCAGCAGGGCCAGACCGGCGGCGGATAACAGACGTCTCACAACACGCTCCCTTTCCCGGTGACAACGGCAGAAGTAAGGTACGTCACTTGGGAGCGCTCCCATAGATGTCTGCCGAAGATCGATGAAAGCGGCGGATCGCGCGGATAATCTACGTGTGAAGGGACCTTCCCGGCGATTATTTCTCCAGTTCAGCGGGCTCGCCGTTCTCCTCACGGCCTGTGCTCCCCGCTCCGGGGTCGGTGCCGAGGAACTGACCGCGCTGGGCCGCCGCTGGCGGGAGGTCACGCTCGGCGCGGGGCTGTTCGATCCGGCGCGAGAGCCGTACCGGGCCCGGCTGGCGCGGCTGGGTGCGGCGGCCCGCCTGCACCGCGAGGCCATGACCCCCACCGGCCGGTCGCTCTGGCCGGATCTGCCCTTCCCGTCCCTCGGCGCCACCCCGGCGCGGCTGCGGGCCATGGCCCGCGCGTACGCGCTGCCCGGCACCGGGCTGACCGCCGAGCCGGGCCTCGGCTCGGCCGTGGCCACCGGGATCGAGCACTACGTGCGGCACGTGTACGCCGCGGACGCCGGCCAGACCGGCAACTGGTGGGACTGGCAGATCGGCGCGCCGAGGGCGCTCCTCGACGCGGCCGTGCTGGCCGGTCCGCACCTCACGGGCGGTCAGAACGCGGCGCTGTGCGAGGCTGTGGACAACTTCGTCCCCCCGGACCGCCTCGACGACTACGCGGGCAACAGCACCGGGGCCAACCGGGTGGACCTGTGCACGGTCACGCTGCTGCGGGCGATCGCCGGAGCGGACCCCGGCCGGGCCGCGCTCGCCGTCTCCGCGCTCTCGCCGGTCTTCCGGTACGTCACCGAGGGCGACGGGTTCTACCGGGACGGCTCGTTTATCCAGCACGGCTCGGTCCCCTACCAGGGCGGGTACGGCGCGGTGGCGCTGACCGGCCTCGCGACGCTGGCCGCGGTGCTGCGCGGCACGCGGTGGGAGATCGCCGACCCGGCCTTCCACAACGTTCTCGACGCGGTCGACAGGTCGTTCGCGCCGTTCGTCCACGACGGCGCGTGCCTGGACCTCGTACGGGGACGCGGCGTCGCCAGACGGCCGTACGGCGACCACGCGCGGGGCAGGGAGATCGCCGCCGCGATCCTGCTGCTGGCGGAGACGGCCCCGGCCGCCGACCGGGCCCGCTGGCGGGGCATGGTCAAGGGCTGGGCGGCGCGCGACACCGCGAAGCCCATGCTCCGGGCCGCCGAGGGCGATCAGGCGTTCCACGCGCGGCTCGCGGCCGTGCTGCGCGACGAGACGACACCGGAGGCGCCCGAGCCCTCCGGGCACCGCCTGTTCCCCAGGAGCGCCCGCGCCGTACACCGCCGGCCGGGCTGGTGCGCGGCGCTCAGCATGGCCTCCTCGCGGGTGGCGCACTACGAGCACGGCAACGGCGAGAACCCGCGCGGCTGGCACACGGGCGCCGGGATGCTCTACTGGTGGGGCCGGGGGCACGGCGACCAGTACTCCGACTCCTTCTGGTCCACCGTGGACCCCTACCGGCTGCCGGGAACCACCGTCTCAACGGTGCGCCTGCCCGACGGGGCGGGCGGCGCGTGGGGCGACACCCGCCCGCAGGCCGACTGGGTGGGCGGCGTCACCGACGGCGCGTACGCGGCCGTGGGCCAGCACCTGTACGGCCTGGAAAGCACCCTCGAGGCCTTCAAGTCGTGGTTCTTCCTCGATGACGCGGTCGTCTGCCTCGGCGCCGGGATCACCAGCCGGGACGGCGTGCCGGTCGAGACCGTGGTGGACAACCGCAGGACCGGCGCCGTGGACTCCCTCACCGTGGACGCAGCGGCGGGGTGGGCGCATCTGGACGGCCACGGCGGCTACGTCCTGCCCCCTGGCCAGCCGCTGCGGACGCTGCGCGAGACCCGTACGGCGGGCGGGGCGAGCCGGTCGTACGCCACGATCTGGCTGGACCACGGCGTGGACCCGGACGCGGCGGGCTACGTCTACCACCTCATGCCGGGGGCGAACCTGGCCGCGACGCGGGCCCGCGCCGCCGACCCCGGCTGGGCCCGCGTGCTCGCGAACACCTCCGGCCGGCAGGGGATCGCGGTGCCGTCGCTCGGGATCACCGCGGCCTGCTTCTGGGCCGGGGGACGGGCGGGCGACCTGGCCGCCTCCGATCCGTGCGCGGTCCTCGTACGGGACCTGGGCGACGGCACGGCGACGGTGACGGTCGCCGATCCCCGGTGTGTCCTTGACGGGCTGACCGTGACGTGGGACCACCCGGTGGCCGGGATCGTGGACGGCCATCCGATCCTGGCCAGTGCCCGGACGGGGGCGCGGCTCACGCTCGTCTTCGGCCGGCCGGCGGATCAGGCCGGGGCCTCCCACACGGTCACCGTACGGCTCGCGTGAGGCGCCGTTTCGACAGGCTGAGCAGGGGCGGGGCATCATGAGCGGTGTGTCCGTCCTCCCCGATGCCCTCGAAGACGCGCTGGAAGAGTCGCTCGGGCGCTTTCCCGTGCCGGAGCTGACGCGGAACGTCCAGACGCTCATCCGGCAGTACCGGGAGGGTTTCGACCGGAGTGTCCCCGCGCTGGGCTCCGAGGCCGCCGTCGCCGCGTACGCCGGCTACCGCATGCCGGCGACCTACAGCGCCGTGGCCGCGGCGCTGCGCCAGGTCGCCCTGCTCGCGCCCGGCTTCGCGCCGAGGACGCACGCCGACGTGGGGGGCGGGACGGGCAGCGCGGTGTGGGCCGCGAACGCGGTCTGGCCCGGCCTGACGGACGTCACCGTCCTCGAACAGTCCGCCTCCGCGATCGCCTTCGGCCGGCGGCTGGCCGCCCGCGCGTCCGCGGCGGCCGTACGGGAGGCCCGCTGGCGGCAGACGGTGCTCGACCGGGGGACGGCCGCGCCCGCGGCCGACCTGGTCACGATGTCGTACGTGCTGGGGGAGCTGTCACCCGCGGTCCGGGACGACGTGGTGCGGTCGCTGGCGCTGGAGTCGGCGCGGCACACGGGGATGCTGGTGATCATCGAGCCCGGCACGCCCGCCGGGTACGCCGGGATCGCCGCGGCCCGGAGGCTGCTGGCGGAGGCGGGCCTGCACATCGTCGCGCCCTGCCCGCACGACGGTGAGTGCCCGATCGTGGAGGGCCGCGACTGGTGCCACTTCGCGGTCCGGCTCAACCGCAGCGCCCTGCACCGCCGGGTCAAAGACGGAACGCTGAGCTTCGAGGACGAGAAGTTCTCCTACGTCGCGGCGTCGGCCCGGCCGTGGCCGCGCGCCGAGAGCCGGGTCGTGCGCCACCCGCTGAAGCGCAAGGGGCTGGTGACGCTGCGCCTGTGCACGAACGGCGACGGGCTCGCCGACCACCCCGTCTCGAAGCGGCAGGGGGAGGCCTACCGTGAGGCGCGTGACGTCGCCTGGGGCGACGCCTGGCCCCCGCCCGCCGTCTAGGACCCCATCCCTCAGGACCCGATCCCGTGGACCGTGGTGACCTGCACGAGGCCGGAGATGGTGAGCACCGGGGCGAGCAGGTCGTTGGCGACGAGCTCGATGCGCGGGGCGTGCGCGAACAGCACGGTCAGCCCGGCGCTGTCGAGGTACTCGACCGCGCTGAGGTCGACCAGCAGGGCGTTGCCGTCCACGGAGACGCCGGACAGCGCACCGGACAGCGCGGCGTCGAGCTCGCCCGCGTTGCTCATGTCGATCTCGCCGCTGACGGTGAGGACCGGGGTGCCGTCGGGACGGCGAGACGGAGCCATGGTCAGGGGAGTAGTCAACGGGGGATCCTCGCGTGCATGTCGACGGTGGTGCCGGCGGCACCGGGATGGATGGTGACGCGCTGCATCAGGGCGCGCATCAGGGCGACCCCGCGGCCGCGGTGCGTGTTGGCCTCCGGTCTCGGCGGTTTCCAGTTGCCGCTGTCGGCCACGGTCAGGTAGAGATCGCCCGCGGTGGCGACCGCCCGCAGCCGCACGGTGCGCCCGGGGGCGTCGCGGTGGCCGTGCTCGATCGCGTTGGCGCAGGCCTCGCCCGCCGCGACCAGGATGTTCTGGATCATCGCGGGGTTCAGCTCGCACCGGTTCAGCCAGTCGCGCAGGGCCGTGCGGACCGGGGCGAGCTGGCTCGACTCGGCGGGGAAGGCCACCTCCAGTGGCGCGGGCTGGCGGTACAGCAACAGCGCGACGTCGTCGCTGTATCCGGTGTCCGGCGCCATCCGGCGCATGACCTGTGTCGCGAGGTCCTCGATCGGGGCCGAGCGGCCGTCCTGCACGGCGGCGCTCGCCTGGTCGATGCCGGTGGTCAGCGCCCTCCGGCGGCGTTCGACGAGGCCGTCGGTGTAGAGCAGCAGCGTCGACCGCGCCGGCATCGTGCGCACGTCCTCGGGCCGGGGACGGCCGGGCCAGACCGCGAGCGGCGTGGAGCGCGCGCCCTCCAGCAGTTCGGTCCTGCCGTCGGAATGGGCGAGGATGCCCGGCAGGTGACCGGCGCTGGAATAGACGAGACGGCCGGTCGTGGTGTCGAGGACGCCGCAGAAGACGGTCGTGCACCGGGCGCCGGGCACCAGGGCGGCGAACTTGTCGAGGGCGGTCAGCACCTGGGCCGGCCCCGCCTCCTGCAGCAGCAGGGCCCGGCAGGCGCTGCGGAGCTGGCCCATGACGGCGGCGGCCTCCAGACCGCGCCCCACGCAGTCGCCCACCACGATGCCGATGCGCTCGTCCGGCAGCGGCACGATGTCGTACCAGTCGCCGCCCACCTCCAGCGGGCGGGTGGCCGGCTCGTACCGTACGGCGAAGCCGGCGGGCAGGTGGGAGGGGCCGAGGATGGCCCGCTGCAGGGCGACCGCGGCCTCACGCTGCTGGTCGAGCTGGTGCACCCGGTGCAGGCCCTGGCCCAGATGACCGGTCAGCAGCGCGAGCAGCGTCTGGTCCTCGGCCGTGAAGGGCCGGTTCTGGCCGAGATCTATCCACAGGGTGAGGATTCCGGCGGGATGCTCCAGGCTGACGCCCGCGCCGTCCGCCTCGCTCGCGAGCGGGCGCAACGGCGGGTAGCCGCGCAGCTCGGCGAGCCGGTCCCGCAGCTCCGCGGGCAGGTCGAGCCAGCCGGTCCCCTTCCCGGTCACAGCTTCGGGTCCGGCCTCGCTTACGGGGCCGGCGAGGAACAGCGTGGGTTCCGCCTCGTCATGCCACAGCGCGGCCGTCACGTGCCGGGCCCGCCAGACCTCGCGCAGCTCCGCGAGTGCCCCCGTCAGCGCGTCGGACACGCTGCCCGCCTCGGAGACGCGCACGCTGAGCGCGGCGAGCGCGGTCTCCCGCTGGACGAGATAGTGCTCGGCGGTGACGTCGCGCAGGGTGCCGACGATCCGGCGCTCGCCGGTGCCGGGGTCGGCGACGGCGACGAAGGTGGCCGCCACCCAGACCTGGTGCCCGTCGCCGTGGCGGAGCGGCACCACGCAGCTTCCGCTGCCGTGGCTCGTCACGCGCTGGTACGCCTCGGCGAGCCTCCGGTACGTCACCGGGTCGTCGGCCTCGGCCGGCAGCCAGGGATGACGCGGAAGATAGGGGAGCCCTTCGGGGCCGTACCCGACGATGTCGGCGAAGGCCGCGTTGACCTCGATGACCGCGCCGTTCTCGTCGGCGACGAAGAACGCCTCCTGCAACGACTCGATCATGGCGGCGTGCCACCGGAGGTGGTGGGCGCGCAACCGCGCCCGCTCCACGGTGGCCCGCACCCGCGCGAGCAGTTCGTCGGCGGAGAACGGCTTGACCAGGTAGTCGTCCGCGCCCGCGTCCAGCCCCTCGATGCCGGCCTCCTGTCCCGCGCGGGCCGACAGCAGCAGGACCGGGACCGCGGCGGTGCGGGGGTCGGCCCGCAGCGCCGCCACCAGCCGCAGGCCGTCCAGGCGGGGCATCATCACGTCGCTGACGACAAGGTCGGGAGCGTCGGCGCGGACGGCCTCCAGCGCGGCCTGGCCGTCGGTGACCACGTCGACCTCGTACGCGGGCCGCAGCAGGCGCCGCAGATAGTCCCGCATGTCGGCGTTGTCGTCGGCGACCAGGATCCGCGGCCGCGGCCCGTCCGCACGTGCCGGAAGGGCCTCGGTCTCGTCCTCCGGCGCCTCCGGTCCCTCGGGAAGCCAGCGCAGGGCCTCCTCCACGTACGGAGCGGCGGTGCTCGGCACAGTGTCCGTCGAGGCGGTGTCCGGGGGCGGTGCCGCGACCAGGCCGTCGGGCGGCAGATGCGCGGAGCCGAAGGGCAGGCGGATGGTGAACGCGGTGCCCTCGCCCTCGGCGCTGTCGGCGTCGATCGTGCCGCCGTGGAGGCCCACCAGCTCCTTGACCAACGCCAGCCCGATGCCGCTGCCCTCGTTCGACCGCGACCGCGCGCTGTCGACGCGGTGGAAGCGCTCGAACAACCGGGGCAGTTCGTGCCGGGGGATCCCGATCCCGGTGTCGCCGACGGTGACGACCGCGTGGCCGTCCTTCGCGCGCAGCGTGACCCGTACGGAGCCGTCGAAGGTGAACTTCAGGGCGTTGCTCAGCAGGTTGAGCACGACCTTCTCCCACATGCCCCGGTCGACGTACACCGGTTCGTCCAGGGGAGGACAGTCCACCTCGAAGGCGAGCCCGGCCTTCTCGACGGCCGAGCGGAAGACGCCGGCGAGGTCGGTGGTGACGGCGGCGAGGTCCACCGGTTCGTAGCGGGCCCGCATGCGGCCGGCCTCGATGCGGGAGAAGTCCAGCAGGGTGTTGACGAGCTTGCCCAGCCGCAGGCCGTTGCGGTGGACGACGTCGAGCTCGGCGCGCAGCCGGTCCGCGGGCACCCGCTCGCCGTCTCCGGCCAGCGCGGTGCGCAGCTCCTCCACCGGTCCCATGATCAGGGTCAGCGGGGTGCGGAACTCGTGGCTGACGTTGGAGAAGAACGCCGTCTTGGCCCGGTCGAGCTCGGTCAGCTCCTCGGCGCGGCGCTGCTGGAGCTGGTAGGCCACGGCCGCGTTGACGAGGGCGGCGGTCTGCCGGGCCACCAGCCCGAGGAACGACTCGTACGCCTCGTCGAGGGCCCGGCCCGCGCTGGCCGCGAGCACCATCACCCCGACCATCCCGCCGCCGGTCTCACCGGCCAGCGGCAGCACCACGGCCTGCGTGGGAGGGGTCTGCCAGCCGCCCGAGGGAAGCGCCCCGAACCGCTCCGCCACGTCCGTCAGCACGACGGGCTCCCCGGTGCGCAGCACCTCGTCGACCGGCCAGCCGCCGGGGCCGCCGGGCAGCGGGGAGACGTTCGCGTCGCGCGGGCTCGTCGCGGCCGGCGTCAGCTCGTCCGTGCCGGGACGGCGCAGGTAGATCGCCGAGAAGGGCACGTCGGCGCCCGACCGCTCCAGCGCCTCCGCGACGAGCCGGCACGCCTCGGCGACGCTGCGGGCGTGCCCGGCCTGGGCCCCGAGGTCCTGCAGCACCGCCAGGCGCCGCTCCCCGATGAACCGCTCGGTGGTGTCGCTGACCGCGGTGAACACTCCCCGTACGACGCCGTCGTCGTCGTGCAGCGGGCTGTAGGAGTACGTCCAGTACGTCTCCTCCCAGTAGCCGTGCCGGTTCATCGGCAGCAGCAGGTCCTCCGACCAGGTCGCCTCGCCGGAGTCCATCACCGAGCGCAGCATCGGGCCGATCGTGTGCCAGATCTCCGTCCAGACCTCGTCGCCCGGCTTGGCCAGGGCGGGGTGCTTGGACCCGAGCAGCGGCAGGTAGGCGTCGTTGTAGAGGAACCGCAGCTCCTCGCCCCACCACACGATCATGGGGAAACGGGAGGTGAGGCAGATCCGGCAGGCGGTGCGCAGGCTCGCGGGCCAGGTGCCCGGGTCTCCCATGGAGATCCCGGACCACGGATAGCCGCGCATCCGCCGCGCCATCTCGCTGCCGCCGGGGAACAGGAGCTCCATCGGCTGACCGTCCTCGGCGGACATCGGTCCCGTTGCTTGCTCGTCGCCCACGCGTCTTCTCCCTCGACGGCCGGGCCGCCGCGGGCCGGCCCGGGTCGTGCCGCCCTGTCGGGCGAGTCCGGCAGGTCAGGGAAGGAACAGTTCAATGGTTTCGTAGGATAGGGCAAACGTTTGACGGGTGACGCGGGCCCCCTCGGGGCGTGCCCCGGTGACAGGTGAGGAGCCCGAGGTCAGCACGGTCGAGGAAGCACCCGGCAGGCCCGCCGTGGCGGACTCCGACGAGGAGGAGCGCCGGCTGGAGGCCGTGCGCCGCTACGCGGCCCTGGAGACCGCGTCCGGCGGCGCGTTCGACCGGGTGGCCGCCCTGGCCGCGCGGATCTTCCAGGCGCCCTTCGCCACGGTGACGATCGTCGGGGACGACCTGGTCCGCGTGATCGCCGCGCACGGCCCGCCCGCGCGCCGCACGATCGGCGAAGTCTCGATCACGGAGCCCGTGATCGTCGAGTCCCCGATCGTCGGGACCCTGTGCGCCGCGGCCGTACGGCACGACGGCCCGCACGCCGTCCCCGACGCCCGGCTGCACCCGGGGGCGGCCGGCGACCCGGTGGTGCGTGGCGAGCCGGGGATCAGGTTCCACGCGGCGGCGCCGATCGTGACGCCCGACGGCGAGCCGCTGGGCAGCGTCAACGTCATGGACACCCGCCCGCGCGAGGCCGGCGATGAGGAGCTCGCCTGCCTGCGGGACCTGGCCGACCTCGTGATGGACGAGCTCCAGGTGCGGCTGGTCACGCAGCGCACGGTGGAGATCGAACGGCAACTCCGCGCGGGCGCGGAACGGCTGGCCCGCACGTTGCAGCGGACCCTGCTGCCGCCCGCGCTGCCCCGGGTGCCGGGCCTGCGCGCGGCCGCCGCCTATCACCCCGTCTCCGCCGACGAGGTCGGCGGAGACTTCTACGACCTGTTCCCCCTCGACGGCGACCGGTGGGGGTTCTTCCTGGGCGACGTCTGCGGCAAGGGAGCCGGGGCCGCCTCCCTCACCTCGCTGGTCCGCTACACCCTGCGCGCCGCGGCGGTGTACGACGCCGATCCGCACGCCGTGCTGGCCAATCTCGACGCGGTGCTGCAGCAGGAGCACGCGGGCGGCGACATGCCGGCGCCGTACTGCACCGCGGTCTTCGGGGTCCTGCAACCCGATGGCGACGGGTTCGGTGTCACGCTCGCCACCGGGGGTCACCCCCCGGCGCTCGCGGTGCGGGCGGACGGGGTGGTCGAACCCATCCACCCGGCCGGCGGGCAGTTGATCGGCATCCTCCGGAACCCGCACTTCGCCCGGGTCAGCGCCCGCCTGAACGCGGGGGACGCGTTGTTGCTCTACACTGACGGCCTCACCGAAGCCCGCACCGAGACCGGCTCGATGCTCGACGAGGACGGCCTGACGGCCTGCCTCGCCGCGGCCGGGCCGACGAGCGCCGACGCCCTGCTGGAGACGGTGCACGATCTGATCACGGCCCTGGGCGAGGGAGTGTCCGACGACACCGCGGTCCTCGCCCTGTCCGTCCCGCCCGCCACCCGATCATCGTCCTCCGGGAGCCAAGGTGCAGCATGATCACGGCCTGACCGTCACCCTTCAACCGGACGCCGCGGGGCCACGCGTGCTGGTGGTGACCGGCGATCTGGATCACCACACCACTCCCCGGCTGCGCGCTGCCCTGGAGGAGGTGCCCTTCGCTCCCGGCGTCGACCTGGTGATCGACCTGTCCGGCCTGACCTTCTGCGACTCGACGGGCATCGCCACGCTGGTGGCCGCACACCAGCGCGCGCACGACGCCGGTGGCGCCCTGCTCCTGGCGGGCCTGGAGCAGGACATCGCCCGGGTCTTCCACATCATGGGCCTGGACCAGCTGCTCGCCTTCTACGACTCCCCCGAGGAGGCCGTACGCGCGGTGAAGGACCGGCGCGAGTCGACGGCGTGACGTGACTCAGGAGGCCGCGGCGCCGATGACGACCGTGAGGTTCTGCCTGATGTCACAGTTCGTGACCCGGCGACAGAAGCCGTCCTCCACGTTGCTCGCGCCACCGGCGGTGCTGGCTCTGGTGTGCTGGTGACCACGGCTGTGGGTGGGGCTGTCCAGGAACACGACGTTCCGGTCGCGGGTGCCGTTCCCGATCGAGGCCGGGCCTCGTCCCCCCGGCGGATCCTGCGCGGCCCGGCCGGCCGCCGCCGCGGGGAGGGCGAGGAGGGCCTGCGTGATGACCGCGCCGGAGAGCAGCCCCGCGAGGAGCGGGACGCGGCGGCGCCCGCCGCGCGCTCCGCGGTATGACCGAGCCATTCGCCACCGTCCTGTGCACGCAATCCCGATCCGGGTCGGCCACAGCGTAATATCGGCGGTCGTCGAGCGGATTCCCCGGCGCGCGTCTTGTCATATTCTTGCCCATCGCGAATAGGCGACCGCGAACAAGCGGCCGATATCCGCCGGAGGACGGGCCGGATGCCGGGGAGCAGGGCCCGATCAGTGTCCTCCCAGCGTCACGTTTCCCCGGGTGGTGGGGAAACTCGTGTTGCTGCCCCAGATGTGCTGCGGGACGCCGCAGCCGGGCCGGTGCCTGCAGTTGGCGGCCTGCGTGTTCACCGCCGCGTCCACGCCCGCGACGACCTGCTGGACGCCGAAGGCGTTCCGCTGGCTGCCGGTCAGCAGGGAGGTGCGGTTGTTCAGGCCGTTGTTGATCACCCATCGCGTGCCCGATGCGTTGGCGTCGCCGCCACCGCCGCCCCAGCCCCGGCCCGCCGCCGCGGCGCTGCCCGGCGAGAGCGCGACGCCCGCGCTCGTGACCGCCAGCGCGCCCAGCGCCAGCAGGCGTGCCGCCGGGCCGATGAGCGCGTTTCGCGCCTTGTGACGAGCCATTGTCCTTTACGCCCTCTCGGTTCAGCATCCAGGTGGAATACACCGGGCATCTACCCCGTGGGGCCGCGCACGTCACCGCCGCATGGAAATGATTACCGCCGCACTGACCTCATGGCGGTCTTTTTGGCGTCACGTCGTCTTTTGGGGGATATACCCCCCGAAAATTCCTGCTCCGACGCCCATATTCTCTGGGTCGCCTCACAGCGGCGGAACCACCGCCGGCAGGCCGTGCTCTGGGCGTTGGAGACGCCGCCGACGCCGATCGTCTGCTGCTGGATGCCGCCGTTCCTCGCGCTGCCCACCGCCAGGTGGCTGGTGTTGTCGATGCCGTTGCCCACGCGGACCAGGGCGCGGTTGCCGTTGCGGTCGCCGCCGCCGGCCCGGAGCGCCACCGCGTCCGCGGCGGGCGGCGCGACGGACCAAGCGATCGCGATCGCCAGGACCGTCACGATCGCCAGGGCCAGGGGGACGAGAACCCGTACGGCGGCCGGCCGGTCACGCACGCCGTTCACCCGTCCGGGTGCGATCGCGACGACCGGCACGCGCGGTGCCCGGCGACGCGGAGGCGGACGCCTGCACCTTCTGCGTCAGCACGCAGTGGCGGACGTGCGGCTTGCACTGGCCGCCCTGCACGCTGCTCACCCCGCCGATCCCCGCGGAGAACTGGTACAGGACCCCGCTGATGCGGCTGCTGCCGATCGTCACCATGTTCCGGTTGTCGGAGCCGTTGCCCACGCGCACGACCGAGTCGTTCCCGTTGCCGTCGCCGGTCCCCGTGTGTTGACCGGCGGGCGTGCGGGACCAGGCGGAGGCGGCGGCCGTGCCCGCGCCGGTCACCAGGGCCGGCATCAGGGCCATCATCAGGGCCGGCGCGAGCGCGATCGCCACCGCGGCGGGCCGTACGACGGCACGGCGCGAGCGCACGCGAAGGGTGTCGGAGGTGGGAGTGATCGGCATCGCTGTGCCTCTACCCCGCCGACCGGCCCCCGTCTCCACTCTCGCCGAACCCGGGCCCGATGATTGCCACCCCTTGGCAGAACCGAGGACCTCGCGCGGCAGTGGTGCTTCGAGCACGCCTCACGCGACACGCTCGGCGGCGTCGCGAGCACGGTGCGCCCGACGGAACTGCCGTGCCGCGAGCACCGCCGGGGGCACGAACTCGACGTCGTCGTCACGGAGACCACGTCCTTCGCCGCCGACCGGATCACCGCGATCGGGGAGGCCAAGAGCACCGAGGCGCCGGTCGACGTACCTGAGCTGGAACGCCTGGAGCACCTGCGCGGGCTGCTGCCCGCCGGCAAGGTCGGCGCCCTACCGAAGCTGATCCTCTTCGCCCGGTCCGGGTTCTCGGCGGCGCTGGTGCGCCTCGCCGGCAGACGGCCCGACGTGGAGCTCGTCCACCTCGGCCGTCTGTACGGCGGAGACTGAGGGGCCGGGGCCCGCCGGGGGCGGCCCCCGGCGGGTTCTACTTGCCGAAACCGGCGGTCAGGCCGCTGAGCAGCTGACGACGGCCGACGGTGTAGAGGACCAGGATCGGCACGATGGTCAGCACCACGGAGGCGAGCACGGCGGGCACGTTCACGCCGTACGGCCCGCCCTGGAAGGCTGCCAGCCCCAGCGGCAGGGTGCGCTTGTCGGGGCTCTGGGTGAGGATCAGCGGCAGCAGGAACCCGTTCCAGACGTTCAGCGCGTTGTAGATCGACACCGTCACCACGGCCGGCCGGGTCAGCGGGAAGGCCAGGCGCCACAGTGTCATCCACTCGGTCGCGCCGTCCATCCGCATCGACTCGAAGAGCTCCTTGGGCACGTCCCGGATGAAGTTGGACAGCACCAGCACCGACAGCGGGATCGCGAAGGCGATCGACGGCAGGACCAGCGCCGTCAGCGAGTCGTAGAGGCTCAGCTTGATGATCAGCAGGTAGATCGGGATGACGGTCGCCTGCAGCGGGATGGCCAGGCCCATGAGGAAGAGCGAGTTCACCCCGCGGAGGAACCGGCTGGCTCTGCCGCTCCGGACGATCGCGTACGCCGCCATGAACGAGAACAGGACCGACGGGATCACCGTGCCGACGGCGACGAGGAGGCTGTTCAGGAAGTACAGCGGGAAGTCCATCTCGATGACGAGCCGGTAGTTGTCCAGCGTCGGATCGGAGGGCGGCAGCAGCGGGTTGGTCACGTAGTAGTTGCTCTGCGTCTTGAAGCTGGTGATCACGATCCAGTAGATCGGGACGATCACCACGGCCAGCCACAGCCAGCCGATGAGCCCGCCCAGCCAGTTGGGGCGCTGGCTGGGCGTTGCGGGGCGGCGTCCGCGCGAGTGGGCCGCGGTGGGGCGCTTCGCCGCCGCCGGCGTGTGGGTCGCGGTCACGGTCAGGCCCCTTCGAGCTGGCTGGCGTTGGGGTCGCGGCCGCCGAGCCGGCGCAGCAGCAGCGCCAGGGCGAGGCCGACGAGGACGAGGATGACGCCGATCACGCAGGCCGCTCCCATGAGGTTGGCCTGGAAGCCGCGCTTGTACATGTCCAGGGCGAGCGCGCGGGTGGCGTCGGAGGGACCGCCCTCGGTCAGCACGAAGATCAGGTCGAAGAAGGTCAGGGAGCCGACGATCATCAGCGTGGACGACGTGATGATCGTGTACTTGAGCTGCGGCAGGGTGATGTTGAAGAACATGCGGACCCGTCCCGCGCCGTCCAGCTCCGCGGCCTCGTACAGCGAGCGTGGGATCTGCCGTACGCCGCCCTGGTAGAGCAGCGAGTGGAACGGGATGAACTGCCACGACACCACGAAGATCACGACGCCGAGGGCCAGGCCGGGCTCGCCGAGCCAGTCCTGGGTGAGCAGGTCGATGTGCAGCCCCGCGCCGAGCCCGAAGTTGGGGTCGAGCAGCGCCTTGTAGGTGATCGCGATGGCCGCCGAGCTGAGCAGCAGCGGGATGAAGTACAGGACCGCGAGCAGTTCGCGGTAGCGCTGGTGTCCCGCGAGGAACACCCCGATCAGGATGCTGGCCGGGGTCTGGACCGCCCAGGAGAGCGCCGTGATCAGGAACGTCACCCACAGCGCGTGCGGCAGGCCGGGGTCGGACAGCACGGACTGCCAGCTCTCCAGCCCGGTCAGCTGGATCGTGCCGAGCGTGTCCCAGGACGTGAAGCTGAGCAGCAGCACCCCGATCAGCGGAATCACCGCGAAGGCCACGAAGGCCAGCAGGGCCGGAAGTGCCAGCCACGGCAGGACGCCGCCGCCGCGCGCCTTGGGCGCGGCGGCGGACGACGTCCGTCCGGTGGCGGTCGCGGACATGCTCACTTGCCGATGACCGCGTTCATGTTCGTGGCGAACTGCTGCGGCGAGATCGAGAGCTGGAACAGCTTGGCGATGTTGTCCAGCAGCACCTCGGCCGCGGTCGGGCTGAGCGCCTGGTCCCAGGACTGGGCGAACACCTTGGCCTTGCTCGAGACGCCGTAGATGAAGTTCAGGAACTCGGCGTCCTTGGACCCGGTGAACAGCTTGTCGGAGCCGTTGACGATCGGCACGCCGCCGGTGCCGACCCACTCCTTCTGCTCGGCCTCGTCGAGGACCCCGCTGGCGAAGAACTTCTTCGCGATCTCCTTCTGCTCGGGCGTCGCCTTGGAGGAGATCGACAGGTACTGGCCCGGGTTGCCGACGGTGTCGCTCGGGTCGCCCTTGCCGCCGTCGATCGGCGGGAAGTTCATGAAGCCGAGGCCTCCGCTGGAGACGAAGTCGCCGCCCTGCGCCTGCTGGATGCCGTACGACCAGCTGCCGTGCAGCATCATCGCGGCCTTGCCGGTGTAGAGCAGCGCCTGGTCGGCGTTCGAGTCGGCGGTGATCGAGGAGAAGCCCTTGATGAACCCGTTGGCCTTGATGAGCTCCTGCATCTTGGTCAGGGCCTCGATGGACGCGGGGTTGTTCCAGGCGTCCTTCTCGCCGTCGAAGACGGCCTGGAACACCTCGGAGCCGCCGGTGCGGTCGAAGAGGAACTCCAGCCACATCATGTTCGTCCAGCGGGACTGGCCGCCCAGCGAGAACGGCGCGATGCCCTGGGCGTTGAACTTCTTCACCAGGTCCAGGATGTCGCCGTACGACTGCGGCGGCTGCACCCCGACCTTCTCGAAGACCTTCTTGTTGTAGAACAGGACGATCGGCTGCACCGTCTCGCACGGCATCGCGTAGATCTTGCCGTCGATCGTCGCGGCGCCGAAGGCGCCGGGGAACAGCCGGTCCTTCACGGCGGCGTTCTCACCGAACCACGAGGTGAGGTCCTCGACCTGGCCGGCCTGCACGTAGCTGCGCAGACCGCCGCCGCCCCAGCCCCAGATGATGGTGGGCGCCTGGCCCGCGCCGATCGCGGTCTTGATCTTCGTCTTGTACGCGTCGTTCTGGATGACGTTGAAATCGATCTGGCCGTTGGGGTTGGCCTGGTTGAACCGCTTCACGGCCGCGGTCCGCGGCGCCTCACCGGGCGGGCCCGAGAGGAACCAGTAGCTGGCCTTGGCCCCGCCCCCGTTTCCGCCCGCGGCGGCGCCGCTCGCGGCACCGCCGCTCGGGGCCGGGCCGGACGTGCCACAGGCCGCCAGCGCGGCGCCCAGGGGAAGGCCCATCGAAAGGGAAAGGAAAGCACGGCGAGATGTAGACCTGGACTCCACGCTGTTCTCCGTACGTCGCATGCCGAGGCTGAGCGCGGCTCGCCGAACATCGGATGCGGTGGCCGGCGAACTGGATCAACATCGTGATCAGCACCGTGGGCGCCTCCGCCCCACTCCTCCTTGAAGTCAGGCCGTCGAAACATTTCGACACAAGCCGCGTGGCACGCCAATTTAGATAGGCGTTACCAACGTGTCAAGGCTCCTCTCACACCCTCGGCACAGGCGGGTTAGCCGTGTGTAGAGTACTTTCGCATGGGCGTCTAGCTGGTGATCTCGTGAAACATCCGTGTTTCAACAGATTCCGCGGCCAGGCCTCGAAATGTTTCGAAACTCTTTCTTGAGGAGAGCAGATGACGGCGCTCGACCGGACCCCCGCGACGGACCGGATCCTCCGGCCGTGGCAGGACCCCGCGCTTCCCGTGGCCGACCGGGTGGAGGCCCTCCTCGAGGAGATGACCCTTGAGGAGAAGATCGGGCAGCTCGGCAGCCGGTGGATCGGCAACGACATGCAGGACGAGCAGGTCGCCCAGCCGGAGGACGACACCGGCACGCACAACGTGGCGCCCATGCAGGACGTGTTCGCGGCCGCGGGGACGGTGCCGTTCGAGGAGTCGGTGCGCCACGGGCTCGGCCATCTGACGCGGGTGTTCGGCAGCACCCCGGTGACCGCGGCGGAGGGCGCCGCGGAGGTGGTGCGGCTGCAGCACGAGGTGGTGAAGCACTCCCGGCTGGGCATTCCGGCGCTGGTGCACGAGGAGTGCCTGACCGGTTTCACCACCTACGGCGCGACGGTCTACCCGACCGCCATCGCCTGGGGCGCGACGTTCGACCCCGGCCTGGTCGAGCGGATGGCCTCGGCCATCGGGCGGGACATGCGCGCCGTGGGCGTCCACCAGGGCCTGTCGCCCGTGCTCGACGTGGTGCGCGACTACCGCTGGGGGCGGGTCGAGGAGACCCTGGGCGAGGACCCGTACCTCGTCGCGATGCTCGGCTCGGCGTACGTGCGCGGCCTGGAGAAGGCGGGGGTCATCGCCACGCTCAAGCACTTCGCCGGATACTCCGCGTCCCGGGCGGCCCGCAACCACGGTCCCGTGCCGATGGGCCGGCGCGAGCTGATGGACATGATCCTGCCGACGTTCGAGACCGCGATCGCGGAGGGCGGCGCGCGCTCGGTCATGAACTCCTACTGCGACCTGGACGGCGTTCCCTCCGTCGCCGACCCGTGGCTGCTGACCGAGGTGCTGCGCGAGGAGTGGGGCTTCACCGGGACCGTCGTGTCGGACTACTGGGCGGTCGCGTTCCTGGCCACGATGCACCAGGTCGCGGCGGACGCCGAGGACGCGGGCGTGCAGGCGCTGAGCGCCGGGATCGACGTCGAGCTGCCCGACACGCTCGGCTTCGGCCAGCACCTGGCCGACCGGGTGCGGCGGGGCGAGCTGCCCGAGGCCCTGATCGACCGGGCCGCGCGCCGGCTGCTCACCCAGAAGATCGAGCTCGGCCTACTCGACCCCGACTGGACTCCGGAGAAGTCGGTGGCCGAGTCGGAGACGGTGGACCTGGACTCGGCCGGCAACCGGGAGCTGGCCAGGGAGCTGGCCGAGCGGTCCGTCGTCCTGCTCGACGCGGGCGCCGCGCTGCCGCTGCTCGGCGAGGGGCGCCCCGAGCTGCGCCGGGTGGCGGTGGTCGGGCCCTGCGCCGACGACCCGCGCACGTTCATGGGCTGCTACTCCTTCCCCAACCACGTGCTGCCCCGCTACCCCCGGCTCGGGCTCGGCGTGGAGGCACGCGACCTGCTCGACGCGTTGCGGGCCGAGCTGCCGGACGTCGAGATCGTCCACGAGCGGGGCTGCGACTGGCGGGACGCGGACCGCTCCGGCTTCGCGGACGCGACGCGGGCGGCCCGCGAGTCGGACCTGTGCGTGGCCGTCGTCGGCGACCTCGCCGGGATGTTCGGGCAGGGCACCTCGGGCGAGGGGTGCGACGCCGAGGACCTGCGGCTGCCCGGGGTCCAGGAGGACCTGTTGACCGAGCTGGCCGCTACCGGCACGCCGGTCGTCGTGGTGGTCGTCTCGGGCCGGCCGTACGCGCTGGGGGACGTGCACGACAACGCCGCCGCGCTCGTGCAGGCGTTCATGCCCGGGCAGGAGGGCGGGGCGGCGATCGCGGGCGTCCTGTCCGGCCGGGTGCAGCCGTGCGGGAAGCTGCCGGTGCAGATCCCCCGCAGCCACGGCGGCCAGCCCGGGACCTACCTCCAGCCGCCGCTCGGCGCCGACAGCCACGGCATCAGCAACCTCGACCCGAGCCCGCTGTTCCCGTTCGGCTACGGCGCCTCCTACACCACCTTCGAGATCGGCGAGCTGGAGATCAGCGCGACCGAGGTGCCCACGGACGGCGAGTTCACCGTGTCGGTGCGCGTGCGCAACACCGGCCCGCGCGCGGGCGAGGAGGTCGTCCAGCTCTACCTGCACGACCTGCTCGCCCAGGTCACCCGGCCGGTGCGGCAGCTCACCGGCTTCGCCAGGGTCCGGCTGGAGCCCGGCGAGAGCGCGCGGGCGACCTTCACCGTCCACACCGACCGCACCGCCTTCACCGGACGCGACCTGCGGCGGGTGGTCGAGCCCGGGGATCTCGACGTCCTCGTCGGCACGTCGGCGTCGGACCTGCCCTGCCGGGGCCGTGTGCGGCTGACCGGCCCGCTCCGCCACGTCGGCCGTGGCCGCCGGCTCGTCACCCCCGTGGAAGTGACCCCTGTGGGAGTGACCCCGGCGCCGGGGGCCGGCGCCACGCGACAGGGAGGATCAGATGGCGGCCAGTCGTAGACGGGCCACGCTGGCGACGGTCGCGGCCTCGGCGGGGGTCTCGGTCGCGACCGTGTCGAAGGTGCTGAACGGCCGCAGCGACGTCGCCCCGGCGACGCGTTCCCTGGTGCTGTCGCTGCTCGCGCAGCACGACTACGTCGCGCCGCCGCAGCGCCGGGGCGAGCCGGCCGCCTCCGACACGGTCGAGGTGGAGTTCGACGACGACCTCAACCCGTACTCGACCGAGATCGTCCAGGGCGCGGTGGAGGCCGGGGCCGAGCTCGACGCGTCGATCGTGGTGAGCATCCGGCGCTCCGCCGACCGCACGGGGGGATGGGCCCGCGGGCTGGTCGCGGCCGGGCGGCGGGCGCTGGTGGCCGTCACCGGCGAGCTGACCGGGGGGCAGCTCGGCGCCCTGTCCCGGGCGCGGCTGCCCCTTGTGGTGATCGATCCGCTGAACCTGCCGAGGACCCGGGTGACCAGCGTCGGCTCCACGAACTTCGCCGGAGGCCTGGCCGCCACGCAGCACCTGCTCGGGCTGGGCCACCGGCGCGTCGCCCACCTCGGCGGCCCGGCCACCGCGGCCTGCACCCAGGCCAGACTGCACGGTTACCGGGCCGCGATGGAGGCGGCGGGCGTCTCCGTACCCGCCGGGTATGTGCGGACGGCGCACTTCCACTACCAGGACGGGATCGAGGGCGGCGCGGCCCTGTTCGATCTCCCCGAGCCACCCACGGCGATCTTCGCCGGGTGCGACGAGATCGCGTTCGGGGTGCTGGAGGCCGCCAGGGCGCGCGGGCTGCGGGTGCCGGAGGACGTCAGCGTCGTGGGTTTCGACGACACCCAGATCGCCCGGATGGCCTCGCCGCCCCTCACGACCGTACGCCAGCCGCTGCGGGAGATGGGCGCCGTCGCGGTGCGTACGGCGCTGCGCCTGGCGGCGGGGGAACGGATCGAGTCGCACCACGTCGAGCTCGCCACCGAACTCGTGGTGCGCGGGTCGACCGCGCCCGTCGCGACCGTGGACACCCCCGCGGACGCCCCGGAAGACACCCCGGCGGACTCTCAGGTGGACTCCCCGGTGGACGCGGCCGCCCGCCGCTGAACCGCACGGCCGCAGGGGTGCGCCGCAGGGGTACGACAGGCGTCTCCGGGATGGGGCGTACGCGCCTCACCAGGACGAACGTAGGCTGAGACAGAAGGTCCGCCCGGGGGGACGGGTCGCCCCTGAGGCCACGCGATCGCTGGGGGGAGGCGGACATGCCCGATCAGCTGATGCCGCTTGCCACGCATTGGCGGCTGCACACGCACGACGCCGACGAGGCCCGGGTGCGGATCGGGGAGGCCATCGGTGCGCACGAGCTGCGACCCGTGGGGGCCGGCGCCCGGCTCGACGTCCGATTGCACGGGGTCCGGTTCGACTACTTCGGACTGTACGTCCTCGGCTACGGAGCGGAGGTGTCGATCACGCCGTCGATCGCGGAGGACTCCCTCTTCGTCGAGATCCCGTCTGTCGGAGCGGCCGAGGTGCGCCATGGCCGGGAGTCGATCCGATCCTCGCCCGAGCTCGCCGCCGTGATGTCGACTCACCCCAGGTCCATGCGGTGGTTGGCCGGGAACAGGCAGTACATCGTGCACTTCGATCGCGGGGCGCTCGAGGCTCACCTCGGCAGGCTGTTGGGGAGGCGGCCGGATCGGCCGCTCACGTTCTCGCTGGGGATGGATCTGACGCGGCCGCCCGCTCGGTCCTGGCGGTCGGTGGTGGAGCTTCTCCGTGTCGAGGCCGAGGCCGGTGGGGGCATGCTGGAGCAGCCGCTGGTCGTCAGGCAGTTGGAGGGGCTGTTGATGACGCAGCTTCTGATGGCCCAGCCGAGCAACTACAGCGAGGCGCTGCGGGGAAACCAGCCGCGGGTGGCGCCGCCCACGGTGCAGCGGGCCGTGCGGCTGATCGAGGAGCACGCGGCCGAGCCGTTGACGGTGGAGGACATCGCCGAGGCCGTGGGGGTGAGTGTGCGGGCGTTGCAGGAGGGGTTCCGGCGCCATGTGGAGAAGACGCCCATGGGTTTCCTGCGGGAGGTCCGCCTGGAACGGGCGCGTGCGGAGCTCGCGGTCACCGATCCGGTCGCCGCGACCGTGACCGACGTCGCCTTCCGGTGGGGGTTCGCCCATCTCGGCCGGTTCTCCCTGACCTACCGGCAGCGGTTCGGGGAGTCGCCCTCCGAGACCCTCCGGCGCTGACCTGACCCCGGCCTGGGTAGGGCGTACCCGACCTGACCAGGACGAACGTAGGCTGAGATGAACTGTCCGGCCGGGGGACGTGCCACGTCCGCGCATTCCGGATCGCGCGACCGCTGGGGGAGGCGGAGATGTCCGATCGGTCATTACCATTCGCCGCGCATCCGCGGGTGTGCACCCAGGACGTCGACGAGGCCCAGGCCAGAGTCGGCGAGCTCCTCGGCCGCTACAAGCTGCGTCCCGTGGAGCCCGGCGCTCACATCGACGCCTGCATGACGGGCATCGAGTTCGACGGCATCGGTCTGTACTGTCTCGGCTACGGTGCGGCGGTGTCGATCATTCCTCAGATGATCGACAGGCACCTCCTCGTCTCGTTGCCGCTCGCCGGTGTCGCCGAGGTGTCCCACGGGTCCGAGCGGATCACGTCGACCCCCGAGCTCGCCTCCGTGCTGTCGCTGACCAGGCCCATGTCGGTGCGGTGGTCGGCCGGGCACTGCGGGCTGTTCACCCGGTTCGACCGCGGAGCGCTCGAAAACCAGCTCGGCAGGCTGCTCGGGCGGCGGCCGGACCGGCCGCTCGCGTTCTCACTGGGCATGGACCTGACGCGGCCCCCCGCCCGTTCCTGGCGGTCGGTCGCCGAACTCCTCCGCAACGAGGCCGAGACCGGCGGCGGCATGCTGGAGCAGCCGCTCGTCGTCAGGCAGCTGGAGGGGCTGCTGATGACGCAGCTTCTCATCGCCCAGCCGAGCAACTACAGCGACGCGTTGTGCGACGGGCAGCGGAGGGTGGCGCCGCCCACGGTGAGGCGGGCCGTGAGCCTGATCGAGGAACACGCGGACGAACCGCTCACCGTGGAGGACATCGCCGAGGCCGTGGGGGTGAGCGCGCGGGCGTTGCAGGAGGGGTTCCGGCGGCACCTGGAGAAGACGCCCATGGGTTACCTGCGCGAGGTGCGCCTCGACCGGGCGCGGGCCGAGCTCGCGGTCACCGATCCGGTCGCCGCGACCGTCACCGACGTCGCCTACAGGTGGGGGTTCGCCCATCTCGGCCGGTTCTCCCTGGCCTATCGGCAGCGGTTCGGGGAGTCGCCCTCCGACACCCTGCGTCGCTGATCACGGCCCGGTCCCGGGCTGATGCGGGCCCGAGCCGGTCAGCAGGCGGGCAGTTCCGCCCAGTAGGTCGCGGAGTCGGAGCGGACGTCGGCGCCGTGACTGAGCGCCAGCGCCTCGACGACGTCGGCGCCGCGTCCCCGCTCGTCCGACGCGGGCGCGCTGCCCGGCCACACGGGGGCTGCTCCCGAGTCGCCGACCTCGACGCGTACGACGTCTCCGTGGAGGAACAGCCGCAGCTCGGCCGGTGGCAGGGCGTGGAGCACCGCGTTCGTGACCAGTTCCGAGATCACGAGTATGGCGTCCTCAGTGGTGTCCCGGGACAGGCCCCACTCGGCCAGCACGTCGCGTGCCCGGCGGCGCGCCCCGCCGACCGCCTGGAAGGAGTGGGACACCGGATATGTGTAGACGGCCGTCGCGGCCGTGGAGATATCGGCACGATCCATGATCTGTACGTTCATCGTCTTGTGCTCCCTGATCACCAGCGCGGGACCCGTCCGGAGAGCCCCGCCGTGACCCTCCCGGCGAGGAGGCGTCCAGCTGGTGAGAGCGTGCATATCCCCACGTTATGTGGGTTGCTCAATGTGTGCTATCCCGAAGACGAGGCATGACGTCCACATTACGAACCCCCCGTTCCCTCCCGGACTCCACCAAGGCCGATCTCCCGCGTCCCGGCCTCGGCCCGTACCGCCGCAGGTGGCCGCCGGAGCGTGAATTGTCCCTTCTACCAGGGGGAACGTAGGCTGAGTTCGTGTCGGTCCACACAGAACGCGCCTCGCCCGGATCGTGTGACCGCAGAGGGGCTGGGGGCACGCCCGGTCAGCCGCCGGCGCTCGCCGCGCGTCCGCGGCTCCGCACACATGACCTGGAGGAGGCCCGGGTCAGGATCGGAGAGGTGCTTGGCGCACACCAGGTGCGCGTCGCGAACACCGGCGCCCATGTCGACGCCTGGCTGAACGGGTTCCAGCTGGAGAGCGTCGGCCTCTTCAGCTTCGGCTACGGGCCGGAGGTGCTGGTCACACCCGAGGTGCAGGACAGCCATCTCCTTGTCGGGATGCCGCTTGCCGGCCACGTGGAGGTGTCCCAGGGCCGGGAGCTGATCGAATGTACCCCCGAAGTCGCTTCCGTGCAGTCGCTGACGCGGCCCACGTCCATACGATGGGCCGAGGGCAGGCAGTTGATCGCCAGGTTCGGCCGTCCGGCGATGGAGGCCCACCTGGGCAGGCTGCTCGGGCGGCGGCCGGATCGGCCGCTCACATTCTCCCTGGGGATGGATCTGACGCGGCCCCCGGCCCGTTCCTGGCGATCGCTGGTCGAGCTCCTCCGCAACGAGGCCGAGGCCGGCGGCGGCATGCTGGAGCAGCCTCTCGCCGTCAGGCAGCTGGAGGGACTGCTGATGACGCAGCTGCTGCTGACCCAGCCGAGCAACTACAGCGACGCGTTGTCCGGCGGGTGGCGGAGGGTGGCGCCGCCCACGGTGAGGCGGGCCGTGAGCCTGATCGAGGAGCACGCGGACGAACCGCTCACCGTGGAGGACGTCGCCGAGGCCGTGGGGGTGAGCGCGCGGGCGTTGCAGGAGGGGTTCCGGCGTCACCTGGAGAAGACGCCCATGGGCTACCTGCGAGAGGTCCGCCTCGAACGGGCCCATGCCGAACTCGCGGTTCGCGGTCCGGAGACCGCCACGGTCACCGATGTTGCGTACCGTTGGGGATTCACCCATCTTGGCCGGTTCTCCCTGGCCTATCGGCAGCGATTCGGGGAGTCTCCCTCGCGGACCCTGCGGCACTGAAGCCGGCCCGAGGGCTGTGCCCGCAGCTCCACCCAGTGAATGACGGACTTCGGCCGGATGTCGGCGCCGTACCTGACCGCGAGCGCTCCGACGACGGCGTCGCCGCGTCCGCAGTACACCGGCGCGAAAGTGCCGCCGGGCCGCACGGGTGCCGTCCCCGAGTCCGCGACCTCGATCCGTACGAGGTCCTCCAGCAGGCAGAGTCGCAGCTCGGTCGGGGGAAGAGCGTGGAGCACGGCGTTCGTGACCAGCTCGGAGACCACGAGCAGGGCCTCCTCCACGGCATCCTCCGACAGTCCCCATGTCGTGAGCGGGGCGCGCGCCCGGTGCCGTACGGCGGCGACCGCCTGCGGCGTGTGGGGCACCGGACTGGTGTACACAGCCGTGGGCGCCGCGGCCCCGGCGACGTAGGCAGGGTTCATGAGTTGTGCGTCCATCGTGGCGTCCTGCTCCTCGGCCACCGGCCGGCGGACTCCTCACGGAGCCGACCCGCGGCCGGAGTGTCTGGGCGTCGTCACTGGTCGGTGTGCGCGAGGAGCTTCCCCTCGCCCACCTCCGCGGCCACCCCGCCGGGACCCTCCCGACGGGAAGTCACCCGGCTGGTGGAAGCGGCCGTATCTGCACGTTATGTGTGCTCGGCAGGGCTGACTATCCCGGAGACGAGGCTTCGGTGTCCACGGTACGAACCGCCGCCTTCCGTCAAGCCGCAGATCAGGGCCGTGCCGTGCCCCGGCGGCCGGCGGCGCGCACGGTGTGCGCCCTCCACAGCAGGCGTGCGGACGGGCGGCCGTCACCGCCCAGGGCCTGACGAGCCGGGCCCCTACTCGGCCAATCGGGCTGTGAGGGCTTAGCGTATGAGTCATGATTCGCGTGTTCCTGGTGGACGACCACGAAGTCGTACGGCGAGGCGTGGCCGCGCTGCTGGATGCCGAGGACGACATCGAGGTAATCGGCGAGGCGGGGACGGCGGAGTCGGCCGTGGCCCGTATCCCGGCCCTGCGGCCCGACGTCGCGGTGCTGGACGTGCGCCTGCCCGACGGCAACGGCGTGGACGTCTGCCGGGAGGTCCGCTCGAAGGTGCCCGGCCTCGCCTGCCTGATGCTGACCTCCTTCGCCGACGACGAGGCGCTGTTCAACGCGGTGATGGCCGGCGCGGCCGGCTACGTGCTCAAGCAGATCCACGGCTCCGACCTGGTCGGCGCGGTGCGGACGGTGGCCGCCGGGCAGTCGCTGCTCGACCCGCAGACCACCGCCGCGATGCTGCACCGGCTGCGCGACCAGGCCACCAGGAAGGATCCGCTGGCCGCCCTGTCCGACCAGGAGCGCCAGATCCTGGAACTGATCGGTGAGGGCCTGACCAACCGGCAGATCGGCGAGCGGATGTTCCTGGCCGAGAAGACGGTCAAGAACTACGTGTCGAACCTGCTCGGCAAGCTCGACATGCAGCGCCGCACCCAGGCCGCCGCCCTGGCCGCCCGCCTCAAGGCCGAACACGACTAGCCGCCGCGCGGCGGCGGTCATTCGCGGAGGGGGATGGTCCACTCCAGGCGGGTGCCGCCGCCGGGGGGCGAGGTGAGGGCGAAGGCCCCGCCGAGCCGTTCGGCGCGGTCGGCGAGGTTGCGCAGGCCGCTGCGGCGGCCCTCGGCGGGGACGCCGACGCCGTTGTCCTCGACCACGAGCGTCAGCCGGTCGCGGGCGGCGTCGAGGGTGACGTCGGCCCGCGAGGCCCTGGCGTGGCGGACGATGTTCGACAGGGCCTCGCGCAGCACGGCGAGCAGGTGCTCGGCCGCCTGCGGGGGCACCCGGCTGTCCAGATGGCCCTCCAGGCTCAGGCCCGGCATGAAGCCCAGGTGTCCCCGGGCGCTCTCGACCAGGTCCACCACCTGGGCCCGCAGGCTGGGAGAGCTGTCCTCGCGCGGCGTCTGCAGGGCGAAGATGGTCGAGCGGATCTGCCGGATGGTGGTGTCCAGCTCGTCGATCGCGGTCTGGAGGCGGGAGGACGCCTCGGGGCGTTCGACCAGCCGCACCGTGCTCATCAAGGTCATCGCGACGGCGAACAGCCGCTGGATGACCACGTCGTGCAGGTCCTTGGCGATGCGGTCGCGGTCTTCGAGCAGGCCGAGCCGCTCGGCGTCCCTGCGGGTGTCGGCGAGCTCCAGCGCCACCGCCGCCTGCCCGGCGAAGGCGTGCAGCATGCGCAGCTCCGACCGGCTGAAGGGCATCCGCCCGGCACGCTTCACCAGGGCCAGTACGCCGCGGACCGCGCCGGGCGCGCCGAGCGGCACCGCCGCCACCGGCCCCGCGGGAGCGCTGATCGCCCAGGCGAACGTCTCCTCGTCCTCGCCGTCGTCGTCGTCGAGCATCAGCGGCTCACCGCTGAGGAAGGCCCGCCCGGCCAGCGAGCCCTGGATCGGCACCTGGCCGTCGTACGCGGAGCCGTCCGGGCCCGTCCGCTCCTGATCCGCGGGGTCGGCGGGGTCGTGCGAGTCGCCGGGATCGGCCGGGTCCGCTGAGCCGGTGCGCTCCAGCGCCAGGTGCAGCGCGTCGCTGCCGGCGCGCGGCAGCAGGATCGCGACGCCGTCGGCGGCGCTCATCTGGTGGGCCCGGTGCGCGATGAGGGTGAGCACCTCCTGCGGTTCGGCGCCGGAGAGCAGGCGGGTGGTGATCTCGGCGGACGCGTGCAGCCAGGTCTCCCGGCGGCGGCTCTCCTCGTACAGGCGGGCGTTCTCGATGGCGACTCCGGCGGCGGTGGCCAGGGCGACCACGATCGCCTCGTCGTCCTCGTCGAACTGCCCGCCGCCGCGCTTCTCGGTCAGGTAGAGGTTGCCGAACACCTCGTCGCGGACCCGGATCGGCACCCCGAGGAAGCCGCCCATCGGCGGATGGCCGGGTGGGAAGCCGTACGACTCGGGGTGCTGGGAGATGTCGGCGAGGCGCAGCGTCCGCGGCTGCTTGATCAGCAGGCCGAGCAGGCCGAGGCCGTGCGGCCAGTGCTCGATCCGGGCGATCTCCTCCTCGCTCAGCCCGACGGGGACGAACTGGACCAGCGTGTTGTCCTCGCCGATCACGCCCATCGCACCGTAGGTCGCGTCCACCAGGGTGGCTGCGGTCGCCACGATGCGGCGCAGCACGACTTCCAAATCCAGGTCGCTGCCGATGGAGACCACCGCCTCCAGCAGCGCGTGGACGCGGTCGCGGGTGGCCAGCACCGCTTCGAGGCGTGCCTGCAACTCGGCCAGCAGGTCGTCCAGTCGCATGCTCGGAATCAGCGACCGGGACAGCTCGTGGTCGGTCATAGGGGGCAGTGTCGCATCGCGGACAGGCCAATGCCCACTCCCAGGGGGCGGGGAGTGGGCACTGGAGCCGGAGAGTCTCACCTGAGGATCGGGAAGCGGCGCACGAGCGGGGTGGCGGCCCACCATCCGCCGAGGCCGAACGTCTCGCCGGCCCGGGTCAGCGCCAGGCCCGCGAGGACGAGGGCGTAGACGATGTGCTCGTCCATGAAGGGGTTGGTGGTCAGCGGCAGCTCGGCGGCCCACATCAGGACCAGCAGCAGCCCGCCGGCGACGGCGGCGATCCGCATGCCCACGCCGAGGACGAGGGCGGCGCCGACGCCGAGCAGGCCGGTCATGAACAGCCAGTCGACCCAGCCCTGGCCGGCCAGGGCGCCGAACAGGCCGCCGAAGGTGTGGTCGGCGGTGCCCTTCAGGAAGCCGGTGGTAGGGCTGCCGCCGTTGACCCAGGCCTTGGCGGCGGTGGTGGCGAAGCCCCAGCCGAACAGCTTGTCGAGGAAGGCCCACAGGAAAACCCAGCCGACGGCGATGCGGGCGGCGGCCCAGACATATCTCGCCGGGTCCGTTCCGGTCGCAGGGCCGGTCGTCGGGCCGGTCATCTGGAAAGCGGGGGGAGTGGCGGGAAAGAGGGGGGTCCTCTGGTGCCGCCCTTCGGTGATGGCCATGACCGGCCCCTTTCGCTGCGGTGGTCGCTTCTTTGTGCACTCCAAGCACATCGCGACACCACCTGCGCGGAGCAGAGCCGTACGGCACCCTCCGATCACTCCGAAGTCCCGTGATCGTGGGACCTTCGGCCCCCTCGGTGAACCCCCGCGAAACCCATGCGCGGGGCCGCACGAGATCGGGGGGTGACCAACCACCCCGGTCTCGCACGACCCCGCAGCGCACTCTCGACGTGCGTCTACCCAACGGGTCCGACGTCATGCACGAGAGCGTTCTTCGTCATCTGCTCCAGGTCCACTTCTGGTTGGTGCCGCCGTGGCAGCTGTAGAGCTGGAGCTTGGTGCCGTTGCCGGTGCCGGCTCCGGCTGCGTCGAGGCACAACCCGGACTGGACGCCCTGGATGCTGCCGTCGGAGTTGACCCGCCACTTCTGGTTGGTGCCGCCGTGGCAGGAGTAGATCTGGATCTTGGCGCCGTTGCCGGTGCCGCCGGCGTCGAGGCACTTGCCGCTGTAGACCCGGATCTCACCGGCCGAGGTGGACGTCCAGGTCTGGTTGGCCTGGCCGTTGCAGTCCCACAGCTGCACCTGGGTGCCGTCGTTCTGGCTGGCGCCGGTCACGTCCACGCAGCGGCCGGAGGCCACACCCTTGATCGCCCCGCTGCCTCCACCGGAGGTCGGAGTCGACGACGGCGTCACAGTAGGCGTGACGGTCGGCGTCACAGTGGGCGTCACGGTCGGAGTGGCCGACGGGGAGGTGCTCGGCGCGTCGAGGCCGAAGAACCGGATCGCGTAGATCCCCATCCCCTGGTGCGGCAGGTCGTGACCGGCCCCGGAGATGGTGTACGCCTCGACCTGACCCGAGCCGAAGGTCCGCCGGGTCCAGCCGGACTGCGGGGAGCCGGTGGAGGTGGGCGTCTGGCTGATGCCCCACACGTTCGTCCACTGGTCGACCTCCTCCTGCAGCATGGTGTAGTTCAGCACCGAGTCGTTGGTGCCGTGCCACGCCTGCACCCGCGGCCGGGGTCCGGTGTACCCCGGGTAGGCGTTGCGGGCCAGGTCGCCCCACTGCTGCGGCGTCTTGTCGCCGCACCCGGCCGGGCCGAGGCAGCCGTAGGGGACGCCCGAGAACGGCGCGCCGGCCTTGAACACGTCCGGGTAGGTGGCGAGCAGGTTGTTCGTCTCCATCGCGCCGGAGGAGAAGCCGGTGGCGAACACCCGCTCCGGATCGCTGTTGTAGCGCTGCTGGACGTAGTTCACCATCGACACGATCGAGCCCGGGTCACTGCCGCCGCCGTGGCGCAGGGACTCGTTCGACCACACGTCGAAGCAGTTCGACATGCCGTTGGCGCTCTTGTTCGCCTGTGGATAGATGACGATGAATCCGTACCGGTCGGCCAGCGAGGCGAACTCGGTGCCCTGGTAGAAGCCCTGCGCCCAGCCGTTGCAGCCGTGCATCGCCACCAGGACTCCCGGCCGGGCCGCGACGTTGTTGGGGACGTACAGGAACATCCGGATGTTGCCGGGGTTGGAGCCGAAGTTCGTCACCTCCGTCAGCGTCGCGGCCGACGCTCCCGGCACCGGTCCCACGAGCATGGACAGCGCCGTGACCACCGCCGTGATCAGCGCCGCCACGGCGGTGCCGGCGAGTTTCCTGAGATGTCGTCTCATCGTTCTGCTCTTTCCGGGGGGTTCGTGTGAGGGGGTTCGTCCGGGTTATCGGGTCCAGGTCCACTTCTGGTTGGTGCCGCCGTGGCAGCTGTAGAGCTGGAGCTTGGTGCCGTTGCCGGTGCTGGCTCCGGCGGCGTCGAGGCACAACCCGGACTGGACGCCCTGGATGCTGCCGTCGGAGTTGACCCGCCACTTCTGGTTGGTGCCGCCGTGGCAGGAGTAGATCTGGATCTTGGCGCCGTTGCCGGTGCCGCCGGCGTCGAGGCACTTGCCGCTGTAGACCCGGATCTCACCGGCCGAGGTGGACGTCCAGGTCTGGTTGGCCTGGCCGTTGCAGTCCCACAGCTGCACCTGGGTGCCGTCGTTCTGGCTGGCGCCGGTCACGTCCACGCAGCGGCCGGAGGCCACACCCTTGATCGCTCCACTGCCTCCACCGGAGGTCGGAGTCGACGACGGCGTCACGGTGGGCGTCACAGTCGGGGTGACGGTCGGAGTGGCCGACGGGGAGGTGCTCGGCGCGTCGAGGCCGAGGAAGGAGATGGCGTAGGCGAGCTGGCCGCTCATGGGGAGCTGGTGGCCGACGCCGGAGATGCTGATGCCCTCGACGGTGGCCTGGGTGCCGGTGTTGCCGTAGCGGGTGCGGGTCCAGCTGGACTGCGGGTGGTCGGTGAAGGCGGGGGTCTGGCTCAGCCCGTTGAGGTTGGTCCACTGCTTGATCTCTTCACCGAAGTTGTTGTAGT